>CAWAIJ010000001.1:0-434730 GCA_963782075.1 uncultured Actinomycetota bacterium
ACCTGATCACCCAGAACGCGACGTACCGGGTGCTGGTGCCGATCATCGACGTCCTCGACACCGTCGACCGGGCTCGTCAGCACGGCGAGCTCGAGGAGGGGTTCGCCGCTGTGGCCGACCAGCTCGAGCGAGTCGTCAGCGGGCTGGGACTGACCAAGTTCGGCGCGCCCGGCGACCCGTTCGACCCGAACGTCCACGAGGCGCTCTCCCACGTCGGCGAAGATCCCGACGTGGAGGTCACGACGTGCCAGATGATTGCCAAGGCCGGCTACCGGATCGGTGACCGCGTGGTGCGGGCCGCGCAGGTGCTGGTCGTCGACCCGCCGCAGTGACGCTGCGGGAACGAGGGGAGAGGGGGTGACGCGATGAGTACTCAGGACGGAGTCCGCGCCGACTGGGCGACCAAGGACTTCTACCAGGTCCTCGGCGTGGGCAAGGACGCCACGGCGAGCGACATCAAGAAGGCCTACCGCGTCCTGGCGCGGGAGAACCATCCCGACTCCAACCCCGGCGACACCGCGAAGCACGACCGGTTCAAGTCGGTCGCGGAGGCCTACGACGTCCTCGGCGACCCCGAGAAGCGGACCAAGTACGACGAGGTTCGCTCGGTCTACGCCGCTGGCGGCCACGGCTACCCGCAGGGTGGTTTCGACGTCAGCGACCTGTTCGGTGACCGGACCCGCGGCGGCGGGTTGGGGGACATGTTCGGGGACCTCTTCGGCACCCGGGGTCGACCCCAGTCGCAGCGCCGGGCCCAGCGCGGGCCCGACGTCGAGACCACGGCGACGATCGGCTTCACCGACTCTCTCGAAGGCGTCACCATCTCGCTTCGGTTGACGTCGGACGCGCCCTGCCCCGACTGTTCCGGCACCGGCGGCAAGCCCGGCACGAAGCCGCACGTCTGCACCGAGTGCGAGGGTGCCGGCTTCGTGGTCGTCTCCGCCGGGGGCGCGTTCTCGATGAACGAGACGTGTCCCGCGTGCGGTGGCCGTCAGCTCGTCTACGACGAGGCCTGCCCGACCTGCCACGGCTCGGGCCGGGGCACGTCCGCGCGCTCGATCCAGGCCCGGATCCCGGCCGGGGTCAAGGACGGCCAGCGGATCCGGCTCAAGGGCAAGGGCGGTGCCGGCGAGAACGGCGGGCCTGCCGGCGACCTCTTCGTGAAGGTGAAGGTGCGGCCGCACCGGGTCTTCGGGCGTTCCGGGGACAACCTCACCCTCGACGTACCGGTCTCCTTCGATGAAGCCGCGCTGGGCGCGGAGGTACGGATCCCCACCCTCAGCGGTGCGCCGGTCACTCTCAAGATCCCGGCCGGTACGCCGAACGGGCGGACCTTCCGGGTGCGTGGCAAGGGCGCGCCCCGCAGTGACGGCACGCTGGGTGACCTGCTGGCGACGGTCGAGGTGCAGGTGCCTGCCGTGCTCGACCAGCCGGCCCGCGAGGCCGTGGAGGCCTACCGGGCCGCGACCGCCGGCAAGCCGCTGCGCGCCAACCTGTTCGAGGGCTCATGAGCTTCGCCGCGCCCGGTCCGGAGGCCGCCGTCTACGTGATCAGCGTGGCGGCCGAGCTCTCGGGGCTTCATCCGCAGACGCTCCGTGCCTACGAGCGGATGGGACTGGTCTCGCCCGGTCGTACCGGCGGTGGTGGTCGTCGCTACTCCCACCGCGACATCGAGCGGCTCCGGATGATCGCCGACCTGACGTCGTCCGGCGTGGGCGTCGAGGGCGTGCGCCGGTTGCTCGACCTCGAGCAGCAGATCGCCGACCTGCACGCGCGCAACCGCGCCCTGGTCGCGGAGCTCGAGGCGACCCGTGAGGCGCTCCGCCAGTCCGTCGGTGCCCGCCCCGCCCCGGCGACGCCGAACAAGCTGCCGGTGCTGCGCGGTGCCGACCCCACCCAGTCGGTGGTGGTCTGGCGCCGTACCCGCTGAGGGTGCCGGTGGACTTCGGGCCAGCTCAGCTCGACCAGTGACCGGGGCGGGACAGGGCGGCGGGGAGGGTCGTCGCCGCGTCACCCCGGGTGCCGTTCAGCTGTGCCTGGCTCAGGAACCACGCGTCGGCCAGCCGCGCCCCGCGTACGTCGGCGCCGCGCAGGTCCGCGCCCAGCAGGTCGGCGCGGGCCAGGTCGGCACCGCGCAGGTCGGCACCGATCAGCAGCGCACCGCGCAGGTCGACCCGGACCAGGTCGCGGTCGCGCAGGTCGGCGCCGGCCAGGTCGGAGGGCATCGGTCGTGCCGGGCCGTGGAGTCGAGCCGCGGCCTCGCGCAGCACCGCGCTGACCCCCGACCGGATCTCCTCGACGTCCGTGCTCAGCAAGGTCACCGGGTCCGCGCGGGTGAGGTCGAGGATCGCGTTCAGCTGCTCGACCGGCTCGGCCTCCGGCGCCCGCCGACCCACCTCGCTGAGGTGGGCCAGCATCTCGTGCAGCTGCCGCATCACCGACAGTACGGCGGCCATCTCGCCCAGGTTGTCGTGCTCGCGCCACGAGGTGCCGCCGTAGGTCACGGTCGAGACCTGCTGCCCTGCGCCGAAGCAGTCGAAGGTCGCGCACCCGGACCAGCCGGACTCGCGCAACGAGTCGTGGATGCTGCAGCCGTCGCGCGGGTCGAGGTGGTGGCAGGGGTCCCCGCTCTCCTTGTCGATCCCGAACCCGCCCTCGCGGCGGAACGGCAGCAGCACGCAGCACAGGCCGAAGCAGTTGCCGCAGTCGGCAACCAGCTGCGGCAGCTGCCGATGGTCAGGGTGTGCGTTCACCATCACCCCATCGTTTCATCCTCGTTACCCTCAGCGGATCCGATGCGGGAGATGCGCGAGAGGCGGTGGATGACGGGTGGACGAGCTGACCGCGTGGTTGGCCGACATCGACTGGCTGCTCTTCTGGTCGATCCCGGCGTTCACCGCGGTGGTCGGCATCCTCATCAACTGGACCGGTCTGATCATGTTGTTCAGCCCGCTCCGCTTCCACGGCGCCGCCGTGCCCGGCCTTCGCGAGCTCTCGCGGGTCCTGCCCCACCCGGTGCAGGAGATCCCGGGCCTGATGCAGGGCGGGATCGGCTGGCAGGGGATCATCCCCGCCCGTGCCGCCAAGATGGGCTCGATCGCCGTCGACAAGGCGATCTCCAAGCTCGGCACGCCCGCGGAGTTCTACCAGAACCTCGAGCCCGACCGGATCGCCGAGCACATCGTCGAGCTGTTCGGGCCCGAGCTCCCGTCCCTCATCGACGAGGTGATGCGCGATGAGCACCCTGCGTTGTGGCGCGACCTGCCCGAGCGCGGTCGCCGCGCGGTCGTCGCCCGGGTGCGCGAACAGCTGCCCGATGTCGTCAGGTCGATCACCACCGAGATCGGCAACCACATCGACCAGCTGCTCGATCCGAAGATCATGGTCATCGAGCAGTTCCGGCAGAACCCGGCGCTGGTGGTGCGGATCTTCCGCGACTTCGGCCAGCGCGAGCTCAACCTGATGGTGTGGTTCGGCGGCCTGTTCGGCTTCCTGCTCGGCATCCCCGTCGCCGTCCTCGACCTCACCTTCCACCAGTGGTGGCTGCTGCCGTTGCTCGGCGTGGGCGTCGGCTGGACCACCAACGCGCTCGGCATGTGGTTGATCTTCGAGCCACCCGAGCCGCGGCGGATCTGGGGCGTCAGGGTGCACGGGCTGTTCCCCAGGCGGCAGCGGGAGGCCGCCGAGGTCTACGCCGACATCATCGCCGACGACGTGATCACGCTGGCGAACATCGGCGAGTTCCTCCTCAACGGGCCCCGGGGCGACCGCACCCGGCAGATGCTGGCGGTCGCCCTCGGCCCGGCGATCGACCAGGCTGCCGGGGTCGCCCGGCCGGCCGTGCAGGTCGCGCTCGGCCGAGGTCGCTACGAGTCCATCCGACGTGCCATCGCCCGCGAGGGGGTCGAGTACACGTTGACACCGTTCCAGGACGAGGAGTTCAGTGCCGTCCAGGCCGACAAGATCCGGGCGCTGATCTCGACCCGGACCAAGGAGCTTCCACCGCGCGACTTCGTCGAGATGATGCGAGCCGCGATCAAGGAGGACGAGTGGATGCTCTACGCCCACGGCGCCATCATGGGCTTCGGCGGCGGGTTGCTGCACGTGTGGATCTTCGGAGTGGGGGCGAGATGAGAGCCGACGACGGGACCGACCACGAGAACGGTGTGCCGGAGGACAAGGGGGTGCGCCTCCCCACCCCTGGCGAGGCGGCCGCTGCGTTGCCTGGCCTGGCCCGGATCGCGGCTGCCACCTGGTTCAACGCTGCGCAGTGGGGTCTGCAGACCTCTGCCCGCACCGGCCGCCGGCTGCTCGCCGGCGCGGGAGAACCCGTCCGGCCGGCCGAGCGGGCGGACGCAGTCGACCGGCCGCCGGCCGACGACCCGACGGCCTCGCTGCGCGCTCGGGGCGCGGACCTGCTGGCGCGCTCCCGGGACGTGTGGCACGAGGAGGAGATGCACCCGGCGTACGGCCGGATCCTCGGTGACCTCGCCCCGGACGAGGCGCGCGTCCTGATGCTGTTGCTGAGGTCGGGACCGCAGCCCAGCGTGGACATCCGCAGTGGCGGTCCGGTCGGCCGGGTCAGCAGCCACCTCATCGCACCGGGATTGACGATGATCGGGGCGCTGGCGGGGTGCCGCTACCTCGACCGGGTCCCGGCCTACCTCAACAACCTCCACCGACTCGGGTTGGTGTGGTTCTCACGCGAGCAGCTGACCGACCCCATGGAGTACCAGGTGCTCGAGGCCCAGCCGGACGTGCTCGAGGCGCTCCACTCGCAGCGGTTCACCAAGGTCGTACGCCGCAGCATCCACCTCACCCCGTTCGGCGAGGACTTCTGCCACGCAGTCCTGCTCGACGCCGACGACGGGGCCGACTATCCCAGCCACCGGGTGCCGGACGAGTCCGGCGACGGGTGACGGGTACGGGTCAGGGGTACTCGTGGTTGAGCGGGTAGGGGCGCACGACCTTGACCGCGCCGGCGCGGGCGATCTTCTCCAGGTGGATGTTGATGCTCCGGGGAGAGACGCCCTTCTCGATGAAGCCGATCGCGCCGGTCTCGATGGCCGCCTCGATCATCCGCGTGGCACCGATGGCGGAGACCACCACGAACTTGGTGGGCCAGTGGGCCTCGCGCAGCTTCGGCAGCAGCTCGAGCCCACCGATGTCGGGCATGTGGAGGTCGAGCAGGACGATGTCGGGCCGGCCCTCGGTCACGGCCTGGATCGCGGTCGCGCCGTCGCCGCCCTCGCCGACGACGTCGTAGCCGCCGACCTCGAGGCCCATGCGCATGAAGTCCCGCGCATCCGGGTCGTCGTCGATGATCACGACCTTGAGCTTCGGCTCGTCCGGCTCCGGCGGAGCCGGCTCCGGCTCGGACACGGGGCCCTTCTTGCCGAAGAGCTTCCCCAACACCATGCTGCTCACCTTTCCGCATACCCCGGCAGGGGCTGTCGTGGAGAATCCTAGCCACGCAACGCCGCAAAGGAGGGAGGTCCGGCCGAACGCGCCGCCCCATGACCGGACCCGGTCAGGGTTGAGTGGAACACGCTCAACGCTGAAAACGTTGGATGACACGGGAGCACCGCACCTTCCACCGACACTCGTTGAGCACTCGAGGAGAACCGCGTGAGCCAGTTCGGAGCCGAGAAGTTCACCACCCGCAGCCGTGAGGTCATCGAGGCCGCGCAGCTGTCCGCGACCACGGCCGGCAACACCAGCACCGAGCCGATCCACCTGCTCGTCGCGTTGCTGCAGCAGCCGGAGGGTACGGCGCGGACGATGATCGACAAGGCCGGCGTCGAGGCCGACACGTTGACCGCTCGCGCCGCGCAGGTGCGCGACGCGTTGCCGCGGGCCAGCGGTGACACCGTGCAGCAGCCGGGCGGCTCCTCAGCACTGACCCGGGTGCTGGCGTCGGCGCTCGACCTGGCCGGCTCCATGAAGGACGAGTACGTCGCCACCGAGCACCTGCTCATCGCCGTGGCGACGGTCGACTCGCCGGCCAAGCAGGTCCTCACCGACGCCGGGCTGTCGGCCGACGGGCTCCGCGAGGGACTGACCGCGGTCCGGGGCAACCGTCGAGTCACGAGCCAGGACGCGGAGTCGACGTACGAGGCGCTCGAGAAGTACTCCGTCGACCTCACCCAGGCCGCGGAGGAGGGCCGGCTCGACCCCGTCATCGGCCGTGATGCCGAGATCCGCCGGGTGGTGCAGGTGCTGAGCCGGCGTACGAAGAACAACCCGGTCCTGATCGGGGAGCCCGGCGTCGGCAAGACCGCCGTCGTCGAGGGGCTCGCCCAGCGCGTCGTCGCCGGCGACGTGCCCGATTCCCTCAAGGGCCGCCGGGTGCTGAGCCTGGACCTCGCCGCGATGGTGGCGGGCGCGAAGTACCGCGGCGAGTTCGAGGAGCGGCTCAAGGCCGTCCTCGAGGAGATCAAGGACGCCGGCGGGCAGGTCATCACCTTCATCGACGAGCTCCACACGGTCGTCGGCGCGGGCGCCGGCGGCGACTCCGCGATGGACGCCGGCAACATGCTCAAGCCGATGCTCGCCCGCGGCGAGCTCCACATGATCGGGGCGACCACGCTCGACGAGTACCGCGAGCGGATCGAGAAGGACCCGGCGCTCGAGCGGCGCTTCCAGCAGGTGTTCGTCGGCGAGCCGAGCGTGGAGGACACGATTCAGATCCTGCGCGGCATCCAGGAGAAGTACGAGGCCCACCACGGGGTCCGGATCACCGACGCCGCGCTGGTGGCCGCGGCCACCCTGAGCGACCGCTACATCACCGGCCGGCAGCTGCCCGACAAGGCGATCGACCTGATCGACGAGGCGAGCTCGCGGCTGCGGATGGAGATCGAGTCCAGCCCGGAGGAGATCGACCAGCTGCGCCGCCACGTCGACCGGCTCAAGATGGAGCAGTTCGCCCTCGAGAAGGAGAGCGACGACGCCTCGGTCGAGCGGCTCGCCGTGCTGCGCGCCGACCTCGCCGACCAGGAGGAGGAGCTGCGCGGCCTCGAGGCGCGCTGGGAGCGCGAGCGCTCCCTGCTCGAGGGCGAGGGTGAGCTGCGCAAGCAGGTCGACGCCCTCTCCACCGAGCAGCGGCAGCTGGAGAGCAGCCTCTCGGCCGGGATCTCCGAGGACGAGCGGATCCCGATGCTCAAGCGGCTCTCCGAGATCGGCGTCGCCAAGCAGGAGCTGATGCACCGGATCGAGGACACCGAGCGCGCCGAGGCGGTCGACCTCGAGCCGCTCGTCGGCGAGGAGGTCGGCGCCGAGCAGATCGCCGACGTGGTCGAGGCCTGGACCGGCATCCCCACCGGCCGGCTGCTGCAGGGCGAGACCGCCAAGCTGCTCGAGATGGAGTCGGTGATCGGCCAGCGGCTGATCGGGCAGCGCGAGGCGGTGACGGCCGTCAGCGACGCCGTACGCCGCTCCCGCGCCGGCATCTCCGACCCGAACCGCCCCACCGGGTCCTTCCTCTTCCTCGGCCCGACCGGCACCGGCAAGACCGAGCTCGCCAAGGCGCTGGCCGACTTCCTCTTCGACGACGAGCGGGCCATCGTCCGCATCGACATGAGTGAGTACTCGCAAGTGCACTCGGTGGCGCGGCTGGTCGGTGCTCCGCCGGGCTACGTCGGCTACGACGAGGGCGGTCAGCTGACCGAGGCGGTCCGCCGCCGGCCGTACGGCGTCGTGCTGCTCGACGAGGTCGAGAAGGCCCACCCCGAGGTCTTCGACATCTTGTTGCAGGTGCTCGACGACGGCCGGCTGACCGACGGTCAGGGCCGCACCGTGGACTTCCGCAACACGCTGGTGGTCCTCACCAGCAACCTCGGCTCGGCCCACCTCGTCGACCCGACCCTCGACGACGAGAAGCGGCACGACGCCGTGATGGCCGTGGTCCGGCAGAGCTTCAAGCCGGAGTTCCTCAACCGGCTCGACGAGATCGTGGTGTTCGACGCGCTCAGCCGCGAGGACCTCGCCCACATCGTCGACCTCCAGCTCGCGCTGCTCGAGAAGCGACTGGCCGCGAGGCGGATCTCGATCGAGGTCACCGACGCCGCGCGCGACTGGCTGGCGCTGACCGGCTACGACCCGGCGTACGGCGCGCGGCCGCTGCGCCGGCTGATCCAGAGCGCCATCGGCGACCCGCTCGCACGGCAGCTCATCGGCGGCGAGGTCGCCGACGGCGGCTCGGTCACGGTCGACCTGGGTGAGGACGGTCTGGTTCTTCGCTGACCCGCCGGGGCAGCACCCGCCCCGCCCACAACGCCCAGGCCACCAGCACGGGCTGGAAGAAGAGCCGGATGAGTCGGGCCCGGTCCGAGTCGAGACCGAAGGCGTCGACGCCGTCGACGTACTGGGCGACGTTGCCCGGGAAGATCGCGACGAAGAACCCGGCCAGCAACCCGCCGACGAGGCGCTGTCGGCGGGGCAATGCCACGAAGGCAGCACCCAATGCGATCTCGGCCACGCCGGAGGCCAGGACGGTGAGGTCCTCGTCGATCGGGAACCACGACGGCACCTGGGCCCGGAACTCCTGGCGTTGGGTGGTCAGGTGGAGCAGCCCGGCACCGACCATGGCCGTCCCGAGGAGCAGTCGGCCGGCCGTGCGCGCGGGACTCGTCACTCCTGCAGCCTAGGTCGCGAGGCCTGGGCCCCCGGTGTGGCTGATCTCGCACGGCGCGCGTTTGCGGGTCGGGGCAGGCCCCCTGTCACGATCGTCAGGTGACCACCCCGCAGTTCCGCCAGCCGCCCCAGCGGGTCCCCTCCATGCCGGTCCTCGACCTCGCGATGCGCATCGGCGACCACCTGTTGGCGTCCGGGATGTCCGCCAACGACGTCGTGGTCCAGATGCTCCGGGTCTCCCGGGCCTACGGCCTGGGAGGCGTGCACGTGGACCTCACCTACACCTCGATCACCGTGACCCACCACCGGGGAACGAGGCGAGCGCCGCTGACGGTGACCAGGGTCGTCCAGCCGCTGGTCGTGGACTACACGAAGGTGCGCGACCTCGACCGGCTGCTCGCCGACATCGAGTCGGGGCTCGACGTCACCGCGGCGACCGAGGAGTACGAGCGCATCTCGTTCCAGCCGCCGCCGTACCCCCGGTGGGTCTCCGGGCTGGGGGCGGGAGGAATCGCGGCGGGCGTCAGCCTGACCTTCTCCGCGTCGTGGCTGATGCCGCTGCTCGCGTTCCTGGCCGCGGCGGGCATGGAGTGGGTGCTGTCGCTGCTCCACCGGCAACGGGTGCCGCCCTTCTTCAGTCAGGCGCTGGTGGCAGGGGGCATGACCCTGGTGGCCGCCGGCGTGCACCAGCTCGCGTTGCGCGAGTGGGGGCCGTTCGACGGCGTCGACCCCACCCTGATCGTCGTCGGTGGGATCGTGATGCTGCTGGCGGGCGTGATGATCGTCGGAGCTGTGCAGGACGCGATCGACCAGTTCTACGTGACCGCCTCGGCGCGCGTGCTGGAGGTGGTGATGCGCACCGCCGGCATCGTGGCCGGCATCGTGGTCGCCCTGAACTTCCTCGAGAGCCAGGGTGTCGCCTTCGAGATCCTCAACAGTCCGGTGTCGACGGCCCCCGTGTGGGCACAGTTCGCGGGCGCCGGTCTGATCTCGTTCTCCTACGCCGTGTACTCGTTCGCGGATGTCGTGACGACCGCGCTCACCACTGTCATCGGGTTGCTCGGCTGGGCGGTCTACCTCGGCCTCGCGAACTCCGCGGGCAGCTCCGAGATGGTGTCCAACACCGTCGCCGCGCTGCTCGTCGGCGCCCTGGCGATGCTGGCCGTCCGCCGCACCCACGCACCGGGGTTCGGGCTGGAGAGTGGCGCACTGCTCCCGCTCGTCCCCGGCCTCACCCTGCTCAACGGGCTGCTGCAGCTGATCGCCACCGACGCGGACAACCCCGCGATCGTCGCCGGGGGGCGGACCCTGCTCGTCGGGGTGCTCGTGGCGCTCGGCATCGCCGCCGGCGCCACCCTCGGCACCTACTTCGGTCGGCCCGTCGACGAGCAGCTGCGGCGGATGCGCCGGCGTGTCCGGGTCCCCGGACGCGTGGTGCGCTGAGACTCAGAGGTCCCGGGTCAGGCCGATCAGCCGGTCGAGGACGTGCTCGCCGGAGGTGCGCAGGCCGCTGTGCTCGTACTCGTTGGTGATCCACGGGTGGACCCGTGGCAGCAGTGAGGCCGTGCGCAGCGACATCTCGCGCGGCACGAACGCGTCGTCGTAGTAGACGCTGGCCGCGACCGGGACATTCGCTCGCCGCAGGGCCTCCTCGTCGTAGAGCCGCGGCCACGGGTGCTCGGCGAGCGCGTCGGCCAGGTCGGCATACGGCCGGAGCTCTGAGTTGTCGGTGAAGGTCGACGGCGCGATGTGCTCGCCGAAGAGCAGCGTCTCGTCCTCGTCGTACGCCGCGGGGCGGACCCGCTCCGCCGACCACCGGGTCGCGAAGCCGTCGGAGCAGCTCGACTCGTGCAGGACGCTGTAGATCGGGTTGCGGCCGCGGAAGTGCAGCATCTCCGCGGTGTCGTGGAGGAAGCCCGGTGAGCGGGGGTCACGCTCGAGCAGGTGGTGCAGGGTCTGGTCGCCGCCGTCACGACCCAGGTAGCCACCGACCGAGCGGAGCTGCCGGGGCGTGAGCGGGTCGCCGTTGGGCAGCGCCAGCTCGCCGGCGTGGGCGAGCTCGAGGGCACGGCGCATCCGGTCACGGGCTGCCGGGAAGCGACGATAGAACCGCTCGCTCTTGGCGTGCATCGTCTCGAAGGTGGCCGCGTAGATGTCGTCGGGCCCGACCCCGACGGGGACCAGCCCGCCGGTGATGTGGACCGAAGCGAGGCTGGACGCGTGGGTGGAGAGGTAGGCGATCGAGGTGAAGCCACCGAAGGACTGCCCCAGCAGGCTCCAGCGCTCGAGGCCGAGGTGCTCCCGCAGCAGCTCGCAGTCGCGAACGATGGCGTCGGCCCGGAAGTGCGTGAGGTGCCGGGCCTTCGCCGCAGTCGTGTCGCCCGGGATCTGGTCGATCCGGCCGATCGGCGTCGACAGCCCGGTGCCGCGCTGGTCGAGCAGCACCAGCCGGAAGTCCTGGACCGCGCGCTTCATCCAGGCCGTCGTCCCGGCGAAGTCGGGCCGCGGACTCTCACCCCCGGGGCCGCCCTGCAGGAAGACCAGGCGCGGCCGGTTCTCGCCGCCCGGCTCCCACACCTCGCGCGCATAGAGCTGCAGCGTCTCCCCGGACGGGTCGTCGTGGTCGAGCGGAACGTCGATGGTGTGGTCGGCCGAGCGCATGCTGCCATCGTGTCGTGGCGCCGGGGTGGTGTCGACCGGTCGGGTCGGGCGCGGGCGGGGCGTGATCCAATGGCGTGCGTGAGCGACACCCAGGCCAGGCCTCGGCACACCAGCCTGGCCACGGCGATCGTCATCGGCGCCTCGGTCGGGGTCGTGGTGAGCGTGGCCGAGCAGCTGTCCGGGATCCAGTCGCTCGAGACGCGGGAGCTGGTGTCCGACTTCTTGTCGACCCCTCCCGGCAGCGGGCTCGGCCTCGAAGTCACCACCGCCCTCACGGGGCTGCGCCTCGTGCTCATGGTGCTGGCCGGCTGCGCCACGGCCGCGGCGATCCTCGGCTACCACGCGATGAAGGGCAGCACCCGGGCCCGGCTCGGGCTCACGGTGCTCGCCGTACCCATCTTCCTCGGGGGGTTCGCCACCGGCGGGTTCCTGACCAGCCTGGCGGCGGCCGGTACGGCGCTGCTGTGGGTCGGCCCCTCGGCGCTGTGGTTCGCGGGGGTCCCGATCCCCGAGCGCCCGTCCCGCCCCGAGCCGAGGTCGCAGCCGACCCGGCCGACCCAGCAGTCCTCGTCCGTCTCGCCGCCGTCCGTCACTGCGCCGGTCTCGTCGTCGGTGACGCCGGCCCCCGGGACGGTCGCATCCCACGAGCCGGTCACCCACCGCCCGGACGCGGTGGTGTGGGCGTGCGTACTGACGTGGGCCTTCTCCAGCCTGACCATCGTGGTGATGGCAGCCAGCGCGGTGCTCATGGCGAGCAACCCCGACCTGGTCTTCGACGAGCTGGCTCGACAGAACGCCGACCTGGCCAGCAGCGACAGCGCGCTGCTGACCCGGGCGACCTATGCGACCGCTTCGATCGCCGTGGTGTGGTCGTTGCTGGCGATCGGGCTCGCGGTGCTGGCCTACCGCCGGGTGCGGTGGGGTCGGATCGGACTGGTGACGTCGGCGGCCGTCGCCGCGGTGGTGTGCCTGGTCGCCACGTTGAGCTCGCTGCTGCTCGTCATCCCGGCCGGCGCGACGCTGGTCACGGTGCTCCTGCTCACCCGGCCCGAGGTGCGGAGCTGGTTCGACCGGGCCTGAGCCACGGCATGGTTCACGGGCAGGGTCTGCGGACATGATCCAATGGGCGCCATGAGTGACCCCACGGGCAACGGATCCCAGGACGACCAGCCCCAGCAGCAGCCCCCGCCCGTTCCGCCGCCGCAGCAGAACCCCTACGGCCAACCGGCCCCCGCTCCCCAGGAGCCCGCCCAGCAGCCGGCCCCGGAACCGGCCCAGCAGCCTCCCGGGCAGCCGGCCCAGCCGTTCGGCCAGCCCCAGTACGGTCAGCCCCCGCAGGACTACGGCCAGCCGGCGCAGGGGTACGGCCAGCCGCCGCAGGGGTACGGCCAGCCGCCGCAGGGGTATGGCCAGCCCCAGTACGGCCAGCAGGGTTATGGCCAGCAGCCGGCGTACGGCCAGCCGGTCCACGACCCCGACAAGCGGCCCACGACGGTGACCGTGGCCGGCGTGATCACGCTGGTGCTCAGTGGCCTGGTGTTGCTGTTGCTGGTGCTCGGCCTGGCCGCACTCGCGGTGGCGCGCGACGAGGTCGTCGACCAGATGCGCGGCGAGCCCGGCCTCGGTGACATCGATCCGAACGACATCGTGTCGGTGCTGTTCGTCGTGTTCGGCGCGTTCATCGTCTGGTGCATCGTCGCGATGGTGCTGGCGGTCTTCGCGATGCGTCGGTCCAACGCCGCCCGGATCGGGCTCGTGGTCTCCTCCGCGCTCGCCGCGACGTTGTCACTGCTCGCGATCACGTCGGGGGTGTCGGCCATCGCGCTGATCGGTTGCATCACGGTCATCGTGTGCCTGTTCGCCGGCGGCGCCAGCCAGTGGTACCGGCGCACGGCGGGCCCGCCCGGCCCGGGCGGGATGCGCCCGCCCGTCGCCTGAGGCGTCAGCTACTTCTCGAGGACGGCCTCGCGCAACCGGCGCAGGCCGTCCTCGATCACGTCCGGCTCCTTGCAGAACGCCCACCGCACCAGGTGCCGGCCGGCGTCGGAGTCGTGGAACCCCTGGGCGGGGATCGCCACCACGCCGGCCCGCTCCGGCAGCGCCTCGCAGAACGCCAGCCCGTCCTCCCAGCCGAGGTGGGCGACGTCGGTCAGCGTGAAGTAGGTCCCCTCGGGCACTCGCGGCGCCAGCCCGAGGTCGGCCAGGCCTGCGCAGAGCAGGTCGCGCCTGCCCTGCAGGTCGCCGGCGAGGCCCCGCGGGAAGTCGGCCTCGTGGTCGAGTGCGTGAGCGACTGCGTGCTGCAGCGGCGTGCCCGAGCTGAAGCTGAGCCACTGCTTCGCGTCGAGGACGGCGGCCACGAGGTGGGCCGGGCCCGTGGCCCAGCCGATCTTCCACCCGGTGACGGAGTAGGACTTGCCGGCGCTCGACAGCGTCAACGTCCGCTCGGACATGCCGGGCAGCGTGGAGATGGGGCGGTGCTGCTGGTCGTCGAAGACCAGGTGCTCGTAGACCTCGTCGGTGATCACGACCAGGTCGTGCTCGATCGCCAGCTCGGCGACCGCCTGCAGCTCGGCGTCGGTGAGGACGGTGCCGGTGGGGTTGTGCGGCGTGTTGAGCAGCACGAACCGGGTCCTCGGCGTGACCGCGGCCCGGAGCTCGTCGGCGTCGAGGCGGTAGTCGGGGGCGCGCAGGGTCACCGGACGGCGTACGGCGCCCGCCATCTGCAGCATCGCGACGTAGCTGTCGTAGTAGGGCTCCAGCACCACCACCTCGTCGCCGGGCTCGACGAGCCCGAGCAGGGCCGCCGCGACCGCTTCGGTGCAGCCGGTCGTCACGCACACCTGGGTGTCCGGGTCGAGCTCGATCCCGTAGTGACGCTGCTGGTGGCGGGCGATCGCCTGCCGCAGCGGCGGGATGCCGATGCCGGGTGCGTACTGGTTGTGGCCGGCGGCGACTGCGTCAGCGGCTGCCCTCAGGAGGCTCTGCGGCCCGTCGGTGTCGGGGAACCCCTGGCCCAGGTTCACCGACCCCGTCCTCACCGCCAGCGCCGACATCGTGCTGAAGATGGTCGGGGCGATCCCCCGCAGTCTCGTCACGGCCATGCGCGCCACGGTACCCATCGGCCTCGGCGGTGCCCGCCAGCCGGCCGTCCTCGAGGTGGACCACGGCATCGGCGAACTGCTCGACGAGCGGGTCGTGGGTGGCGACGATCGCGGTGGTGCCCTGCTCGGCGACCAGGGCGCGCAGCAGGTCCATCACCTGGGCCCCGGTCTCGGAGTCGAGCTGGGCCGTGGGCTCGTCCGCGAGGAGCACCGTGGGACCGATGGCGAGCGCCCGCGCGATCGCGACGCGCTGCTGCTGGCCGCCGGACATCTCGTCGGGCCGTTGCCGGGCGTGGGCGCTGAGCCCGACCCGGTCCAGCAGCTCGGCGACCGTGGTGTCCCGGGCGGCCGGGTCGGCGCGGACGATCCGCAGCGGGAGGCCGACGTTCTCCTCGGCGGTGAGCAGGGGGAGCAGCGCGAAGTCCTGGTGGATCACCCCGACCGTACGACGCCGCAGCTCGACCAGCTCGGCCTCGGTCGCGTCGGTCACCGTCACCCCGTCGACGGTGATCGAGCCGCGGTCGGCGCGCCGCAGGCCGGCGACCAGGTTGAGCAGCGTGGTCTTGCCGGCGCCGGACCGGCCGGTGAGCACGACCAGCTGGCCGGGCGCGACGTCCAGCTCGACGCCGCGCAGCGCGTGCACCTCGCCGCCCTCGCGGTGGTAGGTCTTGTGGAGGTCGTGGAGGTGGATCATCGGTCCGGTCACGGCTGCGGCTCCTCGGGCCAGATCTGGATGTGGTCGTCGACGAGCTCCACGCGCACCCGGTGGCGCAACCCGAGCGCGGTCACGAAGTCGCGCGGCAGCTGCAGCCGGCCGACCCGGTCGAGGACGGCGTACTCCTCGGACACGGTGTGGTGGTCGACCCCGTCGGTCGCCGACGTGCGCCGCAGGGTCTCCGACGCCGTCCTCCCGTCGCGGATGGCGACCGTGCGACGTACCTCCCCGGCGACCGCGGGGTCGTGGGTCACCACGACCACGGTCGTCCCGTGGATCTCGTTGACCTGTTGCAGCGCGCCGTAGAGCTCGTGGGACTCCGCAGTGTCGAGGTCGCCGGTCGGCTCGTCGCAGAACAGCACCTGCGGCTCGTTGGCCAGCGCGACCGCGATCGCCAGCCGCTGCTGCTGGCTGCCGGTCAGCTCGCCGGGCCGGTGGTGGGCGGAGTCGGCGATGCGGAGCTGCTCGAGCAGCACCTGGGTGCGTGCGGCTCGCTCGCCGCGGTTGCTCCCGGCCAGCCGCTGGGGGAGGTCGACGTTCTGCGAGACCGTCAGGTAGGGGACCAGGTTGTCGGTGGCCCGCTGCCAGACGAAGCCGCAGGTGCGCAGCCGGTAGTGCCGCCGCTCGCTCCGGCCCATCCCCAGCAGGTCGTGGCCGGCGACCAGCGCCCGACCCGCGCTGGGGCTGTCGAGCCCGGCGAGGATGTTGAGCAAGGTGGACTTGCCGCTGCCGGAGGCACCGACGATGGCGATCAGCTCGCCCTGCTTCACGTGCAGGTCGAGCCCCTGCAGGGCGACGACCTCGACGCCCTTGCGCTTGTAGATGCGCACCAGGCCCTCGCAGGTGATCTGGGACGTGTCGAGCCCGGTCACGGGAGCCAGCGGTGCGTCTGCGGTGGTGGAGGTCGTCATCGGTGCTCCGTGTCGAGTCGGTCGAGCGTGGCGGCGCGGCCGCGTCGCGGCAGTGCCGCGAGAACCGCGAGGAGGACGAGCAGGGTGAGGGCGGCGACGATGACGGCCATCGAGACCGGGGTCGGCCGGACCGGCAGCTCGCCGAGGGTCTCGGTGAGCGCGGCGATGTCGAAGCCGCGGCCGGCGACGAGGGTGAGCACCAGGCCACAGCCGGCGGCTGCGAGGCACGTCCCGACGAGCACGGGCAGCAGACCGAGCGCGCCCACCCACCGCGACTGGCGGGCGTCGGCGCCGAGCACGCCCAGGACGGTGCCGGTGCGCCGCCGTACGGGAGCGCCGAGGCCGACGGTCAACAGCACCGCGAACAGGGCGAGGACGGACGCGACGGCCACGCCGACCCCGGTCATCGCCAACGTGCGGCCGACCACGGGTCCGTCGAGCCGGTCGGCGGCGAGTGCGTCGCGGGTGAGGACGATCGCCCCCGGGTCCGCCTCGGAGACGACGCTCTCGACGGCTGCCGGGTCGGGTTCGCCCCGGACCAGGATCGTGGGGTACGACGCGAGCGGCCGGTCGACCGCCTCGCGCAGCTCGGCCAGGTCGCCGAGCACGAACGACTCACCCTGGGTGAGACCGGGGATCCGGTCGATCCGCTCGACGACCTGCAGCTCCACGCCGTCCTGGGCGTAGCGCAGGTTGGCCCGCTCGTCGGCGAGCACCAGGTCGGGCGAGGCGATGACGGACACCACGCCGTCGGCCGCGGGCGGCAGGGACAGGTCGCGGAGCCGTTCCTCGCCGACCGACGCCAGGGCGTCAGGGTCAACGCCGATCACCGTCACACCCTCGACGCCACCCCGGGTGTCGAGCGAGACGCTCTTGGCGCTGAACACCGGCGCGACCTCCTCGACGCCCGGCAGCTGCCGCAGCCGGTCGACCACGTCGTCGTCGAGACCGTCGGTGACGACCGCGACGTCGGCGCCGACGATCTCCCACCCGGTCTGCTCGGCGCCGGTGCGCAACGAGTCGCCCACCGCCACCGCCAGCACGCCGGCGGAGACGGCCAGGACCAGGGCCACGCTGGGCAGCATCACCTGCCGCGCGACGGCGACGGACTGGCTGAGACTGACGACACCGGTGACCGCGCGGGTACGCCGGGTCAGGACCCGGAGCCCGCCCAGCAGGACCTGCAGCAGCCGCATCAGTGCGACTCCGGCGGCCACGCCCAGCAGCGGAGCGGTCACCAGCATCACCGGGTCGTCCGGTGCCAGTTCCTGGTCGAGCAGGACCAGCACGGTGGCGCCGCCTGCCAGCAGCACCAGACCCAGCTGGGCCGCGTCTCGCAGCACCAGCTGCAGCTGCTCGCCGCCGGGGACGCGGTGGGTCTGCGCCGCGGTGACCAGCGAGGCGCAGGCGAGGGCGATGCCGACAGCGACCACGACCTCCCGCAGGGTGAGCCCGCTGGGCGAAGCGACCTGGGCCCACGTCAGGGCGACCGCCACCCCGGGCGTGGCGAGCAGCAGCGCCTCCGCCCCGCGCTGGACGATGAGCCAGCGGGTGCTGGCGCCGCGGGCGCGGACCACCTCGGTGACGTCGCGGCGACGCCCGCCCAGCACCACGGCCGCCGCGAGCAGCACGGCCAGCCCGCCCGCGGCCAGGGCGGTCACGACCAGGGCGACCAGACCATCACTCGTCGTGCGCTGGGCCACGACCGTCTGCGCGATCCGGCCCACTCCGGTCGACGCGCCGACGCTGGGGGACTCCACGACGGGCGGCCAGGTCTGCAGCTCGGCGCGTCGGGCCTCCTCGACCAGCAGCGCGGACTGTGCCGCCGACGGTGAGGCGACGAGGTCGAAGGTCCAGCGGAGGTCCGGCAGGTCCTCCCACTTCGCCTGCAGCACGGTCTCCTCGTCGGCCGCCAACGCAGTGGCGCGGACCAGGTTGAGCTCGGGGAGGATCGAGATCGACGGCTTCCGCACCGAGTCGATGTCGTCGACCGGCGAGGGGTAGGCGTCGGCGGCGCGGAAGGTGCCCACGACGTGGAGCACGGCGTTCGGCACCCGGGTCGGGCCCTGGTAGCTGGGCCCGGAGAGGGTCACCCACGTGCCGACCGGCATCTCCAGCTCCCGGGACGCGGACACCTCCAGGGCCACCTCGACCACCGCCGTCCGGGCCGCACCCTGGTACTCGGCGGCCACGTCCGGCGGTAGCGACAGCTTCGGGTCGCCGGGCCGCGGCATCTGGCCCGCCACGATCTCCACGAGATCCTCGGCGGCGGGGAAGCCGGCCACGGAGAGGTACGCCGGCTCGGCGGGCTGTGCCGGCAGGATCTTGGGCACCATCTCGGTGGTGACGACCGCGTGACGGGGGGCCGCGAAGACGTCCCGCAACCCCGGCGACAGGGCAGCGTCGATCTCAGCCGCGCCGTTCTCGGGCACGGACCGGGCCCGGGTCGCGGCGTAGCCGAGCTGCAGCTGGGTGGCGGGGTGCGGCGCGATCGAGAAGGCCGCGCTCGACATCGAGTCGGCACTGGTGCGCAACCACAGGCTGGTCAGTGTTGCGGCCACGGTCAGCGAGGCGGTCAGCACCACCACCAGCAGCACCAGTCCGCGGTCGGCGAGGGTCGGGCCGGGCAGCAGCCGCCTCATCGGCGTCCACGTCCCATCTCGTCCGCGTCCAGGGTGCGGGCCTGGTCACGCGTGGTCAGCCACACCATGGCCAGCAACGGTACGAGGGTCATGACGGTGGGTGCCGCCACCAGCACCGGCCAGGGCAAGACGAGCTCGGGTGCGGGCACCAGCAGCTGACCGTCCGGGCCGAGCGTCATGGACACCAGGGTGACTGTCGCCACCGCGGTGCCGGCGACGACACCCGCCACGGCGCCGGCGCCGGCCACGACGGCGTACTCCCAGGAGAGGACGCCGAGCAGGTCGCGCCGGTTCGCGCCGGCCGTGCCGAGCATCCACGCCTGCTCGGCTCGCTCGCGTCGGCGCAGCAGGACGACGGAGAACAGCAGCAGACCGCCCACGACCAGGCAGCCGGTGCCGGTGAGGACGAGCACCTGGCCCAGGGCAGCCCCGCCGGTGCTCGGATCGGTGTCGAGCTGTCGGGCGACGGCCTCGCGGGTCACGACCTCGCGGGCGAGGTCGGGCTGGTCGGCCAGCGCCGCCGTGACCTGGTCCTCGGCGCCCTCGGCGACGTCGAGCCACCACTCGTCGGGCTCGTCGGAGAAGCCGGCGACGACCAGGGACGGCAGGAGGGTCGCGGTGTCGAGCAGGATCGCGCCGTCCCCGTCGGCCACGGTCCGGACGTAGGGGACGGTGGTCACGACCTCGAGCTGGGTCGGGATGCCGAGCACCGAGAACGTCAGCGTGTCGCCGACGGACAGCGACGCGCTGGCGGCGAGGTCCTCGCTCAACGCGACCGGCACCGTCACCGGCAGAGCCGGTTCGGCCCCGAAGGTCACCAGCTGCGGGCCTCCGGCGTCCCACCACGACGCGTCGGTCGCGAGCTCGTCACCGTCGGCGACCACGCTCGCGTCGGGCCGAGCGCGGCGATCGTCGGGCCGGTCGGCGTCGGACCGTACGCCGACCAGCCGGACGTCTCCGGTGACCTCCCCGAGCCGGGCGGTGGCGGTGTCACCTGCGACGGCGGCGGGGGCGACCGACACGGCGCCGCCCGCGTCGGCCAGCAGCAGGTCGACCCGCTCCCAGCCGGCGTCGGCGACGGAGACGGCGAGCCGGCGGGTTCCGGCCGGGATCGCGACCCCGATGGCACGGTCGGACCAGGGTGCGTCGGCGAGCGCCGACGCATCCACGCCTCCGGCCTCGGGTCCGAACAGGTTCTGGCCGGTCGCCGTGGACACGTCGGTCACCACCACCTCGGCCGGCAGGTCCTCGAGGAACGCGTCGTCGCGGTAGACCTCCCGAACGGCCTCCACGTCGGGCAGGGCGGCGAGCCGGCTCCGCTCCTCGGCGACCCCGGCGCGCAGCACGGGGGAGGGCGCGGTGACCCGGACGTCGGCGCCGGCCGTGTAGTCGGCGCGGTCGTCGCGGGCGGCGGCGCTGCTGGACCGGGTCACGGCGGCGAAGGCCAGGGTGCCGACCGCGAGGGTGATGACGAGGGCGAGCGGAACCGCCGTGGCCGGCGACCGGGCGGCGAACCGGGTCCCCAGCGACAGGGGGACCCCGCGCGAGCCCACCAGGCGCGCCAGCAGCTGGAACACCAGGGGCAGCACCAGCAGGCTGGCGATCACGGCCACCGCGAGCAGCAGCAGGGCCGGCGAGGCGACCAGGAGCGGATCGACCGAGGTCGACGCGACCGTCGCCGACCCGACCGCGTCGCCGAAGCCGCGCAGGGTGATCACCGCGAGCGCGCCGAGTCCGGTGACCACCAGCACGGTGGTCATCAGCAGCGTGAGCGCCTGGCGTCGTTGCTTCTCCGCGGCGAGCTGCTGGCCGCGGTCGCCGGTCACCGCACGGACCACGACCGGGATCGAGAGAGCGAGGGCGCAGGCGGCCGCCGCGATGGCGCTGCCGACCCAGGCGGCGCCGTCGAGCGGTGGCCGGACGTCGCCGATCCGGATCACGGCCGAGGCCACCGGCGGCGCCACCAGCGCCGCGACCCCGCAGACCACCAGCGTCTCGACGATCGTCGGGCCGGCCAGCTGTCGGTAGGACGCACCTCGCGAGCGCATCAGCGAGCCCTCGCCGCGGCGTACGCCGGCCAGGCCGGAGGCCACCAGGACCAACCCGGCCGCGGCGACCAGCATCAGCAGCCCCGCGGGTACCAGCAGCAGCGCCCGGAGCACCGTCAGCTCGCGGGCACGGGTGTGGAGGACCTCGACCAGACCACTGGCGACCTGGACCGGTGACGACACGTCCTCGCCGGCGGCCAACGCGTCGGAGGTCACGACGCCGACCTCCGCCGAGAGCTCGGCGAGCTGGTCGGGGCCGAGCGCGTCGATGTCGGGGACCGCACGCCAGCGGGCGAGCGTGCCGGTGCCGGCGACGTCCCCGAACCGGCTGGACGAGACGAGCAGCGCGCCGGGGTCCAGGTCGCCGAGCCAGCGGTCGCTGTCCGGCGCCGGCGACCAGGTGCCGGCGACGACGACGGGCAGCTCTCGGTCGTCGGTGCGGCTCACGAGGGTGATCCGGTCCCCCACGTCGAGTCCGGAGTCGTCCGGAGCCGCCACCTCGAGCGGGCCGGTGCCGTCGGCCGGCAACGCGCCCCGGGTGGCGACGAGGTGGTCGTCGGCGCCGTCGACCGACGCGAAGGTCAGGCCGTCGGGGGCCGCGGCCCGGTCGCCCGCGACGTCGTAGGTGCCCGACTCGTTGAGCGTGACGACGTCACCGCCGGCGACCTCGACCAGCGGGGCCAGCGCGGCACGGAGCGCGTCGTCCTGGGCGCCGGCCGCGTCGTCGTCGTACGGCGAGGTCGCGGTCAGCACCGTGTCGTCCGGGGCCGCGAGGCCCAGTGAGGAGCGCAGCGCGTCGGCCTGGAGCAGGGTCAGGCTGGCGGCCAGTCCGGAGACCAGCGTGCAGACGACCAGCACGTTGATCGCCACCGAGACGACCGGTGCCGGGTTGGACAGCGCGCGGCGGAACGCCACGACCAGTCCGGACCCCCTCGCCACCGGAGGACCGTACCGTGAGGGACGCTCCTGCGCCCGCGATTATCAGCCGAGCGTGTGACCGCTGGAGCGCAGGTTCTCGCAGGCCTCGACGATGCGCGCGGCCATGCCGGCCTCGCCGGCCTTGCCCCACGCACGCGGGTCGTAGAACTTCTTGTTGCCGACCTCGCCATCGACCTTCAGCACGCCGTCGTAGTTCGCGAACATGTGGGCCGCGATCGGCCGGGTGAAGGCGTACTGGGTGTCGGTGTCGACGTTCATCTTGATCACGCCGTAGTCGACGGCCTCGCCGATCTCCTGGGCGCTCGAGCCGGAGCCGCCGTGGAAGACCAGGTCGAAGGGACGGGCGTCCCCGTCGAGCCCGAGCTCCTGCGCGGCCGCCTCCTGCGCGAACTTGAGGATCTCGGGGCGCAGCTTGACGTTGCCCGGCTTGTAGACGCCGTGGACGTTGCCGAAGGTGAGCGCGGTCATGTAGCGACCCTTCTCGCCGTTGCCGAGCGCGCGCACGGTGGCGATCGCGTCCTCAGGGGTCGTGTAGAGCTGGTCGTTGATCTCGTTGGCGACACCGTCCTCCTCGCCACCGACGACGCCGACCTCGATCTCGAGGATGATCCGGGCCGCCGCGCACTTGGCGAGCAGCTCCTCGGCGATCTGCAGGTTCTCGTCGAGGGGTACGGCGGAGCCGTCCCACATGTGCGACTGGAACAGCGGGGCCTCGCCGCGGGCGACCCGCTCGGCGGAGATGTCGATCAGCGGGCGGACGAACCCGTCGAGCTTGTCCTGCGGACAGTGGTCGGTGTGCAGCGCGATGTTCACGGGGTAGGACTTGGCCACCTCGGCGGCGTACGCCGCGAAGGCGACCGACCCGGTGACCATGTTCTTGATCGCGGGACCGGAGAGGTAGTCGGCACCCCCGGTCGAGACCTGGATGATCCCGTCTGACCCGGCCTCGGCGAAGCCCTGCAGGGCGGCGTTGAGCGTCTGGGACGACGAGACGTTGATCGCCGGGAACGCGAACGACCTGCTCTTGGCGGTGTCGAGCATCTCGGCGTACTTCTCAGGGGTTGCAAGGGGCATGTCTGCCACCCTAATGATTACTCGTGAGTCGGTGGCAACCGATCCGAAGCGTGGTCCGTAGGAGGGGCATGGACCTGCAACAGGAGCTTGAACGCGACCTCGGCCACGGACCGGCCCTGCCCTCGCCGCAGGAGCGGCTGGTGGCCGGTCGTGCCGCGCTGCGCCGGCGTCGGATGTCGGTGGGCGCGGGTGCGGTGGCCGTCCTGGTCGCGATCGCGGCGCCGTTCGCGCTCAGCGGCGGCGGCGCCAACCAGGGGACCGAGCTGCCCCCGGCGGCCCCGCCGTCGTCGGCACAGACACCGGTGGCCCCCACCCCCGAGCCGACCGCCCGGCCCTCCGAGGACGAGGACCCGCTCGAGGTTGTCGTCGTGGACGGCGTGCCGCAGATGGAGTCCGACCTGGCGAGCATCGTCATCGGCCCGGTCGTGCGTGACGCGGAACGTGCCTACGGACTGGAGATCCGTCGCGACGGCGTGCGTTCCTTCGTGCTGCTGCTCCCGACCCCCGACGGCGGCTGGCGCGTTCACCGGTTGGTCGCTGCGGAGCCGGGTGAAGACCTGGTGACCTGGCTGCGCGACGCCGGGTGGCTGCCCACGGGGGAGGAGGCGTCCTGAACCCCACCGACGAGGCGGCGTACGTCGAGTACGTCGCCTCCCGACAGGCCCAGCTGCGGCGGATCGCCTACGCGATCTGCGGTGACTGGCACCGCGCCGAGGACGTCCTCCAGACCGCACTGACCAAGCTCTACGTGGCATGGCCGAGGGTGAACCGGGACGGCCGCGAGGACGCCTACGTCCGCCAGATCATCGTCCGCGCCAACCTCGACGAGGTGCGCCGGCCGTGGTGGCGTCGCGAGCGGCCCGGGCTCGACGGGTTCGACGCGGCCTCGCGTGAACCGTTGGACAGCGAGGAGCGGTCGGCGTTGTTCGCCGCGCTGCTGGAGCTGCCCCCGATGCAGCGCAAGGTCGTGGTGCTCCGGCACTGGCTCGGGCTCTCGGTCGAGGAGACCGCGACCGACCTGCGGATCTCGCCCGGCACGGTGAAGAGCTACTCCTCGCGGGGCCTCGAGCGGCTGCGTGGGGAGCTGGTCGACCGCGACACCACGTGACCTCAGGCGTCGTCGCGCGTTGAACGGGCACCATCTCATCGAGGAGCCCCACATGCCCCGCAGGCCAGGTCTCGCCCGCACCTCCGCTCTCGGAGCGTTCACCACCCTCGCTCTGTCGGCGTCGATGCTCGCCGTCACCGGTGCCGCAGACGGCGCCGTGACCCCCGGCGAGGAGTTCTTCGCCCCGCGCCTGGTCACCGTCGACACCCCCACCCGGGGCGACAAGGACCGGCTCCAGGAGCTCGGCCTCGACCTCACCGAGCACGCCGGCCACGACTACGTCGAGGCCGTGCTCCACACGCCCGCCGACCGGGCTGCGCTGACGGAGGCCGGGTTCACCTTCGACGTACGGATCCCCGACCTGATCGCCCGCAGTATCGAGGTCGCTGAGATCAACGAGGCCTACGCCGCCTCCGTCGACGAGTCGCCGCTGCCGTCGGGCCGCACCGGCTACCGCACGCTCGACGACTTCAACGCCGACCTGACCGCGCTGGCCGACGACAACCCCGGCCTGGTGAAGCGCTTCGAGCTCAAGCGCCCCAGCCTCGACGGCCGACCGATCTACGGCGTCGAGATCAGCCAGGGCGTGCGCCAGCCCAACCGCGGCGAGCCGACGTTCCTGCTGATGGGCGTGCACCACGCCCGCGAGTGGCCCAGCGGCGAGCTGGCGATGGAGTTCGCCATCGACCTGGTGAAGAACTTCGGCCGCGACGAGCGCATCACCGGCCTCCTGAAGAAGGCGCGCGTCGTCGTGGTGCCGGTCGTGAACGTCGACGGCTTCAACCTCTCCCGGACCGACGGCGAGTTCGTCGACCTCCGCGAGGCCGGCGAGTACGACCCGCTCGGCGGCACCACCCCCATCCTGCTCACGCCCGGCACTGCCTACATGCGCAAGAACTGCCGGGTCGTCGACGGCGAGGACACCCCGGACGGCAGCTGCGCCGCGGCGCACGCCGCTCCGGGCGGCTACGGCATCGGCACCGACCTCAACCGCAACTACGGCGGCTTCTGGGGCGGACCGGGTGCCTCCGACGTGAACGCCGACCCGACGTACCGCGGCGCCTCGGCGTTCTCGGAGCCGGAGACGAAGAACATCCAGGACCTGGTGACCAGCCGCCAGATCACGATGCTGATCTCCAACCACACCTTCTCCAACCTGGTGCTGCGTCCCAACGGCGTGAACCCGGGAACCATCGCCGCCGACGGCTTGCCGGTCGGCGACGCCCCGGACGAGAAGGGGCTCAAGAAGCTGGGCGCCAAGATGACCGCCCAGAACGGCTACGCCAACATCCACGGCTGGCAGCTCTACGACACGACCGGCACCACCGAGGACTACAGCTACAACGCGACCGGTGGCTTCGGCTTCACCTTCGAGATCGGCGAGAACGAGTTCCACCCGCCGTACGCCGAGGTCGTCGACGAGTACCTCGGCGCCGGTGAGTACGCCGGTCGCGGCAACCGCGAGGCCTACCTGATCGCCCTCGAGCACGCCGTCGACCGCCAGTACAGCGGGGTGCTCACCGGCAAGGCCCCGAAGGGCGCGACGATCCGGCTGACCAAGACCTTCCAGAGCCCCACCTGGGAGGGGTCGTTCGAGGACGGCATCGACACCGCGATCAAGGTCGGCGCCAAGGGCAGGTTCGAGTGGCTGGTGAACCCCTCCACCCGTCCGGTCGTCGAGTCCCGGACCTACCAGGTCCTGGCCGACGAGCCCCTGAAGACCGAGACGTTCGAGGGCATCACGCCCGCCCCCAACTCCTACACCGACCACGAGTTCGTCGTGGACGACGCGGCGAAGGTCCTCGACATCGCCCTCGACTGGCCGACCCCCGATGACCTCGACCTCGAGGTCTACCGCAAGGACGGCGACGAGCTGGTCGAGGTCGCCTCGTCCGGCAACTTCGTCGGGTCCAAGGAGGCGACCCAGGTCGCCGACCCCGAGCCGGCCACCTACGTGCTCCGGGTCATCAACTTCGCCTCCGCCTCGCCCACCTACACCCTCACCGCCGGCCTCTTCGACGCGGTCACCAAGCGCACCGAGGGCAAGCGCGAGGCCTACACCCTGACCTGCGAGAAGGGCGGCAAGGTGCTCCAGCAGACCAAGGTCTTCATCGACCGCGGCCAGAGCAAGACCATCGACCTGAAGGCGTGCCGCAAGCGCGGCTGAATCGAGCTCGGGGGAGACAGAAGGACGTCATACGGTTCGCGCGCTATAGCGCCCGGATCGTATGACGTCCCGTTGCTTCACCAGCGGCGCTTGCGTCGGCGTTCGGCGACCACGAGCCAGGCCGCGGCGAGGACGACGCTGCCCAGGACGCCGAACAGGATCAGTCGCGTGGGCTCGGCCTTCGTGATCGAGTCGAACCCCATCACGTTGAGTCCGGCGTCCACGGCCACGATCGGGAAGGGCGCCTGGCTACCGGATTGACCGGTGGCCTCGACCCCGAGCACCTGGGTGACGCTCTGCTGCTCGCCCGCCACGGCGCTCACGTAGAGGTCGAACCAGAGCTGGTCCCCCATGATCTCATTGGTGGCCTCGACCGGCAGCTCGACAGCGATCTCCAGATCCCACACGTCGCCGGGAGCCACCGAGGCGGGCAGCGTGACCAGCTCGTCCAGTCCTTCGACGCTTCCGCTCCACAGCGGCGTGCCGTCCTCCAGCACGCTGATCGTCAACCACCGGTCGAGCTCCCCCTCCTCTGGGCCGCAGGTCACGTCGCCGCCCTCATTGGCCTCGGGTTCGAGGCAGCCGTTCTCGGCGGCACCGGTGATCTCCGCCGTCAGGGACACAACCACCTCGTCGCGGGACGAGTTCGTCACGGTGAAGCGACCGGACTCCCGGTCGCCGGGCATCAGCCGCGTGAAGTGCAGGGCTTCCGTGCTCGACTCGATGCCGACGCCGCCCTCTGCCGACGCCGCCATGGGCACCAACGCCACCGCGAGCGCCGCCATCAATGCCAGCGCTCCCGTCCGTAGCCATCCGGACACCCCACACCCCCTGTCAGTGCGACAAGAGAAGCGCAGTCACAGCGGCGGGCCAAGGGGTCGCGGCCGATTTCAACAATTTTGACGATGCCCGTCCGGTGGCCTGCCAGCCATGGTCATCCGGTACGCGAGACCAAGGGGGGATCGCGGAACTCACGAGGTGGCGGCGGGGGTCGCCACAGGGGAGGCAGTACTCATGAACAAGAAAGCCAAGATTGCTCTGGGCGGCCTGGGGGTGGGGGCCGTTGTCGCGGGCGCTGCACTCACCGGCGGTACCTCGGCGTACTTCTACGACCTCGAGCAGCAGACCGGCAACTCGGTCGAGGCCTGCGGCTTCGACCTGACCTACGCCAGCACGTCGACGCAGACCGCCACGGGTGCAGACCCGCAGCTTGTGGCGCCGCAGCAACCAGCCTCGCAAGCGGTGGTGAACCCGTCTGGAGCCATCAACATCCAGAACGTCGAGCCCGGAGACCAGTTCGAGGTGATCGTGACCCTCGACAACTTGGGTGACTGTGCCGGCGATCTCTGGGGCGACATGGACCAGCACTTCGACCAGGAGAACTCGCTGACGGAGCCGGAGCAGGACGCGGGGGACACCACCGTGGGCGTCCAGACGAACCCCTACGACAATTCACAGCGAACGGGAGAGCTGGGCGACTACCTGCAGGTGTTGCTCAAGCTCGACGGGTCGACTGTCTACAACGGCAACATCCACGGCCTGTCCACGTGGTTCCCGAAGCGAATCGACCCAAGCTTCACCGGGGCTGAAGCGCCGCACGTGCTCAAGGCGACCATCACGGCGCCGGAGTCCCCGGGTCGAGCGGTGGCGAACGAGATCATGACCGACTCGTACGAGTTCGAGCTCGACTTCGGTCTGGCCCAGCACGGGTACATGCCTGACGGGGTCACCGACCTCAGCGGTGGCGGCGTCACCCCCTGATGCACTGGGTTGAGGGAGGGGCCTCTGCGGCGCCTCCCTCAACGCTGTCGTCCAGTCCAGTCCAGCACCATTGAGGTGAGACCATGCTCGTTCGAGTCCTGCGTACCGCTGCCATCGTTGTATTGGTCGTCGCAACCGTGACCGCGATCGGTGCGCTATTGGTGCCGCGTCTGGCTGGCTGGACCTCCTACATCGTCACCTCCGGCAGCATGGAGCCGACCTTTGGCGCTGGTTCCCTCGTGCTGGTGGCTCCGGCGGGCGCCGACGATATTCGAGGTGGCGACATCATCACCTTCCAGGCCAAGGGTGGCCTGACCACGCACCGCGTGATCAAGGCGGCGCGGGCCACGAACGAGGACGGCCAGGCCGTGCAGGTGTTCACGACCAAGGGCGACGCCAACGAGGAAGCCGACCCGACACTGCTCGACCCGCGCAACGTGGTGGGGCAAGCCCGGTTCGCAATTCCGCTGGCCGGCTATGCCGTGGTCTTCCTGCGTACGCCGGTGGGCCTGGGGCTCGTGGCCGCTCTGTTCTTGGCCGTCGCACTCACAGGCAACTCTCGGCGCAGCTCCAGTTCGACAGATGAGCAGACCGACGACGTCCACACCGGCGAGCTGGCCCTGTCATGATCCCGAGGACGGCCCGCTGCGCTGTCGCGATGGCAGCTGCCTTCGCTGTGGCCGGTCTAGCCGCCACTACGCCCATGACCTCCAGCTATCTGTACGACCTCGAGACCTTGAAGGCTCAATTCGAGGCGGGGGAGTGGTCGGTGATTCCCGCCGAGTGCGACGACGTGCTCAAGCACCCGCACACGACGATCATCACCGGGACGCCGGGCGATGACGTGCTGCCGGCACCGGGTGGGACTGCGCCTCCTGGGGGAGATGACAACAAGCCCAACTACTCGCAGGTCGTGCTCGGCCTCGCCGGCAACGATGTGCTCAGCGGCGGCAACCAGGACGACTGCCTCGTCGGCGGGCCGGGCGACGACCTGCTGGGCGGCGGCGACCACGAGAACGGCAAGGACATCCTGCTGGGCGGCCACGGGGATGACCACCTGGTCAGCGGCAACGGCAAGGACGTCCTGATCGGCGGCGCGGGCTACGACATCTGCGAGGGCCAGAACGGCAAGGACACCTTCGACGCGAGCTGCGAGGTCATCGTCCACACCAACGGCGGGGACGCGGGCGGCGACACCGAGGACGAGAAGGGCAAGGACAAGGACAAAGGCAAGGGGGGCGATGGAAGTGGGAAGAGCACCCAGCCGTCCGGACCAGCGCCTCAGCACGAACCTTCAACCGAGGAACCAGACGAGCCGCTGGAGGCTGAGCAGCCGCAAGAGCTGAACGAACCTGCTCCTGAGGAGCCCGCGCCTGACGTGATCGAGCCTGAGGTCGATCCCGAGCAGGACACGGCCGATGATGGGGCCACGCCCTAGGCGTCAGGCTTTCCGGCGGCGCGCCCCACGCGACAGGTCCACTCCGCCGGAGGGCCTGACTTCTCAGCCGCGCCAGACTGAGTCGTCGGAGAGGTCGGCGTACTCACGCACCCAGGAGTGCATGGCGATCGCGGCGGCCGCGCTCGCGTTGATCGAGCGGGTCGATCCGAACTGGGCGATCGAGAAGGTGCCGTCGCAGACCTCCCGCGCCGCGGCGCTGAGGCCGGGGCCCTCCTGCCCGAACAGGAAGCAGACCCGACGCGGGATCGCCATCGTCTCCAGGTGTGTCGAGCCGGGCAGGTTGTCGATGCCGAGGAGTCGGACGTCGTGCTCGTGCAGGTACGCCGCGAGGTCGGCGGGCGTCTCGTGGTGGCGCACGTGCTGGTAGCGATCGGTCACCATCGCGCCGCGCTTGTTCCAGCGGCGGTTGCCGACGATGTGGACCTCGGCGGCGAGGAACGCGTTCGCGGTCCGCACGATGGTGCCGATGTTGAAGTCGTGCTGCCAGTTCTCGATCGCGACGTGGAAGTCGTGGCGGCGGGTGTCGAGGTCGGCGCGGATCGCGTCGAGCGTCCAGTAGCGGTAGCGGTCGACGACGTTGCGTCGGTCCCCGTCGCGCAGCAGCTCCGCGTCGTACTGCTCCCCGGTCGGCAGCTCGCCCTCCCACGGCCCGACGCCCACCTCGGGCGGGCCGTGCGGCATCGGGTCGTACGGCGCCCGCTCCTCGTGGTCGTCGGGCATCAGAACGCGGAGACCGACTGCGGGGCGCGCTGGGGACGGCTGAGTGCGCGGACCACGGAGGCCTGGCCGTGTCGGTCGACCGCGATGTCGGCCAGCAGCCCGACGACGAGCCGGGCCGCCTCGGCGGGGAACTCGGGGGTGTCGATGTCGACGCTGGCGGCGAGGTCGTCGGCGTGGACGACCATCTCCATCAGCCGGGTCACGGCGAAGTCGCGGGCGGTCAACGACCAGCCCTGCCAGGGGATCAGGACCGCATCGTCGTCATCGATGCCGGCGAGGGCGGCCGGGAGGGCTGCCAGTGCGCGGGACGCGACGACAGCCAGATCGTCGGACCCTGCGGCCGCGTGGGCATCGGCGTCGGTGCGGATCGAGACGTTGGCCTCGTCAGCCAGGGAGCTGTGGGCCCAGGCAGCGCGGCGGTAGTGCTCGAGGACCGGGATCGGCGCCGAGTCGTGCGGCCCCTCGGCGTACAGCGTGACCAGGTGGTCGGCCTCCGTCGCGGCGTGGTGGGCCAGACCACCGACGGTCATTCCTGCGCAGGCGCTCTCGTCGGTCCACCGGGCGCGGACGGGGGCGGACAGCGCCAGGTCGACGACCGTGCGGGCGGTGACGAGAACGGTCTCGGTGATGGAGAGAGGCACGGCTGGCAGGCTACCGGCGCCCGGATACCCTCAGTCCGTGACGGCTGACCTGCTCCCGCTGCTGCTCGGCATGGATTGGATGGACCCCGCGTGGTTGCTGGACAACTTCGGCGGTCAGCTGTTCTGGCTCAGCCTGGTGATCATCTTCGTCGAGTGCGGGCTGTTCTTCCCGTTCCTCCCCGGCGACACGCTCCTGTTCGCGATGGGTCTGTTCATTGCCGGCGAGAGGATCGACGTCTTCGGGGGGCCGCCTGTCGTCGAGCTGATCGCGGCACTGCTGCTGTTCACCGTGGCGGGCTTCCTGGGCAACGTCTCCGGCTACGAGATCGGGCGTGCCATCGGAACACCGCTCTATGAACGTGAAGGGCGGGTCCTCAAGCGGAAGTACCTCGACCAGACCTCCGCGTTCTTCGACAAGCACGGCAACAAGGCATTGGTGATCGGCCGCTTCGTCCCGTTCGTGCGGACCTACGTCACCGTGGTCGCGGGGGTCACCCGGATGTCCCGGCCCCGGTTCCTCCTCTGGAGTGCGGTCGGCGCGGTGCTGTGGGTCCTGAGCATCACGCTGCTCGGCTATTTCCTCGGCGCGGCATTCCCCGGCCTCGGCGAGAACATCGACAAGGCCATCATCGTGATCCTCGCGTTCTCGGTCGTCCCGATCATCTACGAGTGGTGGAAGCACCGCCGGCAAGCGAGCCGGGCGGTCTGACCCACCTCAGTCGCGGACGGCGTCCAGCTCGGCCTTGGTGAGCACCGGGCGGACCTCCAGGGCCACGTCGGCCAGCGGGTTCTCGCCGGCCGGGCTGCGGTCGATGGCGCACACGACGTGGTCGACGATGGCGCCGTACTCCCGCAGCGCCCGCGTCGCATCCCGTACGGCGCCGCCGGTGGTGATGACGTCCTCGACCAGCGTCACCCGGCGACCGTTCACCTCGGGACCCTCGGCGAGCTTGCAGGTGCCGTAGGTCTTCGCCTCCTTGCGGACGAACAGCGCGGGCAACCCGGTGCGCGCGCTGAGCATCGTGGCGATCGGGATGCCGCCCATCTCGAGCCCGCCGAGCAGCTCGGTGTCCTCCGGCAGCAGGTCGACCATCCGCTCGACCACCCGCGCGAGCAGCGCCGGGTCGGACTCGAAGAGGTACTTGTCGAAGTACTCGTGCGACACCTGTCCCGAGCGCAGGGTGAACTCGCCGCGGAGGCGGGAGCAGGCATCGATGTCCCTGGCGAGGGCGGCGTCGTGGGCGGCGTCGAGGTGCGGGTCACTCATGGCGGCGAGCCTACTGATCCACGCGGGTGGCAGGGTGGGGCCCATGAGTCACCTCGACCTGATGGCCGGACCGCCGCCCACCCACCTACCGGAGGACCCGGCCGCCGCCGAGCTCGCCGAGGGCGCTGCCCCCGTCGACGTCGTACGCCGACACCCGGCCTCGCCCATCGCCTGGGCCGCCCTGGCCGCCCAGGCGGCCGAGGAGAAGGCCGACGACGTGGCCGTCTACGCCTACTCCCGGGTCGGCTACCACCGCTCCCTCGACATGCTGCGCCGCAACGGCTGGAAGGGTCACGGCCCGGTGCCGTGGTCGCACGAGCCCAACCGCGGCTTCCTGCGCTGCCTGGCCCTCCTCGCCCTCGCCGCCCAGGCGATCGGTGAGTCCGACGAAGCCGAGCGCTGCGCCACCTTCCTCCACGACTCCTCCCCGGAAGCCGCTGCCGAACTCCTTGGGTAACGTGCTGACTGAACTCATGTAACGCGCAGTTACCTCAACACCTGCGGCGTTGCTACGGCGCCTGAGTGCCGGTAACTGCGCGTTACATGCGAGGTCGGTGAGGTCGCCTCACCACGGTTCTCCACAGGTTCGAATCTGGGGGTAGCGGGAGGCAGACCACAGGCTCAGGGTTTCGGGCATGGATTCCCGAGTGCGAGCGGCCGTCGCCGCCGGACAAGGCTTGGTCACCAGTGCTCGGCTGCAGGAGATGGGGCTTGCCGCCCGGCTCATCTCGCGCTGGGTGCGCGGCGGCGAGCTGGTTGCTGTACGCCGTGGCGTCTACACCACCCGCGAGCTGTGGGATGCGTGGGACGAGTACGTCGAGCGGCCGCTCGCGCGGATTCGCGCCAGCCACCTGACGCTCGATGTGCCCCACGTCTACAGCCACGACTCGTCCGCCCTGCTTCAGCGGTTGCCCCTGATTAGGCCGCAGGAGTCCGAGACCCACGTGACCCGGACGGGCATCAACGGCTCGCGCATCAGATTCGGCATCCGACATCACGGGGCTGCCTATCTGGACAGCCAGGTCGTGACGGCCCACGGTCTGCCGGCGCTCGACGTCCCCCGAACCGTGGCCGATCTGGCCCGGACCCATGGCTACCGCGCCGGCCTGGTCGCCGCAGACGGCGCCCTGCAGCTCGGCTTCACCCGCTCACAGCTTGCTGCCGCGGCCGAGCCCATGACTTCGTGGCCGGGAGTCACCGACGTACGAGCCGCGATCGCCGACGCCGATCCCGGAGCAGAGAGCGTCGGCGAAACTCTCTCCCGCGAGCTGCTGACCGAGCTCGGCATCGGCGACGCCGAGACGCAGTTCGCGGTCCGGATCCCGTCCGGCGTCGCGTGGTGCGACCTCCGGATCGGCTGCCATGTGTTCGAGTTCGACGGACGCATCAAGCTCCGTCCGGTTGACCGAGGTGGGGTCGCCGAACAGATGGCGGAGCAGGTGGTGTGGGACGAGCGACGTCGCCAGCGAGACGTGTGCGCGGAAGGCCTCGGCATGTCCCGCATCTACTGGGAGGACTTCTGGGGCGAGGCGCGTCGCCGTGCCCGCGAGCGGCTGCGGCGCGAGTTCGACGTCACGCGCCAGCGGTTCGGAGATCAGCTCCCGCCGCACCTCGCGGAGTTCGCGGCCCGGATGCGGGGCCGACGCCGGCGCGCCAGCTGAGCCTTGTAACGCGCAGTTACCGGCACTACCGCGCCGCTGCAATCGCGCACTAGTTGATGTAACTGCGCGTTACAGCAGGCAAGGGCGCAGGGAAGCACCTCAGCCGCCGAGCAAGGACCGGACCTTCGCGGGGCCGAGGGCGACGATGAGGGTGGGTAGGCGCGGGCCGCGTTCGGCGTCGACCAGCAGGTGGTAGAGCAACCGGAAGAACTCCTTCTGGTCCGCCTTGACCTCATCGGTCGGGGCGTCGTCGAGGGAGAGGCCACGGGCCAGCTTGGGTACGCCGTAGACGAGGGCCGTGACCGCGTCGAGCTCCAGCTCGTCGCCGACCAACCCGGTGAGCAGCAGCCGCACCCACTCCGACTCCTGGGGGCCGAGTGCCGACAGGGCGGTGGCGTCGGGCTCGGAGCGGACCGTGGTGCGGTCCGACGCCGGCACGAACTCCGCGGTCCACTGCATCGCCTTCGTCAGTCGCGGCTCGAGCGAGTCGACCGAGTCGTGCGGGTAGCCGAGGTCGGCGACGACACCGCTGATCAGCGAGGACGATCCGGCGGTCACGTCCGCGACCGAGGACAGCACCCGGAACGGCACCGTCACCGGCGAGGTCGGCAGGGTGCCGGCGGTGGCCGTCGCGGACGCCCGTTCGTGGGCGAGCACCGCGCCGTCGCGCTTGCCGGACGCCGCTTTGCGACCCAGGGCGTCCCACTCGTCGTAGAGCCGGACGACCTCCGGGCCGAAGTCGATGTCGAAGGTCTGCTTCGGGTTCCGGCGGACGTAGAGCCAGCGCAGGATCGGCGCCTCCAGGACCCGCAGCGCGTCGGCCGCGGTCGGAGCGCCGCCGGCCGACGAGGACATCTTCTGGGTGCCGGCGAAGCCGACGAAGCCGTAACCGAACCAGGCCGGCCGCGGCATCCCGAAGACGGACTCGACCAGCTCGTGGCCGACCGTGAACGACGAGCCGGGCGTCGCGTGGTCCATCCCGGCGGGTTCGAAGTCGACGTGCTCGAAGGCCCAGCGCATCGGCCAGTCGACCTTCCACACCAGCTTGCCCTCGTCCTGCGTGGTCAGGTTCGTCACGCCGGAGAACCCGCACGAGGAGCAGGTGTAGGCGAGGTCGGTCGTCTCCTCGTCGTACGACGTGGGCGTGGTCGTGTCGCGACCGCACTCGCGGCAGTAGGCCTTGAAGGGGAACCGCTCCAGGTCGTCCGCGGCCGCCACCGAGTCGGGCTGGGACTCAGCGGCGGACTCAGCCTCGGCGGCCTTGGTCCGGTGGCGTGCCAGCACGGCCTCGATGTCGTCGCGGTGGCTGACGGCGGCGAGGATCTGCTCGCGGTAGACGCCGGCGCCGTAGCGCTCGGTCTGCGACACCTCCTCCATGTCGACACCGAGCGCGTGCAGCGCGTCGCGCAGCGGCTCCTTGAAGTGCTCGGCCCAGGAGGTGTGACAGTCCCACGGATCCGGAACGGCGCTGAGCGGCCGGCCGAGGTGGTCGGCCCAGGAGGCGTCGACCCCCGCCGGGACCTTGCGGAACCGGTCGTAGTCGTCCCACACGTGCAGGTGGCGGACTGCAAGCCCGCGGCGACGCAGCTCGTCGGCGACGAAGTGGACGGTGAGGAACTCGCGCAGGTTGCCCAGGTGGACAGGTCCGGACGGTGAAGCGCCCGACGAGCAGGTGATGGTCTCGCCCTCTCGCGCGTGGCGCTGGGCGTCGTCGGCGGCCCGGGTGACCCAGTCGGTCGGCGGGCCCTGCTGGCCTCGTGCCATGGGTGGGAGCTCCTGCAGGGAAAGGGGGAGATGGCCTGGTCGAACTAGCCCGGCCAAACTACCCGAGCCCGGACACGCGAAAGGCGCCGGACTCCCCCGGGGGGTCCGGCGCCTTCACGCGGATTCACTCGACCGCATCCCCCGCGGTGGGTCGAGGGGCGGCCCGTGGGCCGCCACGCGGTCGTCAGTCTGGCACTGACAGGACCGTGCCATAAGGGAAGACCTGCCGCTGACACTATGCTGCCAGCATGGCGCACCAAGCTCCTTCGATCATGGCCGCGCTCGGCTTCTCCAAACGGGTCGAGCGAGATTACGAACGGCTGCTCGGACAGTCCGGCCGCGAGCTGGTCTCCGTCGCGGACGCCCTGCTCCGTACGCCCGACGAGCTGCTGCACGACATCCGGCCGCTGCTCGAGGTGGGCATCGTCCGGGTGGAGTCGAGCCGGGTCCACGTCGCGACGCCGCCGGAGGCGGTGGCGCTGCTGCTGCGGGAGACCGCTCATGCCGCCACACTCACGACGGCCAGGTTGGAGGGGGTGGCGCGGGCTCTCCCGCACCTGGTGGCGCCGGCGGCCCGGCCGAAACCGGGCGAGGTCGTCGAGGTCCAGCCGATCGACGGCGAGATCAGCTCCGGCGGCAACCCGGTGCCGTTGTTGCACGCCCTCATCACCGAGAGTGCGGGCGACCTGCTGTGGTTGCGGCCGGACCAGTTCCGCAAGCCGCGCGAGGACGCCATGGCCCAGGTCGTGGGCGCCGCGGTCAAGCAGGGCCGGGCGTCCCGCGCCATCTACCCCTACCGCGCGTGGACGGAGGCGCGGCCCACCCTGGAGCTGCGGATGTCGGTGGGCGAGCAGATCCGGCTGCTGCCCGAGCTGCCGACCCGGATGTTCATCATCGGCGCCACCCATGTGGTGCTGCCGGAACCGTTGGGCTTCGCCGACGAGCCACGCTCGCTGGTCCGTCAGCCCGGGATCGTCCATGCGCTGTCGCTGTGGTTCGAGGCGCTGTGGGAACGCGCGAAGCCGCTCCCCGAATTCGGCGCCGGTCGGACCGCACGCCCGGCGCTCAACGACTTCATGCTGCGCGAGCTCGCGCAGGGCGCCAAGGACGAGGAGATCGCCCGTACCCTCGGGATCAGCCTGCGCACGGTCCGCCGTCGGGTCGCGTCGATGATGACCGAGCTCGGGGTCGACTCCCGCTTCCAGGCGGGGGTGGAGGCGGTACGGCGCGGGTGGCTGTGACGCGTCAGGGGAGCAGCATCGAGTAGGCGCCGGGCTCGACCCGCCAGCTGCGGCGCCGCTCAGGCCCGGAGATCTCGCCGTCGGCGGCGCAGTAGAAGCGCTCGCCGGAGACGGTGACCGACGAGGCGCGCAGGTACTGCACGTCGTCGCGTTCGTGATGGCGGCCCCGGGCCACGCCCACGGCGTACCCGAGCTTCGCGACCGGTCCCACCGAGCGGGAGACCATCACGTCGACCGTGCCGTTCTCGGGGTCGGCCTCCGGAGTGAGCTCCGCTCCGCCGCCGACGCTGGTGCCGTTGCCGATCGCGACCATCAGGATCGGTTGGTCGACGTCGCTCACCACGCGGCCGTCCACCTCGACCCGGAGCCGGACCTGGGGCGGCATGAAGGCGGCCTGCAGGGCCCCGATCGGGTAGCCCAGCTTGCCGAGGTTGACCTTGCCGAACCCGACCGCGCCGAGCCGTTCCTTCCACCGGTGGCCGCGGCGGCTGGCCTGCGCGCCGGCGCCGACATGCACGTTGTTGACCACGATCCCGCCGAGCTCGTCGACCATCATGTCCACCGGTCGGACCTCGCCGTCGAGGATCAGCGTCGCCGCCTCCTCGGGGTCGAGCGGGATGTCCATGCAGCGGGCGAAGTCGTTGCCGGTCCCGAGCGGGATCAGGCCGAGCACGCTGTCGGCCAGGTCATGACGCCGGTGCAGCGCCGCGACGACCGCGTGCAGGCTGCCGTCGCCGCCGGCGACCACGATCCGACGGGACCCGGCGCGGTGCAGCACGCTGTCGAGCTCGCCGGGGTTGGAGGTCGCGACCACCTCGACCGAGGCACGAGCCTGCAGCACGTCGATCGCCTGCTGGAGGCGCTCCTCGTCCGCGGTCCCGGCGCCCTCGTTGGTGATCACCAGGCACGATTCCACGCGCTGGACACTAGTCCACGGCCGATCGGGTCGGAGACCGGCTTTGGTAGCCTCGGGTCGCAAGAGCCCTGCAGCGGTTGTTGCCGCCGGGGTTCGTCGCATTTCCCGGCACTGCACCTGATCCCGAACCTGGAAGGCGGGCCCGATGCCGGCCATCATCGTCCTCGGCGCCCAGTGGGGTGACGAAGGCAAGGGGAAGGCGACCGACCTCCTCGCCACGACCGAGACCATCGACTTCGTGGTCCGCACCAGCGGCGGCCACAACGCCGGCCACACCATCGTCGTCAACGGTGAGAAGTACGCGACCCACCTGTTGCCGTCGGGCATCCTCACGGAGGGGGCGACCTCGGTGATCGGCAACGGCGTCGTGGTGTCCCCGGAGGCACTCTTCCGCGAGATCGACGGCCTCGAGGCGCGCGGCGTCAACGGGGTGGAGGACCGGCTGATCGTGTCCGCCAACGCGCACGTCATCGCGCCGTACCACGTCACCGTCGACAAGGTGACCGAGCGCTTCCTCGGCGCGAACAAGATCGGCACCACCGGCCGCGGCATCGGCCCGACGTACGCCGACAAGGTCAACCGGCTCGGCATCCGGATCGCCGACCTCTTCGACGAGGCGCTGCTGCGCGACAAGGTGGAGGGCGCGCTGGACCTCAAGAACCACGTGCTCGCGAAGGTCTACAACCGTCGCGCGGTCGACCTCGAGGCGATCGTCGAGGAGCTGCTCTCCTACGCCGACCGGCTCCGGCCGATGGTGCGCGACACGTCGCTGATGCTGAACCGGGCGCTCGACGAGGGGCAGACCGTGCTCTTCGAGGGCGCCCAGGCCACCATGCTCGACGTCGACCACGGGACCTACCCGTTCGTGACGTCGTCGTCGCCGGTCGCGGGCGGCGTCTGCACCGGCGCGGGCGTCGGTCCCACCCGGATCGACCGGGTGATCGGCGTGATCAAGGCGTACACCACCCGGGTCGGCTCCGGTCCGTTCCCGACCGAGCTCTTCGACGCGGACGGCGAGAAGCTGTGGAAGGTCGGCGGTGAGGTCGGCGTCTCGACCGGGCGCGACCGTCGGTGCGGCTGGTACGACACGGTCATCGCCCGCTACGCCACCCGCGTGAACGGCCTCACCGACCTCTTCCTCACCAAGCTCGACGTGTTGTCGAGCTGGGAGCGGGTCCCGGTGTGCGTCGCCTACGAGGTGGACGGGGTCCGTCACGACGAGATGCCGATGACCCAGAGCGAGTTCGCCCGCGCCACGCCGATCTATGAGCACCTCGACGGCTGGTGGGAGGACATCTCCGGTTGCCGCGCGTTCGACGAGCTGCCCGACAACGCCCAGAAGTACGTGCAGGCCCTGGAGGAGATGTCCGGCACCCGGATCTGGGGTGTCGGTGTCGGCCCCGGCCGCGAGCAGACCTCGGCGTGGGCGTCGGGCCGGGCCGTGAGCAGACCCTCGTCGTCCACGACTGAGTCGAGCGCGTAGGGCCCTGGAGGGCTAGAGGTCCGAGGGCCGCTGCGGGTCGTCGGGGTCGACAGATGCTGACCGCTCCTCACGGCCGTGGGAGCGAGCTCCGGCCGCGGTGCCCTCCTTGCTGCGGCGCGCGCCCGGTGTCTCGCTCTGTGTGTCGGCGTTGCGCGGGGAGAATGCCCTGAGGAACGTCTCGACGCCCGACTGCACGGCCTCGCGCAACGACGTGTCGTCGATCGGCCGGGTGCCCAGGGCCGACAGCATGGCGATGCCGTCGGAGATGAGCGCGAGGAACTGACCAGCGGCGCGATCAGGTTCGGCGATGTCGAGCCGGCCCGCGTTGGCCAGCCGGGCGAGCCGTCCGGCGAGCGCGTCGGTCACCTGGGCCGGTCCGCTGGCCCGCCAGTCGTCGAAGACGGCCGGGAATCGAACGGTCTCGGCGTACAACAGGCGCTGCAGAGCCCAGGACTTCTCGTCGCGGAAACAAGCGACCAGGCGGGTGGCGACGCCCTCCAGCTCCTCGCGCAGGTCGTCGGATCCACTCCCGGGGAAGCCCTCGAGGGCAACCAGGGTCTTGGCGCTGGACCGCTGCGTGGCCTCCAGCACGGCCTCGCGGAAGAGGTTCTCCTTGCCGCCGAAGTGGTTGTAGATGGTCGGCTTGGCAACGCCGGCCTCGGCGGCGATGGCGTCGAGGCCGGCCTGGACGTACCCCTCCCGCGCGAAGACGCGGATGGCCGCATCGAGGATCGCGCGGCGCTTGTCGATGCGACCCCGTCCGGTGGGGCGGTCGAGTGCGGTGTCCGTATCGCCTGGCGTCATCGCCTCATGCTACCGTCCGACCAACGTATTGAACTGATGAGTTCAATTAAACTATCGAGACAGTTCATCAGAGAGGAGAGACGTCATGCGCGAATCCCGGGAGGCCCGGCTCGATCCGGCGCTCCTGCGGCTGCTCGGAGTCCTGGTCCTGGGTGCGATCCTGGCGCTGCTCGACGCGACGGTGATCAATGTCGGCATCGACTCGTTGGGCACGGAGTTCGACTCGCCGCTGTCGACGATCCAGTGGGTCGCCACCGGGTATCTGCTGGCGGTCGCCGTCATGGTCCCGGTCGCCGGCTGGGCCGTCGACCGCTTTGGCGGGCGCGCCGTCTGGCTGACCGGCCTGGGGATCTTCCTCGGGGGCTCCCTGCTCACCGGCTTCGCCTGGGATGCGGGATCCCTGATCACCTTCCGGGTTCTCACCGGATTCGGTGGCGGAGTCCTCGAGCCGACGATGCTGACGCTGCTGGCCCGCGCCGCCGGACCGACCCGCGCCGGTCGCGTGATGGGCCTGATGTCGCTGCCGCTGATGCTCGGCCCCGTCATCGGTCCCGTCATCGGCGGTGTCGTCCTCGAGTGGCTGAACTGGCAGTGGCTCTTCTTCTTCAAGCTGCCGATCGGCCTGCTCGCCGTCCTGCTCGCCGTCAAGGTCGTGCCGGGCGCGGAGCCGGGCCGGAGCGAGGGACAGCCGCTGGACGTGATCGGCGTGCTCCTGCTGTGTCCGGGCTTCGCCGCCCTGATGTATGCCTTCTCCGTGGCGGGCGGCGGTTCCGGCTTCGGTCGGGCCGAGGTGGTGATCGGTCTCGTCTGCGGCCTGACCCTCATCGCCGGCTACGTGCTGCACGCCCTCCGCACCACACGGGCCCCGCTCATCGACATGCGGCTGTTCTCCGGCTCGGGGTTCTCGGCGAGCGTCGCCGCCATGTTCCTCGTCGGCGGGATGCTCTACTCGCTCCTCTTCCTGGTCCCGCTCTACACCAGGAGAACCGCGGCAACGGCGTGCTCGCCGCCGGCCTGCTTCTGGCCCCGCAGGGCGTCGGAGCGCTCATCGGCATGCCGCTGGCCGGCAGGCTCAGCGACAAGCTCGGCGCCAGGCTTCTCGTCCCCGCCGGCGCGGGCCTGGTCGGGCTCGGCACCTTGGGCTACACCCAAGCCGGTGCCGACAGCAGCCTCGTCCTGCTCGCGGTGTGCTCGGTGATCTCCGGCTTCGGCCTCGGCATGGTCGGCGCGCCCGCCCTCGCCTCGGTCTACCGCACCGTGCCGCCCGGCTCCGCCGCCAGCGCTTCCAGCGCGCTGATGATCCTCAACCAGATCGGCGGCTCGATGACGGTCGCCCTGATCGCCTGGGTGCTGGCCAGTGAGTCCCTGGACAGCGACCTGGTCGCCGGCTTCCACCACGCCTTCTGGTGGATCGTCGGTGCTGCGGGCGTCGTCCTCGTGGCGGGCCTGCTGCTTCCGGGCCGGCCGCAGCGTCCCGCCGCGCAGCCGGCCGCCACCGACACGCACGAGCCGGTCACCGGCCACGCCTGAGCCGACGGGTGCCCGGCCGAGCCGGGCACCCGCAGCCGGGGCCGTCCGGGCCGAGTCCGCTGCACGCCTGCCCGCTCCGGCCGGACGTGTTCACGGGCCCGCTCGGAGCGGCTGTGGTGCCGGTGCGTCCGCGGGTGGCATCGCCGCCCGGCTCCGCCACCGGGTGCGGCCGAGACGCGGCGTACGGCCCCGCCCGGCCGCCGATAGGATCGCCGCCTATGAAGACTCTCGTGATCGGCACCGGTGGCCGCGAGCACGCGCTGGCCCGTTCCCTCGCCCAGGACCCCGACGCCGAGGTGCACGCAGCGCCGGGCAACCCGGGGATCGCGACGGTGGCGACACTGCACGACGTCGACCCGATGTCCGGGGACGACGTCGCGGCCCTGGCCGCCCGGCTCGGCGTCGACCTCGTGGTCGTCGGGCCGGAGGCTCCTCTGGTCGCCGGGGTGGCGGACGCGGTGCGCGCCCGGGGCATCGCCTGCTTCGGTCCGTCCCGCGAGGCGGCGCAGCTGGAGGGCTCGAAGGCGTTCGCGAAGGACGTGATGGACGCCGCCGGTGTCCCGACCGCCCGGGCGCGGGTGTGCACCACGCGCGAGGAGGCCGAGGCCGCGCTGGAGGAGTTCGGGGCGCCGTACGTCGTCAAGGACGACGGCCTGGCCGCCGGCAAGGGAGTGGTGGTGACCGACGACCGGGCGGCCGCGCTCGCCCACGCGGTGGCGTGCGACCGGGTCGTGATCGAGGAGTTCCTCGACGGGCCCGAGGTGTCCCTGTTCGCGCTGTGCGGCTGGAACGAGGCGGACGGCGCCACGGTCTACCCGCTGCAGCCGGCCCAGGACTTCAAGCGGATCCGCGACGGCGACGAAGGCCCCAACACCGGCGGCATGGGTGCTTACACGCCACTGCCGTGGGCGCCCGAGGGTCTGGTCGCGGAGGTGCTGCGCGAGGTCCTGCAGCCGACCGTCGACGAGCTCGCCCGCCGCGGCACCCCCTTCACAGGACTGCTGTACGCCGGGTTGGCGCTGACCAGCCTCGGCACCCGCGTCATCGAGTTCAACGCCCGCTTCGGTGACCCGGAGACCCAGCCGCTGCTCGCTCTCCTGGACTCGCCGCTCGCGCCCCTGCTCCACGGCGCGGCCACCGGCACCCTGGCCGACGTCGACCCGCCGAGCTGGAAGCCGGGCTCGGCGATCGCCGTCGTGATGGCCAGCCGTGGCTACCCCGAGTCGTCGTCGTCCGGCGATGTCATCACCGGCGTCGACGCGGCCGAGTCGCTCGACGGCGTCCACGTCATCCACGCGGGAACGGCCAGCGACAGCGGCCACCTCGTCACGTCCGGAGGTCGGGTGCTCGCGGTCGTGGGGGCCGGTGCCACCCTCGAGACCGCCCGCGACGCGGCGTACGCCGGTGTCGCCGCCGTCTCCTTCGCCGGCGCCCAGCACCGCACCGACATCGCCGCGGGCCGGTGAGCGTCCTGCCCGCGGTCAGACGTCGCGGCATCGGGTCATGCTGTGGGTACCGTGGGCCCACGCGATCCGCTCAGCGGGAGGGAACCCATGACCACCACGGATCTCAACTCAGACCTGGGGGAGGGCTTCGGGCACTGGACGCTCGGTGACGACGAGGCACTGCTCGGCGTCGTCAGCAGCGCCAACGTCGCCTGTGGCTTCCACGCCAGCGACCCCTCGATCATGCGGCGGGTGTGCGCCCAGGCGGTCGAGGGCGGGGTGATGATCGGAGCCCAGGTCGGCTACCGCGACCTGCCGGGGTTCGGTCGTCGCTTCATCGACATCGAGCCCGAGGCGCTCGCGAACGACGTGATCTACCAGATCGGAGCGCTCGAGGCCTTCGCCCGGGCTGCCGGCGGCAAGGTGGCCTACGTCAAGCCGCACGGTGCCCTCTACAACGCGATCGTGCACCACGAGGAACAGGCCGCGGCCGTGGTGGAGGCGATCCTCGCCCACGACCGCACCCTGCCGGTGATGGGAATTCCGGGGGTGTTCCTGCGGCGTGCCGGCGAGGCCGGGCTCACGACGGTGCGCGAGGCGTTCGCCGACCGCGCCTACACCCCGGAGGGAACCCTTGTGTCGCGACGGCTGGAGGGGTCGGTGCTCCACGACGCGGACCTGATCGCGCAACGATGTGTCGCGATCGCCACCGGCGAGCCGATCGAGGACGTGGACGGCGGCTCGATCACGGTCCAGGCCGAGTCGATCTGCGTCCACGGTGACACCCCGGGGGCGGTCGAGATCGCTCGCGCGGTCCGTAGCGCGCTCGAGTCGGCCGGGGTCGCCGTACGCCCGTTCGTGGGCTGAGGCCGACGTGCGCATCCTGCCCAGCGGGAGCTGCGGACTCCTGCTGGAGTGCGAGGACCTCGACGAGGTGCTCGGGCAGTACGCCGGACTGCTGGCCGACACCCCCGACGGAGTGGTGGACGTGGTGCCGGCGGCGCGCACCGTGCTGCTCGTGCTGGATCCTGCGGCGACGACCCCCGACCGGGTGCGCGCCGCTGTCGAGGGCCGCGGCTCGGTCTCGCACCGGCGGACCCGCGGCAACGATCGGGACGTGCTCGAGATCCCCGTCGTCTACGACGGCGCCGACCTCGACGACGTCGCCGACATCGTGGGCTGCTCCCGGGACGAGGTGATCGCGCGGCACACGGGGGAGCTGTGGACGGTGGCCTTCTGCGGCTTCGTCCCCGGCTTCGGCTACCTCACCGCGGACGACGCGGACTGGCAGATCCCCAGGCGCCGCAGCCCCCGGACCAAGGTCCCGGCGGGCTCGGTGGGACTGGCCGGCGAGTTCACCGGCGTCTACCCGCGCGAGTCACCCGGGGGCTGGCAGCTGATCGGGCGGACCGACCTCCCCCCGTTCGACCTCGACCGGGATCCCCCGGCAGTGCTCTCGCCCGACACCCGGGTCCGGTTCGTGGCGGTCGACCCGTGACCCGGCACCTGGTCGTCGAGGAGCCGGGTCCGTTGACCACGGTGCAGGACGAGGGCCGGGTCGGCCGCGCCGCGATCGGGGTCGGCCGCTCGGGCGCCTGTGACCGGGCGTCGTACCGCCTCGCCAACCGGCTCCTCGGCAACCACCCCGGCGCTGCCGCCCTCGAGGTGACCTTCGGTGGTCTGGTGCTGCGCGCGGAGGACGAGGTGATGGTCGTGACCACCGGTGCCCGATGCCCCGGCGCGCCCCACAACGGACCGGTGCGGCTGCGACCCGGAGACGTGCTGCGGCTCGGGGCCCCGGTGACCGGGTTGCGCACGTACGTCGCGGTGCGGGGTGGCTTCGCGGTCGAGCCCGTGCTCGGCTCGAGCGCCACCGACGTGCTCGGCGGGTTGGGGCCGGCGGCGGTGTCGGCCGGCGACCGGCTGGCCGTCGGCGACCTCGTGGCGGGGCTTCCCGACACCGACCTCGCCGCCGTCGCCGAGCCGGCGGCCGAGCGGCTGGAGGTCCGGCTCACCGAGGGGCCGCGCCGCGACTGGTTCGACGAGGAGGCGTGGCGACTGCTGACGACGCAGGAGTACACCGTCAGCGGCGAGAGCAACCGGGTCGGCGTCCGGCTGGAGGGCCAGCCACTGGAGCGCAGCCGCGACGGTGAGCTGCCCAGCGAAGGGATGTTGCGGGGTGCGCTGCAGATTCCCCCGTCGGGACTGCCGGTCCTCTTCCTGGCCGACCACCCCGTCACGGGCGGCTATCCCGTGATCGGGTACGTCGACGACGCGGACGTCGACCGCTGTGCGCAGCTCCGTCCCGGGCAGCGGCTGCGGCTCCACGCCGGACCCCGCCGATAGAGTGGCGCGGTGACTGTCCCCAACGTCCTCGCCACCCGCTACGCCGGTGCCGATCTCGCTGCGATCTGGTCGCCCGAGCACAAGATCGTCCTGGAGCGGCGGCTCTGGATCGCCGTCCTCCGCGCCCAGCGTGACCTCGGTGTCGAGGTGCCCGACGGGGTCGTGGAGGCCTACGAGAACGTCGTGGAGAAGGTCGACCTCGACTCGATCGCCGCGCGTGAGCGGGTGACGCGCCACGACGTGAAGGCGCGGATCGAGGAGTTCTCCGCGCTGGCCGGGCACGAGCACATCCACAAGGGCATGACCTCCCGGGACCTGACCGAGAACGTGGAGCAGCTCCAGGTCCGGCAGTCGCTGGCGCTGCTGCGGGACCGGGCTGTGGCCGCCCTGGCGCGACTGGGTCGGCTTGCCGCCGAGCACGAGTCCACGGTGATGGCCGGCCGCTCCCACAACGTCGCCGCGCAGGCCACCACGCTCGGCAAGCGGTTCGCGACCATCGCCGACGAGCTGCTGATCGCGGTCGAGCGGGTCGAGGAGCTGCTCGCCCGGTACCCGCTCCGGGGCATCAAGGGCCCGATGGGGACGTCCCAGGACATGCTCGACCTCCTCGACGGGGACGCCGACCGGCTGGCCGACCTCGAACGCCGGGTCGCCGACCACCTCGGCTTCGAGCGGGTGCTCACCAGCGTCGGCCAGGTCTACCCGCGCAGCCTCGACTTCGACGTGCTCTCGGCCGTGGTCCAGCTGGTCGCGGCGCCGTCCAACCTGGCGACCACGATCCGGCTGATGGCCGGGCTCGAGCTGGTCACGGAGGGTTTCGTGGAGGGGCAGGTCGGCTCCAGCGCGATGCCGCACAAGATGAACACCCGGTCCTGCGAGCGGGTCAACGGGCTGGCAGTCGTCACTCGCGGCTACCTCTCGATGGTGGGCGAGCTCGCCGGCGACCAGTGGAACGAGGGCGACGTCTCCTGCTCCGTCGTACGCCGGGTCGCGCTGCCGGACGCCTTCTTCGCCGCCGACGGGCTGTTCCAGACGTTCCTGACGGTCCTCGACGAGTTCGGCGCCTTCCCCGCGGTCATCCAGCGCGAGCTCGATCGCTACCTGCCCTTCCTGGCCACGACGAAGGTGCTGATGGCCGCCGTACGACGCGGGGTCGGTCGCGAGGTGGGACACGAGGTCATCAAGCAGGCGGCCGTGGGCACGGCACTCGCGATGCGGCAGGGCCAGGCCGGGAACGACGTGTTCGACCGGCTCGCCGCAGACGACCGGCTCGGTCTCAGCCGCGCCGACATCGAGGCGCTGGTGGCGGAGCCGATCGGCTTCACCGGCGCGGCGGTCGCCCAGACCCAGGCCGTCGTCCGGGCCGTCGAGGCGCTCGCCGCCCGTCACCCCGGGGCCGCGGCGTACTCGCCCGGCGCCATCCTCTGACTCGGGCTCTTGCCAGAGGCGGCAGCGCTCATGTCGCGGTAGAGGCGTTCGGCTTGGCGTGGTTACCGGTTACGAGACGAGGAGCAGCGCATAGGCGGCGATCGATTTCGAGTCGGAGACGATCCCGTCCCTCATCATGCGCTCGACCTGGGTGCGGGTGAACCAAGCCGACTGCATGTCCTGCTCGCCCGGATCGCGGTGTGAGGTGCCCTCGGTGAGTTCGGTGGCCAGGAAGACCGCGCAGGTTTGGCTGGACGTGCTGGGAATGATGTCCAGCGTGCCGAGTGGCGTCATGTTCGCCGCGACAAGTCCTGTCTCTTCGTGCAGTTCTCGTGCGGCCACGGAGGCCGCGTCGCGGTCGATGTTCGGATCTGTGGTCCCTGATGGAAACTCCCAGCGCCTACCGGCAACTGGGTGGCGGTACTGCTCGACGAGATGCACGCGCTCGCCGTCAACAGGAATGACCAGAGCGATCGGAGCAGCCTCGACCACTGCGTGCGAGCCGACAGAACCATCTGGTCGCCGAACAGTGTCTTCTCGGACACTCATCCACTGGTTGGCGAACACTTCCTTGGTGCCAAGAGTCTCCACCGCCACAGTGTGCCCGTCAGCAAACTCGGGCCGCGGCATCCGAAGCGCCCGATTCCGGCTACTTGGGAGTGCTGTGCACGTGCCCTGCCCACGACGACGGACACGCCCATCGAGGTGTTCGGTGCCACCTCAGTAGCCCACCAAGGCTTCGACGATCATCCTGTGACCCTGCTGCTCGAGCGGAGGTCGCCGTCACCCGAGAGGAAGGCGTGCTCCAGTGACAGATCGCGGCGGAAGTCCTGCGCGACCATCCGGGCGAGATCGGTCGCGGTCGGACGCAGGAGTGCGACCGAAACGGTGGCGATGCTCGCTCGGCGCGCGTCGTGAGCGACTGACGCGTCCTTGGTGGACCGCGGATCGTCCACAATTTGCGGTCGTGGTCGGCTGTCCACAAGGGCCCGGCTGGGTGTCGGTGGGCGGTGGTTGAGTGGGGGTCATGACAGCGCAGGTCGACGAGGCGAGACACCCGGTGGTGGCCGCGGTCGTCGGCCTGCGCTCGTCGCTCTCGGACCTGTCCCGGGCGCCGGTGTGGGGGTTGTCGACGGCTGACACCGAGGCCGCGTTGTTGGAGGCGACGGCGTTGGCGACGCAGGCAGCTCAGCTGCAGATGCGGTTGCTGGCGCACGCGGAGCGGGTCGAGGTCGGTCAGTCGGTGGGGGCGACGTCGCCGGCGAACTGGCTGGCCCACGAGTCGCGGACCACGCGACCCGCCGCGCACCGGGCCGCCCGGCTGGCATCGAGGCTCGACGAGGCCCACCCGGCAGTGGATGCAGGCGTTGGCGGACGCGGCGATCAATGTCGAGCAGGCGACCGTGATCGTCGACGCGGTCGACGGGCTGCCCGGACGAGGTCGACGACTCGGTCCGGGAGCAGGCGGAGGCGTTCCTGCTCCGTGAGGCCGCCGACCACGACGCGCGGGCGTTGCGGATCCTGGGCCGTCGGCTGCTGGAGGTGGTCGACCCCGAAGCCGCGGAGGCCGAGGAAGCCCGCCGCCTCGAGGCCGAAGAAGAAGCTGCCCGGGCGGCGGCGTCGTTCACGATGACTGATGACGGCCAAGGGAAGTGCCACGGCCGGTTCACCATCCCCTCGCTGCACGGGTCGATGCTCCGCAAAGCGCTCCTGGCCCTCGCCGCACCGTCCCGTCACCCCGACCGACCGGCCCAGACGCCGACCAGGCATCGGCTCGGGGAGGCGTTCCTGGAGTACGTCGAGACCCACACCGACCTCCCCGACGCCGGCGGGGTCGCGGCCACCGTCGTGGTCACCCTCGACCTGGAGACCCTGATGGGCGGGCTGAAGGCCGCCGGACTCTGCGACGGGACGAAGATCTCCGCCGGCGAAGCCCGGCGGCTCGCGTGTGGTGCCGGGATCATCCCCGTCGTCCTCGGCGGGCAGTCCCAGCCCCTCGACGTCGGCCGCACCCGCCGCTTCCACACCAAGGCCCAACGCATCGCCATGGGTGTCCGTGACGGCGGCTGCACCGCCGAGGGCTGCGACCGGCCGCCTGCGATGTGCCACGCCCACCACGACCAGCCCTGGTCCCGCGACGGCACCACCGACGTGAAGACCGGGCGGCTCCTGTGCGCGAGACATCACACCCTCGCCCACGACCGCCGCTACCAGCTCAAAGCCAGCCCTAACGGGAAGGTCGCCTTCAGTCGGCGGACGTGAGTTGGCGCAAGGGCCTCGCCTTCGTCGGGGGCGTCATCATCATCGGCCGGATCGCGGGCCCACATCATTGATGTCCTCTTGCCGTGAGGGAGCGATTTAACCGGCATCTGGGGCCGCCAGAAACTCGGTTTCTTCGAGCGAGGCAGCGGGTCATCGCTTCTGCGCCCCCAGGACCTAGTTCGCGTGGGCACAGGACTGTCCTTCTGCGTGGCCACAGCAGACCCTTTCGGTCAGCAAGCGGTATGCGGAAGAAGCGGTCGGGACCGGTGGCAGTCTCTTCGTTCGGGTTCAGGCGACTCGGGATGCCCTGGGCGTGCAGACTGCGCGGGCGGCTGTGTGGTCGATGAACCAGTCGCACTGACTGATTACGGTCCAGCCGAGGACGACGTCCATCCGGCGCTTCAACGTGCTGTTTGGGACAGCGAGATCGACAATGGCCACGCGCGCCTCAGCCAGTTGTTCGTCGAGGATCTCTGGTCCCTGCATCAGGGCCATAGGTGTTTCGACTCGCACGCCTGCTGCGTCGGTGCCGGTGCTGACGCCAACCGAGGTGAACAAGTCGGCGTGCCTGTTGGCGAACGCTTCGTCGACGATCGTGACTGAGGCACCGGTGTCGAACACCGCGCTTGCGACGGCAGGGCCGTCGACCCACGAGAGGTCGAGGTAGACGTGGCCGCGGTCGCTGATGTGGACGGCGTGGGTTGCGCGCGGGGACTCAGCATCCAGGATCAGCAGACCATCCGCCAAGCTGAAGCCGCAGCGATACCGGCCGAGGATGTCCTGGCCGATCAGGTCCCCGTGCCCGGGATGATCCGCCGGTACAACCGCGGCATCGACGGTGCCGACATCGTAGCCCCCAAGACGACACGACACGCTCGCGCGGCCCAGCGTGGACAGCTCGGACCCGAACGCCCCGACTGAGGAAGGCCAGGACGCCTCCTCAAGCCTCAGACCGGGGCGGTCCAGCAGCTTTGATCGACTGGCACCGGAGTCGAGGAGCGCCTCGCCAGCCACACCATCGATCTCGACCGGCACGAAGGGAAGAAACAGTCCCGGCTCGTCCTCGTCCGGAACCAACCTGACAGGGATCTCCATCACCCGACGAACCTATCCCGAGTCCAGCATCCCCAACGGTGTTGTACGACCGGCTAGCCACCTTGCGAATCGCCGGTGTTGAAGGCAGATCGAAGCCACGCGCTATGGCGCCCTGATCTGGGCAGAACAGCGCCGCCGATCCGAGTCAGCGGGTGGCCCAGGCCGACGGCGCAAGGATGCATGTGGCAGGGATCTCGCCGCCGACGGTTGGGCGCGACGCGCGTCCCCGGTCGACACTGGACCACATGCCAGCGCCCGTCACGGTGTCCGTCACCCGTCATGTCGACCCCTCGCAGTCCTCGGAGATGCGGGCGTGGGTGCAGGCCGGCACGTCGTTGGCGGAGCGCTTCGACGGCTTCCTCGGCAGCGGCTGGGTCCGGCCGTCGGAAGGGTCGCCTGAGTGGCACATGCTCTACCGCTTCGCCGATGCCGACGCGCTCGCCGCCTGGGAGGCGAGCCCGCAACGGGCGTGGTGGCTCGAGGCTGCCGAGGGCAACATCGAGGCGATTCACGTGGAGAAGCGGACCGGTATCGAGGGCTGGTTCGAGGCGCCACCGAGCGAGCCGAGCGCGCCTCCGCAGGCACCACCCCGGTGGAAGCAGATGGTCGTGATCTTCCTGGTCTTCTTCCCACTCAGCCTGCTGGCCAACGCGGTGGCCTCGGCGACCATCGGCGACCTCCTGCTGCCACTGCGGGTGCTGGTGACCGTGCTGGTGATGACGCCGCTGATGACCTACGTCTTCCTGCCGTGGGTCACCCGTCGCATGGCGTGGTGGCTGCACCCCCAGTAGCGTCGTCGCCATGAGCGTCGACGTGCAGGTCGAGACCGTGATCGCGCGCCCGGTCGCCGAGGTCGCGGCGTACGCCGGGGACCCGACCCACGCCCCGGAGTGGTACGTCAACATCCGCGAGGTCAGCTGGCGCACTGACCCGCCGGTGGCGGTCGGGTCACAGATGGACTTCGTGGCACAGTTCCTCGGTCGCCGGCTGGCCTACACCTACGAGGTGGTCGACCTGGTGCCCGGTGAGCGGCTCGTGATGCGGACCGCAGACGGCCCGTTCCCGATGGAGACGACCTACACCTGGGAACCCGCGGGTGACGGCGGCTGCCGGATGACGCTGCGCAACCGCGGCAACCCGAGTGGCTTCAAGGGTCTGGCTGCGCCGATGATGCAGGCAGCGATGCGGCGCGCCACGACCAAGGACCTCGCGCGGCTCAAGGGCCTGCTCGAGTCCCAGTAGGGTCGTCCGCGTGACCCTCGAGCACCTCCACTCCGGCAAGGTGCGCGATCTCTACGCGCTCCCCGACGGCCAGCTGCTGATGGTCGCGAGCGACCGGATCAGCGCGTTCGACCACGTGCTCGACACCCTGATCCCCGACAAGGGCGAGATCCTGACCCGGATGTCGTCGTGGTGGTTCGCCCACCTCGACGACCTGGTCCCTCACCACGTCATCTCGACCGACGTGCCCGAGGAGTTCCGGGGGCGGGCGGTGGTGTGCGAGCGGCTGGAGATGTTCCCGGTCGAGTGCGTGGCCCGCGGCTACCTCACGGGCTCGGGCCTGCTCGACTACCGGCGCACCGGCGAGGTGTGCGGCATCGCCCTTCCCGCCGGGCTCACCGATGGCGACCGCCTGCCGGAGCCGATCTTCACCCCGGCGACCAAGGCCGACCTCGGCGACCACGACGAGAACGTCTCCTACGACGCGGTCGTCGACACGGTCGGCGCGGAGGTCGCGGCCGAGCTGCGTCGCCTCACCCTCGAGATCTACGCGCGTGCCGAGCAAATGGCTCGTGAGCGGGGCATCATCCTCGCCGACACCAAGCTCGAGTTCGGCCGTCGGCCGGACGGCACCATCGTGCTGGCCGACGAGGTCCTCACTCCGGACTCCTCCCGGTTCTGGCCGGTCGACCAGTGGCAGCCCGGACGGTCGCAGCCCTCGTACGACAAGCAGATCGTGCGCAACTGGCTGCTCTCGCCCGAGTCCGGGTGGGACAAGGACTCCGACACCTCGCCGCCGCCGTTGCCCTCCGAGGTGGTCGAGCGCACCCGCAGCCGCTACGTCGAGGCCTACGAGCTGCTGACCGGGGAGTCGTTCTGACCACCGTCGAGTTCACCTCACGGGTGGACGTCGCGCATCCTCCGGAGAAGGTGTTCCGCTACCTCGCCGATCCGCGCAACCGCCCCGAGTGGCAGTCGTCCCTGCTCTCGGTGACGCTCGTCGACCGGGGCGAGCCCAGGGTCGGCATGACGTGGCGCGACAACACCATGGTCGGGCTGCGGCCCACGCTGGAGATCACCGAGCTGGTGCCCTTCAAGCTGTGGGCCGAGGTCGGTCACTGGCGGGGCATCACTGCCTCGTTGGCCTTGCACTTCACGGCGATCTCGATCGGTTGTCGCGTCGACGCCGTCGGCAGCGTCAGCGGCTCCGGAGGGTGGTCGACGCCGGTCAAGGCTGCCGGGAAGCTCGCTGGCCCGGCGATCCGCCACGACCTGGGTCGCGTCGGCGAGATCCTCACCCGGGGCCGACGACAGCGGTGAGTACCAGGGCCGATGCTCTCTGCCGCTTCCGCGGCGAGCATTGACCCATGCTGCGCATCCGCCTCGCCCTCGTCCTTCTCGTCGCCTTCTCGAGCTGGGGCATGTCGTCCTGCCTCGGCTGGACGGAGCGACTCTGCAGCGGCGATGAGACCTACATCGAGTTCGAGGACGGCGGCGCCACCTGCGAACCCCGCCTGGACTCCGATCCCGAGTGCCCCGACGGTGAGCGCGCTCGTCGCCTCGAGCCCAGTGGCCGAACCGACTGCGTCGCCGACGAGGCCTGAGCGGACCTCTGTCCCCACACCCGGCCCTCGCCTAGGGTCGGGTCATGTTGAACCTCGCGAGCCTCCTCGAGAACTCCGCCCAGAAGTACGGCGACCGGGAGGCCGTGGTGCTGGCCCGTCCCGACGGACAGACCACCAGGCTCACCTATGCGCAGGTCAACGGCGCCGCCAACCAGGTGGCCAACCTGCTGGTCTCCCGCGGCATCGAGCCGGGCGACAAGGTGGCCCTGAGCTGCCCGAACCTTCCCTACTTCCCGATCGTCTACTACGGGATCCTCAAGACCGGCGCGACCGTCGTCCCGCTCAACGTGCTGCTCAAGGGTCGCGAGGTCGCCTACCACCTGGCCGACTCCGACGCGAAGGCCTACTTCTGCTTCGAGGGCACCGCGGAGCTGCCGATCGGTCAGGCGGGTCACGAGGGGTTCAGCCAGACCGACGCGTGCGACCACTTCTTCGTGATCACCGCCGACCCCGCTGCCGACTCGCCGATCGAGGGCGCGGAGACGCTGGGTGCCGGCCTGCAGGGACAGCCGCCGACCTTCGACACCGTTGCGACCGACGAGGACGACACCGCGGTCATCCTCTACACCTCCGGCACCACGGGCCAGCCCAAGGGCGCCGAGCTGATGCACCGCAACATGCACTCCAACGCGCTGGCCGGTGAGCCCCTGTTCGGCGCCGACGAGGACCACCCCGACACCTACCTGTGCGTGCTGCCGCTGTTCCACTCGTTCGGTCAGACGGTGATCATGAACGGTGGCTTCGCGTACGGCGGGACCGTCGTCATGCTGCCGCGCTTCGAGGCCGACCCGGCTCTGCGGACGATGGCCGCGGAGAGGGTGACCTTCTTCGCCGGTGTCCCGACGATGTACTGGGCCCTGCTCGGTGCTCTCGACGACTCGGGGGTGGACGTGAAGCAGCTGGCGGCCACCCTGCGGATCGCCGCTGCCGGCGGGTCCGCGCTGCCGGTCGAGGTCCACAAGGAGTTCCAGAAGCGGTTCGGCGTCACCATCCTGGAGGGCTACGGCCTCTCGGAGACCTCGCCGGTCGCGAGCTTCGCGCCGCGGGGTGAGGAGGTCCGGGTCGGCTCGATCGGCCGACCGATCCCCGGCGTCGAGATGAAGTTGATCGAGCCCGACTGGTCCGAGGTCGCCGACGACCCGGACGCCGTCGGCGAGATCGCGATCAAGGGCCCCAACATCATGAAGGGCTACTACGCGAGGGCCGAGGCGACCGACGAAGCGATTCGTGACGGTTGGTTCCGTTCCGGCGACCTCGGCAAGCGCGACGCCGACGGCTACTTCTACATCGTCGACCGCTCCAAGGACATGATCATCCGCGGCGGCTACAACGTGTACCCGCGCGAGATCGAGGAGGTGCTGATGGAGCACCCGGCGGTCTCGCTGGCGGCCGTCATCGGCGTACCCCACGAGAGCCACGGCGAGGAGATCAAGGCCGTCGTCATCAAGGCGAAGGACCACGACGACGTCTCCGAGGAGGACCTCGTGGCCTGGAGCAAGGAGCAGCTCGCGTCCTACAAGTACCCGCGCATCGTGCAGTTCGTCGACGAGCTGCCGATGACGGCCACGGGGAAGATCCTCAAGCGCGAGCTGTCCTGATGGGTCGTCAGCTGGCCGTCGTGGTCGGCGCGATCATGACGATCTTCGGCGCCCTGTGGACCTTCCAGGGCCTGGGGTACGTCGGCGGCAGCTTCATGTCCGGCTCGGAGACCTGGACCGTCCTCGGCTCGATCATCGCCGGCCTCGGTGTCGCCCTGATCATCGTCGGGCTGCAGCGCCGGGGCGAGTGACCGGGAAGAACCACGACGCACGTAGGCAGCCTGACGGCGGCAGTCGCGCACGACGCCTCTAGACTCGGGGCGTCCTCCGCCGCCTGTCTTCAGGAGTTGCACCGTGGCCCGTGTCGTCGTCGACGTGATGCCCAAGCCGGAGATCCTCGACCCCCAGGGCAAGGCCGTGCTCGGCGCCCTGCCGCGGCTCGGTTTCGCCGGCGTCAGCGACGTACGCCAGGGCAAGCGGTTCGAGCTCGAGGTCGACGGTGACGTCACCGACGAGGTGCTCGCCTCCGTCGAGCAGATGGCCGGCACGCTGCTGTCCAACCCGGTGATCGAGAACTTCACGGTCCGCGTGGAGGCCGACTCGTGAGGATCGGGGTCGTCACCTTCCCGGGTTCCCTCGACGACGCCGACGCGCAACGGGCGGTCGCGCTCGGCGGCCACGAGGCGGTCGCGCTGTGGCACGGCGACCACGACCTGCGCGGCGTCGACGCCGTGGTGCTCCCGGGCGGCTTCTCCTACGGCGACTACCTCCGCTGCGGCGCCATCAGCCGGTTCTCGCCGGTGATGACCGAGGTCATCGAGGCGGCCGGTCGTGGGCTGCCGGTGCTCGGCATCTGCAACGGCTTCCAGATCCTCTGTGAGTCCCACCTGCTGCCGGGCGCGCTGATCCGCAACGACCACCGCAAGTTCGTGTGCCGCGACCAGCGGCTCCGCATCGAGAACGCGTCGACCGCGTGGACCTCGGCGTACGACGAGGGCGACGAGATCACCATCGTGCTCAAGAACGGCGAGGGCGGCTTCGTTGCCGACGAGCAGACGCTCGACCGGCTCGAGGGGGAGGGGCGCGTGGTCGCCCGCTACCTCGACGACAACCCCAACGGCTCGCTGCGCGCCATCGCCGGCATCACCAACGAGCGGGGCAACGTGGTCGGGCTGATGCCGCACCCGGAGCATGCCGTCGAGGCCCTGACCGGCTCCGGCACCGACGGGCTGGGCTTCTTCACCTCGCTGGCGGCGGCGACCTTTGCCTGATCGGGGGACGGCTGTCCGGCCCTGGCCCGCGACGGTGGGACTGCTGGCCGCCGGCTGGGTCGCGGTCACGGCTGCCGTGGTGGCGTGGGGCTGGTTGCTGACCAACCACCTGGAGGGGTCGATCGGAGCCGCCGATGACGACCTTGCTCGGCAGATCGCCGACGGGCGGACAGCGGCCCTCACTGACGCCGCGGAGATCGGGACGTTCCTCGGCGACACGATCGTCGGCGCGGCGGTGCTCGGTCTCGCGGCCGTGGTGTTCGCGATCCGGCGGCGCAGCTGGCTGCCGGTCCTCTTCATCGCCCTGGTGGAGGCCGGTCTCGGCGGCATCTACTGGTTCGGGACCCACCTCGACCCTCGCCAGCGCCCGCCGGTCAAGATCCTCGACCAGGGCCTCGTTCCCGACCACAGCTTCCCGTCCGGGCACACCGCCACCTCGATGGCGATCTTCCTCGGGCTCGCGTTCCTGGTGTGGACCTGCACCCGGGTGCCCCGTGCCTGGGCCGTGCTCCTGGTCGTCGTGCCGTTGGCCTGTGCCTCGGCCCGGCTCTACCAGGGCGCCCACCACCTGAGCGACGTGCTGACCAGCGTGGTCTACGCGACCGTGTGGATCGCCCTCGCGGCACGGCTGGTGCTGGGCCGCGACCGACCAGCCCCGGGCAGGACCGGATGAGCCCGCTGCTGTTCCGCCGCGTCGCTGTCGCCGAGGCGTTCACCTGGGCCGGGCTGCTGGCCGGCATGTTCTTGAAGTACGTCACCGAGACGACCGAGCTCGGGGTCCGGGTCTTCGGCATGGCCCACGGGGTCGTGTTCATCGCCTACGCCCTGATGACGGTGGCGGTCGCGGTCGACCAGCAGTGGTCGCGTCGGCGCACCCTGCTCGGGCTGGCCTGCGCGATTCCGCCCTTCCTCACGCTGTGGTTCGAGCGGTACGCCGTGCGGCACGACCTGCTCGCCGATCGCTGGCGGCTCGCGACCACCGACCCCGCTGGACCTGCCGAGCGGCTCGTTGCCTGGCTGGTGCGCCACCCCGTCCGCGGCGCCGTCGCCGGCCTGGTGGGCGTGGCGGTGCTCACCGGGGTCGCGCTGCTGGTGGGCCCGCCGGCTGGTTGAGCGACGATCGACCTGGGGTCAGCGCCGACCCTTGCGGAGGGCGCGCCAGGTCTTGCCGATGACGATGCCGTTGTCGGCGTGGTTGAGGCCGTCCTGGTACGCCGCGACGGCGGCCGCGGTCGCCCGCGTGTAGGTGCCACTGACGGTGAGGTTGAGGGTGGCGCTGGCTGAGTTCAACGCGCGCTGCACCCGGCGTACGTCCTCCCCGGCGGAGCCGAACTTCAGCACCGGCGACCCACCTGCGGCGTGCAGGCTCATCCAGTGCACGCGGCCCCAGGTCGCGGAGGCGGAGAAGCCGTGGCCGGTCTGCCAGGCGTTGGCGGCCGCGACGGTCTTCTTGTTGTAGACGCCGTTGAGCCTGCCGCCGTAGAGGTCGCGCTCCTTGAGCAGGCACTGCAGCGCCTTCACCAGCGCGGTCTCGGTCGTCCCCTCGCTCAGCACCTTGTACGACGGGTGGTCGACGTCGACGCCCTTGCAGTGCGCGACAGCGGGGGCGACCGAGCCCTTGCCGAGGTCGAGCCAGTTGCGGTCGATGTTGATGGTGACGCCACCCCAGGTCTCGTTGTGGCCGCCCTGGTACTGCTTCATCCGGCCACCCGGCCGCCACCCGTCGTTGCGGATGTAGTCGGTCCTCGTGTTCGCCTTGCCGTCCCAGCGGGCGATCCAGATCCGGTCGGGGAGAGTGACCTCGTCCGGCCGCTCGACCCGGGCGTCGTCGAGCATCTTGATGCCCGAGCCGGCGCTGGAGTAGACCCCGGAGACGTAGTCGAGGGCGTGCAGCTTCTCGGTCCAGGCCGAGAGGAAGGCGAGCGCCGACTCGCGACAGTGCGTCTTGGTGAGGTTGAACCCCTCGAGGTCGTACCAGAGGGTGCTCCCGGCGACGATCCCGAGCTTGCGCGCGGCCTCGACCGCGCTCACGCCCTCCTGCCGCGCCTGCCGCCGGGCCGGCCGGTAGCGGTCACCCTTGCCGGGCTTCGCCTTGATCGACTCGTCGTCGCTGTAGCGCGGGAAGCTCGGGTGGCAGGAGGCCTGCGGGCCGAGCGTGATCGGCAGCAGTCGCCAGCCCTTGCGGAGCTGGGTGCTGACCCAGTCCGGTGTCAGGTTGGGCTGGGAGCGGCAGCCCCGGCTGTCGCCGGAGATGTAGATGCCGACCGCGAGGAACGGGGACGAGCGCAGCCACGTGTTCATCGCCTTCTGCGTCGGCCCGACGCACTGGTCGAAGCCGTAGCCGGTGAAGTCACCCGGGGTGACGACGTTGTCCGCCTGCGCGAGCGGGGGGCTCACGAGGAGGCTGCTCGCGGTGAGCAGGCCGACGAGGGCGCCGGTGAGGGACCGGGCGAGGGCGTGACGCATGGAGGGGCTCCCGGGGTTGGTGGCAGCCAGACCATAACCCCATCAGTCACACCAGTATCAGGGGTTCGGTACAACTACAGGCCTGTGATTCGCGACCCGTCCACCGGGACCGTCCGCCGCAGGGGCACCGAGGGACCCCCGGTAGATTGACGCCGTGCTCGACACCGTCGCCGTCGCCGCCGAGGACCCCCGTCGTGAGCAGCCCTGGGCTGCGCTCGGGCTGAAGGCCGACGAGTACCAGCAGATCCGCGAGATCCTGGGTCGCCGGCCGACCTCCAGCGAGCTCGCCATGTACTCGGTGATGTGGAGCGAACACTGCTCCTACAAGTCCTCCAAGGTGCACCTCAAGCAGTTCGGCGAGATTCCTCAGGAGACGCCGGTCGGCAAGATGCTCGCCGGCATCGGCGAGAACGCCGGCGTCATCGACGTCGGCCAGGGCTACGCCGTCACCTTCAAGATCGAGAGCCACAACCACCCGTCGTACGTCGAGCCCTACCAGGGCGCCGCCACCGGGGTCGGCGGCATCGTCCGCGACATCCTCGCCATGGGTGCCCGTCCGGTCGCCGTCATGGATCCGCTCCGGTTCGGCCCGCTGGATGCGCCCGACACCCAGCGGGTGTTGCCCGGGATCGTGGCCGGCGTCGGCGGTTACGGCAACTGCCTCGGCCTGCCCAACATCGGCGGCGAGGCGGTCTTCGACGCCAGCTATCTCGGCAACCCGCTGGTCAATGCACTCTGTGTCGGCGTGCTCCGCCACGAGGACCTCCACCTCGCCAAGGCGGCCGGCAACGGCAACCGGGTGATCCTCTACGGCGCCCGCACCGGCGGCGACGGCATCGGCGGCGTCTCCGTGCTGGCGAGCGAGACCTTCGACGAGGGCGGGCCGGCCAAGCGGCCCAGTGTCCAGGTCGGCGACCCGTTCATGGAGAAGCTCCTCATCGAGTGCACCCTGGAGCTGTTCGCCGCGGGCGTCGTCACCGGCATCCAGGACCTCGGCGGTGCCGGTCTCTCCTGCGCGACCTCCGAGCTCGCCAGCGCCGGTGACGGCGGCATGCACGTCGATCTCGACCGGGTCCCGCTGCGCGACTCCACGCTGGCTCCCGAGGAGATCCTCATGAGCGAGTCGCAGGAGCGGATGATGGCCGTCGTCGAGCCCGGCGACGTCGACGCGTTCCTGGCGATCTGCGAGAAGTGGGACGTCGAGGCGGTCGACATCGGTGAGGTCACCGAGACCGGTCGGCTGATCATCGACTGGAACGGCGAGCGCGTCGTCGACGTACCGCCCCGGTCGGTGGCCCACGACGGCCCGACCTACCAGCGCCCGTTCGCCCGGCCCGAGTCCCAGGACGCGCTGCAGGGCGACCGCGCCGAGGCCCTGCCCCGCCCGGCGAACGGCCGTGAGCTGCGCGAGACCCTGCTCCGGCTCGTCGGCAGCCCCAACCTCTGCGACAAGTCGTGGATCACCGACCAGTACGACCGCTACGTCCGTGGCAACACGGTGCTCTCCCAACCCAGTGACAGCGGCATGATCCGCGTCGACGAGGAGACCAACCTGGGCGTCGCCGTGTCGACCGACTGCAACGGACGTTTCGCCCTGCTCGACCCGTATGCCGGAGCGCAGCTCGCGCTGGCGGAGAGCTACCGCAACGTCGCGACCGGCGGCGCGAAGCCGCTGGCGGTGAGTGACTGCCTCAACTTCGGCTCGCCCGAGGACCCGGCGGTGATGTGGCAGTTCGCCGAAGCCTGCCGCGGCCTCAAGGACGCGTGCCTCGAGCTCGGCATCCCGGTCACCGGCGGCAACGTCAGCCTCTACAACCAGACCGGCGAGACGGCGATCCTGCCGACCCCGGTGGTCGCGGTGCTCGGCGTGATCGATGACGTCACGCGCCGCACGCCCACCGGCTTCCAGGCCGCCGATGATGCGGTCTTCCTGCTGGGCGAGACCCGTGAGGAGCTGTCCGGGTCCGAGTGGGCGCACGTCGTCCACGGCCACCTCGGCGGGCTGCCGCCGCAGGTCGACCTGGCCGCGGAACGGTCACTCGCCGAGCTGTTCGCCGACGGACTGGGCCTGCTCACCAGTGCCCACGACCTGGCCGACGGCGGGCTGGCTCAGGCGCTGGCCGAGTCGGCACTTCGTCACGGTGTCGGCGCGACCGTCGCGGTCGACGGCGACCCGTTCGTGGCCCTGTTCTCCGAGTCCGCCGCCCGCGCCGTGGTCACCGTCCGGCCCGACGACGCAGACCGGCTCGCCGAGCTGGCCGGCCATCACGGCGTACCCCTGACCCGGTTGGGGACCACCGGTGGCGACGCCCTGGTCGTCGACGGCCAGTTCGACGTCCCGGTCGACGAGGTCCGGCAGGCGTGGACCACCACGCTCCCGGCCATGCTCGGCTGACGGGGCAGGGCCGGTAGGTGAGTGGGCGAGCTGAGCTCATCCGGTACGGCGACGATGCGGCCCAGTACGGCGAGCTGACCCGCCCCGCGGCCGACCCGCGCGGTCTGGTGATCGTGGTGCACGGTGGGTTCTGGAAGCCGGAGTACGGCATCGAGTACGCCCAACCCCTGGCGCCGAGCCTGGTCGATGCCGGCTGGGCCACCTGGGTGATCGAGTACCGCCGCGGGACCGGCGCCGCCGAGACCCTCGCCGACGTCCGTGCCGCGATCGACGCCGCCCCGCTGGAGGCAGACCTGGTCGTCGGGCTCGGCCACTCTGCGGGTGGTCATCTGGTGACCTGGGCCGCGGCCGGCGGCGGGCTCACCCACGTCGTGTCCCAGGCCGGCGTCCTCGATCTCCGAGCGGCCCACACCGCCGGTCTGGGCGGCGGCGCCGTCGAGAGGTTCCTCGGCCACCCGCCGGGCCCGGGGGACTCCGACGTCGACCCGCTCCAGCTGCTGCCGCTCGACGTCCCGGTCTGGTGCGTGCACGGCACCGCCGACACGATCGTGCCGATCAGCCAGTCGGAGACCTACGTCGACGCAGCGACAGCGGCCGGCGCCGTCGCGGAGCTGATCGAGGTCGAGGGCGACCACTTCGTCGTCGTCGATCCGGACGCTGCGGCCTGGGCTCGGCAGCTCGCAGCTGCTCGACACCTTCTGAACGCCCGGACGTCGACGCCAGAGTCGCGCGAAGCCCCCGGACCAGCGGTCCGGGGGCGTCCGTTCGTGTTCGAGGTGCAGTACGCGGGTCAGCGCAGCGACCGTGTCGTTGTGGCCCGTGCTCGGATGGGACGAGCTTCGCCGAGACCGGCTCAGCCGGCGGCGGCGGCGTGTGGCCGTTGTCGTTGCCGTTGACCGCCCGCGTGGTGCGGGAGTACTTCTTCATCGCGTGGATGATCGCGGCCGTGTTGGCCCGGATCGCGGCGCGGCTGACGTTGCCGAGGTTGTCGCAGCCCTGGTGGTAGCAGCCGTCGTAGGCCTCGCCGGCGGTGCCACCGAACATGAGGGCCTCCTCCGCGGTCTTGACCCCTTCGGCGCCGGTGAACAGGCCGCCCGCCGGGACGTTGAGCGCGATGAACGGACCGTAGTCACTGCGGCCGCTGAAGGCGGTCGGCACGGAGCCGGTCCCGAGCTTGTCGAAGAACCTGACGAACATCCGCTCGATCGCGGCCGAGCCCTCGGGGGCCTCTGCAGACTCCTCCTCGGGGAAGGCGTTGTTGTCGCCGTCGTACACGCCGAGCATGTAGTTGGGCGAGCCGACCATGTCGTAGTTCAGGTAGAGCGCGATGTTGTTGAACTTGTTCGGCTTGGTCGTGGACAGGTCCTCCACGTAGTGCTCCGAACCGAGCAGGCCCAGCTCCTCGGCGCCCCACCAGGCGAACCGCACCTGGTTGTTGGGCTTGCGCTTCATGTCGGCCAGCTTCTCGGCGGACTCGAGGAGCGCGGCGCTGCCGGACCCGTTGTCGTTGATACCCGCGCCCTCGGGGACGCTGTCGAGGTGGGCGCCGGCCATGACGACGTTCTTCCGGTTGCCCTTCTTGGTCTGGGCGATGACGTTGTAGGTCTCGCGGGTCTCCGACTCGGTCTCGGTCACCAGGTGTGCCTCGGAGCCGTCCGCCGCGAGGGCCTCGCCGATGGCGAAGCTGGTGCCGATCGCCGGTACCTCGCCGACCGGTCCGCCGAGGGTGCCGGCGAAGGCGTCGAGGCGTCCCTCGGTCCCCTGGTTGAAGACGATGACGCCGACGGCGCCGGCGTCCTGGGCGTTGACGATCTTGTCGGCGAACGAGCAGGTGCCGCGCTGGATCAGCGCGATGTTGCCGGCGGTGAAGTCGGTGAAGTCCGCTGCTTCGCAGCCACTGCTCGAGCTGGCCGGGTCGGCCAGCGCGAGGTCGACCCCCTCCACCGGGGCGGTCACGTCGCCGGTGCCCGAGTAGGTCATGAGGGCGTAGTCCTCGTCCTCCACGAAGGTCTGCTGGGTGGGCTCGGTCTGCTCGAACGTCGAGGGCGAGACCTGCTTGAAGTAGGGGAACGGGAAGGCCTGGACCTCGGGCTCGTACCCGGCCTTCGTGAGGCGCTTGACGATGTAGTCGCGCGACGCCGCGTAGCCGGGGGTGCCCGAGGCGCGGGTGCCGTCGTTGGCACGGGCGATCTCCTGCAGCTCGATCAGGTGCTCGTAGACACCGCGGGCGGTGCCGTTGGTCTGGTGGCGGGCCGACGGTCGGTCGGCCCCGTCCTCTGCCGTGGCCGAGAGGGGGCTCAGCGTCGCGGCTGCCAGGGCCGCCACTCCGAGCAGGGCAGCGCCGCCGGTCAGGCGGGCGCGGGTGCGTGCAGATCTCACGTGGGTCCTCCGAGGTGTATCCGAGACTCCGAGACAACCGTCCGGTCGGACGGTGCTGGGGCGAACCTATGTGGCGCTCGTCACTCAGCACAACCTGCCCATCTGGGCAGTCACGCCGCCCGCGCGGCCGATTCCGCAGCGACCAACGCCCCGGATTCGTCGAGCACCGGCCAGTCGCGGGGCCGCGGCACCGACCGCACCTCGCGCGACAGGGTGGGGATCAGGGCGGTGAGCACGGCGGCTCCCAGCAGTACGGCGGTGGCGGTCGACGCGCCCCACGTCTCCAGCAACCACCCGCCCAGCAGCGGTGCGAGCGGCATCGTGGTCATGCCGAGGAACTGGGACGACGACGCGATGCGTCCCTGCAGGTCGTCGGGGGTGATGGTGGCCCGGTAGGACTGGGCGCCGGCGTTGCCGGCGGGATTGAGCAGCAGACCGACGCACAGCATCGCGCCGACCAGCCACGGCGAGGACCAGAAGATCAACGGGACGAGCAGGGGGACCCAGAGCCAGGCGACCGACATCGTCAGGTGGCCGGTGCGCATCCGGTCGATGAGGTACGGCGCGATCAGTGCACCGACGACGCCCCCCACGCCGGCCAGTCCCTCGACCAGGCCGATCGTCGTCGACGGGACGCCGGCCTCCACGAGCCGGACGACCGCGACGAAGAACACCGCGTTGACCACCAGGTTGCACGCGGCCGAGAACGCGGCGGTGGCGCGGAAGTAGGGCCGCGCGAGCAGATAGGTCAGGCCGTCACCGAGCTCACGGACGGGGTGGCGTCGCGGTCGGTCCACCGGCGACAGGTCGTGGCGCACGCGGGAGACCGTCAGGAAGGAGATCGCGAAGCTGACCGTGTCGACCAGGAAGGGCAACGGCCTGGCCACGGCGTACAGGACGCCGCCCAAGGGTCCGCCCAGGAGTGAGGCGATGTGGTGGCGTGCCTGGTTCTGGCTGATGGCGGTCGGCAGTTCCTCCCGGGTGACGACGCTGCGCACCGCCGACATCTCGGTGGGCATGTAGACCCCGGCCACCGCCCCAGTGCCGAACGCCACGACGACCAGGTGGGGGAGGGTCAACGCCCCGGCCACCCCGGCGACCGCCAGCGAGCCCGACAACATCACGCCGACGGCACTGGCCACCAGCAGGATGCGACGCCGGTCGAACTGGTCGGCGACGACCCCCGCGGGCAACAACGCCACCGCGATGCCGAGCGTGTACGCCGCGACCGGTAGTCCCGCCAGCAGTGCGGACCCGGTCAGGTAGTAGCCCACCAGCGGGAACACGAAGAGGCTGGCGCCGGTGCCGAGCTGACTCACCGCCTCGCCGACCCACAGCCGGGTGAAGTCACGGTTGCGGGCGAGGGTCCGGTAGCTGCTCATGGTGATCACCGTAGATGCGCAACAAACAATGCGCAAGTAATAGTGCGCAATTAACCGTGCGGATAGGATGGCGTCATGTCACGGCCCGTTCACGACCCGACCGTCCTCCGCGCGATCGCCCACCCGGTGCGCAACCGGATCCTGGGCGAGCTCTCGGCACAAGGGCCGCTCCGCGCCGCCGACCTCTCCCGGGAGCTGCGCGTCCCCGCCAACGCCGTGTCCTTCCACCTGCGCCAGCTCGCGAAGTACGGCCTGGTCGAGGACGCGGTCGGCGAGGGCCGGGACCGGCGGGACCGGGTGTGGCGGCTGGTGGACGAGTCCGGACTGGACCTCGACGTCGGTGCCATGGAGCGCCAGCCGGGTGGCAGGGCTGCGTCGGCGGTGTTCCGGTCGCAGTCGGCGGCCTGGGCACACACGCTCGTGGACGCGGCCTACGCGAGCTCCAAGCCGGAGGGCGGGCACCGCTCGATCACCGACCAGACCCTGCGACTGACCTCCGACGAGGCGCGGCAGCTCACCGAGGAGCTCTCGGCACTGCTCCAGGAGTGGGCCACCCGGACCCGTGGGCGCGACCCCTCGCGTCGCACCTACTCCTACCTCGCGATGCTGCAGCCGCTGCCCGAGAACCCACCGGGTCCGCCCGCGTCCTAGGGTCGGTGGCATGCCTGCCCGGTTGCGCGTCGCCGAACCGTCCGCCGTCTCCGAGGCCCTCGCCCGTCGCGATGTGCCCGACCTGCGGCTCCTGACCAAGCACTTCCTCGCCCTGCTCGCCGAGCGTGCCCCCGGCCGCTCGGTCGAGGTTCGGGTCCCGCCGTACGCCGCCGTGCAGGCCGTTCCCGGTGTCCGCCACACCCGCGGCACACCTCCCGCGGTCGTCGAGACCGACCCCGAGACCTGGCTCGCACTGGCCACCGGCGACCTCACCTGGGCCCAGGCCGTCGACGGCGGCCGGATCCAGGCGTCCGGAGAACGGGCCGACCTCTCGGCGTACCTCCCGCTGCACGGGGGTGACGCGTGACCGTCGTGGCCTCGGTGCCGGACGAGCGGCTGCTCGCCGCCCTCGGCGAGGTGCGCGGTGTCGAGGTCGTGGTCTGGGACGGCCACGAGGCCCCGGATCCCCGGATCGAGCTGTGCGTCCCCGACTACCGGGACCTGCGCCACTTCCAGCGGTTGGACGAGCTGCCCGTGCTGCGGGTCGTGCAGACCCAGCTGGCGGGCTTCGACGGTCAGGTGGAGCTGCTCCCCGACGGCGTGTCGCTCTGCAACGCCGCCGGTGTCCACGACGACGCCACCGCCGAGCACGCGGTCGGACTGGCGCTGGCCTCCCTCCGCCGGATCCCCGAGGCGGTGCGTGGCCACGGCAGCTGGCAACAGCTCCGTGACGGCATGCGCTCGCTCGCCGACTCCCGGGTGCTGGTGCTCGGCTACGGCTCGATCGGACGGGCGCTCGCGACCCGGCTACTGGCGCACCGTGCGGTGGTGACCGGCGTGGCGAGGACCGCCCGCGAGGACGACCTGGTCGGTCGGGTGCACAGCGTCGACGAGCTACCGGCGCTGCTGCCGGATCAGCACGTCGTGGTCGTGCTGCTGCCGTTGGGCGAGGGCACGCGAGGCTTCGTCGACGCAGAACTCCTCGGCCGGCTCCCCGACGGTGCGGTCGTGGTCAACGTGGCCCGGGGCGGGGTCCTCGACCAGGACGCGGTGGTCGCCGAGGCCGGCCGGTTGCGCTTCGCGCTCGACGTCACCGATCCGGAGCCGCTGCCCGACGGCCATCCGCTCTGGTCGGCGCCCGACGTCCTGATCACGCCGCACGTGGCCGGCGGCACGACGGCGATGCTGCCCAGGATGGCCGCGCTGGCCCGCGACCAGCTGCAGCGGTACGCCGCAGGTGACCCGCTCCGCAACGTCGTCCATGACGGCTCGCCGGGGCAGCGGTGAGTGGTGCACCGTTTCGTGGGCTGATTCGGTACCTCACTCACCGCCGGACCCCCGCACGCCCACCCGTAGGCTGACGCCATGACTGAGCAGCTGCGTGCGCGGGTCGCCGAGGTCCTCCCCGGGATCCGCGCCGACCTGGAGGCCCTGGTCCGGATCGAGTCGGTCAGCGCCGACCCCGCGCGAGCAGCGGAGGTGCAGCGCAGCGCCGAAGCCGTGCGCGCGCTGTTCGAGGCCGAGGGGTGCACCACCGACATCGTCAGCATCGACGGCGGCGCGCCGGCGGTGATCGCCCACAAGGCCGGCCCCGAAGGTGCGCCGACCGTGCTGCTCTACGCCCACCACGACGTGCAGCCGGAGAACGACCACGCCGAGTGGGACTCCCCGCCGTTCGAGCCCACCGAGCGGGGGGAGCGTCTGTATGCCAGGGGCGCGGCCGACGACAAGGCCGGCGTGGTCGCCCACCTGGCCGCGCTGCGGATCTTCGGCGACGACCTCCCGGTCAGCGTCACCGTCTTCATCGAGGGCGAGGAGGAGGTCGGCTCCGACACCCTCCCCGCGCTGCTGAAGGCGCACCAAGGCCGGCTCGCGGCCGACGTCATCGTGATCGCCGACTCCGGCAACTGGGACATCGGCGAGCCCGCCCTGACCACGTCGCTGCGCGGCCTGGTCCGCGCCGACATCGAGGTCCGCACCCTCACCCACGCCGTGCACTCCGGCATGTGGGGCGGCTTGGTGCCCGACGCCCTGATGGCCCTCAGCCGTCTCATCGCCACGCTGCACGACGACGTCGGCAACGTCGCCGTCGACGGTCTCCACAGCGGCCCCGCCGCGGACGTCGTCTACCCCGAGGCCCGGCTACGCGCCGAGTCCGGCGCGACCGCCGGTGTGGAGTGGATCGGCGACGGTTCCGTCGTCGAACGGCTCTGGACCAAGCCGTCGCTGAGCATCACCGGTCTCGATGCTCCCCAGGTCGACGGCGCCAGCAACACCCTGGTCCCGACCGCCCGCGCGAAGGTCTCCATGCGCATCGCCCCCGGCGACACCACGGCCAACGCCACCGAGTGCCTCCGCCGACACCTCGAGGCCCACGTGCCGTGGGGCGCGGAGCTGACCGTCACGGTCGTCGACACCGGGGAGCCCACCGCGATCGACGCCACGGGTCCGGCGTACGACGCCGCGCGCCGTGCGTTCGCCGAGGCCTGGGACGGCACCGAGCCGGTCGACATGGGCGTCGGCGGGTCGATCCCGTTCATCGCCGAGTTCCTCGATGCCTTCCCGGCGGCCAGCGTGCTGGTCACCGGCGTCGAGGACCCCGACACCCGCGCTCACGGGGCCAACGAGGGCCTGCACCTCGCCGAGTTCGAGCGCGTGGTCCTCGCCGAGGCTCTCCTGCTCGACCACCTCGGCTGAGGGCCGACGTCAGCAGGCGGCCGGCAGCGTCACCGAGAAGCGGCTGCCGGCCCCGAGCTCCGAGACGACCTCGATGGTGCCCGCGTGACGCTCCACGATCCGCTTCACGATGGCGAGTCCGAGCCCCGTTCCCGGTTGCTGGACCGCTTCGGGGTTCGTTGAGCGGAAGAACTCGCTGAAGAGGTGCTCCTGGTCGGCGGCGGAGATGCCGAGGCCCTCGTCGGTCACGTCGAGTCGCACCCGGTCCTGGTCGCGGGAGAGCGTGATCCTGACCCGGCGGCCGTCGGGGGTGTACTTCACCGCGTTGCTGACCAGGTTGGCCACGAGCCGGTCGAGCTCGGCAGCTTCTCCGCACGCGATCACCGGCTCCGGCGGCAGCTCGATGTCGAGCGTCAGCCCCTTCTGCTTCGCGACCACGGCGATCAGGTCGGTCACCTCGTCGACGATCAACTTGAGGTCGACGTCGGCGGGGATGATGCCGCGGTGCGGGTCGCCCACCTTGGACAACATCAGCAGGTCCTCGGTCACACGCGACAGCCGACCGGCGCCTCGGCCCATCGCCTCGACGGCGGACCGCGAGCTCGCCCCGAGCGCCTCGTCCGCGTCGAGGATCTCCAGGTATCCACTGATGGCCGTGAGCGGGTTCTTGAGCTCGTGCGAGATGGTGGCGATCAGCTGACTCTTGTAGGTGTCGAGCGCCTGCAGCTCGACCACCAGCTCGTGCTCGCGCTCGAAGGTACGGGCGTTGAGGATGACCCGACCGAGGTCGTGGCCGATGTCGAGGGCGCCCCGGAGGTCGAGGTCGGTCCACTCGGCCGACCCCGAGCGGGTGAGCACCAGGTTGCCCAGGCACTCGGCTCCCGCACCCAGCGGCACGAACAGCAGTGACCCGGAGCCGATGCTGTCGAGGAACGCCACGATCGAGCGCTGTTCATCCGGGTTGAGGACGGTCGGCACGGGCCGGTTTCCGGCGATGACGACCGCGGTCTGCTCCCGCCAGCAGAGCCGGGCGGAGCGCTCCGCCAGCTCGACCAGTGAGTCGGGCAGGTCCACCTTGGTCCCGTTCGAGGAGTAGATCGCCCCGCTGCCGCGGCCGTCCTCGTCGAAGGTCTGGATCCAGGACCCGTGGGACCGAAACCCATCCACGAGGCCCGACTGGCACTCGGCGAGCACCTGGCTGAGCTCCTGCTGCGCGCTGGCGTTGCGGACGATGGTGCGGGCGGTCTCGGCCAGCCGGACCTGCTCGGCGAGCTCCTCACGCTCGAGGGTGGTGACGACCGTACGGCCGGCCTGCTCGGCGAACTTCTCCAGCATCCGACGCTGTTCAGGCCCGGGACGTCGACCGTTCTCGGGCAGGTCGATGGCGAGGGTCCCCCGCAGCACGCCCTGGTCGTCGTACAGCAGCGCGACCAGCAGGTCCAGCGGGTGCCAGGCGTCGGGGGCGTCGATCGGCTCCATGTCCGCCACCACCCAGCCGTACTCGTTCGCGACGTCCTGGGTCTCGAGCAGCTCGTGGGGGAGGAACCGGAACTGGCCCCAGACCTCCGCCTTGGCGATCTCCATCAGCAAGCTGGCCAGCGGCGTACGCCGACCGAGGATGATCGCCTCGCCGGTCTCGTCGCCGGCGTCGGCGACGACCTCGAGCTCCTGGGTGCCGTCGGGGGCCGGTCGGACCACGCTGATGGTGGCGAGCCGGAAGCCGACGATCTCCGTGACACCTTCAGCGATCAGTTGCAGCGCGTCCCGGAACAGTCGATCTGGCCATCGGTCGGTCGGCGTGGCCGGATGCGCGGAATCCTGGTCGTACACGTGACTCCCGTCTTCGTCTCTCCCCCGGGCGCATGGTACGACGTGATCTAGTCCACTGTCCCCAACCTTCGACATCTCGCCCACTCCCTGCTCGTGGGCCGCTCCTTTGTAGGATGGCCACGTGCTCCGAGCCAGCTGGAACCGTCCGGGCGACGGTCGCCTCAGCGCAGCACTCGACCCCCAGGATCTCGGCCCCCAGGACCACTGCGGCGTCTTCGGGGTGTGGGCCCCGGGCGAGGACGTCGCGAAGCTGACCTACTTCGGTCTCTACGCGCTCCAGCACCGCGGCCAGGAGTCGGCGGGGATCGCTGTCAGCAACGGCCGCCAGATCCTGGTCTACAAGGACATGGGGCTGGTCTCCCAGGTCTTCGACGAGACCACGCTGGCGTCCCTCAAGGGGCACCTCGCCATCGGTCACTGCCGCTACTCCACGACCGGGTCGAGCGTGTGGAAGAACGCCCAACCGACCTTCCGGCCCACCGCCGACGGCTCGATCGCGCTGGGCCACAACGGCAACCTGATCAACACCCACGAGCTCCGCGCCCTGGTCGCCGACCTGCCGCCCGCCTCCGACGAGCTGGACCTCCACGCCCGCGACCTCGAGGCCTCGACCAACGACACCAGCCTGGTCACCGCGTTGCTGGCCCACCACCCCGACACCTCGCTCGAGCAGCACGCTCTCGAGGTGTTGCCCAAGGTGCAGGGCGCCTTCTGCTTCGTGTGGATGAACGAGAACACCCTGTACGCCGCCCGCGACCCTCAGGGCATCCGCCCCTTGGTCCTGGGCCGGCTCGACCGTGGCTGGGTGGTGGCCTCGGAGGACTCCGCACTGGCCACCATCGGTGCCAGCGTCGTCCGCGAGGTCGAGCCTGGTGAGCTGCTCGCCATCGACGAGAACGGCCTGCGTTCGCTCCGGTTCGCCGAGGCCGAACCGAAGGGCTGCGTCTTCGAGTACGTCTACCTGGCTCGCCCGGACGCCACCATCAGTAGCCGCAGCGTGCACGAGGCGCGCGTCGAGATGGGCCGCCAGCTGGCCCGCGAGTTCCCGGTCGAGGCGGACCTGGTGATCCCGGTGCCCGAGTCGGGAACTCCGGCGGCGGCCGGGTACGCCGAGGAGAGCGGCATCCCGTTCGGTCAGGGGTTCGTGAAGAACGCCTACGTCGGCCGCACCTTCATCCAGCCCAGCCAGACCCTGCGCCAGCTCGGCATCAGGCTCAAGCTCAACGCCCTGGACCACATGATCCGCGGCAAGCGGATCGTGGTCGTGGACGACTCGATCGTGCGCGGCAACACCCAGCGGGCGCAGGTGCGGATGCTGCGTGAGGCGGGCGCGCTGGAGATCCACGTCCGGATCTCGAGCCCCCCGGTGAAGTGGCCCTGCTTCTACGGCATCGACTTCGCGACCCGCGCCGAGCTGATCGCCAACGGACTCAACGGCGACGAGATCGCCGCGAGCGTCGGCGCCGACAGCCTGGGCTACATCTCGCTGGACGGCATGATCGAGGCGACCGGCCAGTCCGAGGAACGGTTGTGCACGGCCTGCTTCACCGGCAACTACCCGATCCCGCTCCCCGACGAGGCGCTCCTCGGCAAACACCTCCTCGAGACGTCGCTGGCGTCCGAGACGCTCCCCGTGCTCAACAACCCCTGACCCGGAGGCCCCCGTGACCGACCCGACCCAAGGCCAGAATCGGGGCAACGCGTACGCCGATGCCGGCGTCTCGATCGAGGCCGGCGACAAGGCCGTCGAGCTGATGAAGGGCTGGGTCGAGAAGGCCCGCAGGCCCGAGATGATCGGCGGCATCGGCGGCTTCGCCGGACTCTTCGACGCCTCCGCCCTCAAGGACTACGAGCGCCCGCTGCTGGCCACCTCGGCCGACGGGGTAGGCACCAAGGTCGCCATCGCCCAGGCGCTCGACAAGCACGACACCATCGGGTTCGACCTGGTCGGCATGCTGGTCGACGACCTGGTCGTGTGTGGTGCCGAGCCGCTGTTCCTCACCGACTACATCGCCACCGGGCGGGTCATCCCCGAGCGGATCGCCGCGATCGTCAAGGGGATCGCCGAGGCGTGCATCGAGGCCGGCTGTGCCCTGATCGGCGGCGAGACCGCCGAGCACCCGGGCCTGCTCGAGCCCGACGAGTACGACGTCGCGGGCTCCACCACGGGCGTGGTGGAGGCCGACCGGCTGCTCGGCCCCGGCCGGGTCAGGCCTGGTGACGCGGTGATCGCGATGGCAGCCAGTGGCCTCCACTCCAACGGCTTCTCCCTGGTCAGGCACGTGCTGCTCGGTGAGGGCGGCTGGTCGCTGGACCGCCACGTCGACGACTTCGGTCGGACCCTGGGTGAGGAACTGCTCGAGCCCACCCGGATCTACGCCAAGGCGTGCCTGGCGCTGGCGCAGGCCACCAGCACCCACGCCATGTCCCACATCACCGGCGGCGGCCTGGCCGCCAACCTGGCGCGGGTGATGCCGGTCGAGCTCGACGCCACGATCGAGCGCGGAACCTGGACGCCGGGTCCGGTCTTCGACCTGGTGCGACGCGTCGGCGAGGTGTCCGAGGCCGATCTGGAGCAGACACTCAACATCGGGGTGGGCATGGTCGCCCTGGTCTCTCCCCCCGACGCGGCCGCGGCCGTGGCGCTGCTGGGCGAGCACGGCGTCGAGGCGTGGGTGGCCGGCGAGGTCACTGGAGGGGGTTCCGGGGAGGTCCGGCTGACCGGCCGGCACCCCGGTTGGTGAGTTTCTCCGGAAGACTCGCTGCCCAATTGCCGGAGGTGGGTGTGCGGGAACACCCACGCAACAGGTAGCGTTGGGACCACGACAAACCAGACCGATCAGACCGGGAGTCACAGTGCGCGCATCCACGCCAGCACGAGTGACCCGGCCCAGCGTGCGAGGGGGCTGACCCTATGGGGCGCGGCCGAGCTAAGGCTAAGCAGACGAAGGTCGCTCGCGACCTGAAGTACCAGACTCACGAGACGGACTTCGGCGCCTTGGCGCGCGAGCTCCACGGTGAGGAGGATCGACCGCCCGAGCGGGTCGAAGAACCTGACGACGAGTGGTCGGACTACACCGGACCCGACCGGGGCTGACCTGAAGCCGGCCCCGGCCGGCTTCCCTCGTCGGGCGGCTCAGCGATCGAGCCAGATGCCGCGGAGGCGACCTACGTCGCGCATCCGCTGCTCGGCGAGCCGGTCGGCGGCCACGGCCGGTGGCACGCCCTCCGCCTTGGCGGCGGCGAAGACCGATCGGGTGGTCTCGAAGATGCCCGCGGCGCGTTGCCGCGCGCGGTCGAAGGAGAACCCCTCGAGCTCGTCGGCGACCTGGATCAGTCCGCCGGCATTCACGCAGTAGTCCGGCGCGTAGAGGATGCCGGCCTCCTCGAGCTGCTTCTCCACGCCGGGGTGGGCCAGCTGGTTGTTGGCAGCGCCGCACACGATCACGGCCGACAGCGTCTCGACCACCGCGTCGGTCAGCGCCCCGCCCAGTGCGCAGGGGGCGTACACGTCGAGGCTCGTGGCCACCAATGCGTCGGTGTCGGCGACGCTGCGCACCCCGACGTGCTCGGCCAGCACCCGGTCGACGGCCGACCGGTCGACGTCGGTCACGACGACCTCGGCGCCGTCCTCGACGAGGTGGCGGACCAGGTGGTGGCCCACCTTGCCGACGCCGGCGACCCCCACCGTGCGACCGGCGAGTGTCGGCTCGCCCCAGGTCGCCTCGGCGGCGGCTCGCATCCCCTGGAAGACGCCGAACGCCGTGAGCACGGAGCTGTCGCCAGCGCCACCGTGGGCGACGGAGCGACCGGTGACGTAGTCGCACTCCCGCGCGATGTGGTCCATGTCCTCGCTGTAGGTCCCGACGTCGCACGCGGTGCGGTAGCGCCCGCCCAGCGACTGCACGAGACGTCCGTAGGCGCGGAGCAGGGCCTCGCTCTTGATCGTCGCCGGGTCGCCGATGATGACGGCCTTGCCGCCGCCGAGGTCCAGCCCGGCGAGCGCGGCCTTGTAGGTCATGCCCCGCGAGAGGTTGAGCACGTCCTGCAGCGCGTCGTCGGTGGAGGCGTAGGGATAGAAGCGGGTCCCGCCGAGAGCAGGACCGAGGGCGGTGGAGTGGATCGCGACGATGGCGCGAAGTCCGCTGGCGGGGTCGTGGGCGAACACGACCTGCTCGTGATCACCGGCCTCGAAGACGTCGATCGTGCTGTGTGACATGGGTGGCCGCTTTCTGTCAGGTGCCACGGGGTGGGTGGCGGGTGGTGGCGGCCGCAGGGGTGGCGCGGTCCGTCGCCTCAGCGTAGGCCCGTCCCCGGGTTACCCAGAAGTCACCGCTCAGGCGCGTGCGGCGCGTTCCTGCTCGAGGGTGGCGAGCGCCAGCCCCATCTCGCGCGAGAGTGCGGAGTAGGCCGCCGTGGCGCCGTCGAGCCGTTGCTCGCGACCCCGCTCCTCGAGCTCGAAGGCAGCCGCCCCGACGCGAGGCAGTCCGAGGTTGAGGGCGCTGCCCTTGAGCTTGTGGGCGGTCGCCATCAGCTGGTCGGCGTCCGCCGTGTCGAGGGCGTCTCCGATCGCCGTGAGGTGGTCCTGGGCGTGGGCGATGAAGTTGCCGGAGCTTCTCTGGAAGAGGCTCACGCCGTCCTTGACCATCTCGTGCAGCATCTCGATGCGGGACACGTCCACGACGTCACGTTGCTCGACCGTGGGACGGTGCTCGGCCAGGGAGATGGCAGGTTGCTCTGAGGCGCGCTCTTCCGCCGCGTCGCTCGGCGGCGGGGCAGGCGTCCCGTCGTCGGGGGTCGTGTCCCTGATCCACTGGCGGAGCACGCGGTGGAGCCTGGCCGAGTCGACCGGTTTGGTCAGGAAGTCGTCCATCCCGCTCTCGAGACAGCGTTCCCGCTCGCCCTCGAGCGCCGACGCCGTCATCGCGATGATCGGGACCCGGCAGCCGGACGCCTCCTGGGCCCGGATCGCCCGCGTCGCCGTGTAGCCGTCCATGCGGGGCATCCGGCAGTCCATGAGGACGGCCGCGAACCCGTGCTCTCCCTCGAGCGCGGTCACCGCTTCCACCCCGTCCACGGCGACCTCGGTCGTGTAGCCGGCACTCTCCAGCAGCCCCACCGCCACCATCTGGTTGACCTGGTTGTCCTCGACGACCAGGACCCGCTGCGCGGACTCCGGGGCGGGGACGGTCCCGGCGGCTGCTCCCTGGAAGGCCCGCGCGTCGCTGGTCGCGGCACCGAAGGCGGCCGTGAAGTGGAACGTGGTGCCGTGACCCACCTCGCTCTCCAGACGGAGCTCGCCGCCGAGGGCGTCGACCAGCTGGCGGGCGATGGTCAGCCCGAGGCCGGTACCCCCGTGACGTCGGGTGGTTGACGGGTCCGCCTGCGTGAACGCGTCGAAGAGGCGCTGCTGGGCCTCCACCGGGATTCCCGGGCCGGTGTCCTGCACCGCCACATCGATCATCACTCCGTCGGGCGTCCGCTCGGCGAGGTCGACGGCGATGTGGACCGACCCGTGGTCGGTGAACTTGACCGCGTTCGACGTGAGGTTGGTGAGGACCTGCTCCCACCGGACCGCGTCGCCGCGGACATAGGTCGGCACCCGGGGCGCCACCGACAGCCGCAGGTCGAGACCCTTTTCGTCGGCCTGCCCGCGAAGCATCCGGACGGTCTGCTCGACGACCGAGCGCACCTCGAAGTCGACCAGCTCGAGCTCGAGCTTCCCGGCCTCGATCTTGGAGAGATCCAAGATGTCGTTGATGATGCCCCGCAGCGTCAGTCCGGCGCCGTGCAGTGCCTCGGCCAGGCGGAGCTGCTGGTCGTCGAGCTGGGTGCGCATCAGCAGGTCGGTGAGCCCGATGACGCCGTTCATGGGTGTGCGGATCTCGTGACTCATCGTGGCCAGGAACTCCGACTTGAGCCGCGAGGCCTCCATGGCCTCGTCACGCGCCTCGGCCAGCTCGGCGGCGTTGCGCTCGCGCTCGGCCACCCGCCCCAGCTGGGTGGCGATCTGGTCGATCAGGTCGCGGGTGGTGTCGTCGGGTGCCGCCGCTTCACCGACGAGCTGGACGATGCAGGCGATCCCGCCGGCGTGACGGATGGGGAACGCCACCATGCTGTGGGACGTCTCCCGGCCCGGGACAGGTTCGTGCTCGAGCGTCCCGCTCGCCCACACCTTCCGAGCGAGGGCGGGGTGGGGCTGTTGCCGCGACGGTGTCTTCGAGTCTCCGAGTGGCAGCTCGACCAGCTCGTCGCTGTCATCGCTGGCAACGAAGACGGCGACCGGCTCCCACCCGGGGGTGTCCAGCATGCTCTCCGCCGCTCGCTCGAGCGTCTCGACCAGGCTGGTCGACCGGTTGGCGGCCTCGGCCACCTCACGCAGCAGACCCAGTCGACGGGTGTACGCGCCGATCTCGCGGTCAGCCCTGACCTGGTCGGTGATGTCCTGGTCGGTGCCGTTCATCCGGACAGGTGAGCCGTCCGGACCGCGCTCGACCCGGCCGAGGCCGCGGCACCAGCGCTCCTGACCGTCCCCGCGGATCACCCGCGCGGTCCACTCGAACTCGTCGGGTCCGTCGTACGTGGACGCGATCGCCGCCCGCACCGCGTCCCGGTCCTCTGGATGGATGAACTCGAGGAACGCCTCGTAGTCACCCCGGAACTGGCTCTCATCGATCCCGTAGATCCGGAACAGCTCGTCGGACCAGGCGGTGCGGTCGCGTACGACGTCCCACTCCCAGCTCCCGATGTGGGCGATCGCCTGCGCGGTCGCCAGCTGCTGCTCCCGCCGCTCGAGGGTGTCGATCAGGCTCCGCAGGTTCGTGTAGTCGGAGAACCGGTGCAGCCAGCCGATGGTCTCCCCGCGGTCGTGGATCGGCCGGAAGCTCGCCAGCAGCCAGATCGGGGTGCCGTCCGCACGCAGGTACATCGTCTCGAGATCGTCATGACCCGGGTCGCCGGCCCTGGCCTGCTCCATGTGGGCGGCGAACTGGACCTTGCCGGCCTCGTCGTGCACGTCGAAGGCCGAGAGGCCCTCCATCTCCTCCGGCGTGCGGCCGAGGAGCTCGGCCATGCGTGGGTTGCAGAGGATCGTGCGTCCGTCGCCGTCGAGCAGCCACAAGCCGTCGGTACTGGCGTCGACCAGCTTCCGATACAGCTCAGATTCCTCGAGCAAGGCAGTTCCTTCCGGGGGGCGGGACCCCATCATCCCCGGACGACGTGCTTCGCAGGCGAATTTCACGCAGTACGTGCGGAACCGATGGCCGTTTCTCGACGTCCTAGCCGCATGAACTTCATGCGGCTGGTCATGGTCACGCTCTGCGCCGCTGCGGGGCTCGTGGTCTTCACCCAGGTTCCCGCTGTGGCCTGCAGCTGCGCGGCCGCCGGCACCGCCCACTACGTCGACGGAGCCGACGTCATCTTCGTCGGGACGCTCACCGACGTGGAGCAGACCGACCCGGGTGGCGACGACGTCATCAGCAGCGGCGACCCGGTCTTCTACTCCTTCGACGTCGACGAGACGTTCAAGGGCGACGCCGGCGACGGCGTCGTCGAGTCTGTGCGCGACGGTTCGACCTGTGGGCTGGAGGGCATGAAGATCGACCAGTCCTACGTGGTGTTCGCCACCGAGGGGAAGGACGGGGGGCTCGGCGCGAACGTCTGCGGGGGGACGACGGTCGCGACCCCGAAGCTGATCGGTGAGGTCGAGGCGGCACTCGCGCCGGCGCCGACCGTGACCGAGGTGCCCGAACCGGGCCAGCCGGTGCCCACGCAGGTGCCTTCCGGCCTGGTGACGGCGAGCCCCGAGACCGGCGGCACCGCGTGGGCCTGGCTCGGCGGCGGCGTACTGCTGGCCGTGGCCGGCAGCGTGGCCGCACTCCGCCTGACAATGCGATAGTCCCCGAACCTTTGGTCGCGCCCGGGGCTGCCGGACGACCAAAGATTCGGGGACTGTCTGCGGTGGCCAGGGGCGGGGTCGAACCGCCGACCTATCGATTTTCAGTCGATCGCTCGTACCAACTGAGCTACCTGGCCGTGCTCGCTCCGGAGCGAGGGGAACCATACCGGAGCCGCGCGGGAGGCACGAAAACGGGCGTGGTGGATTGGGGCCGTCTCGGGACCGGCCCCTATGCTTGTCGGGCAGTCCTGCCCCCATCGTCTAGCGGCCCAGGACCCCGCCCTTTCACGGCGGTAGCGCCGGTTCGAATCCGGTTGGGGGTGCTTCTCGCGGCGGCGCACCTCGATTGTGAGGCGGCGCCGACGATGGGTTACAGTTCCACCGCTTCACGCAGTGAGGCATCGAGGCCCCGTAGCGCAGTTGGTTAGCGCGCCGCCCTGTCACGGCGGAGGCCGCGGGTTCGAGTCCCGTCGGGGTCGCCACCAGACATCAACACCCCGGACCGCACTGGTCCGGGGTGTTTGTGCGTCCGGGCGGCTGCGGTCGCCGCCGTACCCTGTCGGCATGCCGGTGGACATGGAGCGCGAGGAGTTCGAGCGCCTCGTCGAAACGGCGCTGGAGACCATCCCTGACGAGATCGCCGCCCTGGTCCGCAACGTCGCGGTCATCGTCGAGGACGACGCGCCACTGGACGACCCCGACCTGCTCGGCCTCTACGACGGCATCGCTCTCACCGAGCGGTACGGCGAGCCGCTGATGGAGCTGCCCGACCGGATCTTCATCTACCGCCGGCCGCTGCTCGCCTACTGCCGCGACGCGGCTGATCTCGTCGAAGAGGTGCGCGTCACCGTGGTGCACGAGGTCGCCCACCACTTCGGGATCGACGACCAGCGGCTCGACGAGCTCGGCTACGCCTGAGCGCGGTACGCCGGGGCGGCCCACGGCTGCGGTGACTGGCCGGCCAGCTGGTTCACGAACTCGGTGAGGAACCAGGTCTGGAACACCTGCTGGCTGCGGGTCCGGGCCAGGGACAACATCCGCTCCCGCGCGCAGAACTCGTCGGCGAAGTCGAGCAGCTCCACGAACCTGCCCATCGTCTCCGCGCTCTCCGGGGAGAGCCGGATCGTGAGGTCGACGGTGCCCTCGGGGTGGGGCCCGGTCGGGTTGATGTCGAGTCCCTCGCGCAGGTCGCGCTGCATGGACCCGAACAGGTCGGAGAGGGTCTTGGCGAGCGGGTAGACCTGCTCGTGGGCCAGGGCCAGGAGCCGGACCTCGCGGCGCAGCTCCTGGTAGTGCCGCTGGAAGTCGTGGAGGTTGGCGAGCGGGACGCCCAGGAGCCGGAACGGGTGAGCGTCCGGATGTGGCGCCCTGGGGGCGGCGTCCGGCTGGCCGGTGACCAGGCCGACCACGCCGATGTCATGGGTCTGGGTCGCCGGCGTGAACCACATGACCTTGCCGGTGTCCTCGAGCTCCACACCCCAGGCGTCGGCGCTGCGGGACACGATGTCCAGGCCCCGGCCGAACGTGACCAGGAGCTGGGCCTCGTCGAGATCGGCGGGGTCGCTCGCGGTGCGTCCGGGAGGCGGCATGACCGGCTGTTCGGTGGAGCTGTCCCGGACTTCGACGCGGGGGTGGAGGCGGGTGCCCCGGACCCGGATCTCGATCGGAGGCTCAGCGTGGAGGACGGCATTGGTGACCAGCTCGGAGGCGCCGAGCTCAGTGGTCTCGGCCAGCTCGGGGCGGCCGATCTCGTGCATCGTGTCCACGACCCAGCGGCGGGCCAGCTGGACACTCGTCGGGCCCGGACCCACCGTCAACGCTGGCCTGTTCAGCGGCACGATCCTCCCCACGATCTCGGTCGTCGTCCTCTATCCGTCGAGAGTGACATTCCCCTCACAGATGTCAACCAAACCTACGATCTTCAACTTCTTGGTGCGACCGGGGGGTGTCGCGACCACGTGTGAGCGACCGAACGGTGGCCACAGTTGGGTGTCGACCGTCAGGAGCGGGACACTGGAGCCATGGGAACCCAGCAGGAGACGAGCTCACGGCACCGCGTGGTGGTGATCGGATCGGGCTTCGGCGGACTCTTCGGGACCAAGGCGTTGCGACGCTCTGACGTCGACATCACCATGATCGCCAAGACCACGCACCACCTCTTCCAGCCGCTCCTCTACCAGGTGGCGACCGGGATCCTCTCCGAGGGCGAGATCGCGCCGCCGACCCGTGAGGTCCTCAGCAGCCAGAAGAACGCGCAGGTCCTGCTGGGCGAGATCCGCGAGATCGACCTGGCACGCAAGGTGGTCACCTCCACGGTGCTCGGTCGTCCCACGGACACGCCGTACGACACGCTCCTGGTGGCTGCCGGTGCTGCGCAGTCCTACTTCGGCAACGACCACTTCGCCGAGTTCGCCCCCGGCATGAAGAGCATCGACGACGCCCTGGAGCTGCGCGGCCGGATCTTCGGCGCCTTCGAGATGGCCGAGCTGGGCGCCAGTCGCGGTGACAACGTCGACCACCACCTCACGTTCGTCGTGGTGGGGGCTGGACCGACCGGCGTCGAGATGGCGGGCCAGATCGCCGAGCTCTCCCGGCGCACCCTGCGCAAGGACTTCCGGGCCATCCAGACCCACACCGCGCGGGTGCTCCTCGTGGACGCGGCACCGCAAGTGCTGCCGCCGTTCGGTGCCAAGCTCGGTGCGGCGACCCAGAAGGAGCTCGAGAAGCTGGGTGTCGAGGTGCTGCTCGGCGCCATGGTGACCGATGTCGACGAGCGCGGCATCGAGGTGAAGTTCAAGGACGGTAGGACCGAGCGGGTCAACGCGGTCACCAAGATCTGGGCAGCGGGTGTCCAGGCGAACCCCTTGGCCGAGACCCTCTCGGAGCAGACCGGCGCGCCCCTCGACCGGGCCGGCCGGATCGCGGTCAACCCCGACCTCACCCTCCCCGGGCACCCGGAGGTGTTCGTCGTCGGCGACATGATCGCTCTCGACAACCTCCCGGGGGTCGCTCAGGTCGCGATCCAGGGCGCCAAGTACGCCGCCAAGGAGATCGACGGCCGGCTGAAGGGCAAGGCGCCGCAGCCGGCGTTCAAGTACTTCGACAAGGGGTCGATGGCGATCATCAGCCGCTTCAAGGCGGTCGCCATGATCGGTCGGTTGCGGTTGACGGGCGTGATCGCCTGGCTGATGTGGCTCGCGCTGCACCTGATCTACATCACCGGCTTCAAGAGCCGGGTGACCGCGCTGCTCCACTGGGCAGTGTCGTTCGTCGGCCGGGGGCGTTCCGAACGCACCACCACCGAGCAGCAGATCTTCGCCCGCTCGGCCCTCGCCCGACTCCAGCACGGCGCCGCCGACCTGGTCTCCGAACCCGGTGCCTACGACGCGGCGCAGACGATGATCCAGGAGACCCGGCGTGCCGAGCTCGAGGCTCGGGCCGCGGAGGAGGCCCGTCTCACCGACGACGGCGTCCGCGGCGTCCCCTCGGACCAGCGCTGACGGCACGACGGCGAGCTTCCTGCGACGTGAAATCGGTGGCCTCACCGGGCCGTCCATGATGGGGTCGACCCATGACCGAGCTCGTCCGACCCGACCTCCGCTTCCACGCATCCTGGGCGGCCGCAGTGCGCGAGTTCGAGGCCGATGGGTCGACGATGCACGGCAGCAGCCTGTGGGAGTTCGACACCGCCGATCTGGGTCCCGAAGCCCTGGCCCCGGAGATCGAGCGGCTGCTCGCCGAGGCCGACCCGGCCACCCAGATGCCCCATGGGTGGGTGCACTGCTCCAACCTCTGGATCGCCGAGGGCGACGAGTTCCTGGGCTACCTCGCGATCCGGCACCGACTCACCGACTTCCTGCTCGAGCTGGGCGGCCACATCGGCTACAGCGTGCGGCCCAGCCGTCGCCGGGAGGGTCACGCGACCCGCGCCCTGGGCTTGGCGCTCGGTGAGGCGCGTCGGCTCGGGATCGACCGGGCGCTGGTGACCTGCGACCACGACAACGTCCCGTCGCGGCTCACCATCGAGCACGCCGGCGGCGTCTTCGAGGACCGGCGCGAGGACAAGCTGCGCTTCTGGTTCGACCTGACCGGGTGACCTCGCGGCCCGCCGTCCGTTGAGCAGGGCATGTGCGACGGACACCACCACGGGCAGAGCCCCCTCCGACCCTTCACCCGCCGCCAGGCGCTCGCCTCCGCCGGCGCCGGCCTGCTGATCGCCGGGATCGTCTCCCCGGACACGGCGGTCGCCCGGACCGGCCCGCGACTGGCCACGGGCGCGTCCCGACAGTCGCGCATCAGCGGCGGTACGACGCTGGTGCACGCCGACCTCCACAACCACACGCTGCTCTCCGACGGTGACGGGGACCCGGCGCTCGCCTTCGACTCGATGCGCTCGGCGGGGCTCGACGTGGCAGCGCTGACCGACCATGCGACGTACTCCGACAACGCCCTCGGCGACCTGGTCACCGACGCGCTGCCACCCGACTACCACCAGGCCGCCGGGCTGACACCGAACGGCTGGGACCGCACCCGCGACCTCGCCGACGCCGCGAACCAGGACGGCGCGTTCACCGCGATCCGCGGCTTCGAGTGGTCCAACCCGCTGCTGGGTCACGTCAACGTGTGGTTCAGCGAGCACTACGTCGACGTGCTCCAGGCCGGGTTGATGGCGCCGTTCCTGGAATGGCTGCGACGTGAGCCGGGGCTGGTGCTCGACGGTGGCGCCGACGGCATCGCCGGCTTCAACCACCCCGGCCGCGAGCCCGGTCGGTTCGAGGAGTTCCGCTTCGACCCGCGGCTGCGCGAGCGGGTCGTCTCGCTCGAGATGTTCAACCGGACCGACGACTACCTCTTCGAGGGGTACGCCGACGGGCGGACCTCGCCGCTGGTCGCCTGCCTGAACGCCGGCTGGCGCACCGGCATCTCCGGCGTCACCGACGAGCACGGCACCGACTGGGGCCATCCGGAGGGCAAGGGCCGCACCGGTCTCTGGGTCGCCGACCACACCCGAGCGGGGGTCAAGGCCGCGATGCTGTCGCGTCGCTTCTTCGCGACCCGCACGTCCGGGCTGCGGGTCGACGCCACCGCGTCGGTCGGCGGGGCTCCCGCCGTACCCATGGGGTCGGAGCTGTCGATGACCAGCGGCGACGTCACCTTCACCCTCGACCTGGCCCGAGACGAGGCGTGGCTGGGCCGTCCGCTCCAGCTGCAGGTCCTCCGCCCCGGCACCGAGGTACCCGACGTCGTGGCCGTGCAGGACTTCACGGTCGGCGGACTGGTCGTCATCACGGTGCCGCTCGACGTCGCCGACGGTGACTGGGTGGTGCTCCGAGTCGCGGACCCGGCGGCCGCCAACGCCACCCCCGGGCCCGAGGGCCACCCCGGCAACGCGCACGGCATCGCCTACACCAGCCCGTTCTGGCTGGCGCCCTGAGACGACGGTCATGCAGAAATTGAGTTGTCGGTAGGCCCTGTGGGACTCGAACCCACAACCAACGGATTAAAAGTCCGGAGCTCTGCCAATTGAGCTAAGGGCCCGCACGTTCCAATCTTCCCTGACGCGGCCCGCGTGTGCGCGCCGGGCCCGCGATCGGGGCTCGCCGGAGCGCGGGTCGGCCTGGTGAGATCAGGCGGCGCGGGCGGACCGCAACCGCGCCACCAGCCGGCGCAACGGGGTGTCGGGCGTCTCGGGCCGGTGGATCGGGAGCAGGTGGGTCTTCCCCTCGCGCTCGGCGATCAGCTGGATGGCGTCGTCGTCGTAGGCCTCCGCGAGCCGCTCGGCGCCGGTGTGGTCGCCATCGGCCACGGCGGCGTTGATGGCGTGGACGTAGGTGTCGTGCAGGTCGTTGAGCTCGTCGATCAATCGCATGCGTCCAGTGTGACCCAGAATTGGAACGATCCAAAGTCCTTGGGCATGTGACCTTCGTCGTGGCATGACACCGCCCGGCCCCCGCTGCGGGACCGGGCGGCGTCGTTGGGGGGTGTGTCAGTAGGTCGACACGTTGAGCAGCTTCTCCTTGATGTTGTCCGGGTCGTCGGAGTTGTTCCAGTTGGTGGAGCCGGAGCCGATCAGCCCGCTCTTCACCTGGGCCGGCGTCGCGCCGGCGTGCGTGGCGGCATAGAGCGCGGCGCCACCGGCCACGTGCGGAGCGGCCATCGAGGTGCCCGACATCGTGGTGTAGCCACCGTTCATGTGAGGTGCTGAGGATGCACACGCCGGGGGCGATCAGGTCGACGTCGGAGCCGTAGTTGGAGAACGACGCGAACGTGTCGTCCTGGTCCGCGCGGCAGGTCGAGGGAGCGCCGCCGCCGGGCTGGCCGTTGAAGTCGGCCAGCGCGCTCACCGTCACGACCTCGTCGTACGCCGCCGGCGTGGACGTCGAGGCATCGGCCGAGTCGTTGCCGGCCGCCACCACGAAGGTGATGCCGTTGGCGACGGCCTTGCAGATCGACTTGTGCATGGCGTCGTTGTTGGTGTTGCCGCAGTTGCCGTCGTCCGAACCGCTGCCGCCCAGGCTCATGTTCGCGACCTCGATCTTGTCGGCGTTGGCCGCGACGTAGTCGATCCCGCAGATGACGTCGGAGTTGAGGCCGGTGCCGATGGCGCTGAGCACCTTGACCGGCCAGATCCGGGCGCCGGGGGCGACACCGACGACACCGGTGGTGTTGTCGAGGGCACCGATGGTGCCCGCGACGTGAGAGCCGTGACCGTGGTCGTCGTCGGCGGAGATGCCGAAGAGGGAGCAGTTGCGCGCGCCGGCCCGGTAGACGTTGAGGTCGGGGTGGTCGAGGTCGACGCCGGTGTCGATGACGGCCACGTCGACGTTCACCCGCTGGTCGACGCCGTTGATGGCGGCGGTCGGGCTGAGGTCGGCGTCGACCCGGTTGATGCCGGTCGGGGTGGTCTGCGCGGTGGCCGCCACCGGGGCGTCGGTCTGGACCCAGTCGACACCGGGCAGCGCCTCGAGCGCGGACGCGGTCTCGGCGGTCATGGTGGCGGAGTAGCCCTGCAGGGCTGAGCTGTAGACGTGGCCGAGCTCGAAGCCGAACCGGTCGGCGTGGGTCGCCGCCAGGGTCTTGGCCAGCGCGCCGTCCTTGAGCACCACGATGTAGTTGCCGGGGGTGGAGGCCTGCGCTGAGTCGGAGGCCGAGGCCGTGGAGCCCGCCGTACCTGTCAGCGAGAGCGCCAAGGCGGTGGTTGCCGCGACCGCGAGGGCCGTGATGCGTGAACGCATGTGAATCCTTCTGCCGGGGGTGCCGCCCGAGTGGCGACCTGACAGGGGACCAACGAGGCGGGTGAAGGGTCGTCACGCCGCCGCCGTTGCAACAACCTGCAGTGCATTTCTCTGCAAGGGGCCGACGATCTTCGAGAGTGAGAAAGGGCGTTGCCGGTCCTTCCCATCACCGGGGTGGTTGGTAATGTCTGAGCCGCAACAGGTGCAAGTTCCAGCAGGTCTGACGCCCGCGGAGTTTGTGATCCAACGGCGTTTCACGGGTGTGTCTTCCAGCCACGCACGTCGGAGCGACGTGTCACCACCGCACCTGATGTGGGTCGGCGAAGTGTCGGCTCTCGCCCCGACGAAGGAGTTACGAGCAGATGGCTCAGGGCACCGTGAAGTGGTTCAACGCCGAGAAGGGTTTCGGCTTCATTGCGCAGGAGGACGGCGGCGACGACGTCTTCGTGCACTACTCGGCGATCGTGACCCAGGGCTACAAGACCCTGGACGAGAACCAGAAGGTCGAGTTCGACGTGACGACGAGCCCCAAGGGCCCGCAGGCGGAGAACGTCCGGCCCCTCTGACCACCCTGGTCAGAAACCGGCGAGGCCCCATCCGTTCTGGGTGGGGCCTCGTGCTCCCCAGTGAATTCACAGGCAAATCTTTGGCTATTCTCGGTTTCGAACCGGTTTCCCATGGGCATCGTGGTGCGGGAGACTTTTTACAACTGCGGGGGGCGGGAGGGACTACGGCTGTGCACGACCAGTTCGACGTGACGCTCGAGGACGCCGACCTCCTCGGCGAGGTGGAGCTGACCACCAACCTCATCATCGCCGCGAGCGAGTCCGACGAGCACCTCAGCCCTGCCGAGATCGACCAGATCCTCGGCGTCGAGGACCTGTCCGCCGAGGACCGCTGACCTCACCGCTCAGCAGGTCGCGAACAGCACCGGCCCACTCGTGAGGTCGGACAGGATGTACTCGCCGTCCTCCGGCTGCAGCTCCATCGTCAGCACGTGTCCGTCGGCCCGCACCGGCCCGAGCCGGAACCGGTCGGAGAAGTCGCCACCCTGCCCCGGCGCCGGCCCCGAGGCGAGAGCCGCCCTCGAATCGGCGTTGGTACGAGCCTGCTCCTCGGTCTCGAACGACATCGCCACCCGTACGCCGAGCCCCGGCTCGACCGCCATCGCGAACCCGGTCATCGGGTTGACCTCGCCCGCGGCCGCGATCAGCTGCGCGGCCTGGTCCTGGTCGCCGGCGTCCGCCGTTCCCATCGCCAGTGAGCTGCAGGCGACCCCGCCGTCGTACACGGCTGCGGCGAGCGGCTCCTCCACGGCGTCCACCACGTCGTCGAGCCCGTCGACCGGATCCGCCTCGCCGGTCACGGTCTCCATCGCCCGCTCCAGGTAGCGCTCGGTGTCCGACCCCACCACGAGTCGCTGGTCGGCGTCGACAGCGAGGTACTGCAGCTCGGGGGTGAGGACGCCGATCGCGGGCAGCAGGTCGATGCCGCCGACCCAGACCCCGCCCTCGTCGTCGGGACGTTGGTAGCCGAGCCGCTCGAGGCCGTCCGCCACGGCGTCGAAGTCGGTCTCCTCCGGCAGCCGCATCAGCACCGCGGCGCCCTGGTCGGACTGGCTCAGCAGCTCCCAGTCGAGCGTGACGGGGGAGAAGGGGAACCGCTCGTGCATCGTCGGCGTCGACTCCAGGAGCGCGGACATCGGGGAGAGGTCCTCGGCGAACGCGTCGGCCAGGAACTGGTCGACCTGGTCGCCGGAGGAGTCGGCGTCGAGGTCGACGCCGAGCTGGCGGCGGGCAGCGGCCCAGTCGGTGTAGGTCAGCCGCTGGGCGTCTCCGGGAGCCAGGGAGACGGCCCGCTGGAACTCGCTCATGCGCAGGCTCTGGACCCACTGCACACCGACCACGATCAGGGCGAGGGCGACCAGCACGGCGGCCACCAGCAACACGCGCTTGCGCACGCTCACCTCCTCCTCGGTCAGGGTGGTGTGAGACTAGCCGCATGCCACAGCGCACTGACGTGGTCGCCGCAGGCGCCGTCGTCTTCCGGCCCGGCCGCGAGGTGCTGCTGGTGCACCGTCCGCGCTACGACGACTGGTCGTTCCCCAAGGGCAAGCTCGACCCGGGGGAGCTGGCAGCGGTGGCCGCGGTCCGCGAGGTGGCTGAGGAGACCGGTGTCCACGTCCGGTTGGGCGCGCCGCTGGCCGACCAGCGCTACCCCATCGCCGGCGATCGCGCGAAGACGGTCCACTACTGGGTCGGCTGGCCTGTGGGTGACGACGACGTGTCGGGCTACCTCGTCAACGACGAGATCGACGAGGTCGTCTGGCTGCCGTACGACGCGGCGCTGACCCGACTGACCTACGACCGCGACCGGGACACGCTGGCGGAAGCACGCGGGCTGCGCAAGAGGACCCGGGCGCTGGTCGTGCTCCGTCACGCCAAGGCCCGGGCCCGCGACAGCTGGACGCGGGCCGACCCCGAGCGGCCGCTGCTCGTCACAGGTCACGACCAGGCCCGGCGACTGGTCCCGCTGCTCGCGGCCTACAGCGCCACGCGGGTGGTCAGCTCGTCTGCCCTCCGCTGCATCGACACGGTCCTCCCCTACGCCGACTCGACCGGCTGGAAGCTCGAGACGCTCGACGGCCTCACCGAGGAGGATGCCAGCGCCTCCTCGGTCCTCGAGGTGGTCGACGAGCTCCTGCACGGTCCGGACGTCGCCGTGCTGTGCAGCCACCGGCAGGTCCTGCCGACGATCTGGGACGCCGTCGGCGTACCCGATGTGCGCCTCGATCCGGCCGGTCTGGTCGTCATCCACCATCGCTCGGGTCGCGTCGTCGCCACGGAGCACCACCCCCGTCCCTGAGCAGCCCGACGGGCCGATCCAGGTGACGGCCGTCTCACGCTCGAGGGGCTGTGGCGAAGTCGCCCGACCTCGTTCACCCTCCGTTCACCGATGATCCCGGGTCCGGTCATCTCGGCTCCCTACGTTCGGCGCGTGACACAGACACAGACCTCTCAGGAGACCGACGTGAACCGCACCTCCTTCCTGTCCGCGATCGTGCCCGGAATCGCCGCCCTCGCACTGGTCCTGACCGCCTGCGGTGGCGGCCAGACCGCAAGCGGTGCCGGAGGCGTCAGCGGCTCCGTCGCCGTCGACGGCTCCTCCACCGTCTTCCCGCTCAGTGACGCGGCCGCCGAGCTGCTCGCCGAGGAGAACCCCGACATCCAGGTCAGCGTCGGTGCCGCTGGCACCGGCGGTGGCTTCGAGGTGTTCTGCCAGGGCAAGTCCGACGTCTCCGACGCCTCACGCCCGATCGAGGACGACGAGGTCGCTGCGTGCAAGAAGAGCGGCGTCGAGTTCACCGAGCTCCGCGTCGCCCTCGACGCCCTGACCCTGGTGGTCCACCCCGACCTCGCGGTCGACTGCCTCACCACCGACCAGCTCATCGAGCTCTGGGAGCCCGGATCCACGGTCACCAACTGGCAGGACCTCGACCCGAGCTTCCCCGACCAGAAGATCAGCCTGTTCGGTCCCGGCACCGACTCAGGGACCTACGACTACATGGCCGCCGACGTGATCGGCGACGAGTCGGAGACCACCCGCGACGACTACGAGGCCTCCGAGGACGACAACGTCCTGGTCCAGGGCGTCTCTGGCACCCAGGGTGCGACCGGCTACTTCGGCTACACCTACTACGAGGAGAACCAGGACAGCCTCAAGGCGCTGGCCGTCGACGACGGCAACGGCTGCGTGGCGCCCTCCGCCGAGACCGCCGCGGACGGCTCCTACACCCCGCTGTCGCGGCCGCTGTTCATCTACCTGAACAACGCCAAGTACACCGACAAGGAGGCCACGGCCGCCTACGTCGACTACTACATCGAGAACCTCGCCGACATCGCCGAGATCGCCCAGTACATCCCCCTCAACGACGAGCAGTACGGCGAGACGCAGGACGCGCTCGCCGGCGTCGGAGGCTGACGCACTCGATGTCGTCGAGCACCACGAGCGCCGCTGCAGGCTCGCCCTCCGGGGCGGGCCTGCAGCCCGTGTCCCTCCGGGGTCGTCGCCGGCCGGGCGAGGCAGTGATCAAGGGCTTCCTGTTCGTGTCCGCGATGATCTCGGTCGTCACCACGGCAGCCATCATCGTCACGCTGATCCGGCCGTCGCTGGACTTCTTCGCCGAGGTCGAGATCCTCGGCTTCCTCACCGGCACGGAGTGGGCGCCGCAGCGCGGCGTGTTCGGCATCTACCCGTTGGTCAAGGCCACCTTCCTGATCACCGCGATCGCGCTGACGGTGGCGGTGCCGGTCGGCCTCGGCGCGGCCATGTACCTGAGCGAGTACGCCTCCCGGCGTACCCGCAAGATCTTCAAGCCCGTGCTCGAGCTGCTGGCCGGTGTGCCGTCGGTGGTCTACGGCTTCTTCGCGCTGGCCGTGGTCACGCCGTGGCTGCTGCAGGACCTGCTGAACCTCGAGGTCGGCTTCACCAACGCCCTCGCCGCCGGCCTGGTGCTGGGCGTGATGATCGTCCCGACGGTCGCGTCGCTCTCCGAGGACGCCATGTCCGCCGTGCCGCTGGCGCTGCGCCAGGGGTCGCTCGCCATGGGCGCGAACCGGATGCAGACCACGCTGCGGGTCGTGTTCCCCGCGGCGCTGTCGGGGATCGGTGCGGCGATCGTGCTCGGTCTCTCGCGTGCCGTGGGCGAGACGATGATCGTCGCCCTGGCCTCCGGCGCGCTGCCCTCGACCTCGCTGGATCCCCGCGACGGGATGCAGGCGATGACCGGCTACATGGCCACCACCGCCGGCGGCGAGAACCCGGTCGGGTCGCTGGAGTACAACACGCTGTTCGCCGTGGGCCTGACCCTCTTCGTGATCACGCTCGTGATCAACGTGGTCAGCATCCGGCTCGTCCGACGCTTCCGGCAGGAGTACTGATGGCCAGCCTCACCGACACCACCCGCAGCACCGTCCTCGCCTCGGGGCGCCGGAGCCGCGACGCCAACCTCTCCTCGGTCGTCTTCCTGGTCGGGCTGTGGGCCTCGCTGTTCTTCGGCGTGGTCGTGCTCCTGGTCCTGATCGTCAGCACCGCGATCGACGCCCTTCCCCGGCTCGACGGCCCGCTGGTGACCGACTACTACTCGGGCATCCGGCCCGAGCAGACCGGCTTCCGGGCGGGGATCCTCGGGTCCATGTGGCTGATGCTCGGCACCGCCCTGCTCGCCGTACCGCTGGGGATCGCGTCGGCGCTCTACCTCGAGGAGTTCGCGAACCGGCACCGTTGGTACAACAAGCTGATCGAGGTCAACCTCCAGAACCTCGCCGCCGTGCCGTCCGTGGTCTACGGGCTGCTGGCCGTGGCAGCCATGTCGGTGCTGGGGTTCGAGCAGCGCGGCATCGTGCTCGGCGGCGCGATCGCGCTGGCGCTGCTGATCCTCCCGGTCGTCATCATCACCACGCGTGAGGCGGTCCGTGCCGTGCCGCGGGAGATCCGCGACGGCTCGATGGCGCTCGGCGCCACGGTGTGGCAGACCACGTGGCGGCAGACGCTGCCGTCCGCGGTTCCGGGCATCGCGACCGGCACCATCCTCGGTCTCTCCCGCGCCATCGGCGAGGCGGCGCCGCTGCTGCTGCTGGGCGTGGCGATCGGCGTCCGGTTCGACCCCAACGGCTTCCTCAGCGTCTTCACGGCGTTGCCGCTGCAGATCTACACCAGCACGTCGCAGTCCCGCGAGGAGTTCCAGACCGCCGCAGCCGCCGCGATCATCGTGCTGCTGGTCATGATCCTCGGCATGAACGCTTTGGCCATCTTCATCCGCAACAAGTTCCAGAGGACCTGGTGACCCACATGACCACGATGCCCCAGACCCTGCCCACCGTCGCTGCGGAGGACGCCGATCGACCGCTGCCCGACGCACCCCCGGACCCGGTGATGGAGGCCTTCGGCCTCAACGTGTTCTACGGCGACTTCCACGCGGTGCACGACGTGAACCTGTCGTTCGGCAAGAACGAGATCACCGCGCTCATCGGTCCCTCGGGGTGCGGCAAGTCGACCGTGCTGCGGTGCCTGAACCGGATGAACGACCTGGTGCCGAGCGCGCGCGTCGAGGGTGAGATCACCTACCACGGGCAGAACATCTACGCGAAGGGCGTGGACCCGATCGCGGTCCGCACCCACATCGGCATGGTGTTCCAGAAGCCGAACCCGTTCCCCAAGTCGATCTACGACAACATCGCCTACGGGCCGCGCGTCATCGGCATGGAGGTCGACGACATGGACCAGGTCGTCGAGGAGGCACTGCGCAGTGCCGCGCTGTGGGACGAGGTCAAGGACAAGCTCAAGCAGTCGGCGTACGGCCTCTCGGGTGGTCAGCAGCAGCGGCTCTGCATCGCCCGCACCATCGCCACCAAGCCCGACGTGATCTTGATGGACGAGCCGTGCTCGGCGCTGGACCCCATCGCGACGTCGCGGATCGAGGATCTGATGGTGGACCTGCGACAGGACTTCACCATCATCATCGTCACCCACAACATGCAGCAGGCGGCCCGCGTCTCGGACCGGACCGCGTTCTTCACCGCCCGCCCCGACGAGACCACCGGCAACCGCACCGGCCTCCTCGTCGAGTACGACCTCACCAGCCGCATCTTCACCAACCCCCACGACAAGCGCACCGAGGACTACATCTCCGGCCGCTTCGGCTGAGTGACCTATTTGCGATAGTCCCCGAATCTTTGGTCGTCAGATCACGCTCGTGGCGACCAAAAGTTCGGGGACTATCGTCTTGTCCGGTTGCCGGCTGCAGGGCTTGTGGATGAGCCGGGCGGTCGTCAGGCGTTCTGGGAGACGCTGTGGCCCGTGCGGGGTACGTCGGAGACGTGGTGGCGCCTGGAGCGCGCTGGTCTCACCATGCCAGTCCGAGTCGACCCCGCGGCGCTACGCGGCCCGACGCGCCGCCAGGCACGGGGGCCCGGGTGGCGAAGGACGAGCCGTGGGCTGTTCGTCCCCGCCGGCACACCGTCTGATGGTGCCGAGCAGCGCATCGTCGAGGCAGCAGCCGTCCTCCCGCGGGGTGGGGGAGTCACCGGATGGGCGGCGTTGCGGTGGAGTGGGGGTGCCTGGTTCGACGGCATGGAGCCAGGAGGGCAGACCCCTCTGCCGGTGACGCTGGCGATCGGTGACTCGAGGATCCTGGCGCAGCCGGGCTTCGAGGTGTCCGAGGAGCACTTGCGTCCCTATGACATGGAGGAACTCGACGGGCTGCCCCTCACGAGCGCCGTTCGGTCCGTCACCTACCTGATGCGCCACGCGAGCACCCTGCTCGAGGCCGTGACCGCGCTCGACATGGCGGCCTACAACGACCTCGTCTCCGTCAACGAGGTGCTCGCCTACCAGCCGACCCTCCCCGCGTGGACCGGCATCCCGCTCTGCCGGAAGGCCAGCGTGCTCGCCGACGAGAACGCGTGGTCACCGCGGGAGGTGAAGGTTCGGCTGACGTGGACCATGCTCGCCGAGCTGCCTCGGCCGCTGTGCAACCGGCCGGTGTTCGACCGGGCCGGGCGCCACGTCGCCACGCCCGACCTCCTCGACGAAGAGGCGGGTGTCGCGCTCGAGTACGACGGGGAGCTGCACCTCGCGGGCGCCCAGCGTCGCCGGGACCGTGATCGCGAGGAGGCCCTCCGTCGGGTCGGCCTCGAGTACCTCACCGTGATGGCGGGCGACTCCGACGAGCGCGTAGCCGACCGGATGCGCGAGGTGAGGGCACGGGCCAGGTGGGAAGCACCCTCCCGGCGTGACTGGACCGTGGACCTCCCGAGCTGGTGGGTCCCGACCTTCACAGTCGACCAGCGGCGAGAGCTCGACCACGAGCAGCGGAGCAGATGGCTACGACTTCGACGTACGGCCTGAGGGTCCGCTCTGGTCGATAGTCCCCGAATCTTTGGTCGTCACATAGCGCTCGAGGCGACCAAAGGTTCGGGGACTATCTCCCAAGACGGACACCCGCACCGTATGACGTCCGTCGGTCAGGGAATGACTTCGATGAGCAGGTGGGAGATCCAGTAGCAGATGGCCGCGGCCAGGCCGGCGGCCGGGAAGGTGAGGACCCAGGCGGTCAGGATGGACCGGGCGACACCCCAGCGGACGGCGGAGAGGCGCTTGGTGGCGCCGACGCCCATCACGGCGGAGGTGATGGTGTGCGTGGTGGAGATCGGGGCCTCGAAGACGTACGCCGTCGTGTAGAGCACCGACGCGGCGACCGACTCCGCGGCGAACCCGCGGGGCGGGTCGAGGTGGATGATCCGGCGGCCCAGGGTGCGCATGATGCGCCAGCCGCCCGAGTAGGTGCCGAGCGAGATGGCGGCCGCGGCGGAGAAGATGACCCACAGCGGGAGCGGGTCTCCCTGGGCGACGTACCCACCGGTGAGCAGCGCCAGGAAGATCACGCCCATCGTCTTCTGCGCGTCCTGCAGGCCGTGGCCCAGCGCCATGGCGGCGGCGGAGACGGTCTGCGCCAGCTTGAAGCCGCGGTTGGCCTTCCCCGGGTTGGCGTTGCGGAAGAGCCACATGATCGCCACCATCACCGCGAAGGCGACCGAGAACGCGAAGATCGGCGACAGGATCATCGGGATGACGACCTTCTCCAGCACGACGTCCCACGAGACGCCGACACCGGCCGCGATCGCCGAGCCGACCAGGCCGCCGATGAGCGCGTGCGAGGACGACGAGGGCAGCCCGTAGTACCAGGTGATGAGGTTCCAGATGATCGCCCCGAGCAGGCCGGCCATGACGATCACCAGACCGTGGCTGCCCGAGGGCGGAGTGATCGTGTCGGAGACCGTCTGCGCGACCTTCTGGCCGAGGAAGGCGCCGACGAAGTTCATGACGGCCGCCATCGCGAGGGCGACCCGGGGGGTCAGTGCCCCCGTCGAGACCGAGGTGGCGATGGCATTGGCGGCGTCGTGGAACCCGTTGGTGTAGTCGAACACCAGGGCAACCCCGACCACCGCGATGATGATCGCGATCTCCATGGAGTCAGGACTCCTTGACGGCGATCTGCTCGACGATGTTGGCGACCTTCTCGAACGCGTCGATGGCGCCTTCCAGCGAGGTCACGATGTCCTTCAGCTTGAGCACCTCGAGCGCCTCGTAGCGGCCGTCGAAGAGCTTGGCGAGGGTACGGCGGTAGGTCTTGTCGCCGGCGTTCTCGAGACGGTTGATCTCGATCCAGTACTCGTCGAGGTCCTTCATGGCCTGCAGTCTCGGCATCGCGTCGCTGGTGATCTCGGCGCAGCGCTGGATCACCTCGACCAGCGTGGAGAACCCGCTCGGCAGCTCGGCGACCTCGTAGAGCAGGACCAGGTCGACGACCTCGTCCATCATGTCCATGACGTCGTCGAGCCCGGACGCGAGGCTGTAGATGTCCTCGCGGTCGAACGGGGTCACGAACGTCTTGTTGACCCGCTTCACGATGGCGTGCGTCGTGTCGTCGGCGGCGTGCTCGGCCTCGCGCATCCGGCGTGCGACGCTCTCGCGGTCACTGCCCTCGGCCAGCATCTCGGCGAGCAGCCCGGCACCGATGAGGATGTGCTGGGTCTGGTCGGAGAACAGGTCGTAGAACGACCCGTCTACAGGGCGGAACTTCAAACCCACTGTGAACTCCTGGTCTGGCGGAGCGGAAACGTTCCACAGACTAGGGGGTGCTCAGGCTCAGCGCGCAACTCCCGGCGACCGGTCCAGCCCTCAGGGTGACGTACGTCGCCGCCGCTGGCGCTCGATCAGCAGCTCGTGGAGGTGGTTCTGGCCGGTGTTGCGCTGCCAGGAGCCGTCGGGCTGCAGCAGCCACGCGGAGGTGTCGTCGTCGAACGCCAGGTCGAGCATCGCGCGGATCCCGGCCACGTTGTCCTCGCCGGGCAGCCGCACCAGCACCTCGACCCGCCGGTCCAGGTTGCGGTGCATCAGGTCGGCCGAGCCGATCCACGCGGCCGGCGTACCGCCGTTCTCGAACCAGTAGACGCGGCTGTGCTCGAGGAACCGGCCCAGCACGGAGCGGACCGTGATCTTCTCCGACAGTCCGGGCACGCCGGGCCGCAGCGCGCAGATCCCGCGGATCAGCGCCTCGACGGGCACACCTTCGGCCGAGGCGAGGTAGAGCGCGTCGATGACCTGCTCCTCGACCACGGAGTTGGCCTTGATCCGGATCCCGGCAGGGCGGCCCGCCCGGGCGTTCTCGATCTCGCGGTGGATCTGGTCGATCAGCCCGGATCTCACCGAGTCGGGCGCCACCAACAGCTCCTCGTACGACGCCTTGCGCGAGTAGCCGGAGAGGTTGTTGAACAGGTGGGCGACGTCGTTGCCGATGACCTCGTCGGTGGTGATCAGCCCGATGTCCTCGTACTGCCGGGCGGTCTTGGAGTTGTAGTTGCCGGTGCCGATGTGGACGTAGCGACGGATGCCCTCGGGCTCGTCGCGCACCACCATCGACAGCTTGCAGTGCGTCTTGAGGCCGACCAGGCCGTAGACGACGTGGCACCCGGCCTGCTCGAGCTTGCGCGCCCAGCGGATGTTGGCCTGCTCGTCGAAGCGGGCCTTGATCTCCACGATCACCAGCACCTGCTTGCCGGTCTCGGCCGCGTCGACGAGGGCGTCGATGATCGGGGAGTCGCCGGAGGTGCGGTAGAGCGTCTGCTTGATGGCGAGCACCTGCGGGTCCGCGGCGGCCTGCTCGATGAACCGCTGGACGCTCGTCGCGAACGAGTCGTAGGGGTGATGGAGCAGTACGTCGTGGCGCTGGGTCGCCTTGAAGACGTCGACCGGCGCCGCGGACTCCACCTCCGCGAGGTGGAAGTGCGCGCTGGGGATGAAGGCGGGGAACTTCAGCTCCTCGCGGTTCAGGTCGGCGATGTCGTGCAGCCCGGTCAGGTCCAGCGGGCCCGGCAGCCGGAACACCTCGTCCTGCGACACCCCGAGCTCGCTGATCAGCAGCTCGAGCACGGCGTCGGAGATCGACTCCTCGACCTCGAGCCGTACCGGCGGTCCGAAGCGGCGACGCAGCAGCTCCTTCTCGAGCGCGGCGAGCAGGCTCTCGGCGTCGTCCTCCTCGACCTCGACGTCCTCGTTGCGGGTGACCCGGAAGGTGTGGGCCTCCAGCACCTCCATGCCGGGGAACAGCCGGCGCAGCTGCTCGCCGATCACGTCCTCGAGGGGGACGAAGCGCTGGTTGCCGAGCGAGACGAACCGCGGGAAGCTCGGCGGCACCTTCACCCGGGCGAAGTGCTCCTTGCCGCTCTTGGGGTTGCGCACCAGCACGGCCAGGTTGAGCGACAGCCCGGAGATGTAGGGGAACGGGTGGGCCGGGTCGACGGCCAGGGGCGTCAGCACCGGGAAGACCCGCTCCTTGAACAACCGCTTGCAGGCCTTCTGCTCGTCACGGTCCAGGTCGTCCCACCGCACCAGCTCGATGCCGTGATCGAGCAGCTCGGGGACGATCTCCTCGCGGAACAGCGCGGCGTGGCGCTCGGTCAGCTGCCGGGACTCGCTCCAGATCGACTCGAGCACCTCCCGGGGGAGGTGGCCGGAGGCGGTGCGGACCGCGACCCCGGCAGCAATGCGGCGCTTCAGACCGGCGACGCGGACCATGAAGAACTCGTCGAGGTTGCTGGCGAAGATCGCCAGGAACCGGGTCCGCTCCAACAGTGGGATCTGGCGGTCCTCGGCCAGCTCGAGCACCCGCTGGTTGAAGTGGAGCCAGGAGATCTCCCGGTCGAGGAACCGGTCCTCGTGCTTCTCGATGGCCTCGACCAGGACCGGATCGGGGACGTACGCCGGCCGAGCAGCCTCGTCGCGCGGCGAGTCGTCGGCCGACGCGACATCGGGTTCGGTCGCAGTCATGGCGCCAAGTGTGGCACCGCCAGGTGAACGCAGGGTGTCCGCGCGAGCAGCCGCGGGTAGGTTGCTCCGAGTGTCGAAGTGGGTCGCGGTGCTGGTGGTGGTGGCAGCGGTCTGCGTGGTGGCGGTCGTCGTGTTGACCCGCGATGAGCCGACGCCCTCCGGACGACGGGCCGCTGAGCACGGTGTTCCTCGGCGACTCGATCACCCGAGGCGTCTCCCCGGAGACGCTGGGTCCCTCCGAGCAGGAGTCGTGGGTGACCTACGCCGTCGCCGACCCCCGCTCGCCGTGGGAGCTCGGCTCGAACGCCGGCATCTTCGGCAACACCCTCGAGCAGATGTGGCGCCGCTTCGGCACCGACGTCCTGGGCGGCGAGGCCGAGGCCGTCGTGATCATGGGCGGGACCAACGACGTGCTGCAGGGGATCCCCACGGAGCGGTCGCTCGCCGCGGTCCGGGGAATGCTCGAAGCCGCGCAGCGCGCCGACATCGAGGTGTGGCTGGTCGCCCCGCCGCCGCTCGACGCCGGCTACGCCACCTCGGTCGTCCCGCTGGTCGACGCGGAGCGCGAGCTGGCCGCCGAGCTCGGCGTACCGTTCGTCGAGCCGACCGAGATCATCAGGGACGCGGCCGGCGGCTGGCCGCCGGGGCTGTCCCCGGACGGCGTCCACCCCAACGCCAAGGGCGCCCGTGCGCTGGCCGATGCGGTGCTCTCCGACCTGGATGAATGACCATGCACCTTGACGAATGGGCCCGGGGTGCGGTGAGGGTGGACGGCGACCGCGCGGCATCGGGGCTGCGCGGCACGACCGCGAGGAGCTCCACCCATGCCGTCCACCACCACCAGGTTGGGGGCCGCGCTCCTGACCGCGGTCCTGACCGTCACCGCGCCCCTGGCCCTCACCACCCCTGCCGCCCAGGCCACGGGGGTGAACAACCAGGGCGTCCACATGCTCGAGCGGGGCGACGAGGGCGCGGACGTGAGCGCACTGCAGTACCTGCTCAACGCCCAGGGCGTCGCCACCGGCGTCGACGGTGACTTCGGGTCCGGCACCGACTCCAGCGTGCGCTCCTTCCAGAGCAGCCGCGGCCTCACCTCGGACGGGATCGTCGGGTCGGCCACCTGGTCGGCGCTGATGGTCACCATCCGGCCGACGACGAGCAACAACGCCAACGCCGTGCGCGCCCTGCAGTACCAGCTGAACCAGAAGATCAACAGCGCGATCGCCGTCACCGGGACCTACGACGCGGCCACCCAGAACGAGGTCCGCGCCTTCCAGGCCGACCACGGCCTCACCCAGGACGCGATCGTCGGCTCCGGGACGTGGGGCAAGCTGCTGGGCCACTTCCAGGCGCCGCGCACGACGTACAACTGCTTCTACGGCACCGAGTCGGGCAACACGGAGAGCTGGGGTACGGCGGCCGCGATCAGCGCGCTGCAGCGGGCGTCCCAGGCGGTCACGCCGTCGTACGGTCGGGTCGCCGTGGGCGACATCAGCCACATCCACGGCGGCGACATCGCCGGCCACGCCTCCCACGAGGTGGGGCTGGACGCCGACATCCGGCCGATGACGACCGGCAACGACCAGTGCACGAACCCGTCCACCTGGCGCGACGCCGACTACGACCGGGCCGCGACCCGCTCGTTCATCCAGCAGATCCGTGCCACCGGGCAGGTCAAGCTGATCTTCTTCAACGACCCGCAGCTGGTCAGCGAGGGCCTGACGCAGTCGCTGACGAACCACGACGACCACCTGCACGTGCGCTTCTACGAGCGCGGGGTGTCCTCGACCTACAGCCGCTGAGGCCGGGCGCTACGGCGTCTCGACGATGAGGGTCACCGGCCCGTCACCGACGCTGGTGACCCTCATGTCGGCGCCGAACACGCCCTTCTCCACGCGGATCCCGTCGCGCGCCAGGGCGTCGCAGACGGCGTCGTACGCCGGTTCGCTGACCTGCTGTGGCGCGGCCGCGACCCACGTCGGTCGCCGGCCCTTGCGGCCGTCGCCGTACAGCGTGAACTGGCTGACGACGAGGACCGGTGCGCCGACGTCGCCGACCGACTTCTCGTCCCGCAGCAGCCGCAGGTCGCGGATCTTGCCGGCGGTCCAGGCGATCTCGGGGTCGCCGTCGGTGTGGGTGACGCCGAGGTAGACGAGCAGGCCGGGCTCGTCGATCGCGCCGACCACCTCGCCGTCGACGGTCACCGACGCGGAGAGCACTCGCTGGACCACGGCTCGCATGGGGCTAGCCTCTCAGCCGTGAGTGTTGACGTTCCTGCCGACCGCCTGCTCGTCACCGTCGCCCCGACCGGCGCGGAGACGACGAAGGAGTCGTGCCCGCAGCTGCCCACCACGCCGGAGGAGATCGCCGAGACCGCCGCCGCCTGCGAGGCAGCCGGTGCCGCGATGATCCACATCCACGTCCGCGATGCCGACCATCGCCCGACGCTCGACCCGGGTCTGTTGCGCGAGTGGGTGGCGGCGGTGCGTGCGTCCTCGTCGCTGGTCGTCCAGCTGTCGACCGGCGGCTCGGTGCACGACCCGCTGGACCAGCGGCTCGCGGTGCTCGACGCCGAGCCCGACTCCTGCTCGTTGACGATGGGCACCACCAACTTCGGCGACGACGTCTTCTCCAACCCCTGGCCGTTCGTCTGCGAGCTCTACCAGCTCAGCCAGGAGCGCCAGGTCGTCCCGGAGTTCGAGCTCTTCGACCTCGGCCAGGTCCACGCGCTCCGCCGGTTGCTGGACAAGTACGGGCTGCCGTACGGCGGCCGCGTCCACTGCGACCTGGTGATGGGCGTCCCCGGTGGCATGAACGGCACCACCGACGCCCTCGTCGCGGCCGTCCACGACCTGCCGGCGGACGTGACGTCGTGGTCGGCGACCGGCATCGGGCGCTCGACGCTGGCGGTCGCGCTGGCGTCGCTCTCGAAGGGCGGCCACCTGCGGGTGGGCATGGAGGACGTCTTGACGATGGCCCGCGGCGTACCGGTCGAGCACAACCGGCAGCTCGTGGAGCGGGTCGTGTCACTGGCCGCGATCGTGCAGCGCACCCCGATGACCCCCGACGAGGCCCGCACGTTCCTGGGGATCCGCGCCGCCTAGTACGTCCCCACCAGGTGGGGGCTCGCCGAACGCACCCGCAGCGCCACCGGGTCGCCGGGCACGGTCAGGCTGCCGGGGATCGCCTGCCAGCCGCCGCCGTTGATCCGGTAGCGGCCGGTGTAGGTGGTCGACACGCTCGGCGCCACCCGGCCCGGGTCGGCGTAGTCGTGGGTGACGTCGAGATCCGGGTACGCCGCGCCGGGGCTGCTGGTCGTGCGCGTCGCCCCGTCCCCGAACTCCCACGTGTACTCACTCGGCGCCGCCTCGATCTCCACCCGCTGCCCCAGCAGCGTGACCGTCTGCGTCGTGGGCCGGTCGTTGTCGGTGAAGAAGTTCGTGTCGAAGTTGATCAGCGTCTGCCCGTCCGGTGGCTGCACCTCCAGCTGCGCCTGCGGCCAGTCGAGGCGCTGCATCTCCCGGCGGACCATGGCGGGGGTGATGGTGTTGAGCCCGCTGACGTCGGCCGGCGTGAGGCACACGATCCCGATGCTCGCGGAGACTCCGGAGCGGATCGTGGTCCGGATCAGGACGTACCAGGTGCCCGGCGTGTTGGTGTCGTTGCGACAGATGCGCTCGTCCCGCGTGCAGTTGTCGCCGACCTTGCAGCGGGTCTCGAGGCTGTAGGTGTAGCCGTCGGAGGTGGCGGTCGCGTAGAGGCGCGTTCACTTCTCTGGCGGTCGGACGCACTCGGTCGCTGTCTGCCACGATGTCGGCGTTGACGCACTTGGCACGCAGACTCGGCGGGCGCAGACGAGCGCGACGACGATCACGCAAGCAAGCACGAGCGCCACGAGCATCCTGCGATCATGACGGCGTATCTCAAGTAGTCAGTCATCGACCACGCGCCGTCGCGCCTCCGACAGGAGCGACTCGGTAGCTCGTTGACGCCCCCCGGGAAGCGTCCGCGTTCCGCGCCCGCGTGACTCCGCGATACTCGGTTGGCGCTGACGATCTCACCGTCGCACGATAACGTCGCGCTGACCTCAAGTCGCTCGACGTCGCGCATCTTCTCGGCCGTCGATACGGATGAAGCCGCCATCCGCGTAGAACTCGCTCCACTCGTCGAGCCAGGTCTGCTGCAGGCTCTGCAGTCTGGCTGAGGTCTCGAGGAAGGCCTCGGTCTCCCCAGTGTTCTGCATCTCGGTGTTGAGCTCGAACCACTCCCGGATGAACTCCTCGGGCGTCTGCGCCTCGGGCTCGGCGGACGACTCGGACTCGGTCGGGGAGGGGGAGTCGGTCGGCTGGAAGCGCGGCTCGGGGTCGTCACTGCAGCCGGCGAGCAGCAGCGCAGCGCCGAGGAGCGCGGCCACGGTGCGACGTACGGACATCGAGATCCTCCCGAGAAGACTCACCGAATCTAACGACGCAGGCGCGCGAACGACACCCCCGAGCCCGAACCTGTGGACAACCGGTTAGGCTCGTGATTCCGAGTCACCCAGTGACTCGGAATCACGACCCACGGTGTCGGTGGTCCGGGGGACGCTGCCCGAATGGAGCTCGATGAACTTCTGGATGTCCAGGACGGAGTGGTGTCCCGGGCGCAGGTGCTGGCGTGCGGGGAGGGGCCGAACGACGTGCGTCGCCGGCGGCGACGGCGCGAGTGGGTGGCGTTGTTCAACGGGATCTACGTCAACCACAGCGGCGAACCGACTGGGGAGCAACGGGCCATGGCGGGGGTCCTGCACGCGTCGAGCGGGCTCGACGAGGAGCACCGACCGATCGGCGCCGCGCTGGGTGGGCACGCCGCGCTGCGTCACGCCATCGGTCCCGGATGGCGGCGGGGGTGGGGTTCGCCGATCGTGGTCTGCATCGACGTACGCCGCAGCGTGCGGCAGGTCCGCGGCTACCGGTTCGTGCGGGTCAACCGCCTCGACGAGAAGGTCGACTGGATGCGCACCCCGCCCCGGCTCCGCCCGGCCGAAGCGGCACTGGATCTCGCGTTGGCTGCCGGCGACCTACTCGATGCGGTGGGCGTCCTGGCGGACGCCTGCCAGTCCCGCTGCGTCGATGCGGCCGGGATCGCGAGCGCGCTGCACGGTCGCCCACGCGTGTCGAACCGCGGGGAGCTCGCGGCCGTGCTGACCGATGTCGCTACCGGGACCTGCTCGGCCCTGGAGCACCTCTTCCTCACGAGGGTGGTCCGCGCCCATGGGCTCCCGGAGCCGACGCGGCAGGCGCCACGGGTGGTCGTGGACGGCGGCAGGCGACACGAGTTTCGCGACACCGAGTGGGAGGAACAGTCGGTGGTGGTCGAGCTCGACGGCAGGTTGTTCCACGACAACGCCGGGCAGCGCGACCGCGATCTTGAGCGAGACCTCGACGACGTGATCGGAGGCCGGGTGACGGCCCGCCTCGGGTGGGGCCAGGTGTCGCGGAGGGCCTGCCGGACCGCGCGTCGCATCGAGCGACTTCTGAAGGCTGGGGGATGGGACGGCGCGGCGCGCACGTGTCCGGAGTGTCAGTAGACGAGCGCCTGCGACGTCGTCGGCGAGGACTTCCTCGGCGAAGACCGCCGCCCCCGCGATCCGTACGCCGGGAAGCGCGTCGGCCTCGGAGATCGAGCGGCGTGCGGCGCACTGGGTGCAGAGGGTGACGGTGCCGCCGGCGAGTACCGCGGCGAGCAGGTCGGGGAGGGGGGTGGCCAGCGGGAGCGAGAACTCGGCGGCCCGTTCCGGCACCGCGAACCACGCCGCTTCGCCGGTCAGCCACAGCGAGACGGACGCGCCGGCGGCGACGGCGGAGGCGGCGACCGTGAACGCCTGGTTGCAGCGCTCCGCGTCCTCGGAACCGCACGTCACCTTGACCACCAGCTTCCGTGCCATGTCTGAAGCCTAGACTCGACCCATGCCGTTCCAGATCCCGGACAACATCCACCCGAACTGTGCGCGGCTCGCCTGGCTGATCGGGACGTGGGCGGGCAACGGCCATGGTGAGTACTCCACGATCGAGCCGTTCCAGTTCGGCCAAGAGGTGATCTTCCAGCAGGACGGCCGGCCGTTCATCCACTACTTCAGCCGCGCGTGGATCACCGACGCCGACGGCGAGGTGATCCGTCCCGCCGCGCAGGAGACCGGGTTCATCCGGCCGCAGGAGGACGGCACCATCGAGATGGTGCTGACCCACAACACCGGTTTCGTCGAGATCTGGCACGGCGAGCTCCACGCCGACCAGCCGCGGTTCGAGATCGCCACCGACGCGGTCGCGCGGACCGCCACCGCGAAGGAGTACACCGGCGGCAAGCGGCTCTACGGCTACGTCAACGGCGACCTGCTCTACGCCTACGACATGGCCGCGATGGGGCAGGAGCTCCAGCCCCACACCCACGCCCAACTGGTCAGGCAGTGACGGAGAGCGACTGGCGCCAGCGCCTGCGCGGGAGCGGCTACCGGCTGACCCCGCAGCGGGAGCTGATCCTGGCCGCGGTCGAGAGCCTCGGCCACGCGACCCCCGACGAGGTGCTGGCCGAGGTCCACGCCCACTCGGAGGCGGTCAACATCTCGACCGTCTACCGCACGCTCGAGGTGCTGGAGGAGCTCGGCCTGGTCCGCCACGCCCACCTGAGCGACCGCGCGCCGACGTACCACTCGGTGAGCGACCAGGAGCACTTCCACCTGGTCTGCCGGAATTGTCACGCGGTGATCTCGGTTGACCCTGATGTGCTCCCTCCTCTGCTGCAACGCCTGGACACCGATCACGGCTTCACCGCCGACGTCGGCCACCTGACCGTCTTCGGGACGTGTGCGTCATGTCGCTGAGAAGCCCCCTGCTCGACCTGCCCGACGCCGTCTCCGCCGAGGGCGTGGACGCGGGCGTCGCGGCCCACTACGGCTCGTTCAACCGCGAGCAGCGCACCCTCGACGCCGGCGACGGCTTCGTCGACCTCTCCCACCGCGACGTACTGCGCATCGCCGGCCCCGACCGGCTGACCTGGCTCCACTCGCTCACCACCCAGCACCTCACCGACCTGCCCGCGGGCGAGTGGACGCAGGCGCTGGTGCTGAGCCCCAACGGCCACGTCGAGCACGCCTTCACCGGTGTCGACGACGGCGAGGCGTTCACCCTCCACACCGAGCCGGGCGCCGGGCAGCCGCTGCTGGAGTTCCTGCAGCGGATGGTCTTCATGATGCGCGCGGAGATGAGCGACGTGACCGATGACGTCGCCGTGACGTGGCGGCCGAAGGGCTACGACCTCGTGCCGCGCGACCGCTTGACGGCGTACGCCGAAGCAGCCGGCCCGGCCTGCGGCCTCTGGGCGTTCGAGGCGCTGCGGATCGCGCGCGGCGAGCCGCGGTTCGGGATCGACACCGACCAGCGGACCATCCCCAACGAGGCGGGCTGGATCCCGAGCGCGGTCCATCTCGACAAGGGCTGCTACCGCGGCCAGGAGACCGTCGCGCGCGTGCACACGCTGGGTCGGCCGCCGCGTCGGCTCACCCTGCTCCACCTCGACGGCTCCGAGAACCGGCTGCCCGACCCCGGCACGGAGCTCAAGAACGGCGACAAGGTGGTCGGCTTCGTCGGCTCCAGCGCCCGCCACCACGAGCTCGGCCCGATCGCGCTCGCCCTGGTCAAGCGCAACGTCCCCCTCGACGCCACGCTGACCGCCGACGGGCTGGTCGCCGCGCAGGAGGTCATCGTCGACCCCGAGGTCGGCCTGCACGTGCGGCCCAAATTGCGGTAGTCCAGTATCGCGGTAGTCCAGTGGGATTCGGTCGTGACCATGGCCGAATGACGACGATTTGTCGCTGGACTACCGATCAGCCGCGGCGGTACACAACCCCGACCGATCAGCCGCGGCGGTACATGACGTGGGTGTCGCGCGCGTCGTGGGTGAAGCCGATGCCCTCGTAGACGGCGATGGCGGGGGCGTTGTCGGACTCGACGTAGAGCTCGACCTCGGAGACGCCGCGGCCCGCGAGGTGGTCGAGGCCGGCGCGGGTGAGGGCCTTGCCGAGTCCCATCCCCTGCGCCTCGGGCGCGACGCCGACGACGTAGACCTCGCCGAGGGCGGGGGAGTGCTGCTTGGTCCAGTGGAAGCCGAGCATCGTGCCGCGGTCGACGGCGACCAGCAGCCCGGCCGGGTCGAACCACGGCTCACCCATCCGCTCGGCGAGGTCGTCGGCGGACATCGAGCCCTGCTCGGGGTGGGAGGCGAAGGCCGCAGCGTTGACGCGCAGCAGCTCCGACTCGTCCTTGGGTCGGTAGCCGCGGATCACGACACCCTCGGGAAGGGTGATGGGGCCGAGCGGGCCGCCGGCCGGGCGCCGCATCACCCACAGCTCACGCACCCGCTCGAAGCCGTGCCGCTCCGCGAGCCGGGCAGCGCCGGGGTGGTCGGCGTGCGACCACGCCTGCAGCGCTCCGTCGTACGACGCCAGCGCCTGTTCCACCAGAGTGCCGCCCGCGCCGCGACCGCGGGAGGTGGGCCGCACGGCCAGCGACAGGTCGTCGCCGATCACCAGGGCGAACCCGTCGTCGGTCACCCACCCGGCGATGCCGTCGGACCGGTTGCGCAGCGCCAGCCAGGTGGCCTCGTCGATCGGGGAGGCCCCATCGGCCGCCTCGGCATCGGCGGCGACGTCGGCGATCTGTCTCAGGCGGTCGGCGTCCACGGGCCCGACATTATGCGACGCAGCCTCAGGCGTCCTGGGAGTCGCGCTCGACGGCCGTCTTGTCCTTGCTGGGCAGCACGAACCGGTAGCCGACGTTGCGCACGGTGCCGATCAGCGTCTCGTGCTCGGGGCCGAGCTTGGCGCGCAGCCGACGGACGTGGACGTCGACGGTGCGGGTGCCGCCGAAGTAGTCGTAGCCCCACACCTCCTGCAGCAGCTGCTGGCGACTGAAGACGCGGCCGGGGTGCTGGACGAGGTACTTGAGGAGCTCGAACTCCTTGAACGTCAGGTCGAGCACCCGGCTGCCCAGCTTGGCGGTGTACGCCGACTCGTCGACGACCACCTCGCCGGAGCGGATCACGTGGGACTCGGGGTCCTCGGCCTCGCGCTCGGCGCGCAGCCGGCCGATCGCGAGCCGCATCCGGGCCTCGAGCTCGGCCGGACCGATCGAGTTCAGCACCACGTCGTCCATGTCCCAGTCGTGCGCGACGGCGGCGAGCCCGCCCTCGGTGAGCACCAGCAGCACGGGGACGTCGACGCCGGTCATCTGGATCAACCGGCACAGGTCGCGGGCGTGGGCGAGCTCCTGGCGGCCGTCGACGAGCAGGATGTCGGCGTTCGGGGCGTCGAGCAGCGCACTTCCCTCGGCGGGCAGCACCCGCACGTGGTGGGCCAGCAGGGCGAGGCCGGGGACGACCTCGGCGGAGGGCTGTAGCGCGCTCGTCAGGAGCAGCACCTGGCTCATGGGCGGGCCTCCTCGCGCTGTGGTGCGATAGGCAAGGATAGGCGGTGATGAGCCCGTCCCACGTCACTGTCCGTTATTGGGCCGCCGCCCGGGCCGCCGCCGGCGTCGACCACGACGACCTCCAGGTCGACGGCCCGGTCACCCTCGCCGACGTCGTACGACGCGCGGGGGAGGCCCACCCGGGCAGCGACCTGGCGCGCGTGCTGACGGTCTGCTCGGTGCTCGTGGGCGATCGTCCGGTCACGACCGAGGACCCGGCCGGGGTCGAGATCCAGCCGGGTGACTCGCTCGAGTTCCTGCCGCCCTTCGCCGGCGGCTGACCGACGCCAGCCGCCGGCCGGTGGGTCAGGCCTCGATCGCGGTGCGGTCGGAGCCGCCGACCTCGATCTTGCGCGGCTTGGCCTTCTCGGCGACGGGAACCGTCAGCCGCAGCACGCCGCCGTCGTAGCCGGCCTCGATCTTGTCGAGGTCCAGGTTGTCGCCGAGCACGAGCTGGCGGCTGAACGCGCCGCGAGGCCGCTCGGAGGCGAGCATCTCCCAGTCGCCGTTGCGGGTCACCCGCTCGGCGCGCACGGTGAGCACGTTGCGCTCCACGTCGAGGTCGATGCTGTCGCGGCTGATGCCGGGCAGGTCGAACTCGATCACGAAGCGGTCCCCCTCTCGCCACGCGTCCATCGGCATCACCGCGGGGCGGTTCGTCGTCCCGAGCAGCTGCTGGGCGATCCGGTCGAAGTCACGGAACGGGTCCGTCGTACGAAGCAACATGACAAGTCCTCCTTCGGTGTCTGTCGTGTGTGGCAGGTGCGTAACCTGCATTGCCTGTTATAGATTAAGTCCCATCCCAGTTTCAAGTCCCAGGAGCGACGACATGGCCGATCGGCGAGGAGTGTTCGCGATCTCCGTGGTGGCGGAGATGGTGGAGATGCCGGCGCAGAACCTGCGCGTCTACGAGCGCCGCGGCCTGGTCGACCCGGCCCGCACCGACGGCGGCACCCGGCGCTACAGCCCCGCGGACGTCGACCGGCTCCACCGGATCCGCGACCTGCTCGCCGACGGACTCAACCTCGCCGGCATCGAGCGGGTGCTGGCCCTCGAGCTGGAGGTCGCGCGGTTGCGCGAGGAATGCGCCCGGCTGCGGGCGCGTTAGCCCGCCATGACGACCGGCGCCTGGATCCTGCTCGCGAGCCTCGTGCTCGTGGTGGCGGTCGGGCTCTGGCGTGCGTACGCCGACGGCCGGTTCCGCGGCACCCACGCGGTGGCCGGGGCCGACAGCCCCGCCGCGCCCACCCCCGAGCCCGTGCTCTCCGCGGACCAGCTCGGAGAGCGCGCGACGCTGCTCCAGTTCAGCTCGGCGTTCTGTGCGCCCTGCCGCGCGACCCGCCGGGTGCTGGCCGAGATCGCTGACGTCGTACCGGGTGTCGTCCACGTCGAGATCGACGCGGAGCAGCACCTCGACCTGGTGCGCCGGGTGGGCGTGATGCGGACGCCGACGACGCTGGTGCTCGACGGCAGCGGTCACGAGATCACCCGCGCCTCCGGGGCGCCCCGCAAGGAGCAGGTGCTGTCCGCATTGCGGAACGCCGTCTCGGATGACGAGATGGGCGCTGGGGGCGAGCGATGAGCCGCCCTACAGTTCCTGGCATGTCCTCGACCATGTTGACCAAGCGCCGCACAGTGGATCTGTGCCTCGTGCGCTCGGCCATGTGTCGAATGTCCTGACGCGCCCTCACCCCTGCACGCCGGCGGTCGAGTGGCGCACTCCGGCCCCTTCATGCCCGCATCCAGGACAGGACCGTCATGCCTACCCTCATCGATCCCCGCGGACCCCGCGTCGCCGCCACCCTCACCAGCGTCGTGCTGGCGCTGGTGCTGCTGACGGCGCCGGGCACCATCGCCACCGTGCTGCTCGCCGCCCAGACGGCGGTGTTCGCGGTCGGCGCCCTCGCCGGCATCCAGCACACGCCGTACGCCCTGCTCTTCCGCACCCAGGTGCGGCCCCGGCTCGGGGCACCCGCCGAGCTCGAGGACGCCGCGCCGCCGCAGTTCGCGCAGGCCGTCGGTCTCGGCTTCGCGCTGGTCGGGCTGGTCGCACTGCTGACCGGCCTCACCACGCTCGGCCTGGTCGCCGTCGGCTTCGCGCTGGCCGCCGCCCTGCTCAACGCGGCCGTGGGCTTCTGCCTCGGCTGCGAGGTCTACCTGCTCACCAAGCGCGTCCAGCACCGCTCCCCGCGCACCACTGTCGCCACCACGAACTGAAAGGCACCACTCATGAGCCGCGAGAACTCACTGGTCACCGCCGACTGGGTCGAGCAGAACCTCGACAACGACAAGGTCGTCCTGGTCGAGGTCGACGAGGACACCAGCGCCTACGACAAGGGCCACATCAAGGGCGCCATCAAGCTCGACTGGACGACCGACCTGCAGGACCAGGTCCGCCGTGACTTCGTCAACAAGCAGCAGTTCGAGGCGCTCCTGTCCGAGCGCGGGGTCGCCAACGACGACACCGTCGTGCTGTACGGCGGCAACAACAACTGGTTCGCCGCCTATGCCTACTGGTACTTCAAGCTCTACGGCCACCAGGACGTCAAGCTCCTCGACGGCGGCCGCAAGAAGTGGGAGCTCGACTCCCGCGAGCTGACCCAGGACCCGCCGGACCGCGCCACCACGTCGTACACCGCGCAGGAGCAGGACCACACCATCCGCGCCTTCCGCGACGAGACGGTGGACGCGATCGGCGTGAAGAACCTGGTCGACGTGCGCTCGCCCGACGAGTACGCCGGCCGGCTGCTCGCCCCGGCCCACCTGCCGCAGGAGCAGGCACAGCGTGCCGGCCACATCCCGACCGCGGCGAACGTGCCGTGGAGCAAGGCGGCCAACGACGACGGCACCTTCAAGTCCGACGACGACCTGAAGACGATCTACTCGGAGGCCGGAGTCGACTGGGACAAGGACACCATCGCCTACTGCCGCATCGGCGAGCGTTCCAGCCACACCTGGTTCGTGCTCAAGGAGCTGCTGGGCCAGCAGAACGTGAAGAACTACGACGGCTCCTGGACCGAGTACGGCTCCCTCGTGGGCGTGCCGGTGGCCCTCGGTGACGAGAAGGGTGAGGCCTGATGGGTTGCGGAGCAGTGGTGGGCGGTCGCTCGCTCGACGGGATCGACCTCACCAAGGAGGCGATCATCCAGGGCCAGGTCACGCGGTCGGGTGACCCGGTGAGCAGCGCGTACGTGCGGTTGCTCGACAGCACCGGCGAGTTCACCGCCGAGGTGCCGACCGACGACGCCGGCCAGTTCCGGTTCTTCGCCGGCGAGGGGACGTGGACGCTGCGCACCCTCGCGCCGAAGGCCGAGACCACCGACCGCCAGGTCGTGGCGAAGGTCGGCTCGGTCGCCGAGGTCGCCGTCACCCTCTGATCCACCGAATCGCCGTCGTCACCCCGTCCCTGTCAGTACGATCAGCGACGCACTGCGTCACAAGCGCAGGGACGGGTGACAAGGTCATGGACGTGAAGACAGACAGCGACAAGCTGTGGCAGCTGACGCTGCAGACCTCCCCTGCGGGCGTGAGCCTGGTCGCGCTGGACGGACAGCTGCAGGAGGTCAACCCGCAGCTGTGCCGGATGCTCGGCTACGACCCCAAGACGCTCGTGGCGATGACCTTCGCCGAGATCACCCACCCCGACGACCTCGAGCGGGAGCTGCAGCTCTTCGAGGAGACGCTGTCGGGCGAGCGGGCGTCGTACCGGATGCTCAAGCGCCACGTGCACGCCGACGGCCACGTGGTCTGGGGTGACCTCTCGGTCGCGTTGCTGCGCGACCAGGACGGGGTTCCGGTCCACTTCCTCTCCCAGGTCGTGGACGTCTCAGACCGCGAGATGGCCCGGCAACGGCTGGCGGCCGCGGAAGCGACGATCGACTACCAGCGGCTGATGGCGCAGGCGGTCTACGAGACGGTCGACGTGGGGCTGGTCCTCATCGACGCGTCCGGACGCTACGAGGCGATGAACCGCCGCCACAACGACTTCATGAAGCTCGCGTTCCCCGATGGCCACGAGGGTCGGGCCGGCCAGCTCGGCGAGGTGTTCGCCGAGAACGGCACCACCCTGCTGACCACCGAGGAGATGCCGTCCCGCCGCGCCGCCCTGGGTGAGGAGTTCGACGACGTCCGGGTCTGGGTGGGTGCCGATCCGCTCACCCACGTGGCGCTCTCGGTCTCGGCCCGGTCGGTGCGGAACGCCGACGGCGTCTTCGTGGGTGCGGCCCTGGCCTACACCGACGTCACCGACTACCTGCGGGCGATCACGGTCAAGGACGACTTCGTCGCGCTGGTGTCCCAGGAGCTGCGTACGCCGCTGAGCACCGTGATCGGCCACCTCGAGATGTTGGTGGAGAGCGGCGACCTCCCCGACGAGCTGGCTCAGCGGATGGAGGTGGTCGAGCGCAACGCGGTCCGGCTGCGCGGGCTGGTCGGTGACCTGCTCCAGCTGGTCCAGGGCGACGGCAGGCTCCCGCTGATCCGGGCGCAGGCGGACCTGGCCCAGGTGGTCGGATCGGCCGTCGACGGCGTACGCCCTGCCGCCGCGGAGTCCGACATCCGACTCGACACCCAGCTCCCCGAGACCTTGCCGGCGGTCGTCGACGCCAGCCGGATCCGCCAGGTCCTCGACACCCTCTTCTCGCAGGGGATGTCGGCAGCCCGGGGCGGTGGCACGCTGCAGGTCGTGCTCGCCCTCGCCGACGGCCGAGTCGAGCTGACCGTCACCCACGCCGTCAGCGGCGCCTCGGGCGCCGACCTCGCCCGCCTCCTCCACGGCAACGTGGCCCAGGAGCTCCACCTTCCCGGCACCGGCCTCGGCCTCACCCTCGTCCGCTCCATCGCCGAGGCCCACGGTGGCGAGGTCACCCTCACCAGCGAGACCAGCGTCGGCAGGACCGTGCGGGTCACGCTCCCGCACGCTCGGTTCTTGAAGTGAGCCAGCCTGGGCGCACTACCCTCGGACGAGATGGGGCGACGGGTGCATCGTGCGCTTGTACGTGAGAGGCGGTGATGGCGAGAAGTGACGTACACGTCGCCGATCGTTCGTGTCCTCCATGTGGTCGAGAGTTTCGGTGGCGGAGTTGCCTCGGCTCTGGCTCAGTACGTCGTCGCCACTCCTGAAATCGAGCACCATCTGCTGCACGCAGTGCGGCCTGACTTCGCTGACGACGGAGAGTTCGCCCGATTCGCATCAGTGCAGGACCTTTCTCGTCAACCGCTCCGTGCTGCGTCCCAGATCCGCAGGGCCGTTCGTGAGATCTCTCCGGGCGTGGTTCATGCGCACTCGAGTCTCGCCGGCGTCATGGTCCGTTCCAGCCTCCGGAACCGCAAGCCGGTGCGCATCGTCTACACCCCTCACGGGTTTGCCTCGGAGCGCCGCGACGTGAGTTCCCCAGCGAGGTGGGCCTTCGCAGCCGCGGAGTGGGCCCTCGCATGGAACACAGACGCCGTGGCAGCGTGCTCAAGGAGAGAGGAGATGATCGCAGGACGGAGGCGAACAGCTTCCGTCGTGTTCGTCCCCAACGTTGCTGACCCCGATCTTGCGGCACTTCGATCAACGCCAACCCGGGGCAGAGTTGTCGGGCTCGGTCGGCTAGCCGCACAAAAGGATCCGGACTTCTTTCTTGCGACGGTGGAGGCCCTCCGAGACGAAGGTGAGTCCATCGACCCCGTCTGGATCGGGGGCGGCTCACCACACTTGGCAGCTGCGCTCGTTGAGGGTGGCATCCGGGTGACGGGATGGTTGCCGCGCAGAGCGGCGCTGGACGAACTGGCCGCAGCGGCGGTCTACCTGCACACCTCAGCCTGGGATGCAGGGCCGATGGCGTTGCTCGAAGCGACAGCAATCGGAGTGCCGTCTGTCGCACGCCGCGTGGAGTCCCTGCCTGGGCTTCCTCAGTCAACCAGCGGTGAGTCGTCGACCGCGGTGGCCTCCCTTGCGCGGAAACTCGTCCGCGACACCTCGCGGGCTGACTCGAACCTCAAGGTTTGGAGGGAAGCTTTCGCCCTCCACTCCCCTGACGTGCAGAGGCGCAGGTTGCTAGAAATCTACTCGGCCAACGGGATACTGGCGAGGTGACGCCATCAGGGGGCTCGGCTCCGCACCTCCCCCCAGTCACCCTCGTCTGGCTGGAGAGCGCACGTTCCGGCACAGCCAGCGAACTCCACCTGTCCGGAACGTTGGATCGGTTGCGGACGCAGGGATGCGACATCCACGAAGTTGTCTTTTCCGATGCGGCGGGGCGAACCAGCAGCCGCGAGCGGACTGGCCGGCTGGCGTCGTTGCTGTGGCGTGCGTTGCGCGCTCGGCATGGTGGAGTGTTGTTCGCGCGGTTCCACCCCCTTCTCGCCCCGGTTGTCTGGTGGTGGAGGCGGGCGGGTGCCACGGTCGTCCTCTCCGTTCAAGGAGCCCTGGATCCTGCAGTCATGGACGGTGTTCCGATGGCCCGTCTGTGGGCACGCCTGAACTCGGTCACGTTGCGACAGGCCGATGGCGTGGTGACGGTGACTGAAGGGCTCGCTGACACTCTCCGCCCGCTGCTCCGGCACGGCACGCCGCTGCGGGTGATCCCGAACGGCGTGAACTCACCCGAGGTGACTGAGTCAGGCGCACCATCCGAATGGCCGTACGCGGTCTTCATCGGCAACCTCGCAACCTGGCAGGGCATTGATCTGATGCTCGCCGCAACGCGCCACCCCGCCTGGCCGACCGAATTGCGCCTCGTCGTCATCGGGGATGGAAGCCAAGCCGAGCGTGTTGCATCCGAAGCAGGGTTAATCGTCGTGCCGCAGGGTCGGCTGCCGCGGCATGAGGCCATGGTGTGGCTGGAAGGAGCCGAGTTCGCTTTCTCGCTCCAGGACCCCGACTCGCCTGCGGCCGTGGGTGGCTACTGGCCCTACAAGATCCTCGAAGCGGCCGCGTACGGCGTCCCGACGATCACGTCCGACGCCCGTGGGCTTCCGGAGATGGCCACGGTGTTGGGTTCCACGATCGTCTGCGGCTACGGCGACGTGGCAGCGGTCGCGGAAGCAGCCGCGCGACTTATGGGGGACAGACCGCTTAGAGAAAGGCTGAGAGGGCGGGGCGACGAAACGTCCTGCCTCTTCTCTGGGCCGGGCAGGCCGGCGTGCTCGTCGACACTCTGGACAGCTGCGAACCGCAACACGAGCTCGGCATTCGTAGATGGGTAGCGCTTCTGCTTCAGACTGCCGATGCCGGATACGTGCTGCCGTGAGGTGATATTTCCTCACCAAGCCGGGCTCGCAGGAGCGGCGGGTCAACAAACAGCTGGGGATCGGGCAGTGACCGACAGACCGCGCGCGTTCCGGTCTTGCCGGGCAGTGCCTTACTACTCTAGGGCCGTGCAGACACCCCTTGAGCGCTCCACCGTCCGCGACGAGCTCGTCACCGTGGTGGATCTCGGAGTAGGAAACATCGGGTCGATCGTGAACATGTGCCGCCGGGCTGGACTACGAACCGAAGTGGCCTCGACGGGGCAGCAAATTGAGCGCGCGGCCAAACTCATCATTCCTGGCGTTGGTCACTGGGATGTCGCAGCGCGAAGCTTGGACGAGCTCGGGTTGCGGAGGTCCCTGGATGGCGCTCATGCGCGGAAGGTTCCTTCCCTCGGTATCTGCCTTGGCATGCAACTTCTGTTCGCGTCTAGCGAGGAGGGCGAGAGAGACGGGCTCGGCTGGATACCAGGCAGAGTGCGACGTTTCAAGTTCGCCGGTCCCGAGCGGTTGCGCGTCCCCCACATGGGGTGGAACCTCGTGCATGGGAGTCGGGAGAAGATCCACTCCTGCAGGCCTTGCCCGATGCCGCCCGCTTCTACTTCGCCCACAGTTTTCACGCAGACGAAGTACCTGACTGGAGTTCTCCTGCGGTGCAACTATGGGGCAGAATTTCCGTGTGTGGACAGATCCGGGTAAGCATGTTGATTCCATTTTCACCCGGAGAAGAGCCATCCATTTGGTTCAGGCCCTCATGGCTCTTCGGGAAGATCTACGTACTGAGAACAGGGTGATGCCGGTCTGCGGCTCCAAGGACATGGTTTGGTCAAGACAGTTCGTTTTCGAGCACGTCACTACATCGGAGACGCGTTGAACACGGCGCGCATCTTCAACCAGCTCGAGGTAGACGAGCTGGTCGTCTTCGACATCGGGGCGACGGCTGACTGCACCGGTATCCAGTTCCCCCTCCTTGAGAACCTCGCAAGCGAGTGCTTCATGCCGATTACATACGGCGGCGGGGTGCAAACACTCGAGGAGTTTCGGCGTCTCGATTCCATGGGCTTCGAGAAGGTTTCAATTAGTTCGTTGCTCTTCACCGCACCCGCGACTGTGGAACGAGCCATTTTTTTTTTTTTTTTTTTTTTTTTTTTTTTTTTTTTTTTTTTTTTTTTTTTTTTTTTTTTTTTTTTTTTTTTTTTTTTTTTTTTTTTTTTTTTTTTTTTTTTTTTTTTTTTTTTTTTTTTTTTTTTTTTTTTTTTTTTTTTTTTTTTTTTTTTTTTTTTTTTTTTTTTTTTTTTTTTTTTTTTTTTTTTTTTTTTTTTTTTTTTTTTTTTTTTTTTTTTTTTTTTTTTTTTTTTTTTTTTTTTTTTTTTTTTTTTTTTTTTAAAAAAAAAAAAAAAAAAAAAAAAATTTTTTTTTTTTTTTTTTTTTTTTTTTTTTTTTTTAAAAAAAAATACATGGCAGTGTTCCAGGCGAAGGACATGGGCGTCCTGATCAACTTCCCGAGCCTCGACGAGCTCGCCAATTACGTGGGAGAACAATGAAAGAGCCGATCTGCACGCGCTGCATCTACGACGCGAGCGTGCCGAACATCGAGTTCGACGCCGACGGGGTCTGCAACTACTGCCGGCAGATCGACGAGCTCGAGGCTCTGGTTCCCCAACGGTCCCGCTGGCCAGGCGGAGATGGACGCCCTCGTCGAGAAGATCAAGGCCGCCGGCAAGGGCCGCAAGTACGACGCGCTCATCGGCGTCTCCGGCGGGTGCGACTCGTCGTACCTCCTCCACGTACCTGACCTAAGGATCTACGGGCTCCAGTCTCCTGGCGGTCCACTTCGACAACACCTGGAACAAGCACGATCGCCACGGAGAACATCTCATAAGGTGACGAGGGCGCTCGACATCGACCTCTACACGCACGTGGTCGATGACCCGGGAGTTCGACGACCTTCCACATGTCGTTCATGCGCGCGGGGGATCATGAGACGTCGAGACCCCCACCGACATCGGGCTCTAGCCGCGACGATGGGCCTGGTGGCCGAGAAGCACAAGATCAAGATACCGCATCGACGGCCACTCGTTCCGCACCGATGGCTCCTTACTCATGGTCTATATCTACCGCACTGGGACGCTCGCTACGTCAAGAGCGTCCACGACCGGTACGGCACCCGCTCGGTCAAGTCCTTCCCGAACCTCTGGTTGCACCGGCAGCTGCGCTGGATGCTGCTGCGCAACCTCAAAACGGTGCGACCGCTCTACCACATGGACTACGACAAGGAAGCGGCGAAGAAGCTGCTCACCGAGCTCTACGACTGGTACCTGGTACGGCGGTCACCACCTCGAGAACCGGATAAGACGACCTTCTACCACAGCTACCTCCTGCCGACCCGGTGGATGACGTGGACATGCGGATCATCGGCTACTCGGCCCAGGTGCGCGACGGACGCTTCAGCCAGGCTACGAGGCGCTCGAGCTCATGGAGCAGCCGCCGCACGTGGAGGACGGCCTCCTCTACTACTACAAGAAGCGCCTCCGGCTAACACCGACGAGGACCTCGCCGGGCTGGTGCGGCTCCCGTTCCGCTACTACACCGACTTATCAAGACGTACAAGAAGGTCTTCGAGCGGATGCGCCCCTTCTTCTACGTGATGGCCAGGACCCAGCGCGTGCCGTGGAGCTTCTACATGAAGTACATCGCTGCCCCACGAAAAAAAAAAAAAAAAAAAAAAAAAAAAAAAAAAAAAAAAAAAAAAAAAAAAAAAAAAAAAAAAAAAAAAAAAAAAAAAAAAAAAAAAAAAAAAAAAAAAAAAAAATATCGTCCGCATGTAGTTGTGGGCACTGAGGAGATCGCCTCGATGCCTGCATGAAGTCGCTCGCCGCAGTTCCGCCAGCGATCTCCGTCTGTTTGCGCAAACCTGACCTTTTTACGAGTTCGCGTATGACCATGACTTCGGCAAGCTGGGGGATGGTTTCGTGGGTTTCTGGCGGGTCCCGTTCTGCTCGGCTACCTTGCTGCCCGGCATATCGACGTTCGTCTACATCGGCGGATCCGGATTCATGGTTCCCGCTGACGCCCGGGTCGTTCGAACTGCGCTTTTCCTGCATCGTCGCGGGAAGCGCATCGTCTGCATCTTCACGGGTAGCGATATCAGATCTCACAAGATGATGCGGGACTTCGGTAGGGAGCATGTATTGTGACGTCGTCACGACGTACCAAGGTCACGCTTGGCCTCCGGGGGTGGGACAGCCCTCGTCGTGAGGCATCACCGTCGCTCGTCTGGCGCGGAGCTGCCGACGAGTACGCCGATGCGATCGTCAATCCTGAGGTCGACCAGATGTCCTACTTGGCGTGGCCTACCCATCCCGGTCCTCTACTTCACCGATGACGACACCACTCGAAGGCAGCCACAGAAGTGGGAGGAAATTGAGCAGGCCTGGGTCGTGGTCCACGCACCGACGTCGCCCCTGATCAAGGGGACGCCTCTCGTCAGAGCCGCAGTGAGCAAGTTCGCTCGGAGGGCTACGTCTTCGAGTATGTGGAACTGCAGGGACGGCCCAACACTGAGGTGCAACGGGAACTGCGCCGCGCCCACGTCGTGCTAAACGAGTTTTACTCGTTCGTTCCCGGGGTGTTGGGCCTGGAGGCCATGGCGGCCAATGCCGTGATGCTGTGCTCTGCGGACCCCGAACTGGAGCCCTCCCTGCCGCCGGAGCGGCCGACGCCTGGGTGGTCACGCCCGCTTGGGAGCTCCCGGACCGCTTGCGAGAGCTGCTTAATCACCCCGATCGCCTCCAGCTTCAGGCCGACCGAGGTACGGAGTGGGTGCTGAACAACTCAGGCCTCGAGCGTAAGTGCGGAGCGGTCGAGGACCACCCTCGAATGCTGCGGCGTGTGTCCGCTGACGCGGCCCTATACACGCTCAGCAACCTGCTGGTGCGTGGCCTCGGCTTCTTGTTGCTGCCGTGTACGTGCGGGTACTTGACGCCGGCGGACTACGGGCGCCTGGACATGCTGACCGTGATCGGGAGCCTCATCGCAGTGGTCGCGCATTCGAGGAACCCAAGGCGTCATGCGATTCGTCGCCGATTCGAGCGCGGCCCCCAGGATCGCCGTGAGTGGGTGGCTTCGGCGTTCTGGATCACGTTGGCTGCTGTCGGGGATCTCGCGGCCGCCACGGTGTGCCCCCGGCCCAAGCTCGGGCGCTGCTGGGAAACGGTGGGTCTGCTGGTGAGGTAGCGGTCGCTGCCGGCTGGTATGCGGCAACCGCAGTCGTCTACTTCTGGACGGTCGTGGCCGGGCAGAGCTTCACCCCCGCCGCGCAGCAGGTTGCCCTCGCCTCGGGCCTACTCGTTGGTGCCGGGGGCCTGGCCAGGGTAGAACTGAGACCGGACTGGATGGGTTGTTGATCGGGAACCTGTTGGGCCAGTTGATGGTAGCAGCGGTCACAGCGCCATGATGCGTGATCACGCGCTCCGGGTGCCCCCCGTTCGCGCGCCCGCGAACTCGTTACCTTCTCGTTGCCCCTGGTCGTGTCCAGCCTGGCCCTGGTTGGGGCCATGTACGTTGACCGGTTCGTTGTCCGGGGGTACCTCGGCCTCGACGGGCTGGCCGCGTACGCGGTGGCGGCCCGGATGGCGGGGGAGTCGGGCTCCTGCTGATCGGCCTGCAGAGTGCCCTTACACTGTTCACCTACGCCAACCTCGAGTCCGAGGACTCTTGGGCGCGAGCTCGGCCGCCTTTTCCGCTGGTACGTCCTGGTAGGGGCAGGTCTCGTGATTTTGCTGGTATTGCTCGACGACTGGGTGATTTCTGTCCTCGCTGGAAGCGACTATGTGGACGCCGCGCCGGTGCTCGCTGGGTTGGCCGCGGCCACCCTCATTCGTGGCGCGTACGTGTTCTTCCCTGGCCTGTTCGTCGCCAGGCGCACAGGCCTCGTGGCTCTCATCAATATAGGTGGCGTGGCTGTCAGCTTGCTGCTCTGCTGGGCTGCCGTTCCCCTGTGGGGTCTTCGCGGAGCAGCCCTTGCGGCCGTGGTCTCAGCACTCGTGACCGTCTGGCCGATGTACGCGCTGGGGCAGCGGTACCTGCGCGTGACCCTTATGGGTCGAGACCCCAGCCTGGCGCAAAGCACGTGATCGGAACGCTGGTACGTTCCGTATGTGGCGACCAGTCATGGAAGTGGCAAGTTCGAGCGGGGCGACCTCGCCCACTGCGGTTCCGACGTCGTGATTGAAGAGGGCGTCCTAATATTCCACGCCGAGAACGTGTGGCTCGGAGACGACGTCTACGTCGGCCATCAGACGATCCTCAAGGGCTATCACGTGAACGCGCTGCGCATCGGCGGTGGTGTGTGGATCGGGCAGCAGGTGTTCCTCCACGCAGCAGGTGGCCTCGAGATCGAAGAGCTGGTGGGCATTGGTCCCGGCGTAAAGGTGATCACCTCGACGCACGAATTGTCCGCCACGGCGTCCAGTCGCCTCGACGGCGTCATCACCGCCCGACCGCTGATTTTCCGCACCTGTCGTGTTGCGGCGGGGCTGCGACATCGGGGTCGGTTCTGTAATTCTCCCGGGCGTCACTGTTGGCCGCGGCGCGCAGGTCGGTGCTGGAGCTGTACGGCACGACTGATGTCCCAGACGGCGCGGTGGTCGCTGGGTCCCCGGCCCGCCCAATTCGGTGAGGCCCCAAAATCAGACCGTCCGCGCGATCGCACGGACGAGCTGACTCGCAGACCATATGAACATCATCGGTAGACATCGCCGGGTGAAGAGGCAGGGTTAACGACTGGTGATGCGCCCGAGTCGCTTCGGGCAGGGCTTCGACCGAGTCGCCAAATGGGTCTCGGAAGTACGGCTGCAGGTGAAGACCGTAGGTGCCGAGTGTGCTCTCGATGCCGTCCTCGCCGAGGACGAGGATTAGGCGATCACGGGACAGGGCATCGTCGACCATCACCACGTATGACTGGAGATGTCGACCCGGCGTGAACTGAAGTCCGACCCACGCGAATGCCGTCCGTCGTCGTCAGCGCCTGGTCATAGGTGGCCGCAAGCCGTCGACGCTGCTCAATGATCCAATCGAGCCGAGCCATCTGGACTATGCCGATAGCTGCGTGGAGATCACTCAGTCGATAGTTGAACCCGGCGTCGACGAAGCTTGGATACGGCAGTTGTCCACGCTTCCCCCCATAGGGCTCGGAGTACCGAAAGCTGTTCGGCGAGTTCCGGATTGTTCGTGACAATCATCCCACCCTCGCCAGTAGTGATGACCTTTCTCGGATGGAACGAGAACACGGCCAGGTCCCCGAACGTCCCAGCCGGTTTGCCACCCAACTCGCTTCCGAGGGCACACGCTGCATCCTCGACGACGAGAACGGACAGCTCTGTCGCTGCTTCCACAATGGCCGGCATGTCCGCACACGTTCCGAAGGGGTGGACTGGCATGACAACCCGGGTGTTGGTGTGGTAGCCACCGCGCGCATCGAGTCGGCCGTCATCGCAAACGTGACGGGATCTACGTCCGCGAAGACAGGTGTTGCGCCCGTCTGCACCACGACGTTCGCTGTGGCGGGAAAGCTGAACGCTGGCACGACGACTTCATCCCCGCGACCTACGCCCAGCGTATGAAGCGCCAGGTGGAGACCGGTCGTGGCGGAACTGCAGGCCGCTGCATGAGACACGCCGACGCGAGCGGCCACGAGGCCCTCGGACTCGCGGGCAACGCACACCTTGCGTAAGGTATCCCCGACTCCGGCGCGGCTCTGACGGCTTCAACTCCTCATCGCCGAGGGTGGGAACAGTAAGGCGCATCAACCGAGGCCCCGGTACCAGTTGACTGTCTTTGCTAGCGCGTCGTCGTCAAGCGCTCGTGGCGTAGAGCCCAAGAGGTTCTGGAGCCGTGACACATCGGCGCAATGGCGCCTAACGTCCCCGGGACGCTCACCCTGGTGCATAACGGGGTGGTTCGGTGCTTCCATGACGAGCAGAATCCTGCGCACGAGGTGGTTGATACTCGTCTCGACTCCGGTCGCAAGGTTAATGACTTGTCCTGGGCAACGGTCGCTGTCGTGGATACGCACGATGAAGTCGGCAGTCTCCTCGACGTAGACGAAGTCACGCGTTTGCTCGCCGTCTCCATAGATGGTGACTGGCTCCCCTGCGAGGACCCGACGAACCACGATCGGAATGATGCCGGCGTAGGAACCGGGATTTTGACGAGGACCCACATTGTTGAAGGGTCGGGTGCGCGGTGGCGTCAATACCGAACGTTTGGGCATACGACTGGATGATGTGGTGGGCCCGCTGACTTGCTCGCGGCATACGGCGTGATCGCGTCGTGAGGATGCGTTTCGTCCATCGGTACGTAGCGAGCTGTTCCGTAGGCTTCGGAAGATGACAGGTGCACGAGGCGATGGATCAGACCACGTCTCGCGATCTCGCAGAAGGTCGTGACGATGCCGACGTTGGTGCGCACGGTCCACTCCGGAAACGCTAGGGACGTCGGCAACGGTACGACCGCCAAGTCGAAAACGGTTTCCACCCCCCGCTGTGCCACGACGTCCTGCATGGCTGCGAGGTCTGAGGCGTCTAGGCGCACGACCTCGACATCCGAGCGCGATCCCAGGGCGCCTGCCAGATTCGCGTCGAGCCCCAGGAAGTAGTTGTGGAAGATCGTGACCGGCTGGGATCCACGTGGATGATCTGGTCGCCGAGGTGGCTGCCAATGAAGCCAGCCCACCGGTCACCAACACAGATCGGTCGGTCACGTGAATGTCGTGCACTCCTTCGCATTGGATGCCCCCGCCTTGAGTGGCTTTGTCACGATTCGCCTCGCGGGTTGAGCCGGTGGCCTCTGTTGTCCACAGCGTGGACTCCGCGACCGAGCACGTGGTGGACCGGTGCACCCCCGTCCAATGGTCGGAAGTGCTCCGCCCGTCGACCAGAACCTTGACACCGGCAAGTCCTCGGGTGTGAGCGACCTGTACGCGGCATGGGCCGTATGGATGATGCCGGCGTCGACCGGTTCCCGAGGCCGTACGGGACCAGCCGAGGCGAGCCAACTCGTCCCTTGAGAACAACGGGTCGTGGCCGGACGGCGCCGCGCCCTGCCCACTCAGGCTCGCGATGAGGGGGAAGGCGCCCGAGAACGCGGTCTCCTTCACCCCGCCGCGATAGCCGGCGCCGAGCACGACCACGCTTGCGCCGCGCAGGTCGCCGTAGGCGGCGGCGAGCAGCTCCACGACGTGTCCCGGCATCGCGGCATTCGCCTCGCGGGCCGCGCGGACGACGGTGGCGTCGGGATCGTCGGACAGGTAGAGCCGGGGGTAGACAGGGATGCAGTGCCCACCGACGGAGACGCCCGGGCTGGTGGAGGTGGCTGTAGGGCTGGGAGTTGGCGGCCTCGATCACGCGGTAGACGTCGATCCCGGCCTTCTCCGCGAAGAGGGCGAACTGGTTGGCCAGGGCGATGTTGACGTCGCGGTAGGTGGTCTCGGCGAGCTTCGCCAGCTCGGCGGCCTCGGCGGTGCCGAGGTCCCAGACGCCGTTGGGCCGGGGGAGATCCGGCCGTTCGTCGAACTCCAGCACTGCGTCGTAGAAGGCCGTGGCCGGGCGGCGCCCTCGTCGTCGAGACCGCCGATGAGCTTGGGGTACTTGCGGAGATCCTCGAAGACACGCCCGGTCAGCACTCGCTCCGGCGAGAAGCCGAGGTGGAAGTCGACACCCTCGACGCAGACCTGACTCCTGCTCCAGCATCGGCCGCCAGCGGTCGCGCGTGGTGCCGACCGGAGCGTCGTCTCGTAGAGAACGAGGGTCGCGGCGGTCAGGTGGCGAGCCGATCGACGTGGTGGCCGAGTCAAGTAGCGAGAAGTCAGGAGCGTCAACGTCATCGACCACGAGAGGTACGACGACGACTACTACGTCGGCACTGGGGATCGCGTCGGCGTAGTCCGTAGTGGCGAGCAATCGTCCACTCGGCCGACCAACGCGGCGAGGCGCTCCTGCGAGCTCCGCCTCGCCGGGGAAGGGCTCCTGGCCGCGCGTTGACGAGGTCGACGGTCGTCGGCATTGACGTCGACACCGACGACATCGTGCCCGCGCGAGGCGTACTGGACGGCGAGCGGCAGGCCGATCTTGCCGAGACCGATGACAGCGATCTTCACGCGGCTCCATCCGACCTGCGGCGGTGCGGCCTTCGCGGGCCGACTGCAAACAGGCTTCTGCGACCCGGACGGTGGCCAAGCCCTCGCGCCAGGGTGACGATCCGGGCGTCCCCCACGCCCAGGATCGCGTCGCGGAACGCGCGATGCTCGGACACCAGCGGCTCCGGCTTGGGATGGCGTACCGGGTCATGTCGCCCTCGGCGACGCCGCGGAACCGCGCCACGGCGTCCCACGCGGTCGGAACCTGACCGTTCTCGTAGAAGGTGAGGTCGGCAGTGAGGGTGTCCGCGACGAAGGCGCCACGATCACCCGTCACGATTGTCACGCCGTTCCTTCATCGGGGACAGCCAGTTGACCAGATGGCTCGCGACGGTGCCGTCATCGAGCGTTCCCGAGATGGACACGAGGTCCTCGTGGGGCCTGCCGCTGCGGTGCGCGGTGCGGGCAGCCACCGTCCGGTAGGCCTGGCGCGTCACCCAGCCGGTCGAGTCGATGTCGTGGGAGGCCAGGTCCATGACCACGCCGACGTCGGAGATCCTGTTGGGGAACGGGCCCTGGCGGCTGGTGACGACCTGATAGACCTCCCCGAGCGCACCTTCGTCGAGGCGTGCGCGCAAGGCCAGCAGCGCCGGGTTGTAGCGCTCGATGTGGCCGACAGCGGCGACCACGCCTGCGGCGCTGAAGGCGCTCTCCAGCTGCGCCGACGCGTCCGCGTCGGGGGCGAGTGGCTTCTCGATCAGGGTGTGGACACCGGCGGCCGCGAGCGCGAGCCCCGCCTCGAGGTGTGCTGCGGTCGGGACCGCGACGACGCACAAGTCGATGCCCTGGGATATCAGTGACTCGACGTCGGGAAGGGGCATCGGATCCCCGGCGATCTGGTGCGGGTCACCACCCGGATCTGCCACAGCGACGAGGTCGACGCCGTCGAGAGTGCGGAGCACCCGCGCGTGGTGGCGGCCCATCATGCCGAGTCCGAGGAGCCCGGCGCGCAGCGAGCTCATCCGACGACCTGCCCCGCGCACGCGTTGAAGGCCTCGACGACGCGCTCCAGGTCGCCTGGCATCGAGCGCAGGGTGGACGGGCAGCGACAGCACCTCAGCCGCCGCTCGGCGGTCTCGGGAAGGTCAGGTCGAGACCGTAGGACGGGAGCGCATGGACGGGGTGGGGTAGTAGACACCGGAGCCGACGTCGTGCTCAGCCTGCATGCGTCGGGCCACCTCGTCGCGGCCCTCGGGCACTCGGACCGTGTACTGGTGGTAGACGTGCTGAGCCCTCGGCGACACCGGCGGCGTGACCACGCCGTCGATGTGCGAGTCGAAGTAGGCGGCGTTCGAGCGACGGTGTCGGTCCATGCTGCGAGCTTGGCGAGCTGGACCCGGCCGAGCGCCGCGTGGATCTCGGTCATGCGGGCGTTGTGTCCGATCAGCTCGTTTTCATAGCGGCGCTCCATGCCTTGGTTGCGCAAGAGACGTAGCCGTCGCTCGACCTCGGGATCGCTGACAGAATCCATCCCGCCCTCACCTGCGGTCATGTTCTTGGTCGGATAGAGGGAGAACATGCCGAAGATGCCGAAGGTGCCCACTTGCTGGCCGTCCCACGTGGCCCCGTGCGCCTGTGCCGCGTCCTCGAACATCGCGAGCCCGTGGCGCCTGCACACGTCTCCGATCGCGGTCATGTCGGCCGGGTGGCCATAGAGGTGGACCGGCATGACCGCGACCGTACGTGGCCCGACGGCTGCCTCTACCGCCCTCGGGTCGAGGCAGAAGCTGTCGGGTTCGATGTCGGCAAAGACTGGCGTGGCGCCGGTGAGGGCCACGGCGTTCGCCGTGGCGGCGAAGGTGAAAGACGGCACGATCACCTCGTCGCCTACTCCGATGCCGGCGGCCACGAGACCGAGATGAGCACCGGCGGTTCCGCTGCTCGTGGCGACGCACGGGACACCGGCGACCAGGGCGTCGGAGAATTCTCGTTCGAAGGCAGCGACCTCCTCGCCCTGGGCGAGGCGCCCGCTGAGCAGAACGCGCTCGACCGCGGCGCGTTCTTCCTCACCGATCAGAGGCTGGGCGGCCGGGACGGGGTCCACAAGACCTCATTCCTGGGTGGGGGTCAGTTCTCCGTCATTCTCACGGTAAAAGTCCCCGGACACAGGACAACGCCACGTGTCGTCCCCCGCGGGTTCCAGACGGTGCCCGATCTGACCGACCCAGCCGACGCGCTCGGCAGGCACTCCGAGGACCAGGGCGTACGCCGGGACGTCGCGCGTCACTACAGCGCCGGCCGCCACCATCGCCCACTTCCCGACGTGGACCGGCGCGACGCAGACCGCACGCGCGCCGATGGACGCTCCCTCGTCGATGGTGACACCGACGGGCGTCCAGTCCGACGCCGTCTTCAGCCGTCCATCGGGAGTGACAGCTCGCGGATGTGAGTCGTTGGTGAGCACGGCTGCAGGACCCACGAATACGCCCGCTCCGAGGACGGCGGGCTCATAGACCAGTGCGTGGTTCTGCAGTTTGGAGCGATCGCCGATCCGGACGCCGGGGCCGACGTAGGCTCCCCGGCCGATCACGCATTCGCGGCCGACCCGTGCGTTCTCCCGGACCTGCGCGAGGTCCCACACCCTGGTGCCGTCGCCGACCACCGCCGAGTCATGGACGTCAGAGGACTCGGCGGCCTGCATGGTGATCCGTCTCAGTCGCCGGAGTTGATCATGCCGGCGCCGACGGTGATGCCGGTGGCCTCGTCGATCAGGATGAACGAGCCCGTGGTGCGGTTCTTCGAGTACGGGTCGCACAGCAGCGGCACGGTGGTGCGCAGCTGGACGCGGCCGATCTCGTTGAGCTCGAGCTCCTTGGTCTCCTGGTCGCGGTGGAGGGTGTTGACGTCCAGGCGGTACTGGATGTCCTTCACCATCGCGCGGCCCGAGCGGGTGGTGTGCTTGATGGCCAGCTTCTGCCGCGGACGCAGCGGGGTGTTGGTCATCCAGCAGACCATCGCGTCGATGTCCTGGCTCGGCTTCGGGGCGTTCTTCACGCGGGCGATCATGTCGCCGCGGGAGACGTCGACGTCGTCCTCGAGGTGGACGGTGACGCTCATCGGCGGGAAGGCCTCGGTGATCTCCTGGTCGAACAGGTCGATCTTGGAGATCTTCGACGTCATGCCCGAGGGCAGGACGACGACCTCGTCGCCGGGCTTGAGGATGCCGCCGGCGACCATGCCCGCGTAGCCGCGGTAGTCGTGGTACTCGTCCGACTTGGGGCGTACGACGTACTGGACCGGGAAGCGGACGTCGACCAGGTCGCGGTCGGAGGCCACGTGGACGTTCTCGAGGTGGTGCATGAGGGTCGGACCGGAGTACCAGTCCATCTCCTCGCTGCGCGTCACCACGTTGTCACCCTTGAGCGCCGAGATCGGGATGACCTCGAGGTCCGGGATCGCCAGCTTGGTGGCGAACTGGGTGAACTCCTTGTGGATGCGGTTGTAGACGTCCTGGTCGTAGTCGACCAGGTCCATCTTGTTGACGCAGAGCACGAGGTGGGGGACCCGCAGCAGCGACAGGATCACCGCGTGGCGGCGCGACTGCTCGGTGAGCCCCTGACGGGCGTCGACGAGCACCAGGCCGAGGTCGGCGGTCGAGGCGCCGGTGACCATGTTGCGCGTGTACTGCACGTGGCCCGGGGTGTCGGCGATGATGAACTTGCGGGCCGGGGTCGCGAAGTAGCGGTAGGCCACGTCGATGGTGATGCCCTGCTCGCGCTCCGAGCGGAGACCGTCGGTCAGCAGCGCCAGGTCGGTGTAGTCGTAGCCCTTGGAGTGGCTGGTGGCCTCGACGGCCTCCAGCTGGTCCTCGAAGATCGACTTGGAGTCGAGCAGGAGTCGGCCGATCAGGGTCGACTTGCCGTCGTCGACGGAGCCGGCGGTGGCGAAGCGGAGCAGGTCAGCGTCAGGGTTGATGGCCTGCTGGGTGACCTCGGGGGTGTCGGTACTCATCAGAAGTAACCCTCCTTCTTGCGGTCCTCCATGGCGGCTTCGGAGAACCGGTCGTCACCACGGGTCGCGCCACGCTCGGTCACCCGGGCGATCGCGATCTCCTCGATGATCTCGGCCGTCGTGCCGGCGGTGCTCTCCACGCAGCCGGTCAGCGTCATGTCGCCGACGGTGCGGAAGCGCACGGTCATGGTCTCGACGGTCTCGTTGCCCTTGGGCTGGACCGCGTCGGAGGCGCTGAGCAGCATTCCGTCGCGCTCGATGACCTCGCGCTGGTGGGAGAAGTAGATCGTCGGGATCTCGATCTCCTCCCGGTCGATGTAGGCCCAGATGTCGAGCTCGGTCCAGTTCGACAGCGGGAAGATCCGCATGTGCTCGCCCTCGTGGAGCCGGCCGTTGTAGAGGCTCCACAGCTCGGGGCGCTGCATCTTCGGGTCCCACTGGCCGAACTCGTCGCGGTGGGAGTAGACGCGCTCCTTGGCGCGGGCCTTCTCCTCGTCGCGCCGGCCGCCACCGAAGGCGGCGGTGTAGCCCTCCTCCTCCAGCGCGTGGAGCAGGGTGCCGATCTGCAGGCGGTTGCGCGACGTCTTGCCGTCGTCGACGACGACGCCGTCGGTGATCGCCTGATCGACGCTGGCCACCTTCAGCTTGACGCCGAGCCGGTTCACCCAGGAGTCGCGGCAGGCGAGCACCTCGGGGAAGTCGAAGCCGGTGTCGACCTGGAGCACGGGGAAGGGGATCTTCGCGGGGAAGAACGCCTTCTCGGCCAGGCGGAGCATGACGATCGAGTCCTTGCCGCCCGAGAACATCAGGACGGGCTTCTCGAACTCGGCGGCGACCTCACGGAAGATGTGGATCGACTCGGCTTCGAGCTGGTCCAGCTGGCTCAGCTGGTAGTCGACATGGGTCGGTGGTGCACTCATCAGATTGCGGGACCTCTCCTCGGGAGCGGACTCATGCTAGCCGGGTCGGCCGGGAGCGGCGGAATCGTGGTCTGCGCCGGCTGGGGAGGTCAGCCTTCGGGTGTGTCCCGTTTCATGCCGACGATGCCGGGGCGGTACGCCGGGTCCTCGAGCTCGGCGACGGTGGGGGAGCCGAACATCGGCAGGCCCTGCGTACGCCGGATCACGCCCCAGACCAGCGGCACCAGGACGACCATGGCCAGGCCGACCCCCGCGATCAGCATCGGGTAGGTCTCGTCCTCGCCGGCCCCCAGCGGCGCCCAGCCGGCCTTGTCGAGCAGCGCCACGCCGGACATGGTCAGCACCACGACGATGCCGCGTCGGATGAACGACTGGGGCACGCGCGGGGCGAGCCGGGCGCCCAGGATCGTGCCGGGGACCGAGCCGATCAGCAGCGGGATCAGCAGGCCCCAGTCGAGGCCGTGGAGGGCGATGTTGGAGATGGCGGCGGCCATGACCAGCGGCACGGCCTGCACCAGGTCGGTGCCGACCAGCTTCACCGCGGACAGGCCGGGGTAGAGCATCAGCAGCGCGATCATGATGACCGAGCCGGAGCCGACGCTGGTCACGCCCACGAGCAGGCCGCCGAGCATGCCGACGAGCAACGTGGGGAGCACGCGGACCTCGGGGTGCTCGTCCTGGCTGTGGGTGCCGGCGCGGACCCGGCGCAGGTTGATCCAGAGCCGGAACGCGTAGGTGGCGGCGGCGAAGAGCAGCGCGAAGCCGATGCAGAGCTTGAGCAGGGTGTCGAGCTCGTCCGCATCTGCGGTGACCCAGCTGACCAGGAACGGCCCGAGCAGCGCCATCGGCACCGAGCCGATGACCAGCCACTTGGCCAGCGCCATGTGCGGCGACCCCTCGCGCTTGTGCACGATCGCGCCGCCGGTCTTGTAGACCGCGGCGGCCGTCAGGTCGGCGGTGACGACGGTCGCCGCCTCGCCCACACCCAGGAAGATCAGGGCCGGCGTCATCAGCGCGCCACCGCCCATCCCGGTCAGGCCGACGACGATGCCGACGATGAAACCGGCAGCGAGGATGGCAAAGAACGTCGTGGTGATGACGTCGCCCATGGTGAACCTTCCTGACCGAAATTGCCGCGGAACCTCGCGGGATCGGTGAAGACTACTGAATTACTCGAGTTTGTAGGTAATCGACCCGGTTCACGGTACCGGCACGAGGTCGAGGTAGCCGGACGCGCGCAGCGCGTCGATGACGTCGTCGAGGGCCTCCTCGATCGAGCGGCCGGTGGTGTCCACCCGGACCGCGGCGTCGTCGGGCTCCTCGTACGGCGAGGAGATGCCGGTGAACTCGGGGATCTCCCCGCGGCGGGCCTTGGCGTAGAGGCCCTTGCGGTCGCGGCGCTCGCACTCCTCCAGCGGGGTCGCGACGTGGACCAGGAAGAACGCGCCGCCGGCGTCCTCGACCATCGTGCGCACCTGCGCCCGGGTCTCGGCGAACGGGGCGATCGGGCTGCAGACCGCGAGTCCGTGGTGGCGCGAGATCTCGGCCGCGACCCAGCCGATCCGGCGGATGTTGGTCTCACGGTCGGCCTTGGAGAACGTCAGCCCCGCCGACAGGTGGCGGCGTACGACGTCGCCGTCGAGGCTGGTGACGGTGCGGTCGGTCTGCTCGAGGATCCGGTCCATCAGCGCCCGGGCCAGGGTCGACTTGCCGCTGCCGGACAGGCCGGTGAAGAACAGCACCAGCCCCTGCTCGTCGAGCGGCGGCCGGTCGGCGTCGACGATGGCCGCGACGTCGGCGGGGTAGGTGGGCCGGGGTTCGAGGCTCGCTGACGCTCGCACCTCGAGCGCGGGAGGGCGTGGATCGGGTCGGGTCCGGCGTAGTTCGAGACGACGCGGACGCCGAGGTCGTGGTCGGCCGCCGCGTCGCCGTGGGCGGCCAGCGGGACCGCGACCACCGCGGCGTCGAGGCGCGGGGCGGCGGCGAGACTGGCGCGGATCAGGGCGACCGGGCTCAGCTCCGAGGTGCCGTGGCCGACCAGCGGGAGCAGCACGACCGGGGACCCGAGGTCCGCCAGCTCGGCGAGCTGGGTCTCGTCGAGGGCGTCGACGACCGGCACGAACGTGCGTCCGGCGTACTGCTCGCGCACCTGGGCGGGGGAGAGGTAGAGCCGGCGGAACGCGCCGTACTGGGGGTGGGTCAGGACCTCGACCTCGCCGGTCGCGGTCGTGACGCGGGCGAGCGGGAGGCCCTCGGGGTCGACCAGCTCCACCACCGGGGCGTCGGCGAGATCGGGTGGCAGGCCCAGCGTCACCGGGCTTCCCGGCTCGCCGAAGCGGGTGGTCGGGGCGAGTGCTCCGGTGGTGAGGAGCTCGAGGTCGTCCAGCTCGCGCGGGGAGGGGCAGTGTTGCGGCATGGGCACGTCCGTCATCTTGCCAGCCGGCTTGGTTAGGGTCTCTCTTGTGTCAGACGAGAACGCGCAGTCCGCCGAACGCCCGTGGGGCCGGTGGTCCGTCCTGGACGAGGGACCCGGCTACAAGGTGAAGCGGATCGAGGTCCACGGCGGGCACCGATTGTCGTACCAGACCCACGAACACCGCGCGGAGCACTGGCTGGTGATCAGCGGCACCGCCACGTTCGTCATCGACGGCGTGACCACGAGCGCGAGTCCCGGCGAGCACGTCGACGTCGATCAGGGTGCGGCGCACCGGATCGGCAACGACACGGCGGAGCCGGTCGTCATCATCGAGATCCAGCGCGGCGGCTACACCGGCGAGGACGACATCGTCCGGCTCGAGGACGACTACGAGCGGTGCGAGCCCTCGTGACGGCACCGGTCGTCGTCGCGGAGATCGTCCGCTCGGGCTTCGTCGAGGGCCACCACTACGGATCCGTGCTGGCGCTGGCCGCCGACGGCACCGTCGACTGGTCGGTCGGTGATGTCGAGTCGCCGATGCTGCCGCGCTCGTGCAACAAGCCGCTGCAGGCCTACGCGATGGTGTGTGCGGGTCTCGACCTGCCCGCCGAGCTGCTGGCGCTGACGTGTGCGTCCCACTCGGGCGAGGACTTCCATGTCGAGGGGGCCCGGCGGATCCTGGCCGGCGCCGGGCTGGACGAGTCGGCGTTGCAGACGCCACCGGACTACCCGCTCGACGACGCGGCCCGCGAGGCCGTGATCCGCGAGGGCGGCGCGAAGGCTCCCGTCCTCATGAACTGCTCCGGCAAGCACGCCGCCATGCTGGCGACCTGCGTCGTGAACGGCTGGGACACCGCGACCTACCGCGACCCCGCACATCCGTTGCAGGTCGCGATCCGGGAGACGTTCGAGGCGATGACCGGAGAGCCGGCGGTCGTGGCCGTCGACGGCTGCGGGGCGCCGCTGCTGTCCGCGTCGCTGGTCGGCCTGGCCCGCGGCTTCCGCCGGCTTGGCGCTGGGGACCGACGGGACCGACTCGCCCGACCCCCGCGCGCAGCGTGTGGCCGACGCGATCCGCGCGCACCCGGCGTACGTCTCGGGCAGCCGGCGTGACGAGCGCGAGCTGCTCACCGCGATCCCGGGCGCGATCGGCAAGGCCGGCGCGGAGTCCTGCTACGCCGTCGCGCTGCCCGACGGCCGCGCGTTCACGCTGAAGACCGACGACGGCGCACCCCGGGTGCGGCCGGTGCTGATGGCCGCCGCGCTCTCTCGCAGCGGTGTGCTCGACGAGCCGGGTGTGGATGCCGACGCCGTACGCCGGACCGGGACGTTGCCGCTGCTGGGTGGCGGGCTGCCGGTCGGTGAGATCCGCGCCTGCTTCTGAGGTTGGCGGGTTCCCCGGTCGACCGGGGAAACCGCACGTTGGCAGTGGAAAGATCGGCTGCCAACGTGCGGACTCGCCGACACACACCCTGGCTGTGAACGAGGTCACGCTAGCTGAGTTTGCATTTTGCTAGCAGCAGTTAGCACACTGGGGTCATGGCCAAGGGCAAGGTCGCCAAGACCGTCGATTCTCTCGGGGACTACCTCCGTGAGCAGCGCCTCGCGGCGCGGCTCTCGCTGAGGCAGCTCGCCGAGCAGGCCGGCGTGTCGAACCCGTACCTCAGTCAGATCGAACGTGGTCTGCGCAAGCCCTCGGCCGACGTCCTCCAGCAGATCGCCAAGGCGCTGCGAATCTCCGCGGAACAGCTCTACATCCGCGCAGGCATCGTCAGTCCGGAGGAGGTTCCCGGTGCGCCCGAGCGCTCCGTGGAGCTGGCGATCCTCAACGACCCGCACCTCAACGAGCGCCAGAAGCAGTCACTGCTCGACGTCTACGCGTCGTTCCTGGCACTCAACACCACCACCGAGAAGGAGTGAACTGGCCATGGCTACGTTCAACATCAAGACCGAAGCGACCAAGCCCCTCTACGCCGGCGTCGGCGTCACCGACCTCGCCGTCGAGCGCGTGCGCGACTACGTGACCGTCGCCCAGAAGCGCGTCACCAACATCGAGCTCGAGCCGAAGGCGCTGCGTGACCAGGCCAACGGTGTCGTCGCCGCCCGTCGGGCGACCGTCGAGAAGCGCGTCGCGGAGCTCCAGGCCGAGGCCAAGGCCCTGCCGAGCAAGGTGCAGGCGCTCGTCGACGAGAACCTCGCCACCGTGAACGACGCCTACGACGCCCTCATCTCCCGCGGTGAGAGCCTCGTGACCCGGATCCGCAAGCAGGAGTCCACCAAGGCGACCGTCTCCTCGGCCAAGACCACCTCGGCCAAGGCGAAGACGACCAAGACGCAGGCGACCAAGGCGACGAAGTCCACCGCCAAGGCCACCACCAAGAAGGCCACCACCACGGCCAAGAAGACGAGCACTGCCCCCACGAGCAGCGCCAAGGCCACGACCACCGCGGCCAAGCAGACCGCCACGTCGGCCACCCAGGCCGTCGCGGACGCGACCCAGAAGGTCGGCGACTGACCAAGCGGTGAACTCCGGGGGTTTCGAGGCTCGCGCCTCAACCACCGGAGAGTGAGACCCCCGGGTGTATGAGGCCCGGGGGTCTCTGCGTCTGTCGAGTACCGTTGTGGGCGTGAATGTCTTCCAGATCGAGGGGACCATCCTGCTGGTGGTGACCCTGGCCATGATCGGCGTCAAGATCTTCGCCCTGGTCACGTCGCTGATGTTCACCCCCGAGCACTACCGGGCGGCCGACAAGCTGACGAAGCCGGCGTGGGTCGCGATCCTGGGGCTGGGCGTCGCGGCCGCGGTGCTGCTGGTGGGCTCGCCCCTGGGCCTGCTCAACCTGGCGTTCGCGATCGCCGCGTTCGTCTACCTGGCCGACGTCCGGCCGGCACTGCGCGGCCTGCACCAACGCTGATCACGCGTCGAGGTACGCCGACAACCCGTCGCGCCAGTCACCGGGAACGTGTCCGGTGGCCCGGATCTTCGACAGCTCCAGTGCGCTGTGCCGCGGCCGGGGAGCGGTCTCGCGGCCGGCTGTGTACTCCTCGGTGCTGACCGGCGTCACGTCCTCCGGGTCGCGACCGCACCGCTCGAACACCTCGCGGGCCAGCTCCGCCCACGAGACCAGCGGCCCCTCGGACGTGACGTTGTAGGTGCCGTACGCCGCGCGCGTCAGCAGCAGGTGTCGGGTGGCGCGGGCGAGCTCGTCGGCGAAGGTCGGCCTCCCCACCTGGTCGTCGACGACCGTCGGTGACACCCCGCGGGCAGCGAGGTCGCGCATGGTGGCGACGAAGTTGCGGCCGCCGCCGATCAGCCAGCTGGTGCGGAGCACGTAGTGCCGGGGCGTGGCGGTCGCGGCCAGGTCGCCGGCCGCCTTGGTCTGTCCGTAGACCCCGAGCGGGCTGAGCGGCTCGTCCTCGGTGTGCTGCTCGCGGCTGCCGTCGAAGACGTAGTCGGTCGAGTAGTGGACGAGGACCAGGTGGTGGTCGGACGCCATCCGGGCCAGGTGGGCCGGGCCCTCGGCGTTGACCCGCCAGGCGCGACGCCGACCCTCCGGCGTCTCGGCGCCGTCGACGTCGGTCCACGCCCCGGCGTTGAGGACCACGTCGTAGTCGGCCCACGGCCAGGCCTCGACCGCGACCGGGTCCGAGATGTCGAGCTCGGCCTCCGAGACGGCCTGGGCGCCGGGCACCTCGGCGGCCAGGGCGCGCGCCAGCTGGCCGCGGGCGCCGGTGATCAGGACCCGGCGGCCGGGCATCGGGACCACGTCCCCCAGCGCCGGCTGCGCCCGGTCCTTGTCGCTGACGATCGCCTCGTCGAGCGGGATCGGCCAGGCCACACCCACCGTCGGGTCGCTGAGGGCGACGGCGGGGTAGTGGGTGTGCGGGTTCCAGTGCTGGCTGACCAGATAGCTGTACGCCGTACCGTCCTCGAGCGTCTGGTAGGCGTTGCCGACCCCGCGGGGCACGAACACCGCCACCGACGGGTCGAGCTCCACGTGGTGGACGGCCCCGAAGGACTCCCCGTCGCGCAGGTCGACCCACGCCGCGAACACCCGACCGGTCGCGACGCTGACGAACTTGTCCCACGGCTCGGCGTGGAAACCACGCGTCGTGCCGCGACGGGTGTTGAAGGCCAGGTTCTGCTGGACCGGGGCGAAGTCGGGCAGGCCGAGGCCGGTCATCACCCGCCGCTGCCAGTTCTCCTTGAACCAGCCGCGGTCGTCGGCGTGGACCGGCACCCGGACCACCAGCAGGCCGGGGATCGGTGTCGTCTCGACCTGGACCGGGGAGGTCATTGACCCTTCGCGGCGTACCCGCGCTCGGTCGCGTCCTTGTGGGTCCGCCACCACGCCTCGTTCGCGCGGTACCAGTCGATGGTGCGCGCCAGGCCCTCGTCGAAGTCGCGGTAGCGCGGCTCCCAGCCGAGCTCGCTGCGCAGCTTGCCGGCCTCGATGGCGTAGCGGAGGTCGTGGCCGGCGCGGTCGGTGACGTGGTCGAAGTCGTCCTCGGCGCGATCCATCAGCCGCAGGATCGCCTGCACGACCTGGAGGTTGTTGCGCTCGCCGTCGGCGCCGACGAGGTAGGTCTCGCCGACCCGGCCGCGCTCGAGGATGCTCAGCACCGCGGAGCTGTGGTCGTCGACGTGGATCCAGTCGCGCACGTTGGCGCCGGCGCCGTAGAGCTTGGGCCGGCCACCGGTCAGGACGTTGGTGATCTGGCGCGGGATGAACTTCTCCACGTGCTGCCACGGGCCGTAGTTGTTGGAGCAGTTCGAGATGGTCGCCGCCACCCCGAAGCTGCGCACCCAGGCGCGGACCAGGTGGTCGGAGCCGGCCTTCGACGCGGAGTAGGGGCTGCTCGGCGCGTACGGCGTGTCCTCGGTGAACCGCACCGGGTCGTCGAGCTCCAGGTCGCCGTAGACCTCGTCGGTCGAGACGTGGTGGAGCCGCACCCCGGCCCGCCGGACCGCCTCGAGCACGGTGAACGTGCCGACCAGGTTGGTCTGCACGAAGGGCGCCGGGTCGTCGAGCGAGTTGTCGTTGTGGGACTCGGCGGCGAAGTGGACGACCGCGTCGTGCTCGCCGACCAGCCGGTCGACCAGGTCCGCGTCGACCACGTCACCGACGACCAGGCTCACCCGGTCCGGAGGCAGCGCGGCGAGCGCCTCCTCGCTGGCGGCGTACGTCAGCTTGTCGAGGACCGTGACGTCAGTCTCGGTGTGGGCGATCAGGTGGTGGACGAAGTTGGCGCCGATGAAGCCGGCGCCGCCGGTGACGAGGATCCGCTGCACGGGTCGCAGTCTAGGTGCGCCGGTTCTGCAAGGATCGGTGCCATGCGCGGCATCATCCTCGCCGGTGGCACCGGCTCCCGGCTCCACCCGATCACGCGGGCGGTCAGCAAGCAGCTGGTCCCCGTCTACGACAAGCCGATGGTCTACTACCCGCTCTCGACGCTGATGCTGGCCGGGATCCGCGACATCCTGGTCATCACGACCCCCCACGACGCCGACCAGTTCGAGCGGCTGCTCGGCGACGGGTCGGCGCTGGGGCTCTCGATCAGCTACGCCGTGCAGCCGAGCCCGGACGGGTTGGCGCAGGCGTTCCTGATCGGCGAGGAGCACATCGCCGGCGAGCCGGTGGCGCTGGTGCTCGGCGACAACATCTTCTACGGCGCGGGACTCGGCAAGCACCTGCGGCGCTTCGAGGGCATCGACGGCGCGGCGGTCTTCGGCTACCGGGTGTCGGACCCGACGGCGTACGGCGTGGTGGAGTTCGACGACGACGGGACGGCGATCTCGCTGGAGGAGAAGCCCGCACACCCGCGCAGCCGGTACGCCGTCCCCGGGCTCTACTTCTACGGCACCGACGTCGTCGAGCGGGCGCGCACGCTGAAGCCGTCGGCGCGCGGCGAGCTGGAGATCACCGACCTCAACCGCACCTACCTCGAGGAGGGCCGGCTGCAGGTCGAGGTGCTGCCGCGCGGCGCCGCGTGGCTCGACACCGGGACCTTCGAGGACCTCAACGACGCCAGCGACTTCGTGAGGACGGTCGAGAGCCGCCAGGGACTCAAGATCGGCTGCCCGGAGGAGGTCGCCTGGCGGATGGGGTTCATCGACGACGACCAGCTGGTCGCCACCGCGCAGGAGCTCGAGAAGAGCGGGTACGGCGACTACCTGCTGGGGCTGCTCGAGCGGGACTGATCCGTGGCCGGTCAGTAGGCGCCGGCGGGGCGCAGCACCGCGCGGACGGTCTTCACCAGGATCGAGAGGTCCTGCAGCATCGACCAGTTGTCGACGTAGTAGACGTCGAGCCGCACCGTCTCCGACCAGGAGAGGTCCGAGCGGCCCGAGACCTGCCAGAGCCCGGTCAGGCCGGGTCGGACCCGGAGCCGGCGGGCCGCGGCGACGTCGTAGTTCGTGAGCTCGCTCGGCAGCGCCGGGCGCGGCCCGACCAGGCTCATCTCCCCGCGCAGCACGTTGACCAGCTGCGGCAGCTCGTCGATGGAGTAGCGGCGCAGCCAGCGGCCGGCGGGGATCACGCGCGGGTCGTCGCGCAGCTTGAACAGGCCGTCGGCCGGACCCTGCTCGAGCCGGAGCTGCTCGAGGCGCTCCTCGGCGTCGACGGTCATGGTGCGGAACTTCAGGCACGCGAACCGGACCCCGCCGCGTCCGACGCGCTGCTGCCGGAAGATGACCGGCCCGCCGTCCCGGCGTACCCGGAGCGCGGCCACGGCGAACAGCGGACTGGACAGGAGCAGCAGCACGCAGGCGCCGACCACGTCGAAGGACCGTTTCGCCCAGCGGTGGGCGCGTTCCGCGCGCGGCTGCTCGACGTGCATGAGCGGCAACCCGGCGACGGGTCGCACCCGGATCCGCTCGCGGGACACGTCGGTGACGCTCGGGGCCACGACGACGTGGACCCGCGCCTCCTCCAGCGCCCAGATCAGGTAGCGCATCTCGGCGGCCGACGCGGTCCCGCCGCCGGCGAAGAAGACCAGCTCGGCCTCGGTCGACTCCACGACCGCGCCGATGTCCTGGACGTTGGCGAGCACGGGAGGCCGCCGGGGGTGGTCGCCGAGGTGTCCGAGGCCGGCGTCAGGACGCCGATGACGTCGTAGCCCAGCCACGGCTCGCGGGCCAGCACCGTGGCGATCTCGTCGACGTTGTCGACGCTGCCGGCGATGAGGGCGCGACGCTGGAGCTGGCCCGCGCGGCGAGCGCGCTGGATGGCCCGCCGCAGGGCCCAGCGGCCCAGCAGCAGCAGCGGGACGCCGATCACGAAGGCGAGGACGTAGAACCCGCGCGAGAGCTGGTACTTCGCGAGGTAGCTGCCGATGCCGACGACCGCCGCGGTCACGGCGGAGGACGTGGCGACCAGCTTGTACTCCTCGACGCCGGCGCCGAACAGGTCGGACTGGTAGCCGCCGCGGAGGGCGATGACCGCCACCCAGCCCAGCGCGATCAGCGGCCCGGAGACGTTCAGCGCGACGACGTCGGCGGACTCGGTGAACAGCAGGGTGCTGTCGCGTCCGGCGGCGGCGAGGGCGATGGTCGCCAGCACGATCACCAGGTCGACGACCGCCGCGGTCACCGGCAGCACGGTGAGGGGGCGGTGTCGGACGCGGGGGACCTCCAGGCTCACGCCGTGTCTCCCGCCAGGTCGGCGTCGACCATCCGGGCGACGACGTCGTCGAACCCGACGGTGGGGGTCCACCCGAGCTCCTTCGCGGCCCGCGTCGCGTCACCGACGAGCTCGTGGGCGTCGACCGGCCGCACGAGTGACTGGTCGACGTGGACCAGCGGCTCCCAGTCGGTGATGCCGGCGTGCGTGAAGGCCGTGGCGACGAAGTCGCGGACCGAGTGGGCGACGCCGGTGGCGATGACGTAGTCGCCGGGTCGGTCGGCGCGGGCGGCGCGCACCATCGCGTCGACGTAGTCGGGCGCCCAGCCCCAGTCGCGGCGGGCGTCGAGGTTGCCGAGCTCGAGCCGGTCGGCGTCGCCGCGCGCGATCGCGGCCACGGTCGAGGTGATCTTGCGGGTCACGAAGTGGCGCGGCCGCCGCGGGGACTCGTGGTTGTAGAGGATCACCGCCGCCGCGTGGAGGCCCTGGCCGCGCAGCACGCCGCAGGTGAGGTGGGCGAACGCCTTCGCGGCGCCGTACGGGTTCACGGGCCGGATCGGGGTGTCCTCGTCCTGCGGCGAGCGCTCCGGCTGGCCGAAGATCTCCGCGCTGGACGCCTGGACGACCCGCACCGCTCGGCCGGTCCGCTCCTGCAGGGCGTGGGCGGCGTGCAGCAGCCCGGTCGCGGCGGTGCCGTTGACGGCGTAGGTCAGCTCCGGCTCCGCCCAGGACCGGGCGACCGAGCTCAGCGCGGCGAGGTTGTAGACCTCGTCGGGGGCCAGGTCGAGCAGCAGGCGGCGTACGTCGTCGGCGCGGGTCAGGTCGCCGACGTGGAGCTCGACGCCGGGCAGGTCGGGCAGCGGCTCGGCGTCGTGGGCCAGGGCGTGGACCTCGACGCCCTCGGCCAGCAACCGGTCGGCGAGGTAGCGGCCGTCCTGGCCACCGACGCCGGTGACGAAGGCCTTCGTCACGTCACCAGCCCTGCCGGGTGGCCTCGAGGTCGGCCTCGACCATCATCGCGACCAGGTCGGTGAACGGGACCTGCGGCTTCCAGCCGAGGACCTCGTGGGCCTTGCCGGCGTCGCCGATCAGCTGGTCGACCTCGGCGGGGCGCATGAACCGCGGGTCCTGCCGCACGTACGGCGCCCAGTCGTCGATGCCGATGTGGCCGAAGGCGAGGTCGAGGAAGTCGCGGATCGAGTGGGTGACGCCGGTCGCGATGACGTAGTCGTCGGCCTCCGGCTGCTGGAGCATCCGCCACATCGCGTCGACGTAGTCGCCGGCGTACCCCCAGTCGCGCTGCGCGTCGAGGTTGCCGAGGGTGACGTGGTCCTGCAGGCCGAGCTTGATCCGGGCGACCGCCTGGCTGACCTTGCGGGTCACGAACTCCGGTCCGCGCCGCGGCGACTCGTGGTTGAAGAGGATCCCCGAGCTGGCGTGCATGCCGTAGGACTCGCGGTAGTTGATGGTCATGTAGTGGCCGAACACCTTGCTCACGCCGTACGGCGAGCGCGGCCACAGCAACGTGTTCTCGCGCTGCGGCACCTCCTGCACCTTGCCGAACATCTCCGAGCTGGACGCCTGGTAGAAGCGGATCCGGCCCGGGTCGTCGCCCGCGTGCAGCCGGACTGCTTCCAGCAGGTTCAGCACGCCCTTGCCGGTCACGTCGGACGTCAGCGAGGCGTTCTCCCACGAGTAGGCGACGTAGGAGATCGCGCCGAGGTTGTAGACCTCGTCGGGGTCGGAGTCGCGCAGCGCCCGGATCAGGCTCGCCATGTCGGTCAGGTCGCCGTTGTGGAGCCGCACGTCGGGGACCAGGCTCTCCACCAGGTCGCGCCGCGGGTTGTTCTGGCCGCGGATCAGCCCGTGGACGTCGTACCCCTTGGCGAGCAGCAGTTCGGCGAGGTAGAGCCCGTCCTGGCCCGTGATGCCCGTGATCAGCGCGGTTGCCATGGGGCGATCATGCCAGCGACCGGCCGGGCGAACGGGTCGATACGCTGCCGGACATGAAGGTTCTTGTGAGTGGTGGTGCCGGTTACATCGGGTCGCACACGGTCGTCCGGCTCGTCGAGGCGGGTCACGACGTGGTGATCGTCGACGACTTCAGCAATGCGGTGCCGGCGGTGGTGGGGCGGCTGGAGGCGCTGACCGGCACCAGCCTGCCGGTCCACTCGTTCGACCTGTGCGACGTGGACAAGACCGAGCACCTCTTCGCTGCCGAGGGCTTCGACGCGGTGATCCACTTCGCCGGCTACAAGGCGGTCGGTGAGAGCGTCGCCAAGCCGCTGGACTACTACGAGAACAACCTCGGTTCCACGTTCTCGCTGATCCGGGCCATGCAGCGCCACGGCGTGCCGAAGCTGGTCTTCTCGTCCAGCGCGACGGTCTACGGGACCGAGCAGGCCGGTGCCACCGAGGACCGGCGTACCTTCGCCACCAACCCCTACGGCTGGACCAAGGTGATGGTCGAGCAGATCCTGCGCGACGTGGCCGTCGCCGCCCCCGAGATGCGCTTCGCCCTGCTGCGCTACTTCAACCCCGTGGGCGCCCACCCGTCGGGCTCGATCGGCGAGGACCCCTCCGAGGTGCCCAACAACCTGATGCCCTACATCGCCCAGGTCGCCGTCGGGCGCCGGGAGAAGCTGCAGGTCTTCGGCGACGACTACGACACCCCCGACGGCACCGGCGTGCGCGACTACATCCACGTCGAGGACCTGGCCGCCGGTCACGTCGCGGCCCTCGAGGCACTCACCACCACCGACGAGCCGGTCAACGTCTGGAACCTCGGCTCCGGGCGCGGCACCAGCGTGCTCGAGCTGCTGCACGCCTTCGAGAAGGCGGTCGGCCGCGAGCTGCCCTACGAGGTCGTCGCGCGTCGGCCGGGCGACGTGGCGTCGTCGTACGCCGACCCGTCGAAGGCCAACGCCGAGCTCGGCTGGCGCACGCTCAAGTCGGTCGAGGAGATGTGCGCCGACACCTGGCGCTGGCAGTCCCAGAACCCCCAGGGGTACGCCGGCTGATGGGTAGGGCGGTCGCCACTAGGCTCCACGACCATGACTGACTTCCCGACCGACAAGATCGTGGCCGTGCTCGGTGGGACCGGGCCGCAGGGGCGGGGGTTGGTACGCCGGTTCGCGGCGGCCGGGATCGCGGTGGTGATCGGGTCGCGGTCGGCCGAGCGGGCGGCCGAGGCCGCGACCGAGCTCGCCGGGGCGACCGGTGGGACGGTGTCGGGCGCGGACAACGCGACGGCGGCCGAGCAGGGCGACGTGGTGGTCGTCGCGGTGCCGTGGGACGGCCACGCCGACCTGCTCCGCGAGCTGGCCGGCCAGTTGGCCGGGAAGGTGGTCGTCGACTGCGTCAACCCGCTCGGCTTCGACAAGCAGGGCGCCTTCGCGCTGGCGGTCGAGGAGGGGTCGGCCGCCCAACAGGCGGCGGCCCTGCTCCCGGACTCGACGGTGGTCGGGGCGTTCCACAACGTCAGCGCGGTCCTGCTCGACGACCCGGACGTGACCTCCGTCGACACCGACGTGCTCGTCCTCGGCGACGTCCGTGAGGCGACCGACCTCGTGCAGGCGCTGGCCTCCGCGATCCCCGGCGTCCGGGGCATCTTCGGCGGCCGGCTGCGCAACTGCCACCAGGTGGAGGCGTTCACCGCCAACCTGATCAGCATCAACCGGCGCCACAAGGCCCACTCCGGCATCCGCGTCACCGACGTCTGATGGCCCTGATCATCCGGCCCCGGACCGAGGCCGACCTGCCTGCGCTGACGCAGGTGCTCGCCGCGCAACAGTCCGCCACCCGCTACCCGATGCGCTGGCCGCTGCCGTTCCCGATCGAGCAGTTCGTGGTCCGCGACGTCGACCTCGCCGGCTGGACCGCCGAGCTCGACGGGCGTCCGGTCGGCCACGTCGCGGTCCAGGGCGTGGACGAGGTGTTCACCCCGCGGCTGCTCTCGGCGCCGTGGGAGCAGGCCCACGGCCGGCCAGCCGAAGGGCTGGGTGTGATGGGCACGCTGTTCGTCGACCCCGGCGTACGCCGCCAGGGGCTGGGCCGTCGTCTCCACGACACCGCGGTCGAGTGGCTCCGGGAACGCGACCTCGCACCCTGCCTCGACGTGGTGCCGATCCACGCGGCCGCGGTCGAGATGTATGCCGGGCTCGGTTGGGTCGAGGTGGGGAGGGTGAGGCCGCACTGGCTGCCGGACGGGGAGCCCGACGTGCTCGCCATGGTGCTGCCGGTCAGCTGACCTCGAGCGTGTCGAGCGCACGCAGCACGGTGCGGATGTGGGGGACCTCGTGGACCCGCAGCAGATGCACCCGGCCGAGCGACGCGAACACCGTGAAGAACCCCTCCGCCTTGCGGAACTCGTCCTCGAAGATGTCGAGGTTGTGCGGCAGCACGCTGCCCGTCGGTACGCCGAGGCTGCGGAGCCGGAAGTTCTGGGTGATGGTCCGGGTCTGCAGCTGGACGCGCTCGAGGCCGGTGAGGTTGGGGAACGTGAAGCCCATCCCGGGGTCGACCACGATCTTGTCGACGCCCAGCGACCGCGCGTGCTCGATCCGCTCCGCGAAGTGGTCGACCAGGAACGGCGCCAGGTCGGTGCCGGTGGGCAGCTCGTCCTGCTCGCGCACGTTGGCCGACGTCCCGAAGCACATCAGCACCGTGGCGTCGTGGTCGGCGACCGCCGCCAGCATCTCGTCCTCGTCCTCGCGGCCGGTCAGGTTGATCATCCTCGCGCCGGCGTCCAGCACCGAGCGCACCACGGCCGGCCGGTAGGTCTCCACCGACACCACCGTGTGCTGCGACAGCTCGGTGACGACGGGCAGCAGCCGCTCGAGCTGCTCCTCGGGACCCACCCGGTCGGCGTCGTCACCGCTGGCCTCGGCGCCGAGATCGATGATCCGCGCACCCTGCTCGACCTGGACCCGCCCCTTGCGGACGGCGGCCTCGGTCGACCCGGCGATGCTCTCGCGGTAGGTCGAGTCGCGCGAGAGGTTGACCACGCCCATCAGCGTGATCGCGTCGTCCCCGACGACCACGTCGTCACTGACCCGGACCGGGCTGACCGGAGCGGCCAGGAGGTCGGCGTACTTCTCGTGGAGTCCGGCGAGGTCGGCGAGGGAGATCATCCGTCGGAGTCTAGGGTCGGGCCATGCGAGTCCTCCTCGGCCCCGACGCACCCCTGCCCGAGCTGTACGCCGCACCGAGCGAACCGTGGCTGCGCGTGAACATGGTGTCGACCGTGGATGGCGCGGCGACCGGAGCGAGCGGCACCAGCCGCTCGATCAACAACGACATCGACCAGGTCGTCTTCAACCTGCTGCGTCAGCAGGCTGACGTGCTGGTGGTGGGCGCGGGGACGCTCCGCGCCGAGGCCTACGCCCCCAACCCGCTGCCGATCGTGGCGGTCACGCGCAGCGGGTCGGTGCCGCCGACGCTGAGGGACTGCGCGCCCGGTCAGGTGCTGGTCGCGACCTGTTCGCGCGCGGAGCACCTCGACGAAGCCCGGGAGATCGTGGGCGAGGAGCACGTGCTGGCCCTCGGCTCCCACCGCGTCGACCTGGCCGCGCTGTGTGCGCAGCTGGTCGAACGCGGTCTCCCGAGGATCCTCTGCGAGGGCGGCCCGCACCTGCTGCGCGACCTGCTCGACCAGGGGTGCGTCGACGAGATCGACGCGACGATCGTGCCGCGCGTCATCGGCGGGACACACCCGCGGATCCTCGACGGCCCGCCGATCGACGTACCCCTGCGCCTCCACACCCTCGTCGAGCAGGACGGGACGCTGCTGGCGCGCTGGCTGGTCGAGCGCTGATGGCTAGCCGAGGGCGTCGAGCAGCGCCCGGGTGAACGCCGGGAGGTCGTCGGGCCTGCGGCTGGTGATGAGGTTGTCGTCGACGACCACCTCCTCGTCGACCCACTCGCCGCCGGCGTTGCGGATGTCGGTCTGCAGGCTCGGGTACGACGACAACCGCCGGCCCGAGACCGAGCCGGCCTCGACCAGGACCCAGGCGGCGTGGCAGATCGTGGCCACCGGCTTGCCGGACGCGACGAAGTCGCGGACGAACGCGACCGCGTCGGCGTCGGTCCGGAGCGCATCGGGGTTGGCCACCCCGCCCGGCAGCACCAGCGCGTCGTACTCGTCGACAGCGGCGCTGGCCACCGTGCGATCGACGGGTCGCGAGTCGACCCGGTCGAGGTGGTCGAAGAGCTGCACCTCACCCTCCTCGGACGAGAGCAGGTCGGCGGTGTGTCCGGCGTCGGTCACCGACTGCCACGGGTCGACGAGCTCGACCCGCTCCACACCTTCAGCAGCGGTCAGGAAAGCGATCTTCTTGGTCATGCCTCCGACCGTACGAGCCGTCACCGCTGCGGAGGACGCCCGAAAGGGTGACTTTCCAGGGCGGTCTCAGTCGCCGAGGTGGGTGATGGTGGCGGTCGACGCCCCGGCCAGGCTGCGGGCGATGACCATCCGCTGGATCTGGTTGGTGCCCTCGAAGATCTGCATCACCTTCGCCTCGCGCATGTAGCGCTCCACGGGGAAGTCGCGGGTGTAGCCGTAGCCGCCGAAGACCTGGACGGCGTCGGTGGTCACCTTCATCGCGGAGTCGGTGGCGACCAGCTTGGCGATGCTCGCCTCGCGGCTGAACGGCAGTCCGGCGTCCTTGAGTCGCGCCGCGTGCAGGGTGGCCGCACGAGCGGTCTGTACGGCGGCTTCCATGTCGGCCAGCAGGAACCCGAGGCCCTGGTGGTCGATGATCGCCTTGCCGAAGGTCTCCCGCTCCTTGGCGTAGCCGACCGCCTGGTCGAGAGCGCCCTGTGCGAGACCGGTGGCGACCGAAGCGATGCCGAGCCGCCCCGAGTCGAGCCCGGCCAGTGCGATGCGCAGCCCGTCGCCCTCGTCGCCGAGTCGGCGGTCGGCGGGGACGCGGACGCCCTCGAAACGCATCGTCGCGGTCGCGGAGCCGGTGAGGCCCATCTTCCGCTCGGGCGGATCGGCGACCAGGCCCTCGCTGTCGGCGGGGACCAGGAAGCAGGAGATCCCGTTGCGGTCGTCGGAGGTGCGGGCCATGACCTTGTAGAAGTCGGCGTGGCCGCCGTGGGTCGTCCAGGCCTTGGCGCCGTTGAGGACGTAGTCGTCGCCGTCACGCCGGGCGGTGGTCTTCATCGCCGCCGGGTCGGACCCGGCGTGCGCCTCGGAGAGACAGTAGGCGCCCAGCAGTGAGCCACCCAGCATCTCCGGCAGCCAGCGCTGCTTCTGCTCCTCCGTGCCGCGGGTGACCAGCCCGAAGCACGACAGCGCGTGCACCGAGACGCCGACGCCGACGCTCGACCAGACCGAGGCGATCTCCTCGAGCACCTGCAGGTAGACCTCGTAGGGCTGGCCGCCGCCGCCGTACTCCTCGGCGTACGGCAGCCCGAGCACGCCCAGCTCACCGAGCATCGCGAACACGGGGCGCGGGAAGGCCTCCTCGGCCTCCGCAGCGGCACTGCGTGGCAGCAGCTCCTTGGTCGCGAAGTCGCGGACGAGCCGGATCAGCTCGGCGGACTCCTCGGTGGGCATGACCCGGGTCGCGGGCATCGATGTCCTCCTGGGGAATGGGGTTGGTGGTGCCACAGTATTGGAGGGTCCCGGTACGTTCCCCACGTGAGTACGACGAGCGCCGACCCGACCCGGTCGTGGGTTCGTGCGGCCGGTGTCAGCATCGCCTTCGTGGCGCTGCTCTGGGCCGTCGAGATCGTCGACCGGGCCACCAGCACGTCGCTGGAGCAGTACGGGATCCGGCCCCGCACCGACGAGGGCCTGGGCGGGATCGTGGCCGCGCCGCTGCTGCACGCCGGCTGGGGGCACCTCCAGGCCAACTCCGGCCCGCTGCTGGTGCTCGGGTTCCTCGTCGCCGTGGCCTCGACCGCCCGCTTCATCGGGGTGCTCGCGTGGAGCTGGCTGGTCAGCGGCGTCGGGGTGTGGCTGGTGGGCGCCAGCAACTCCATCACCGTGGGCGCCTCCGGGCTGGTCTTCGGCCTGCTGACCTACCTGCTCATCGCGGGCTTCCTGGAGCGGCGACCGATCGGGATCCTGGTCGCCGTAGGTGTGTTCTTCATCTACGGCAGCGTGCTCCTGGGGGTGCTCCCCGGCCAACCGGGCATCTCGTGGCAGGGCCACCTGTTCGGCGCAGTCGGCGGCATCGTCGCGGCGTACTCTCTTGCCGAGCGGCGTCGGTAAACCCGGTTCGCCCCCACTCCTGCGGGTCGTTCCCTACGATGCAGCGACCGCGTTCGTTCCCTGCGCCGTGAGGACCTCATGAAGATCGACTGGGTGCCCTACTCCGCCGCCGCCCTCGTGTCGGGGTCGGTCGCGCTGGCGATGGGTGGATTGCTCATGCCCACGATCGCCGACCCGGCCGACTCGCTGCGCATCGTGCTGGAGAACGACGGACGCTGGCTCGCCGTGTCCGCCATGTACTTCGGCGCCGCGATCGCGATGACGCTGGGTCTGCCGACGGTGCTGACCCTGCTGGGAACGCGCGGCGCGAGACGCGGCATGCTCGGTGCCGCGCTGCTGGCCGTGGGCTTCATCGGGACCGCTGGCTATGCGATGTTGCTGGTGTTCTTCCGGGCCTTGGCCCTGGAGGGCGCGATCGACGAGGGCGGCGGGCTGGGCATCCTGACCCGGGACGTCGGTCTGGGGTCATTCCTCTACGTCTGGATCGCCGCGTTCTACCTCGGCGAGCTCCTGCTGGCGTGGGGGCTGCTCCTCGCCCGGTCGGTCCCGCGGTGGGTGCCCGCGCTGCTGATCCTGCACGTGCTGAGCCTGCCGGTCTCGCTCCTGCTCCCGGGGAAGCCCTCCTCGGCTGCCGTCCTGCTCGTGGCGCTCGGCTTCTGCGGGATCGGGATCACCGCCAGCGACCGGGTCCGGCCAGCCCACTGACCGCCACCCACGCGGGTTGAGTCGCCAGAAATGCGGCTCGAGTCGCCAGAAAATCTGAACTTTGTGGCGACTCGACCGGATTTAGTGGCGACTCAACCCGAATATGTGGCGACTCAACCGTTGGCCTTGCGGGCGCGGCTGGCGGTCTTGGCGCGCTCGTGGGCGTCGAGGACCACCTTGCGGATCCGGACCGAGTCGGGGGTGACCTCGACGCACTCGTCCTCGCGGCAGAACTCCAGGCACTGCTCGAGCGAGAGCCGGCGCGGCGGGATCAGCTTCTCGAAGTTGTCGGAGGTGGCGGACCGGATGTTGGTCTGCTGCTTCTCCTTGGTGATGTTGACGTCCATGTCGTCGGCGCGGGAGTTCTCGCCGATGATCATGCCCTCGTAGACCTCGGTCGTGGGCTCGACGAACATCGTGCCGCGCTCCTGCAGGTTCGTCATCGCGTACGCCGTGGCGGCACCCTTGCGGTCGGCCACCAGGGACCCGTTGTTCCGCGACCGGATCTCCCCGGCCCACGGCTCGTAGCCGTCGGAGATGTGGTGGGCGATGCCGGTGCCGCGGGTGTCGGTGAGGAACTCGGTCCGGAAGCCGATCAGGCCGCGGGCCGGGACCAGGAACTCCATCCGCACCCAGCCGGTGCCGTGGTTGGTCATCTGCTCCATGCGCCCCTTGCGGGAGGCCAGCAGCTCGGTGATCGTGCCGAGGTACTCCTCGGGCGCGTCGATGGTCAGTCGCTCCATCGGCTCGTGGACCTTGCCGTCGATCTCCTTGGTGACCACCTGCGGCTTGCCGACGGTCAGCTCGAAGCCCTCACGACGCATCTGCTCGACCAGGATGGCCAGGGCCAGCTCGCCGCGGCCCTGCACCTCCCAGGCGTCGGGGCGCTCGGTCGGGAAGATCCGCAGCGAGACGTTGCCGACCAGCTCCGCGTCGAGCCGGTCCTTGACCAGCCGCGCAGTGACCTTGGCGCCCTTGACCCGGCCGACCAGCGGCGAGGTGTTGGTGCCGATCGTCATCGAGATCGCGGGCTCGTCGACGTGGATCAGCGGCAGCGCGACCGGGTTCTCGACGTCGGCGAGGGTCTCGCCGATGGTGATGTCGGGGATGCCGGCGATGGCGACGATGTCGCCGGGGCCGGCGGACTCGCCGGGCTGGCGCTCGAGGCCCTCGGTGATCAGCAGCTCGGTGATGCGCACGTTCTTGATGCTGCCGTCGCGCTTGATCCAGGCGACGGTCTGACCCTTCTTCAGGGTGCCCTCGTGGACCCGCACCAGCGCGAGCCGGCCGAGGAACGGCGACGCGTCGAGGTTGGTGACGTGGGCCTGGAGCGGCGCACCCTCGGTGTACGTCGGGGCGGGGATCGTCTCGAGGATGGTGCGGAACAGCGGCTCGAGGTCGGGGGAGTCGGGGATGTCGCCGTTGCCGGGCATCTCCAGCGACGCCTTGCCGGCCTTGGCGCTGGCGTAGACGACCGGGAAGTCCAGCGCGTCCTGGCTGTGCGACTCGTCGAGCAGGTCCATGAAGAGCTCGTAGGTCTCGTCGACGACCTCGGCGATACGGGCGTCGCTGCGGTCGGTCTTGTTGACCACGAGCACGACCGGCATGTCGGCGTTGAGCGCCTTGCGCAGCACGAAGCGGGTCTGCGGGAGCGGGCCCTCGGAGGCGTCGACGAGGAGCACGATGCCGTCCACCATCGACAGGCCGCGCTCGACCTCACCACCGAAGTCGGCGTGGCCGGGGGTGTCGATGATGTTGATGACCATCGGCTGGCCGCCACCGGCCGGACCGGCGTAGTGGATCGCGGTGTTCTTCGCGAGGATCGTGATGCCCTTCTCGCGCTCCAGGTCGCCGGAGTCCATGACCCGGTCGCCCACGCCCTCGGCCTGGTGCTCGGTGAAGGCACCGCCCTGGCGCAGCATGGCGTCGACCAGGGTGGTCTTGCCGTGGTCGACGTGCGCGACGATTGCGACGTTGCGCAGGTCCCCGCGGATCGCAGAGTTGGTGGTGGACATGCAGACAGCCGTCACTTTCGAAGGGTGGGGATAGCCCGAGAAGTCTACGGAGCCCGACCCGTTCTGCCGATTCGTCGCCGCCTACTCTGACGCCCATGACCCTGATCGCGGCCGCCGACGGCTCGGCACTCGGCAACCCCGGCCCCTCCGGGTGGGCGTGGTACGTCGACGACGACTGCTGGGCCAGCGGCGGCTGGGCCCACGGCACCAACAACATGGGCGAGCTCACCGCGGTCCTCGACCTGCTGCAGCAGACCGCCGGCGTCGATGACGACCTGCACGTCTTCTGCGACTCGACCTACGCCATCAACGCGATCACCAAGTGGATGGCCGGGTGGAAGCGGCGCGGCTGGAAGAAGGGCGACGGCAAGCCGGTCGCCAACGTCGAGATCATGAAGGCGCTCGACGCGGCCATGCAGGGGCGGCGGGTGCACTTCGAGTGGGTGAAGGGGCACACCGGCCACGTCCTGAACGAGAAGGCCGACGAGCTGGCCAACGCGGCCGCCCGGGCGTTCCAGGAGCACGCGACCCCCGACCCGGGTCCGGGGTTCCGCGGCGACCGGTCGGCGCACGCGTTCACCGTCACCGCATCGCCCGAGCCCGACCCTGACCTGTTCTCGCTGGCCGAGGAGCCCGTGGAGACCGACGAGGAGCTCGTCGTACGACTGGAGCGGGCGCTGCTGACCGACGAGGTCCGCGGCGACCGGGCCGCCGTGGCGGCGCTGCTCGACCCGGCGTGGGAGGAGATCGGCAGGTCGGGGAAGCGGTGGTCGCGCGAGGAGATGCTGGCCGCGATCGGTCCCCTCGACGAGCGGGTCGAGCTCGAGGTGCTGGCCGTCGACCGGGTCGGTCAGGACACGATGCTGCTGGTGTGGCGGGCAGTGGGGACGTCGGGCGAGACCACGCTGCGCAGCTCGCTGTGGGTGCGGTCCGGCCAGCGCTGGCTGCAGCGGTTCCACCAGGGCACCACGGAGGCCTGACTCAGGCCAGGGCCCGGTCCAGCGCCGCCTTCACGTGCAGGGTGGTGCAGGGGAACGCGGGCAGGTCGATGTCGGACTGCGAGATCAGCAGCTCCAGCTCGGTGCAGCCGACCAGGACGCCCTGTGCGCCGGCGTCCCACAGCTCGTCGACGATCTCGACGACGCGGCGACGGGTCTTGTCCACGATGTGGCCGTGGACCAGCTCGTCGTAGATCGCGGTGTTGAGGAACTCGTGGTGCTCGGTGGGCGGTACGACGACCTCGACGCCATGGGTCGCCATCCGGTCGGCGAAGAAGGAGTCCTCCATCGCGACGGTGGTCCCGATCAGGCCGACCTTGGTCACCCGCGCCTCCCTGACCGCCTCGGCGACGACGTCGGCGAGGTGGAGCAGGGGGATGTCGACGGCGGCCGCGACCTCGTCGGCCACCTTGTGGAACGTGGTCGTGCACAGCACCAGGAAGTCGGCGCCGGCCCGCTCCACGCCGCGCGCGGCATCCGAGAGCAGCTGCCCGATCCGGTCCCAGCGTTCCGCGTCCTCCAGCGCGGTCAGCTCCGCGAAGTCCACCGTGGAGAGGACCAGCTTGGGAGAGGAGAGCCCGCCCAACCGTTCCTGCACGCCGAGGTTGAGGTCGCGGTAGTAGACGAGGCTGGATTCCCAGGACATGCCGCCGACGAGTCCGATGGTCTGCACGGGATGAGTCAATCAGACCCGGTGGACCTTGTGCTGGGCCGCTTGCGCCCGGGGCCGGATCACCAGCTCGTCGATGTTGACGTGGGAGGGGCGGCTGGCGATCCAGGCGATGCTCTCGGCGACGTCCTCGGCGACCAGCGGCTCGGCCACGCCGGCGTAGACCGCGTCGGCCTTCTCCCGGTCACCGTCGAACCGGACCGCCGCGAACTCGTCGGTCCGCACCATCCCGGGCGCGATCTCCGAGATCCGGATCGGCTCGCCACACAGCTCGAGCCGCAGCGTCTCGGTCATCACCTGGGTGCCGTGCTTGGCCGCGGTGTAGCCGCCCCCGCCCTCGTAGGCGATCCGGCCGGCGGTCGACCCGACGTTGACGATGAGGCCGTCGCCGGACGCACGCAGGGCGGGCAGCAGCGCCTGGGTGACGTGGAGGGTGCCGAGCACGTTCACGTCGTACATCGCCCGCCAGTCCTCGGGATCGGCGGTGGCGACGGGGTCGGCCCCGAAGGCGCCGCCGGCGTTGTTGACCAGCACGTCGAGGGTGTCGCCCACCGCGGCCGCCAGGCCCGCGACCGAGCTGACCGACGTCACGTCGCAGGCGACGGCCACGCCGCCGATCTCGGCCGCGAGGGACTCGATCCGGTCGGTCCGCCGGGCCGCGCAGACCACCCGGTAGCCGGCCTCGGCGAGGGAGCGGGCGGTGGCGGCCCCGATCCCGCTGCTGGCTCCGGTGACGACGGCGGTGCGTGGCTGGCTCATGACACCGAGTCTGCCGGACCACCCTCAGGGGTGACACAATGCGCTGTCATGAACCTGCGTGTCCTCGCTGCTGCCGCCGGCGTGCTCGGCGGTGCCTGCTGGGTCGTCCGCTGGGGTGCCGACCTCGCCGGGGACGTCCCCGGATGGGCGGACGGCGCCCACTGGGCGGGCCTGGGGCTGCTGGGGATCGCGCTGGCAGGTGTCGGCGCCGGCCTCGTGAGCAGCAGCGCCATCTGGTTGCGGGTGATCGTCGCGATCGCGTTCCCGTTGCTCGTGTGGTCGGTCTACTCGATCATCAACGGTTCCGGCGACGACCTCCGCCTCGACGGCATCCTCGGCGTGGTCGCGATCCTGGGGTCGGCGATGATGCTGGTCCGCGGGCGCGGCGAGGGTCCCGCCGCCGACCGGCCACGGCGCAGCCATGGCAGCCACTCGGCGCGCTGAGGACCTCGCTGGGGCGTCAGCCCAACCAGGCTGGGAACCGGCTGCGGTTCGCCGCCACCCAGGCGTACGCGCGCCGCGCCAGCGGACCCACGGCCCGGCTGCGCACCGCCCGGCCCACGAGTCGCACCGGCAGCCAGCGGGACGTCTCGAGCGCCCTCGCGACCGCCTCGTGGCCGCGGTGGAGCGACCCGTCCGGCGCCACCCACCAGGCGGCCTCGGCGAGGTCTGCCCGGGTCAGCCCGAGCGGGGACGGATCCACGTCGGCGCTGGGGACCGCCTCGAAACGGCACCCGACGGCGTACCCCCACCGCAGGCTGCGGCGGCAGAATCCGCAGCCACCGTCGAAGATCAGCACCGCTCCAGACTAGGGACGGAATGTTCGGCCAGCGAACGTGGTTGCCCTAGAGGGTCAACTTCTGAGTCAGGAGAGTGCGCGTGGTGGCAGGTAGCAGCGAGCGGGGCATCGAGCGGGTGGCGATGATCAGCCTGCACACGTCGCCGCTCGACCAGCCCGGCGTCGGCGACGCGGGCGGGATGAACGTCTACGTGCTCGAGCTCGCCAAGCGGCTGGCCACGCGGGGCATCGAGGTCGACATCTTCACCCGTGCCACCACCTCGGCGATGGAGCCGACGGTCCTGGCCGCCCCCGGCGTGCTGGTCCGCCACATCACCGCCGGCCCGTTCGAGGGCCTCACCAAGGGTGAGCTGCCCGGCCAGCTGTGTGTGTTCGCCCGGGACGTGCTGCGCGCCGAGGCCGCGCAGCCGCTGGGGCACTACGACGCGGTCCACAGCCACTACTGGCTCTCCGGCCAGGTCGGCGCGCTCGCGCGCGACCGCTGGGGCGTGCCGCTGATCCACTCGATGCACACGATGGCCAAGGTCAAGAACGACGCGCTCGCCGACGGGGACACCCCGGAGCCCGAGGGGCGGATCATCGGCGAGGAGCAGGTGGTGGCGGCCGCCGACATGCTGATCGCCAACACCGATCTCGAGGCCAAGCAGCTGATCAACCTGTACGACGCGGACCCCGGTCGGGTCGAGGTGGTGCACCCCGGCGTGGACCTGGCCGTGTTCCGCCCCCACGACAAGGGCGCGGTGCGTCGCGGGCTCGGTCTGCCGGTCGACGCCCACGTGCTGCTGTTCGCCGGGCGGATCCAGCCGCTGAAGGCGCCCGACGTGCTGCTGCGCGCGGTGGCGGTGCTGCTCGAGCGGCGACCCGAGCTGCGGTCGCGGCTGGTCGTCCCCGTGGTCGGTGGCCCGTCCGGCTCCGGCCTCGAGCACCCCGAGGCGCTGGCCGACCTCGCCCACAGCCTCGGGCTGCGCGACGTGGTCCGCTTCGTGCCCCCGGTGGCCCAGGCGGAGCTGAGTCGCTGGTGCGCGGCCGCCGACCTGGTCGCCGTACCGTCCTACAACGAGTCGTTCGGGCTGGTCGCCGTCGAGGCGCAGGCCTCCGGGACACCGGTCGTGGCCGCCGCCGTCGGCGGACTCACCACCGTGGTCCGCGACGGGGTCTCCGGGCTCCTGGTCGACGGCCACGGCGCCGAGGCCTGGGCGGACGCGCTGGAGCGCCTCGTGACCGACGAGGAGCTCCGGGACCGGCTCGCGGCAGGTGCGGTCGAGCACGCCAGTGGCTTCTCGTGGGAGCTCACCGCCGACCGGACCCTCGACGTCTACCAGCGGGCCCGCGCGACGATGCCGGCCCTGGTGTGAACCGCGCGGACACGGCCGAGGTGCTGCGCAGCTACCTCGCCGAGGCCGAGCTCGAGCACGAGGAGATCGCCGAGGGCGTCTTCACCGTGACCATGCCCGGGGAGCGGAAGCTGCAGGTGCCGGTGCGGCTCGATGTCGGCCCCCACGCGCTCGGGGTGCACGCCTTCGTCTGTCGGCGACCCGACGAGAACCACGAGGGTGTCCACCGGTGGCTGCTGCAGCGCAACCTCAGGATGTACGCCGTGGCGTTCGGCCTCGACCCGCTCGGCGACATCTACCTCGACGCGCGGCTGCCGCTGTCGGCGGTCACTCCCGACGAGCTCGACCGGCTGCTCGGCTCGGTGCTGACCTACGCCGACGAGTCGTTCAACACCATCCTCGAGCTGGGCTTCGGGTCGTCGATCCGCAAGGAGTGGGAGTGGCGCATCTCGCGCGGCGAGTCCACCCGCAACCTCGACGCCTTCCGTGGCTGGCTGGAGTCGGGCGCGCAGCCGACTGCCGACGACTGAGTCAGGCCGCGAGGACCGCCGCGATCGCCAGCGCCGCCGGTACTGCCTGGACCAGCAGGATCCGCCGGTTGATCGTCGCGGCGCCGTACGCCCCGGCGACGACGACGCAGACCAGGAAGAACAGCTGCACGTCCTGCCGGTCCGCGACCAGGCCCCACACCAGACCCGCGACCAGGAAGCCGTTGTAGAGGCCCTGGTTGGCGGCGAGTCCCTTGCTGCGTCGGGCGAACTCGGCGTCGAGCCCGAAGGTCTTGCGGCCCAGCGGCGCGGTCCAGAGGAACATCTCGAGGACGAGGAACCACACGTGCAGGGCGGCGACGAGGCCGACCAGGATGCCCGCGAGGAGGTTCACCCGCTCAGCATGGCAGCCTCGGGCGCGGTGTCGCCTTCCTTCTCCTGCTGCTTGGGTCGCGGCTTGTGGCGGGCGATGCCCACGCCGACCAGGGCGAGCGCGCCGCCGACGTAGGCGATCGTGGGCGGCGCCTCGCCGAGGAACAGCAGGCCGAGCACGATCGTGATCGGCGGGACGAGGTAGGTCGTCACACCGAGGCTCGACGCGTCCATGTGCTTGAGCGCGTAGGCGTAGGTCGTGAACGCCAGCGCGGTCGGGAAGACGCCGAGGTAGGCCAGCCAGCCGATCGACGAGGCCGGAGCGCGGCCCAGCTCGTCGACGAGCTGACCGGCCCACGGCAGGCAGGTGATCGCGCCGACCATGCACGCCAGCCAGATGACGTGGACGCCCCGCAGGCGGACCATCAGCGGCTTCTGGAGGATCACGCTCACGGCGTACGCCGCGGCCGCGAGGACGACCAGCACCACCCCGACCACGTCGCGGTCGCCGTCGGGCGAGCCGCCGGTCCCGATCAGGACGACGCCGCCGAAGGCCAGCGCCAGCCCGAGCGCGAGGTAGCGGGTGAACGGCTCGTTGAGGAAGCTGGCGGCCAGCAGTGCGATCAACACCGGAGCCACCTGGATCAGCATCGCCGCGGTGCCCGCGTCGACGCGCTGCTCGCCCTCGTTGAGGGCGACGTTGTAGAAGCCGAACCACAACACGCCGATCAGCACGATGGAGCGCCACTCGGAGCCGGGTCGGGCGGGGCAGGTCGCCCAGCATCGCCATCACCCCGAGTGCGATGGCACCGATCGTCAACCGGCCCAGCGACAGCGAGCCGGGGGAGAAGTCGTCGCCGAGGTAGCGGATCGCCACGAACGCCGACGCCCAGAACACGAGGGTGCAGGAGACGGCGGCGAGCGGCAGCCAGGATCGAACCGGCGTCGGCGTACTTTTCACTTGCTCAGCCTAGGAACACCGTCGTCCCTTCACACGCGGTTTTCGGACGGGGTTGCGTGAGATCCGGACAGGTCGGAACCATCTGCGGTTTCCCCGCCTGAGCGGGGAAACCCGCACTTCGTGGGGCAAATTTGCCGCGCCAAGTCCCAGTTTCCCCGCCTGAGCGGGGAAACCGACAGCAGCCGGATCAGAGGTCGAGCTTGTACCCCAGCCCGCGCACGGTCACGAGGTACGCCGGCTCGGACGGGTTGGGCTCGAGCTTGGCGCGCAGCCGCTTCACGTGGACGTCGAGGGTCTTGGTGTCGCCGACGTAGTCGGAGCCCCACACCCGGTCGATCAGCTGCCCCCGCGTGAGCACCCGCCCCGGGTTGCGCAGGAACATCTCGAGCAGCTCGAACTCCTTGAGCGGCAGCCGCTGCTCGGTGCCGTGCACGGTGACGACGTGGCGCTCGACATCCATCCGCACCGGACCGGCCTCGAGCGCGCTGTCCTCGGGGGAACCGTCCACGACGCCGCGGCGGAGGACCGCCCGGATCCGGGCGACGAGCTCGCGCGGGGAGTAGGGCTTGGTGACGTAGTCGTCGGCGCCGAGCTCGAGGCCGACCACCTTGTCGACCTCGTCGTCCTTCGCCGACACCATGATCACCGGGACGCTCGACGTCGCCCGGATCTGGCGGCACACCTCGGTGCCGGGCAGGCCGGGCAGCATCAGGTCGAGCAGCACGATGTCGGCGCCGTTGCGGTCGAACTCGGTCAACGCATCGGGGCCGTTGGTCGCGATGGCGACCTCGAAGCCCTCCTTGCGCAGCATGTAGGCCAGGGGATCGCTGTAGCTCTCTTCATCCTCGACGACGAGTACCCGGGTCACCGGCTTGTCTCCTGCTTCTTGCGGGGCAGGCTGAGGGTGAACGTGGATCCTTGCCCCTCGGCGGACCACACCCTGATGTCGCCGCCGTGGGTGGCGGCGACGTGCTTGACGATCGAGAGCCCGAGACCGGTCCCGCCGGTCGAGCGGTGCCGCGCCGGGTCGACCCGGTAGAAGCGCTCGAAGATCCGCTCCACCTCGTCCTCGGGGATGCCGATGCCCTGGTCGACGACCGAGATCTCGACGACGTCGGGCAGGCCCTTGGCGTTGACCAGCACCGTCGACCCCTCGGGGGAGTAGGTGACCGCGTTCGCGACGAGGTTGGAGACGGCCGCGGTGATCTGCTCGCTGCTACCGACGACCTCGAGGCCGTGGGAGCCGCCGGCCACGACCGAGATCTGGCGCGCGTCGGCGTCGATCGCACTGGTGTCGACCGCGGTCTTCACCACGTCGTCGACGGGTACGGCGACGGGCTCGTCGATCGGGTCGTGGCCCTGCAACCGCGACAGCTCGATGATCTGCTGCACCAGCCGGGTCAGCCGGTCGGACTCGGTGATCATCCGACCGCTGAACCGTTCCACCGCCTCGGGGTCGTCGGCCGCGTCCTGCACGGCTTCCGCCAGCAGCCGGATCGCGCCGACCGGCGTCTTGAGCTCGTGGCTGACGTTGGCGACGAAGTCCCGGCGTACGGCCTCGACCCGTCGCTCGCGGGTGCGGTCCTCGACCAGGGCCAGGACCAGCCGGGAGCTCAGCGGCGCGACGCGGGCGGTGACGTAGCGGGGCGGGAGCCCGGGACGTGTCATCAGCAGCTCGGTCTCGCGGATGTCGCCGTCGCGGCGCACCTGGTCGACCAGCGTCGCCAGCTCGCCGGACACCAGGGCATTGCCGCGCACGAATCCCATCGCGTACGCCGGAGCGCTGGCCTTGAGCACGACGTCGTCCTCGCCGACGACGACCGCACTGCTGCGCAGCACGGACAGGACGGTGGCGATCCCGGGCGGGAGCACTGGCTCCTCGACCGGTCCGGTCCGGGCCTGGGACCGCTCACTGATCACCCACGCGAAGGCGGCCGATCCGGCGACGACGGCTCCGAGGAGCGCGGCGAGGAACGCCTGGGTCGTCGGGTCCACGCGGCCAGCGTACGCAGGGAATCACCCGGCACCGCGCCGCTGGACTGCCGGCCGCGAGATGTTCACCCCTCGTTCACGCTCCCGCACCGGTGCGTCACCTGGGCTGTCTAGGGTGCTGACCATGCGTGAGGCCTTCCATGACCAGCTTGATTCCGTCTTCTCCGACCTGGCCGACATCTGCCAGAGCGTCGAGACCGCCGTGCAGCTCGCTTCCCAGGCGTTGCTGGAAGGTGACGCCGAGATCGCCGAGCAGGTGATCAGCGGCGACGCCGACATCGACGCCGCCCGCGAGGCCGTCGAGGAGACCTGCTTCAGGTTGCTGTCACTGCAGCAGCCGGTGGCTCGCGACCTGCGCGTCATCGTCTCCGCGCTGCGGATGGTCAGCGAGCTGGAGCGCATGGGCGACCTCTCGGTGCACGTCGCGAAGATCGCCCGGCTGCGGGTGCCCAACACCGCCGTCCCCGACCAGCTCCGGCCGACGATGAGCCAGATGGCGGAGGTGGCCCAGGACATGGTGTCCCGCGTCTCCCAGATCATCACCAACAAGGACGTCGAGGCCGCGATCGAGCTCGGCCGCGACGACGAGGTCATGGACCGGCTGCGTCGTCAGAGCTTCCGGGACATGCTCTCCGACGACTGGGCCCACGGTGTCGAGGCCGCGGTCGACCTGGCACTGCTCGGCCGCTACTACGAGCGGATCGCCGACCACGCCGTCTCGGTCGCCAACCGGATCGTCTTCGTCGTCACCGGCCAGCGGGCCGTCGAGGTCTGACTGGGTGTGTCTCCAGCAGGCGGCTGCGACACGGTCCGCCCTGGGCAACCGAACCGTGGCTCCGGGCGTCTACCTGACGTGACCTCCCGCTGCCCCTGCCGTCCGTCGTCATCGCGCCGTTCCGGGATGCGTGGTGCCGCCACGGTGGTCGCCACTGTGGTCGCCGCCGTGCTCGCCGTTGGCCTGCTGCCCGGGTGTGCCCCGTCGGGGAGCGTCGCCGATGACGCCGCGCCCGGGGATCAGTTGCTGCCTGCAGCCACCTCGACCAAGCCGCCGTTCGGCGAGCCGCGGCTGGCCTGGGCGCAGGGCCGCACCATCCACTACGGCGACGACACCTTCCGCGACGTCGTGCCCCGCGCCATCACCGGCATGGTGCGCGTCCCGACGGGATTCTTCCTGCGGGTCGCTCCGGACGATGAGCTCACCGCGCACGTCGTCTACTGGGACGGGCAGACGGTGACGACGGTGGCGGAACGGGCCGTGACGTTCGAGGTCTCCGCCGACGGGCGGTACGCCGGGTGGCTGGAGTACGACACCAGCCCACCGACCCGGGACGGCCTTGCCGTGGCCCGGGTCGTGGACCTCACGAGCGGACAGCTGGTGCTGTCCTCGGTGGACGGCATGGGGGAGCCGGGGGCTGACGAGCTGCCGGAGCTGTACGCCAACGCCTGGCCCCACTTCGGCGGATTCGACGCCGAGAACCGGGCCTATTGGAACCGTCCGAGTGGCGACCCGGACGACGTGCGCGTCGACCTGACCACCGGGGCGACCGAGCCCGCCCTGGACTCCTCCGGCGGCTTCCCGCGCGAGATGCTGTGGCGGGGCAACCGCGGCTACGAGACCGTGGGGGACGGCGCAGCAGGCCTGCCGCAGCCCTGGCGTGACGGCGGCTACCTGACCCCCGACCAGCAGATCTACGTGGACCACTCGGTCGCCGGGAAGGTGGCGGTGCACCGGGCCGAGCAACCGCGGACGCGGGTGCCGCTGCGGACCGGGCACCGGTTTGCGTGGTTCGCCGGCTGGGAGGACCTGGCCGCTCACCGGATCGCGCTCAGGGTCGCTGACGTGAGGTCCGCCGAGCGGGCCTCGTCCGGCTGGATCGTGGTCTGCGACCTCGACGCGACCGGCGACGTCCCCTGCTCGACGTCGGTCCGGTTGAAGGGTGGGAGCCCGGTCGTCTTCGACGTCGGGATCTCGCCAGCGCAGTAGCACCGCGCCGACCACGCATCAGGTGGGCCGCGTCACCGGCCGAGCAGCAGCGCGGCGTCCCCGAACTCGTGCCACAGGTAGCCCGAGGCCGTCGCCGCGTCGTACGCCGCCTGGGTGAGCTCGGGACCGGCCACCGCCTCGACCAGCAGCAGGTGCGAGGCGCCCGGGTCGTGCCAGCCGGTGACGAGACCGTCGACCACCCGCGGCGGGTCCGCCGGGGTCACCACCCGCTCGGTCCAGCCACGGCTCCGGACGACCCGGCCCGCAGTGTCGACCGCAGACTCGAGCGCTCGGGTGACCGTGGTGCCGACGGCCACGACCCGCCCTCCGGCGGCCCGGGTCGAGGTGACCAGCCGGGCGGTCGCGGCGGGCACGTCGTACCACTCCGGCTGTGGCGCCTCGCCGGCCTCCTGCGAGGAGAAGCCGGTGTGCAGCGTGACGGGCGCGACGCCCACCCCGCCGGCCACCAGCCGGGTGATGACGCCGTCGGTGAACGGCCGCCCGGCCGAGGGCATCTCGGCGCTGCCTGGCTCGGTGCTGAAGACGGACTGGTAGGCCGAGAGCGGGTAGGAGCGGTCGAGGTAGCCATAGCTGATCGGCCGGCCGTCGCGTCGCAGCGCCCCGGCCAGGTCGCCGCGCACCTCCGCCCGCCAGAGCCGGTTGCCGGCGCCGGTGGGTGAGGAGTCGGCGTGGGGGTACGGCGAGTGCAGCGTGAGCTCGACGTCTCCGATCCGCAGCCGGTCGCCGACGACGGCGTCCAGCACGGCGCGGTCGGCGTGCGGCGCGGTCCGCAGCTCGACGACCCGGCTGCCGTCCTCGAGCCGGGTGCCCACATGGGCGACCACCGGGGACGCGCTCCCGTCGCGGCGCAGCGTCGCATCGAGCTGGCCCGGGACGGTCGCGGAGTTGTTGACGACCACCAGGTCGCCGGGACGCAGGTGGTCGGGCAGCTCGGCGAACCGGCTGTGCCGGATGCCGCCCGGATCACCCACCAGCAGCCGGACGGAGTCGCGGGCCAGCCCGCGTGCCTCCGCCGGCGAGGCCGCGAAGGCATCCGTCGGCGCCCGGAAGGTGGTGCTTGGCCGCAGCGTCAACAGCGTCATGCCGACACCTCCACCTGGACGTCGGCGGCGCGGTAGCGGCCGGTGGCCGGGCGGCGCTCGACCAGCGCGAGCAGCCGCGGCGCCACGATCTCGGGCAGCGGCCGGTCGGAGATGTCCTCCCCCGGGAAGGCGTCCTGGTGCATCCGGGTGCGCATGTCGCCGGGGTCCACGGCGTACGACGCCAGGCCGGTCTCCTCGCCGAAGGTCTGCACCAGGTGGTCGAGGGCCGCCTTGGCCGCGCCGTACGGTCCCCAGGTCGGGTAGTGCTCGATCGCTGCGTCCGACGAGATCCCGACCACCACACCGTCGCGACGCAGCAGCTGATCGGTCAGCTCGATCATCAGTGCGGCGTTCGCGCCCGCCGTGCCGCGGAGGGTGTCGCCGAGCTCGGTGGCCGTCAGCTCGCGCAGCGGCCGCATCGGCAGCGGCCCGAGCGTGCTGGCGTTGAGCACGAGCAGGTCGAGGCCACCCGCGGCGTCGACGACCCGGGAGAGGTCGTCGCGGTGGCTCGCGTCGGCGACGTCGCCGGGGACGGCCGTGACCTGAGCTGCTTCAGGAAGCTGCGCCACGGCGGTGTGGAGCCGGTCGGAGCTTCGGGCGTCGGTGACGACGGTCCAACCACGGTCGCTGAGGGTCCGGACCAGCTCGAGGCCCAGTCCCTCCGATCCGCCGGTCACCAGGGCAACAGGATTGCGTTCGTTGGTCATGCCTGCCAGTATTCAAGTTCAAGTGAACTTGAGTTCAAGGAGTTGGTCGAGATCGACGCGCGAGACGTCCTCACCATGGGAGAGGTCACGCACCGCAGCGGCTTCGCGGCGTCGGCGCTGCGCTACTACGAGGCCGAAGGGCTGATCTCCGCGACCCGCTCACCCGGTGGCCGTCGGCAGTTCGAGCGGAGCACCCTGCGGAGGTTGGCGTTCATCCGGGCTGCGTCCAACGTCGGCCTGACGCTGCAGGAGATCCGCGAGGAGCTCGACACCCTGCCCGAGGGGCGGACGCCGACCAAGGCGGACTGGTCCCGCATCTCCCGCCACTGGCGTGCTCGTCTCGACGAGCAGATCGCGGCACTCCAGTCGCTCCGCGACGGTCTCGACTCCTGCATCGGCTGCGGCTGCCTGTCACTCCAGCGCTGCCGGATCTACAACCCCGCCGACGTCCTGGCCACCGACGACCGCGCTCCCGGCGCCACCCGCCTGCCCGCGGTGCTGCGGCGCCCGCACCACCCCTGAAGCTCTAGCGCCCCTGATTGGCCACGGCGGCGGCGGCCGCAGCGGCCGCCTCCGGGTCGAGGTAGTCGCCGCCGGCGACGGTCGGCACCATCGACTCGTCGAGCCGGTAGATCAGCGGCATGCCGGTCGGGATGTTGAGGCCGGCGATGTCCTCGTCGCTGATGCCGTCGAGGTGCTTCACGATCGCGCGCAGGCTGTTGCCGTGGGCAGCGACCAGGACGGTCCGTCCGGCGCGCAGGTCGGGAACGACCGCGGACTCCCAGTAGGGCAGCATCCGGGCGATGACGTCCTTGAGGCACTCGGTGCGCGGCAGCTCGTCGCCGAGGTCGGCGTAGCGCGGGTCGTGGGCCTGGGAGAACTCGTCGTCGTCGTCGAGCGGCGGCGGCGGGACGTCGAAGGACCGACGCCACGTCATGAACTGCTCCTCGCCGTACTCCTCCAACGTCTGCTTCTTGTCCTTGCCCTGCAGGGCGCCGTAGTGGCGCTCGTTGAGTCGCCAGGAACGGTGGACCGGAATCCAGTGCCGGTCGGCGGCGTCGAGGGCGAGGTTGGCCGTGGTGATGGCGCGTCGCTGCAGCGAGGTGTGGACGACGTCCGGAAGCAGGTCTGCGGCGAGCAGCTGCTCCCCGCCGCTGATCGCCTCGGCCCGACCCTTGTCGGTCAGGTCGACGTCGACCCAGCCGGTGAACAGGTTCCTGGCGTTCCAGTCGCTCTCGCCGTGGCGCAGCAGGATCAGCGTGTAGGACATCAGTGCTCCTCGGTCTCGGCGACGTCGCAGTCGCCGCCCTCGCCGTCGAGGCCGGCGAACTCCTCGCAGTTCCACACCACAGGGACGTCGAGCTCGACGACCTGACCGCCCGAGAGCTGGAGGGTCAGGGGTACGACGTCCCCCGCGGCGAGCTCGCCCTCCACGGGGATGCCCTGCTGGCCCTCGGCCGCGAGGTTGACGAACCCGTTGGGATCGATCGAGATCGCCGAGAACTCACCGACCTGCACCGTCTCGTCGCCGGCGGTCACGCTGTCGAGCGAGGCGTCCTCCTCGTTGTCGTTGTTGACCAGGGTCGTGATGAGGACGCCGGAGCCTTCCTCGGCCGACACGATCACGGCGTTGAGCACGTCGACGGTGCCGTCGCGGTCGGACGTGCCGGGCGCGATCGTGTTGACCCGGTCGGTGGCGGGGGAGAACCCGCAGGCTGCCAGGGGCGCGGTCAGCAGGAGTGCGCCGGACACCAGCGCCAGGGAGCGTCTGAGCTGCATGGCCGCATGCTATCGGGCCGACGTCGTCGACGGTTCACTGCAACGCATCACTGGCGCAGCCCGACCTGGGCGCCGGCGACCAGGAGGCCGGTCAGGACGAGTGCGGTCACCACGACGGTCGCCCACAGCAGCTTGGCGGCGCCGACCCGGAGCGCGAGACGGAGCGGCAGGTGCCGGATGCCGTTCTCGTGGTCGAGGACGAGTCCCGGAAGGGCCACCAGCACGTGGACGCAGACGCCGAGTGCGGCAGCGAGTGCGGTGATCGCGATCTCCGGAGGCGTGTCGTGCCCGTCCCCGGCGAAGCCGCCGTACGCGAGGAACGCGGGGTAGAGGGCGAACGACACTGCCCAGGGCACCCACGAGAGCCAACCGCCGCGCAGCACGAGGTTGCCGAGCAGACCGACCGCCAGCGCGGCGAGGTAGCTGAGCCCGGCCCAGACGCCGTGGGAGATGGCCAGGGGGACGACGAGCAGCAGCCCGACCGACACCGCGAAGGCGACGTCGCCCGGGTCGAGGAGACCCTGGGCGATCGGCTTGCCGAGCCGCTCGTTCGACGCGTCGCGGCGCCGGTCGACCAGGTCGTTGGTCCACCCCAGCATCGCCTGGCCGACCAGCACGGTCACCAGCACCATCCCCACGGCGGCCGTCGAGCGTCCGCTCAGGGCAGCGGCGCCCGCCAGGGCGAGCGCGCTGACCAACCCGAGCTTCGGGTGGGCGCTCCGTAGGTAGAGCCACGGGGCGAAGCGAGCCAGCCTCCCGGGAGCCGGGTCGGTGGGCTGGGGCGAGTCGGCGACGGTCGGCGTACCCGTCGTGCTGCGGCGTCGCCACCGGCGCTGGCGTGTGGTCCTGGGGGACATGCCCCGCAGTATCGCCGCACCGGGGCCCGACGGCGAGGAAGTGGCGCAACTGGGCTGACGCGTCGGGCTCGCCCACGGCTCCCGCCACCCCTGCGCACCATACGAACAACGGTCCTGTCAACCCCGGTTTGCCGTCCTGACCTGCGCAAACGCGGCAGGAGCTGCTCCCGCGCCGTGATATGATGGCCCTCTTGAAAGGGGTACTTCACATATGACCTTCACCGTCGGCGAAACGGTTGTCTATCCAAATCACGGGGCCGCAGTCATCGAGGACATCGAGATGCGGCAGATCAAGGGGGAGGACCGACAGTACCTCGTTCTGAGGATCGTCGCCCAGCAGGATCTGGTCGTCAGAGTCCCGGCCTGCAACCTCGATCTGGTCGGGGTGCGCGACGTCGTCGACAAGGAGGGTCTCGAGCGCGTGTTCGACGTCCTCCGTGCCGCTCACGTCGAGGAGCCGACCAACTGGTCGCGCCGCTACAAGGCCAACCTCGAGAAGCTCCACAGCGGGGACGTCATGAAGGTCTCCGAGGTCGTCCGCGACCTGTGGCGCCGCGAGCGTGACCGTGGCCTGTCGGCCGGCGAGAAGCGGATGCTGGCCAAGGCGCGCCAGATCCTGGTCTCCGAGCTGGCCCTGGCCGAGCACACCAACGAGGACAAGGCCGAGGCGATCCTCGACGAGGTCCTCGCTTCCTGACTCGACAGAACCACCGGCTCACCACGAGCTGACCACGAGGCCCCCGCGGGTTCCCCCCGGGGGCCTCGTGCTGTCTCCTCGCCCACCCCTGGTCGGACCGGCCAAGACGGATAGTCCCCGAATCTTTGGTCGCCCCGTCGGCGATCTGGCGACCAGAAGTTCGGGGACTATCGCATCAGGACGTCATGAGCAGGGCGGTCGCGACGGCTGCGACACCCTCACCGCGGCCGGTCAGGCCGAGCCCGTCGGTGGTGGTGGCCGAGACCGACACCGGGGCGCCGACGGCCGCCGTGAGGGTGGCTTCGGCCTCTGCCCTGCGTGGGCCGAGGCGGGGGCGGTTGCCGATGACCTGGATCGCCACGTTCCCGATCTCGAAGCCGGCCGCACGCACCCGGCGGGCGGTCTCGGCGAGGAGCGTGACGCCCGCGGCGCCGGCCCACTCCGGCTCGGCTGTCCCGAAGTGGCTGCCGAGGTCGCCGATCCCGGCTGCGGACAGCATCGCGTCGCACGCGGCGTGCGCGGCGACGTCGGCGTCGGAGTGGCCCTCCAACCCTTGCGGCTCGTCGGGCCAGGCCAGTCCGGCAAGCTGCATCGGTACGCCGTCGACGAGGCGATGGACGTCGGTACCGATGCCGATCCGGAACGGCACGGACGAGGTGGGCTGCACGAGATGATCATGCCTGAGTCACAATCGAACTCATGAGGACCTTCCGTGGAGCGTGGTCGCTCGCGGGTCTGGCGGCCGGCGGAGCCGGTCTCGCCACGAGCTATGCGGTGGCCAACCTGCTGGCGGTCCGCGACTCCCCGGTGGTCTCGGTCGCGGAACTGGTCATCCGGGTCACGCCGGGGGTGCTCGTCGAGTGGGCCATCGGCACGCTCGGCGCCCAGGACAAACCGCTGCTGGTCGGCGGGGTCTTCGTGTTCCTCGCCCTCGCGTTCGCGTGGGCGGGCCGGCTCGCCGCACGAGCCTGGTGGCTGGCGGTGCTGCTGCTGGGCGCTCTCGCCGCCGTGGGCGTGGCAGCCATAGCGATCCAGGAAGCCCCGTCCCCGGTGGTCTACCTGCCGATCGCGGTCGGCCTGGTGACCTGGGTGGTGGTCCTCAGCCTGTTGACCGACCGGCTTCGCGCCGCGGAGCGGGCACCGGAGGACGCGCCCCCGGCCGGACGCCGGGGCTTCCTGATCGGTGCCGCGGCGGTGGCGGTCATCTCGGTGGGAGTCGGTGTGCTGGGCCGCCTCGTCGGCCGCGGCCGCCGCTCGGTCGAGGAGGCGCGCCGGCTGCTGCGGTTGACCGGAGTGACCGAGCCGCGGGTTCCTCCGGCCGCCCGGATCGGCCTGGCCGGGGTCTCGCCGTGGGAGACGCCCGAGGAGGACTTCTACCTGATCCACACCGCGATCGCGCTGCCCACCATCGAGCCGGAGCAGTGGCGGCTGCGGATCCACGGGATGGTCGATCGTGAGATCACGCTGAGCTTCCGGGACCTGATCGCACGCGAGCGCACGCAGGCCTGGGTGACGCTGAACTGCGTCTCCAACACGGTCGGGGGCGACCTGATCGGCAACGCCTGGTGGAGCGGGGTGAGCCTCGCCGACCTGCTCACCGAGGCCGGGGTCGACCCCGATGCCGACGCCCTGCTGCAGACCTCGGACGACGGCTGGACCTGCGGTACGCCGCTCGCTGCGGTGATGGACGGCCGCGACGCCATGCTCGCGGTGGCGATGAACGGTCGGCCGCTGACCGTCGAGCACGGGTTCCCGGTCCGCACCCTGGTGCCCGGCCTCTACGGATTCGTGTCGGCGACCAAGTGGCTCGTCGACATCGAGGTGACCCGGTTCGACCGGTTCGAGGCCTACTGGACCGGCAAGGGCTGGGCCGAGCAGGCACCGGTCCGGCTCGCCTCCCGGATCGACGTACCCCGCTCGGGCCAGCAGGTGCCCGCCGGCGACGTGCGCGTCGGCGGCGTGGCCTGGCAGCAGCGCGTCGGCATCAAGGGCGTCGAGGTGGCCGTCGACGGACTGGGGTGGCAGCCTGTCGAGATCGCCTCGCCCCCCACCGACGACACGTGGGTGCAGTGGGCCGGCACCGTGTCCGTGCCGCCCGGTGACCACGTGCTGCGGGTCCGTGCGATCAGCAACGCCGGCGAGGTGCAGACCAGCGTCGAGCGCGACCCGGTCCCGGACGGCGCCACCGGGTGGCACGACGTCGAGTTCAAGGCGACCTGACGCCGGCCCCGACCTCCGGGGTCACCAGTTGCTGGCCTTGCCCTTCGGCAAGGGATGGTCGGCGTCGGTGATCACGTAGACCAGCCCGCCCGAGGTGGGGAGCCAGGCGTCCTCGAACTGGCCGCGGTCATAGGTACGCCGCACGCCGCTGTTCTGCTGGGCCGCTGGGTCGTTGACGACCACGTCGCCGCTCTCGGTGAAGCCGGCGATCACCAGCAGGTGGCCGTTGGTGCCGGAGATCGGGGAGCCGTCGAGGTCGCCGGAGCCGAACGAGATCGAGGCGACCAACGGGATGCCAGCGGCGATGAAGCGCTCCGCCTCACGCAGGCTCCGGAGCCGGGTCACGAACGACGGGCCACGGGTCCGGCCCGCGGCGTACGCGGTGTTGAACGGCCAGTTGCCGGTGCCGTCGTAGGCGCGGTCGAAGGTGCTGCGGGCGGCGAGGTCGACCCACGGCTGCGGGTGGCCGTCGGGCACCCAGGCGTAGGCCTTGCGCCGCGGCAGCGCGTCGTAGTAGCCGAGCACCATCGAGGTCGAGGTCGGCGAGCACCAGGCCTGTCCGCCGTTGCCCCACTGCGGGTAGTGGCCGGAGTGGATCATCTGGGAGTAGCGCGGCAGGTCGAGGACGACGTGGTCCGGGCCGCTCGCGACGCCCGGCTCGGACGTCGCCACGCCGTCGACGTCCGGCAGTCGCGAGGCCATCGCGCCGATCGCCCGCACCGACGGTCGTGCGCCACCGACCCGCATCAGGTTGACCCGGAGCTGCCAGGACACGGCGCCGCCGGGGACTCGCCAGGTGTCGACGTTGACGTCCGCGAAGTCGTCGCCCTGGGTCCCGAGCGACGTACGCCGCACGAAGCGGTCGCTGCCGGCCCAGCGGGCCAGCGTGTCCCAGCTGCTGCGCGAGCCGTCGCCGGACCGGCCACGCACCTGGATCTCGACCAGGCTGTTGCCGGGGGTCGTCGCGTCCCAGGACGCGATCAGCTCGGTGAGCGCGAAACCGGGCTCGGCCCAGGGCGAGACCCAGCGGCCCAGGTCGTAGGTGTGCCCGCCGAGCCGTCGGGTGCCCACCGACTCGGTGAACCTGACGCGGCCCTTGCGGACCGTGGTGCCCTGCAGGGTGCCGTCCCGCAGCTCGGCGCCCCGCCACTCCGAGTACCGGATCTTGCGGGGGGCCGGTGCGGCCTGGGTCACCGACATGGCCAGCAGCGGACTCACCAGCGCGAGCGCGAGGGCGGGGAGCAGGAGGGGGGAGCGAAGACGCAGCACCCCAGGAGGATACGTCGACTGGTCACTCCTGTCCCACAAGTCACAGTCCCCGCCGATCAGGGCATGACGGCCCTCCGCCCCTAGAATCGCCGCGTGACCCTGCGCCTCTACGACACCGCGACCCGCGAGGTCCGTGACTTCGTCCCGCTCGTGGCGGGGACGGCGGGCATCTACGTCTGCGGGCTGACGGTGCAGTCGGAACCCCACGTCGGCCACGTGCGCTCGGCAGTGAACTTCGACGTGCTGCGACGCTGGCTGACCCACCAGGGCTACCGGGTCGACTTCATCCGCAACGTCACCGACATCGACGACAAGATCCTGCGCAAGGCCGACGAGCGGGGACTGCACTGGTACGAGCTGGCGCAGCAGATGCACCACGAGCTCGACGCCGTGCTGGCCGCCATCAACGTGCAGCGGCCGACCTACGAGCCCGGCGCCACCGGCCACGTCCCGGAGATCCTCGAGCTGATCGGACGGTTGGTCGCCGCCGGCCACGCCTATGCCGCCGAGGACGGGTCGAACGACGTCTACTTCGACGTCCGCTCGTGGCCCCAGTACGGCGAGCTCACCCGGCAGCGCATCGACGACATGGAACCGGCCGGCGACGCCGACCCTCGCGGCAAGCGGGATCCGCGCGACTTCGCGCTGTGGAAGGGGTGGAAGAAGGAGTCGGAGCCGGAGACGGCCGCCTGGCCCAGCCCCTACGGTCCGGGCCGCCCGGGCTGGCACATCGAGTGCTCGGCGATGGCTCGCAAGTACCTCGGACCCGCCTTCGACATCCACGGCGGCGGCGTCGACCTGCGCTTCCCCCACCACGAGAACGAGCAGGCCCAGTCGCGGGCGGCCGGCGACCCGTTCGCGTCGTACTGGCTCCACAACGCCTGGATCACCACCTCCGGCGAGAAGATGAGCAAGTCCCTCGGCAACTCGCTGCTCGTCCCGAACGTGCTCGAACGGGTCCGCGGCATCGAGCTCCGCTACTACATGGTCAGCGCCCACTACCGCTCCACCGTCGAGTTCTCCTTCGAGGCGCTGGACGAGGCGGCCGTCGGCTTCCGCCGGATCGAGTCCTTCCTCGACCGTGTCGCGACCCGGCTGGGCGAGGTGCCGGCGGGCGGCATGCCGTGCGCCGACTTCATCAACGCGATGGACGACGACCTCGGGACGCCGGCCGCACTCGCCGCGATCCATGAGGTCGTGCGCGAGGGCAACCGGCTGCTCGCCGGTGACGACGACACCCCGCTGCGCGGCACGGCCGCCTCGGTGCGCGCGATGCTCGGCGTGCTCGGACTGGACCCGGCCGACCCCGCCTGGGGAACGACCCAGGGCGACCGCCTCGATGGCGTCGTCGACGTACTGGTGCAGGGCCTGCTGGAGGAGCGCACCCAGGCGCGCGCCGACCAGGACTGGGCTCGCGCCGACGCGATCCGCGACCGGCTCAAGGCCGCCGGCGTCGAGATCGAGGACACCCCCGACGGCCCGAAGTGGAGCGTGTGAGCAGTGCCAGGTAATTCGCAGCGGAAGGGTTCGATCCGCAAGAACCCCAAGAAGCCGTCCGGGGTGGGCTCGGGTGGACAGGTCCGTCGCGGGCTGGAGGGCAAGGGCCCGACGCCGAAGGCGAAGGACCGGCCCAACCACAAGGTCTACAAGGCGCGGCAGCAGGCCGACCGCGCGCAGAAGGCGCGTCCCAAGCGGCGCACCAGCACCGACGCCGAGTGGGTGGCCGGTCGCAACTCCGTGGTGGAGGTGCTGCGTGCCGGGATCCCGGTCACCGGCGTCTACGTCGCCGAGGGCGCCGAGCGTGACGGTCGGTTGCGCGAGGCGTTCAAGCTCGCCGCCGAGCAGGGCATCAGCCTGCTGGAGGTGAGCCGCAACGAGCTCGATCGGCAGACCTCCGGGGCGGTCCACCAGGGCCTGGCCGCGCGGATCCCGCCCTACGACTACGCCCACGCCGACGACCTGCTGGTCCGTGCCACCGAGATGGGCGAGAAGCCGCTCATCGTGGCGCTCGACTCGGTCACCGACCCGCGCAACCTCGGTGCGGTGGTCCGCAGCGCGTCCGGCTTCGGCGCCCACGGCGTCCTGATCCCGGAGCGTCGCGCGGCCGGCATGACCGCGTCGGCCTGGAAGACCAGTGCCGGTGCCGCCGCCCGGATCCCGGTCGCGCAGACGGTCAACCTGACGCGCCAGCTCAAGGCCTACCAGGAGGCGGGGTGCATGGTCGTCGGGCTCGCTGCCGACGGTGATGTGTCGCTGCCGGAGCTGATCGGTCCCGGCGGTCTCGCCGACGGTCCGATCGTGCTCGTGGTCGGTGCCGAGGGCGGCGGTCTGTCGAGGCTGGTCGCCGAGACCTGCGACCAGCTGGTGTCGATCCCGATGGCCAACGACCTCGAGTCGCTCAACGCCGGGGTGGCCGCCTCGGTGACCCTCTACGCCATCGCGCAGGCCCGACGCTGACATGAGGCCGGTGGGTCCGATCCTGCGGGGCCTGGGGCTGGCTCTGGTGTGGCTGGTGGTCTCGGCCGCGGCCGGGCTCGGGTTCTTCCTCGACTCCGATCGTGAGGTCGTGGTGGGCAGCCACGACACGGTGATCTCGCCGACCCTCGACGGGTGGGTCGTGATCAGCACCGGTCCGATCCTGCCCGACGTCCGGGTCACGTCCGCCCCGGTGCTGGGGATCCCCCTGGGCGTCGACATCGCCCTCGGCAAGACCACCGCCGACACGACGGCCGAGCTGGTCGAGCGCTACGCGCTGATCGCCAGCCAGCCCGAGGGGTCGATCGCGCGGGTCGAGGCAGCCGTCGCCGACATGGCCTACGAGGCCGCACTGCGCGGCGCACTGGTGGGGACGGTCCCCGTCGTGGTGTGGCTGCTGCTCGGACGGTCGCGGCGGCGTGAGCTGCGCGCGGGGCTGCTCAGCCCGAAGGGGGCCGCCGCCGCGACCGCGATCGTGCTCGCCGTGGTCCTGGTCTGGGAGCCGTGGACGTCCGACGGCATCTCGGACGGGTCGGTCGAGTCGGAGCAGACCTGGCTGCCGCTGTCGCTCTTCCTCGGCGACGCCGTCCCCCTGCCCGAGGCGGCTGACGCGGTCCAGATCCGTAGCGACCCGACTGCCTTCGATTCCCGTCGGCTCGTGGAGAGCGCGGTCTCGACGTACCAGAAGAGCACCGACTTCTACGACGCCGCCGCCGAGTCCGCGGCTGCGCTGGAGCTCCGTGAGCCCGGTGAGGGGGAGACCGTCGCGGTGCTGGTCTCCGACCGCCACGACAACATCGGCATGGACCGCGTCGCCCGCGCCATCGGCGATCGGGCCGGTGCCACCGTCGTGTTCGACGCCGGTGACGACACCTCGACCGGACAGCCCTGGGAGGCCTTCAGCCTCGACTCCGTGTCCGAGGCGTTCGACGGCTACGACCGGTTCGCCGTCCCGGGCAACCACGACTCCGGCGACTTCGTCGGCGACTACCTCGCCAACCTGGGGTGGACCGTCCTCGACGGTGACGCCATCGACGGTCCGGGCGGTGGCCGGCTGATGGGGGTCGCCGACCCGCGCTCGAGCGGTCTGGGCAACTGGCGCGACGAGACCGGGCTGAGCTTCACCGAGGTCGGCGAGCGATTCAGCGAGGCGGTCTGCGACACCGATGAGCGGGTCGCGACCGTGCTGGTGCACGACGTGAACCTGGCGCGGCAGGCACTGGCCGAGGGCTGTGCCGACCTGGTCGTCGGCGGCCACGTGCACGTCAAGATCGGTCCGAAGCGGGTCGACGGGCCAGACGGCGAGGTCGGCTACTCCTACACGACCGGCACGACCGGCGGGGCGGCGTACGCCATCGCCATCGGCAGCAAGCCGCGGCGCGACGCGATGGTCTCGCTCATCACCTACGGCGAGGACGGGCGTCCGGCCGGCATCCAGGCGGTGACGCTGCAGACCAACGGCAGCTTCCTGGTGGGGGAGTACGTCGAGCTCGACCTCGATCCCGACCCGACGATCCGCTCGAGCCGGTCGAGTAGGCGCTACGCGTCCGGGTCCTCGTCGCCGGCGCCGAGGGCGGACGGGGTGGCGACGGCCTCCTCGGGCTTCGACGCGAGCACGGAGTCGATGTAGTCGCGGGCCGTGTCGGTCAGGCTGACCTCGGCACCGGCCCGCTCCGAGAGGTACCACCGGTGGACCAGCAGCTCGTGGAAGATCTCGGCCTGCTCGAGCTTGCCGCGCGCCTCGGGCGGCACCATCGCCATCAGCGGCTCGTAGACGTCGCTCAGCCAGCGGTTGGCCACCAGCGTCCGGTCCTCGCGGCCGAGGTCCTTGGCGGCGGTGTAGGCCGCGATGTCGTTGAGCATCCGACGGGCCTGTGCGTCCTCGACGTTCATGCCGGTGAGCGCCTGGAGCTCACGGCAGTGGTGGCCGAGCTCGACGACCTTCGGCTGGATCACGATGCGGTCGCCGTCGAAGTCGGTGACGATGTCGAGCTCCTCGACATCGAAGCCGAGGTCGTTGAGCCGCTCGATGCGCTGCTCGATCCGCCACATCTCACCGGAGGGGAACTCCTCCTCGCTGGTCAGCTCCTCCCACAGCGCGACGTACCGGTTCTCGATCATCGACGCGATCTCCCAGGCGTCGACGGACTGCTCGACCGAGCCGCTGGCCTGGAGGTCGAGCAGCTCGGCGTAGGCGTTCTCGCACCCCACCTGGATGTCGTACTCCCGCATCCTGGAGGACAGCTCCGGCCGCAGCTCGCCGGTCTCGGCGTCGACGAGGTAGGCCGCGAAACCGCCCGCGCTGCGCCGGAACAGGACGTTGGAGAGCGAGACGTCACCCCAGTAGAACCCGGCGAGGTGGAGCCGGACGAGCAGTACCACCAGCGCGTCGACCAGCGACGGCAGGTTGTCGGCGGAGAGGCCGTGGGAGAACAGGCTGCGGTAGGGCAGGGAGAACCGGAGGTGCTCGGTCAGCAGCGCCGCCGGGAGCTCCTCGCCGTCGTCGTCCCTGCGGCCGGTGACCACGCCCTGCGGCACGACGGCCGGGAGTCCCATCCGTTGCAGGTCGCGCAGCAGCCGGTACTCGCGGAAGGCGATGGCCTCGACGGTCTCCTTGACCGCGTAGACCCGTTCCTTGAGCCGTACGATGCGCACCACGTGCCGCGACAGACCGCGCGGCAGCGGCACCACCCAGTCGTCCGACCACTCCGCCAGCGGTGTCGACCACGGCAGCGTCACGATCGCCGGGTCCGGCCGGCTCGCCACGATCCGCAGGGCCATGGGACCGAGCCTAGGGCCGTCGGAGCCGGGCCGCGAGGTCGCGCGCCCGCGCCGACGCCGGCAGGTCCTCCAGCAGCAGTGGGGCGCCGTCGGGACCGCTGAGGGGAACCCGCCAGTTGGGGTACTCGCGATGCGTGCCGGGCTGGTTCTGGGTGAGCCGGTCGCCGACCAGGTCGGTGACGGCGACGCCGAGCAGCCGGCTGGGAGACCGGGTGAGGAGCTCGTGCAGGGCGGCGACGGTGTCCTCCTCGGAGGCGTCGTCGCCGATCAGGCCGCGTCCCCGCAGGTCCCCGAGGAACGTCTCGCGTTCCCCCTCGGCCACGGCCAGCTCCTCCTCGAGAGAACGGGTCAGCAGGCCGAGGGTGTCGCGCAGCCGGACGTGCTCGCCGGCGAGGTAGCCGGCGGTGGGCGGCAGGTCGTGGGTGGTGACGGTGGCGAGGCAGAGCTCGCGCCAGGTCTCGGGCGGCCGCGGCCGCCCGTCGTCGTTCTCGAACCAGAGGATCGAGGTGCCGAGCACGCCACGGTCAGCGAGGTAGTCGCGCACGAAGGGCTCGACGACGCCGAGGTCCTCGCCGACGACGAAGGCGCCCGCGCGCTGCGCCTCCAGCAGCAGGATCGAGACCATCGCCTCGTGGTCGTAGCGCACGTAGGCGCCCTCGGCCGGCGACGCCCCCTCGGGGATGCACCACAGCCGGAACAGGCCCATGACGTGGTCGATCCGCAGCCCGCCCGCGTGCCGGAGCGCGGCCCGCAGCACCGCGCGGTAGGGCGCGTAGCCGAGATCGGCGAGGACGTCGGGCCGCCACGGTGGCTGCGACCAGTTCTGGCCGAGCTGGTTGAACGCGTCGGGCGGCGCCCCCACCGAGAGCCCCCGCGCCAGCGCCGGCCCGAGCGTCCAGACCTCCGCGCCGGCCGGGTGTACGCCGACGGCGAGGTCGGTCACCAGACCGATCGACATGCCGGAGTCGAGGGCGTGGGCCTGCGCGGCCGCGAGCTGCTGGTCGGCGAGCCACTGCAGCCACACGAAGAAGTCGACCCGGTCGCTGAGCTTCTCGGCGAGCGCCGCCACCTCCGGCGAGGTCGGATCGAGCAGCTGGGCTGGCCACACCTGGCCCACGAGGTGCTCGGCGAGGGCGCACCAGACGCCGAACTGGCGCAGCTCCGGGCCCTCCCGGCGACAGAACTCCTGCAGCTCGCGCTCGCGCGCGGCCGACCGGGGCGCGGCATGGAGCAGGTCGAGGGCGGCCAGCTTGGCGGCGTACGACGCCTGCCGGTCGAGCAGCCCCGCGTCGTCGTCGAACGGGCCGGCGGCCAGTGCCTCGACCCGGGCCCGGTCGGTGGCGCCGAGCGCGTCGAGCTCGGGGACGTCGGTGACGCGGAGGTAGAGCGGGTTGAGGTAGCGGCGCGACGTCGGCAGGTAGGGGGAGTCCTCGACCGGCGGCACCGGCTCGGCGGCGTGGAGGGGGTTGACCAGGAGGAAGTCGGCGCCGAGGTCGCCGCCCCACCCGGCCAGGCCGGCGAGGTCACCGAAGTCGCCGATCCCCCACGAGTCGCGGGAGCGAACGGAGTAGAGCTGGGTCATCAGGCCCCACACCTGGGACGAGAGCTGCGGCGGCAGGTCGAGCCGGTCGGGTGCGAGGACGAGCGTGCCGGTCGCCGTCGTGGAGCCGCTCCGGGCGTGGAGCGTGTGGTAGCCGGGGGGAAGGTCGTCGGGCAGCACGAACCGCGCCTCTCCGATCACCGTGCCGTGGATGCGACGTGGCTCGACGTGGTGTTCGACCTGGACGGCGGGTACGACGGCGCCGGACTCGGTCGCCACCTCGACCGTCAGCTCCTCACCGTGGGGCAGGTGGGCCAGCACCTCGACCGGGTGTCCGGCGCGGCCGACCGTCACCGCCGGCAGCAACCGTTGCCACGGGGCGTCGTCGAGGGCGGTCAGCGCGGAGCGGACCGACTCGTCGGTCGTCGGGTCCACGTCGAGCGCGGCGAGCACGGCCTGCACGGTGGAGATCTGGACCGGCCTGCGGTGGCCCTGCCAGTCCCAGTAGTCGCGGGAGACGCCGTACCGCTCGGCGAGCTCGGCCAGCGCGGGCCAGTCGTCGACGTCGGTCACAGGGGAAGCCTAGGTGTCGCACCGCCGGGCCTGGCCGGGGCCCGGCTGGCACGCAGGGTGAGAGAGGGCCGGTGACAGGAGTCGAACCCGCGACATCTCCCTTACAAGGGGAGCGCTCTACCAACTGAGCTACACCGGCGAGGGGCGGCCGCCATCCTAGATGGGGGCCGCCCGCCCGCCGCGCGGTGTACGCCGTCAGCCGTCCAGCAGCTGTTCCATCTGGTCGATCTCGGCGGCCTGGGCCTGCGCGATCTCCTCGGCGAGCGCGACGGTCTCGGCGAACTCGCCGTCCGCGACCTCCTCGTCGGCCATCTCGATGGCGCCTTCGTGGTGCTCGATCATCATCTGCAACCACATCTGCTCGAAGGCCGGTCCGGAGGCGTCCCCGAGAGCGCCCATCTCCTCCTCGGTGGCCATGCCGGGCATGTCCATGTCGCCCATGGATCCGTCCTCCATGCCGCCGTGGTCGCGGGGGTTGTCCGGGATCGGCTGGTCCCAGTCCTCGAGCCAATCGGTCATCAGCTCGATCTCATCGGTCTGTGCGGTGCGGATCTTCTCGACGAGCGCGGTCAGCTCCGGCGACAGGTCGTCGCGCGGCGCGGCGGCGTCCACCATCAGCAGGGCCTGAGCGTGGTGCGGGATCATCTCCGTCGCGAAGTCGACGTCGGCCTGGTTGAACGGCTCGGAGTCGGGGATCGACGAGCCGGTGTCGCCGTCGTCGCCGCCGCAGGCAGTGAGTGCCAGCAGGCCGGCAGCGAGCAGGCCGACGAGGCGGGTGGGCAGGGTCGTGTGCATCGGGTTTTCCTCTCAAGAGTGTCTGTGCGTGCAGGTGGAGGCGGCCGCGGAGCGGCAGCTCCTCAGCAGCGACACACGGAGAGGGCCCAGCGGTTCGGCGGGCCGTGGGCGCGACCGCGCACGGGAGGGCCCACCGCGGCGAACGCGGAGAGGCGCGGCAGGCGCAGCGGCCGCGAGAATCGGCGACGGGTGGTGCCACCCAGCCACAGCGCTGCCGCGCCGAGCGCCATCGAGACGCACAGCGCCATCGCGCCGGGGTCCTCGTGTTGCGGACCCTGCGCCGGCGCGGAGGAACCGTGGCCGACCTCGGCGTGGGCGACGGTGGTCACCGAGGGGACATGCTCGCCGTGGTGGGTGAGCCCGTGCAGCGCGAACAGTCCACCGACCAGCGCCACGGCCGTGAGGGCCAGGCGCCAGCGACGGACGATCGCGGTGCTCACACCGCCACCGTAGCCAGCCCGCCTCAACGAACCTGCCGGACCTCGAACTCGCACGCCGGGTGGGCGATCGCGTCCTGGGCGGCGATCAGGCGCAGCTCCCGCTCCCCTGCGTCGATGGTCGCCCGGAGCACGGCGTGGACCGAGGAGACGGTGCGGGCGACGGCCTGCTCGGCGGAGCCGGTCTCGTGGAGGTGGGCGGTGAAGAGAGCGGCGGTGAGGTCGCCGGAGCCGTTGGCCTTGATCGGCAGCAACGGCGTCTCGACCAGCCAGGCACCGTCATCGGTGACCGCCATCAGCCCGATCGAGTCCTCGCCTGTCTCCACGCTGGTGACCAGGATCGTCGACGGCCCCATCGCCCGGGCCAGGTCGGCGCTCGCCAGCACCTCCTCCAGCGAGTGCGGATCGGTGTCGGTGAGGAAGCCGAGCTCGAACTGGTTGGGGGTGAGCACGTCCGCCACGGGGACCACCTGCGACCGGATGACCGGCGGGATCTCCGGGTTCACGAAGCACCCCGACCTCGCGTTGCCCATGACCGGGTCACACGTGTACGTCGCCGCGGGGTTGGCCGCCTTGACCCGACGCACCGCGTCGACGACGACCCCGGCGATCGCCGGACTGCCCTGGTAGCCCGACAGCACCGCGTCGCACGACGCGAGCACACCGCGCTCCTCGATGCCGGCGATGACCGCGGTGACGTCGTCGGGGTCGATGAGCGGCCCGCGCCAGTCGCCGTACCCGGTGTGGTTGGAGAAGTTCACCGTCAGCACCGGCCAGACCTCGTGGCCGAGGCGCTGCAGCGGGAAGACCGCGGCGGAGTTCCCGACGTGCCCGTAGGCGACGTGGGACTGGATCGACAGGATGCGCACGGACTGATCCTGCCGCCGGCCCCCGTCCCGCACAAACCCGAACGCGAGGGCTCAGGCGACCTGCAACGACCGCTTCGAGAGCCCCATCCAGAAACCGTCGATGACCTGGCTGCCGGGCTCGTCGGGCGTGGTGGCCGCACCGAGGGTCACGAACAGCGGCGTGTAGTGCTCGACGGTCGGGTGGGCGTAGGGCATGCCCGGTGCCTTCGAGGCGTACGCCGCGAGTGCGTCGATGTCGCCGCGGGCCATGGCGTCGCCGGCCCAGGCGTCGAAGTCGACCGACCAGCCCGGGGCGGCGGCGTCGATGCGGAACTCGGTCAGGAACGGCAGGCCGTGGGTCAGGAACCCGGAGCCGATGATCAGCACGCCCTCGTCCCGCAGCGGCCGCAGCCGCTCGCCGAGCGCCATCAGCCGGACCGGGTCGGACGTCGGCATCGACATCTGCAGCACCGGGATGTCGGCCTCGGGGTACATGATCCGCAGCGGCACCCACGCGCCGTGGTCCAGGCCGCGGGAGGTGTGCTGGTGCACGGGCTCGGTGTCGGGCATCAGCGCGGCGATCCGCGTCGCGAGCGCGGTGGAGTCGGGGGTCTCGTAGGTCATCCGGTAGTACTTCGCGTCGAAGCCGCCGAAGTCGTAGACCACCGGTGCGCGGTTGGCGCTGAGCATGACCGGGGCCGACTCCCAGTGGGCGCTGACGATCAGGATCGCCGTCGGGCGCGGCAGGTCGGCGGCCCAGGCGGCGAGCTGTCCCGACCAGATCGGGTCGTCGAGCAGCGGCGGCGCGCCATGGCCGAGGTAGAGGGCGGGCATGCGGTCGGTCATGTCCACCATAATAGTTCAAGATTCAAGTTCATTCCCAGTCCTGGTCCCAGACGACCGGCGAGCCGCCCTGCTGCTCCAGCAGCTGGTTGGCCCGGCTGAACGGTCTCGACCCCAGGAATCCACGGTGCGCCGACAGGGGCGAGGGGTGGGGAGACTCCACCCACGGCACCGGGCCGAGCATCGGCTTGAGCGACTGCGCGTCGCGTCCCCAGAGGATCGCGACCAGGGGGCCGCCTCGCGCGGCGAGCACGCGGATCGCCTGCTCGGTGACCTCTTCCCACCCGCGTCCTCGATGGCTGGCCGGCTCGCCCGGCCGCACCGTCAGCACCCGGTTGAGCAGCATCACGCCCTGGTCGGCCCAGGCGGTCAGGTCCCCGTGCCTGGGTGGTACGACGCCGAGGTCGTCGCGCAGCTCGACGTAGATGTTGCGCAGGCTGGCCGGGATCGGCCACACGTCCCGCGCGACCGCAAAGCTGAGCCCGATGGGGTGACCCGGGGTCGGGTACGGGTCCTGACCGACCACGAGCACCCGGACGTCGGCCAGTGGCCGTTCGAAGGCCCGCAGCACGTGGTCGCCGTCGGGCAGGTAGGGCCGTCCGGCGGCCAGCTCCTCGCGCAGGAACCGACCCATCGCCGCGATCCGGTCCTCGACCGGCGCCAGCGCTGCCGCCCAGTCGGCGGCCATCAGCCCCCGCTCGACCAGTCCGGACAGCGTGCTCACGACGCCGACGTTAGAACAGCCTGAACATAAACATGTGTCAGATTCGCGTTCCTGCCCTAGAATCACGACCGTGCCTGCCGTGCGGAGCTCCGAACCATCTCCCCCGAAGCGACGGATCCCCACCCAGGCACGCAGCCGCCGCCGCGTCGAGGAACTCCTCGACGCGGCGGAGCGGTTGGTCGTCGATCGCGGCGTCGACGCGCTGACGACCCGCGACATCGCCGGGGCCGCCGGCGTCCCCGTCGCGTCGCTCTACCAGTACTTCGGCGCCAAGGAGGACGTCATCCTCGCGCTCGCGGATCGCGACATGGCGGAGATGGACGAGCAGGTGATCACCGACCTGGCTCAGCTCGACCTGCTGAGCGTCGCCTCGCTGACCCGTTCGGTGATGGAGTCGTTCGTCCGCGTCTACCACCGGCGCCGGGCGTTCGTCGTGATCTACCTGCGTGGTCGCGCCAACGCCGCCGTCGCCCAGTTCGGCCGCGACCACAATCGCCAGGTCGCGGCGATGCTGCGCGACTTCGCGGTCGATGCCGGCCTCGTCGACCCCGCGATGCCAGCGGCGGCCGCGGAGCTCGCCGTCGAGATCGGCGACCGGGTCTTCCAGCTGGCCTTCGAGCACTCACTGACCGGTGACGACTTCCTGGTCGAGGAGGGGATCGCGCTGGTGACCGGCTACCTCGAGCGCTACGCGACCCCGGGTGGCCTCCTCGGCGTGCCCGCCTGATCGCTGCCCCCGGCCGGGGAGCGTTCCGGGCGCGACAGCCGGTCGAGGAACGCCACCAGCAGCGCCTCCCGCATGGCGGGAGACGCGATGTCGAGCAGGGCGTTGACCGGGGCCATCCGCTCCGGCAGCTCCAACCCGGCCTCACCCGCGCCGACCAGGCCGGACGCGGCGAGCAGGCCGTCGAAGTCCTCATCGGTCAGGGCGGTGGGCTCGAGGGCCTCGATGAACGCGACCACGTCGGCCTCGACCGCGACCGGTCCGGCCGCCACCGACGCCTCGACCGCCGCACGCAGTGCCGCCAGGAACTCCGCCGGATCGGTGGCGGCGCTCACCGACAGGTGGATCGTCGCGGGGTGCCCCGCGTAGGACATCTGCGGCTGGACGAACCAGCCGCGGGCGAGCATCTCGTCGCAGATCGTGAACGGATCGCAGCTCTCGTCGGTCGCCAGTGCGATCAGGGTCGAGTCCGGGGCGACCAGGACCCGCAACGGCGCCTCGATCCCGGCCACGATCGCGTCGGTGGCCGCGAACGCCTGCGCCGCGAGCCGTGCGTAGCCCGCGTCCCCGAGCGCCTGCATCACCGCCCACGCGCCGGCCAGTGGTCCGCCGGACTTCGTCGACTGGAGAGTGCTGTTCAGCATGGTGTAGCCCGGCCAGTCGGCCCACGCGAAGAACTGCGGCCGCCGCAGCGACGGGTCACGGTGGAGCAGCACCGAGGTGCCCTTCGGCGCGTAGCCGTACTTGTGCAGGTCGACCGAGATCGAGGTGACGCCCGGCACCGCGAACGTCCACGGCGCGACGCCGCGGCCGGCGCGTGCGGCGTACGGCAGCACCCACCCGCCGATGCAGGCGTCCACGTGGCAGCGCACGCCGCGCGCCTCGGCGGCTGCCGCCAGCTCGGTGATCGGATCCACCACGCCATGGGCGTACGACGGTGCCGAGCCGACCACCAGCACCGTCGTCTCGTCGATCGCCGCGGCCATCGCGGCCGCGTCCGCGCGGCGATCCGCGCCGACCGGGACCACGACGGTGCGGACGCCGAAGTAGTGGGCCGCCTTGTGGAACGCGGCGTGGACGGAGTCGGCGACCACCATCGACGGCGCGGCGACGTCGGGTCGGGCGTCCCGGGCACCCTGCACCGCCAGCAGGCAGGACTCGGTTCCGCCAGAGGTCACCGTGCCCACCGCCGCTGCGGGGGCGTCGAGCAGGTCGCAGGCCTGGCCGACCACGTCGTTCTCCATCGCCAGCAGCGAGGGGAACGCGGTCGGGTCGAGCCCGTTCGAGCCGGCGTACGCCGCCACCGCCTCGCGGCCGAGGGCATCGACGTCCGGCAACCCGGAGTCGTAGACGTAGGCGAGGGTGCGGCCGCCGTGCACCGGCAGGTCACCTTCCTGCATGGCTCGGAGCCGCGCGAGCACGTCACTCATGGTCCACCTCTTCCGCGTCGAGGGAGTAGCCGCGCAGCCAGAGCAGGCTGAGCAGGGTGAGGGCGGCCGGCAGCAGCGAGAAGCCCAGCACGATCGCGGTCTGGGCGGTCTCGGTCTGAGCCGTGCCGCCGCTGGTCGAGGCGACGTACCCGCCGGCGGCGAGCACCACGGCGAAGACGCCGGGACCCAGCGCCAGCCCGAGGGTCTCGCCGGCCGTCCAGACGCCGGTGTAGACGCCGGCCCGGTTGCTGCCGGTACGCCGCGCGTCGACCGCGGCCGCGTCGGGCAGCATCGCCAGCGGGAAGACCTGGCAGCCGGCGTACCCGACACCGACGAGGGCCACCGCGGCGAACACCAGGCCGGCCGATGCCGAGGCCGCGGGCATCGCCAGCGCGGCCCCGGAGGCCAGGATCAGCGACGACGCCATGTAGCCACGCTTCTTGCCGACCCGCTCACCCACGCGCGCCCACGCCGGGGTCAGCAGCAGGGCCGGCCCGACGAAGCAGACGAACAGGATGGTGCCGGCGCCGGGCTGGTCGAGGACGTCGGTCGCGAGGTAGTCGACCCCGGCGAGCATGCAGCCGGTGGCCAGTGCCTGCAGCACGAACGTGGTGAGCAGGGCGCGGAAGTCGGGTGCCCGCGCGACGATCCGGAGCTGGTCGCCCAGCGAGCCGGTGTCGGGCCGGACCCGACCGACGGGAGCGGCGGCGGTGCCGCGGTAGGCGAGCACGACTCCGGTCAGGATCACCAGCGCCATCGCGATGCCCATCACGCGGTAGCCGTCGCGTCCGCCGACTCCGTCACGGATCAGCGGGGAGCTCGCACCGGCGAGCATGATCGTGAACGCGAGGATCGCGACGCGCCACGTCATCAGCCGGGTGCGCTCGTCGTAGGAGTCGGTGATCTCGGCCGGCATCGCGACGTAGGGCACCTGGAAGAACGCGTACGCCGTCGCCGCGGCCAGGAAGAACACCAGCACCCAGGCGGCCTCGGCGCCGCGCGACCCCAGGTCGGGTGCGGCGAAGATCAGGGCGAACCCGATGGCGAGGGCGATGCCGGCGCGCAGCAGCCAGGGTCGGCGGGGACCTCGCGGATCCTCCGTGCGGTCGCTGATGCGCCCGGCGATCGGGTTGAGGATGACGTCCCAGGCCTTGGGCAGGAACACGATCACGCCCGCCCACAGCGCGGCGATGCCGAGCTGGTCGGTCAGGTAGGGCAGCAGCATCAGACCGGGGACGGTGCCGAACGCCCCGGTTGCGACCGACCCCGAGCCGTAGCCGATCCGGACTCGACGCGTGAGCGCCGCGTGCGGCGTGGTGGAGGTCACCGGGACAGGGAGCGGGAGCCGCCGGAGCCGTAGCGCCGTTTCGGATTGGCGCCGATCGAGTCCTTCGACGGCCGCTTCGGCCGGGCCGGGGTGGACGTGGCCGGAACAGCGTCGGCATCGGAGGACCACTGGTCGATCCACTCGTCCATGACCTGCCAGGTGGTGCCGCGCGCAGCCCGCCCGGTGAGCATGCCGAGGTGGCCGCCGGGGACGATCTCGAACCGGGCTTCGGCCGAGCCGGTCAGCAACGGCATCACGGCGTTCACGGACGCGATCGGCGCGATGCCGTCGGTGGCGCCGCCGAACACCAGCACCGGCGCGGTGATGGCGGCCAGCTTGATCGTGCGGTCGTCGAGCTCGAACTCGCCGCCGACGAGGGCATTGCCCTTCACGAACCGGTGGTAGAGCTGCCCGAAGGTCCGGCCCGGGTAGGCGATCATGTTGGCGGTGAAGCGGTCGACCGCCTCGAGCTGGGCGAGGAAGTCGGCGTCGTCGAGGTTCTGCGCCACGGCCAGCGGCTTGGTCACCAGCTTCTGGAACGACGAGAGCTGGAAGGCCCACTTCACCAGCGGCTTCGGCGCTCCGCCCATCGCCTGGTAGGCGCGGGTGACCGCGCCGCGACCCTGGGCAGCCTTCCCCAGAGGGAGGGTGAGCAGCGGCCGCCACGGCGCCACCAACGGCACCCGCGTCACGTCCACGGGTGAGCCGAGTGCGGTCACCGAGGCGATCGGCAGGTCCGGGGCGTCGGCGGCCGTGAGCAACGCGAAGATCCCGCCCAACGACCAGCCGATGACGTGCACCGGCCGACCACCGGCGTGCTCGGAGACCTCGCGGATCGCCGCCGGGACGACCTCGTCGATCCAGTGCTCCATGCCGAGGTTGCGGTCCTTGAACGACACCTCGCCGTACTCCACGAGGTAGGTCGGGCGACCAGCCGTCACGAAGTGCTCGACCAGCGAGCAGCCGCGGCGCAGGTCGAAGCACAGCGCGGGTGCGGCGAGCGGCGTCACCAGCAGCACCGGATCGCCCTGCTCGCGGACCTTGGCGGCCGGCCGGTAGTGGTAGACCTCGCGCAGCGTGCCCTCGTCGATCAGCGTGCGGGGCATCAACCGGAGGTCGGCCAGTCCGCCGTAGAACACCTTGTGTGCCACGTTGCTGGCCGCGGAGACGACCTGATCGGGCTTCGGGATCAGATCCATGGTGCGAAAAGTACCCGTTCCTCGACACGGCGGGCCGGGGAGCACTAGAACGAGTACATGTTGTGGAAGCGGGCCGGCGCCCTGACCGCAGCGGCTCTCGGTGCGCTGGCCGCTCGCGACCTCACCCAGAAGCAGCACGCGATCCGACGGAACTTCCCGATCATCGGACACCTCCGCTACCAGCTCGAGCGCTTCGGCCCGGAGCTGCGCCAGTACATCGTGACGTCGAACAACGAGGAGCGGCCCTTCAGCCGTGACCAGCGTCGCTGGGTCTACGCCAGCTCCAAGCTCGAGAACAACTACTTCGGCTTCGGCACCGACAACGACGTCGAGAACGCCGTCGGCTACCCGATCATCAAGCACCGGACCTTCGCCGGCCAGGGCGCCTCGACGGCAGCGCACGCCGATGAAGAGGTGGTGCTGCCCTCGGCCAAGGTGCTCGGTGGGCCCCGTGGCCGGACCCACGCGTTTCGGCCGCAATCGGTCGTCAACGTCTCAGGCATGAGCTTCGGCGCGCTGTCCAAGAACGCCATCGAGGCACTCAACAAGGGCGCGGCGCTGGCCGGTTGTCTCCACAACACCGGCGAGGGCTCGATCTCGCCGTACCACCGCAACGGCGGCGACCTGATCTTCCAGATCGGTACGGCGTACTTCGGCTGCCGTGACCCGCAGGGTCGGTTCGACCTGGTCCGGCTGCGGGACCTGGTCGCCTCGGCGCCGGTGCGGGCGATCGAGATCAAGCTGTCGCAGGGCGCCAAACCTGGCCTCGGCGGGATGCTGCCCGGCGCCAAGGTCAGCCAGGAGATCGCCGCGATCCGCGGCATCCGGCCCGGTGCCGACTGCGCCTCGCCGAGCCGCCACAGCGAGTTCTCCGACGTCGACTCGATGCTCGACTTCGCCGAGCTCGTCGCGACCGAGACCGGGCTGCCGGTCGGTATCAAGTCAGCGGTGGGCAACCTCGACTTCTGGGACGAGCTCGTCGAGCAGATGGCCGACCGCCAGCGCGGGGTCGACTTCGTCAACGTCGACGGCGGCGAGGGCGGCACCGGCGCCGCGCCGATGATCTTCGCCGACAGCGTCGCCTACCCGTTCCGGGTCGGCTTCGCCCACGTCTACCGCCGCTTCGCCCGGGCCGGCATCGCCGACGACGTGACGTTCGTCGGTGCCGGCAAGCTCGGCATCCCGGAGAACGCCGTGGTCGCCTTCGCGCTCGGCGCCGACCTGGTCGCGGTCGGCCGGGAGGCGATGCTGGCCATCGGCTGCATCCAGGCCCAGAAGTGCCACACCGACCACTGTCCGGTCGGCGTCGCGACCCAGAACCCGCGCTACGTGCGCGGCCTGGACCCCACCCTGAAGAGCGTCCGGCTCGCCAACTACGTCAAGACGATGCGGCGCGACCTGGTCCGGGTGTCCGAGGCGATCGGGGTCGCCCACCCGGCGTTGATCACCACCGACGACATCGACCTGCTCGACGGGCTCCAGGGCGGGACCTCGCTCCGCGAGACCTACGGGTACGACGCGGGGTGGGGCCGGGTCGGGCCGGAGCTGGCGCGCGAGGTCACCCGGTTGATGGCAGGACAGCGCGACCACTCGGATCCCCCTCCCCGCTGACGTCGGTCAGGGCGCCCGGACCGCCTTGTGGTGCGGGCTGATCTCGCTGAGGCCCTCGATGAAGCTGGTCGCCCAGGCAGCCACGTCGTGGCTGAGGACGGTGCGGCGCATCGCCTTCATCCGCCGGGTCGTGTCCTTGCCCTCGGCACGGGAGGCGTCCAGCAGTGCGGCCTTCACACCGTTGATGTCGTAGGGGTTCACCAGCCAGGCCTGACGCAGCTCGTCGGCCGCGCCGGCGAACTCCGAGAGCACCAGCGCGCCGTCGTCGTCGTAGCGGCACGCGACGTACTCCTTGGCGACCAGGTTCATGCCGTCCCGGAACGGGGTGACCACCATGACGTCGGCGGTCCGGTAGAGCGCCGCCATCTCCTCGCGCGGGTAGGAGGAGTGGAGGTAGTGGATCGCCGGGCGGCCGATCCGGCCGAGGTCACCGTTGACGCGGCCCACCAGCCGGTCGATCTCGTCGCGCAGGATGCGGTACTGCTCGACGCGCTCGCGCGACGGCGTGGCGACCTGGACGAACACGGCGTCCTCGACGTCGAGCTCGCCGTCGGCGATCAGCTCGCTGAACGCTCGCAGTCGGGCGACGATCCCCTTGGTGTAGTCGAGCCGGTCGATGCCGAGGAAGACCGTCGTCGGTGAGCCCAGGGCGGTCCGGATCTCGGCCGACCGCTCGGCCACCGACTGCTCCCGGGCCAGCGCCTCGAAGCCCTCCGCGTCGATGGAGATGGGGAACGCCGCGGCGCGGACGGTGCGGCCGTCGGGCAGGTAGACGAGGTCGCGGTGGGTCTTGTGCCCGACCCGCTGCCGGACCAGGCGCACGAAGTTGGCGGCGCCACCGGCCATCTGGAAGCCGACCAGGTCGGCGCCCAGCAGGCCCTCGAGGATCTGCCTGCGCCACGGCAGCTGCGCGAACAGCTCGGCCGGCGGGAACGGGATGTGGAGGTAGAACCCGATCCGGAGGTCGGGCCGGAGCTCGCGGAGCATCTGCGGGACCAGCTGGAGCTGGTAGTCGTGGACCCAGACCGTGGCGCCCTCCTCGGCGATCTCCACGGCCTTGTCGGCGAACCGGCGGTTGACGGTGACGTAGGCGTCCCACCACTCACGGTGGAACTCGGGCTTGGCGATGACGTCGTGGTAGATCGGCCAGAGGGTGCCGTTGGACATCCCCTCGTAGAACTCCTCGATCTCGGTGGGGCTGAGCGCGACCGGCACCAGGGAGAGGCCGTCGTCCTCGAACGGCGCCAGGTCGGTCTCGGTGCCGCCGGACCAGCCGATCCACACGCCGTTGTTGCGCCGCATCACCGGGTCCAGGGCGCTCACCAGGCCGCCCGGGGAACGGCGCCAGCCACTGCTGCCGTCGGGCAGCTCGACCCGGTCGACCGGCAGCCGGTTGGCCACGATCACGAGCTGTCGGGAGTCCGTCACGCCGCCACCCTATGCGGGCAGCGGCTACCCGACGTCCCCCTCGTAGCGGACACCGATCTGTCGCCGGGCGTCGTCCATGACCCCCATCAGCCGCAGCGTCTGCGCGGCCGGCACCAGCGGGCTCTCGCGCAGTCCCTCCAGCACGCAGCGGCCGACCTCCGCGGCCTCGTTCCCCAAGCCGGTGCCCAGCAACGGGCCGTCGCCCGAGATCTGCTCGGGGTCGCCGTGGGTCGGGTGCCACACGGCGTACGGCGGGTGGTGGAAGTCGGCCGGCAGCTCGAGTCGGCCGGCGTCGGTGGCGATGCTGGCGGCACGGGGGGAGACCGACGTCATGGACGCGGTGAGGGCGCCGACGCCGCCGCCCTCGTGGCGGGTGGCGAGCGCCACGTCCAGGTCGATCCCGCGGTCGCTGAGCACGGCGGTGGCCGCCACGTCGGTCACCGGGCCGAGCGCCAGGTCAGCGAGCGTGAGCGGGTAGATGCCCATGTCGAGCAGGGCACCGGCGCCCAGGGCCGGGTCCACCAGTCGGTCCCCGGGCGGCCGGTCCACCACGAAGCCGAGGTCGGCGTGGACCTGACGGGGTGTCCCGAAGCGTCCCTCACGCAGCCCGGCCACGACGGCGCGGATCACGGGGTGGCAGGCCATCCACATCGCCTCCATCAGGAAGCGGTCACGCTCCCGGGCGAGCCCGAACAGCTGCTCGGCCTCGGCGCGGTTGAGGGTGAGCGGCTTCTCGCACAAGACGTGCTTGCCGGCCTCGAGCGCCAGCGTGGTGTCGGCGAGGTGCAGCGCGTGCGGAGTGGCGACGTAGACGACGTCGACCGCGGGATCCTCGACCAGGGCCCCGTAGGAGTCGTGGGCGCGGCAGTCGGCGTCGCCGTACTCCGCGGCGAACCGGTCGGCGCTCGACTGCGACCGCGAGCCGACCGCGACCAGCCGCGCACCGGGCACCTCACGCAGGTCGCGGGCGAAGCCCTGCGCGATCCGGCCGGTGGCGAGCACGCCCCAGCCCACGGTGCGAGCCCTGTCCTCAGCCATGGCCCCAACCTAGGGTCTCGCGACTCGCGGGAGGCGAATGACATCGTTGTGGTTCGTCACCTAGAGTGGGCCCCACGAAGTCCGTTCCACCACAGGGGAGACCGCATGGACGCCGCCAACGCCTTCCACGGCCACCCGGCCGGCGAGCCGCAGCAGGGCCTGAGCGACCGCGACCGCGAGATCCTCGAGTTCGAGCGCCACTGGTGGAAGTACGCCGGCGCCAAGGAGACCGCGGTCCGCGAGAAGTTCGACATGTCCTCGACCCGCTACTACCAGGTGCTCAACGCCCTGATCGACCGTCCCGAGGCCCTCGCGTCCGACCCGCTGCTCGTCCGGCGCCTGCGTCGGCTCCGCTCCGCCCGGCAGCGGCAGCGCTCCGCGCGCCGGCTCGGCTTCGAGGTGTAGTAGTGCGCCTTCGCAACCAGCGCGGCGTCGCCTTCCCCTCGCCGGTCGCCATGCTGAGCGTGATCGCGGTCGCGATGGCCGGCATCGCCTACGTCGCGACCCAGGGTGGGGAACCCACCGAGCGGGAGGTCACCACCGTCGCCCAACCCTCCACCAAGGAGCCAGCCGCCGACCCGGTCGACCGGCAGAAGCTGCCGAAGTCCAAGCAGCGACCGATCAAGCGTGAGGTCACGCGTGGAGACGTCTACGTCGAGGTCTACAACAACTCCGGTATCAGCGGTCTGGCCGGTCGGTACGCCGGCACCGCGACCGACGTCGGCTGGCAGGTCGTCGGCTCCGACAACTGGCACGGCACCGTGCCGGGATCGACGGTCTACTTCCCGGCCCGGCTCGAGTCCGCTGCCAAGCTGCTGGCCCTCGACCTCGGCATCAGCCGGGTGATGCCCGCCGCCGGCTCGATGCGGCTCGACCGGCTCACCGTGGTCCTCACCGCCGACGCCGCCTGACCTCAGCCCGCCCGACCCGTGGTTGGGTGAAGGCATGGAGTTCACCTCGGCCGAGGCCGAACGGCACTTTGCGGGACTGGCGGCGGCGGCGTCGCGCACCGTGGTCGGGCTGGACTTCGACGGCGTGCTCTCCCCGATCGTCGAGGACCCCTCCGAGGCCCACATCCACCCCGGAGCGCGTGACGTGTTGGTCGAGCTGGCCCAGGTCGTGCGCGCGGTCGCGGTGGTCACCGGTCGGCCGGCCCGGCAGGCGCTGGCGCTCGGCGACCTCGACGAGATCGGTGCCGAGATCGGTGCGCACGGCAAGGAGCTGTTCGTCTTCGGGCAGTACGGCAACGAGCGCTGGTCCTCGACCCACCGCCGGGTCGTCTCTCCGCGCCCGCCGCACGGGCTCTCGACCTTCCAGCGCGAGCTGCCCGGCGTGCTGCGCCGCGCCACCGCGGGCGAGGCGTACGTCGAGGAGAAGGGCCTCGCGGTCGCCGTCCACACCCGGCGGCTCCCCGATCCGGTCGGGACCCGCGACCGCCTGCTCGGTCCGCTCGGGGATCTCGCGGCCCGGCACGGCCTGGTGCTCGAGCCCGGTCGCAACGTGATCGAGGTCCGCTCGCCCGGCATGAGCAAGGGCAACGCCGTCCGGACCCTGGTCGAGGAGCAGGACGCCGGCGGCTTCCTGTTCGCCGGTGACGACCTCGGCGACCTCGAGGCGTTCGCGGCGGTGGAGCAGCTGCGCGAGCAGGGGATGCCGACGCTGCTGGTCTGCTCGCTCTCCGACGAGGAGTCCGCCCTCGCCGCCCGCGCCGACGTCCTGGTCCCCGGACCCGACGGCGTGCTCGAGCTGCTGCGTCGGCTGACCCGCGAGGCCGGCTGACCCGTCGATCCAGACCATCCAAGATGTGGGACTGAGTGCCGCATGGTGAGACGCCGCGCGTACAGTCGTCGTCACAGCTCATCGAGAGGGACTGAGGGAACGGCCCGTCGACGTCCCGGCAACCGCCACGACACCGCACCACGTCGTGGAAACGGTGCCAATTCCGTCCCGTGGCGAGAGCCGCCACGGGGAAGATGAGGAGGAGGAACGTCCGTGACCGCCACGCTGACCGAACCGACCACCCCCACGCTGCGGGAGGGCGCCTTCGGGCACGCCACCGCGCTGGCCTGCCGCGAGTGCGGCCACGAGGTCGAGCTGGGGCCGCACTACGCCTGTCCGGAGTGCTTCGGGCCGCTCGAGGTGGCCTATGACTTCCCGGCCGTCACCCGCGCCGAGATCGAGGCCGGTCCCGCCAACATCTGGCGCTACAAGGCGCTGCTGCCGGTGCCGTCGGACATCGAGGAGTCCCCCAACACCGAGCCGGGCTTCACCCGGCTGCTGAGGGCCGCGAACCTCGGTGCCGAGCTCGGGATCGAGCGGCTCTGGGTCAAGGACGACTCCACCAACCCGACCAACTCCTTCAAGGACCGTGTCGTCGCCTGTGCGCTGAGTGCCGCCCGCGAGTTCCACGCCAAGGTCTTCGCCTGTCCCTCGACCGGGAACCTCGCCAACGCCGTCGCCGCGGCCGGCGCCCGGGCCGGGATCAAGACGGTCGTCTTCATCCCGAGCGACCTCGAGCACGCCAAGCAGGTCAACTCCGCGGTCTACACCGACTCGCTGGTCGCCGTGAACGGGAACTACGACGACGTCAACCGGCTCGCCTCCGAGATCGCCGGCGAGGAGGACGGCTGGGCGTTCGTCAACGTCAACGTCCGCCCCTACTACGCCGAGGGCTCCAAGACGCTCGGCTACGAGATTGCCGAGCAGCTCGGCTGGCGGCTGCCCGACCAGGTGGTGATCCCGGTGGCCTCCGGCTCCCAGCTGACCAAGGTCGACAAGGCGTTCCAGGAGCTGATCACGCTGGGCCTGGTCGAGGAGAAGCCCTACCGGATCTTCGGCGCCCAGGCGACCGGCTGCTCCCCGGTGTCGACGTCCTGGAAGTCCGGCGTCGACGCGATCCGCCCGGTCAAGCCCGACACCATCGCCAAGTCGCTGGCGATCGGCAACCCGGCCGACGGCATCTACGTGCTCGACATCTGTCGCCGTACCGGTGGCGCGGTCGAGGACATCAGCGACGAGGAGGTCCGCGAGGGCATCCTGCTGCTGGCGCGCACGGAGGGGATCTTCACCGAGACCGCCGGCGGCACCACCGTCGGGGTGTTGAAGAAGCTGGTCGAGGGCGGCCAGCTCGACCCCACCCTGGAGACGGTCGTGATCAACACCGGCATGGGCCTGAAGACCCTCGACGCCGTCTCCGACCGGGTCGGGGCCGCGGCCACCATCGACCCGTCGTACGCCGCGTTCACCGCAACCGGCATCGCCTGACCCGCACCCCGAAGAGAGGACACCATGAGCGTCTCGGTCCGGATCCCGACCATCCTGCGCACCTACACCGCCGGCGAGTCCGAGGTGACCGCCGCCGGCGCCACCCTGGCCGAGGTCCTCGACGACCTCGACGCCAGCTACGCCGGCATCAAGGGCCGGATCCTCGACGAGGGCGGTGAGCTGCGCCGGTTCGTCAACGTCTACGTCGGCAACGACGACGTGCGCTTCCTCGACCACCTCGCGACCCCGACACCGGACGGCACCCAGATCTCGGTGATCCCGGCCGTCGCCGGCGGCGCCTGAGCCCACGCCGTCGCCGTCGTCCGGTCCCGGACTCAGGTCGGAGGTGGGATGTCCTAGCCTCACGGGCGTGTCTTCCGTCCTCCTCGCCACCTGCTCCTACTTCCCCGACGGCGAACCCGGCGCCGAGCACCTCGACCGGGCGCTGGCCGCGCGGGGCGTCGACGCCGCCTGGGTGCTGTGGGACGACCCCCACGTCGACTGGGCCGCCGCCGACCTGGTCGTCATCCGGTCCACCTGGGACTACGAGTACCGCCCCGCGGAGTTCCTCGCCTGGGTGGACTCGATCGGGCCGACCCTGCTCAACGGGGCCGACACGATCCGCTGGAACCTCGACAAGGCCTACCTCGTCGAGCTGGCGGACACCGGGCTGCCGGTCGTGCCCACGACCTCGGTGGAGACCGTCGAGGAGCTGCGCGCTGCCGTGGCCCGGCTGGGCACGGCCGTGGTCAAGCCGCGCGTCGGGGCCGGGGGCCGCGGCGTACGCGTGGTGACGGCCGAGACATCGGCACCGCCCGCGGACGACCCGGGGCCGTGGATCGTGCAGCCGGTCGTCGAGTCCGTGCGCACCACCGGCGAGGTGTCGGTCTTCGTCTTCGACGGGGTGGCCGCCTCGCGGCTGGACAAGCTGCCGGCAGCCGGCGAGATCCGGGTCCACGAGGAGTACGGCGGTCACACGGTCGTCGGTGCGCTCGACGCGGACTCGGCGCGGACGGCGGTGGAGTCGTTCGCCGCCGCGGGACGCGTGCTCGGCGCGGAGCCGGCGTACGGCCGGGCCGACCTGATGTGGTGGGAGGGTCGCTGGGTGCTCGGCGAGCTCGAGCTGGTCGAGCCCGGCCTCTACCTCGACGTGCTGGCGGACAACGCCGAGCCGTTCGCCGAGCTGGTCGCCCGCCGCCTGGGCCACGCCTGAGGCGGTTCGAGCAGCGGACTGTACCGCTGAGTAAAACAATCGCCGTTCGCCTGATCCCGGTGCGGAACCGGCCCTAACGTCGTGGATGCGACGCCCGTCCCCCCGCGGCTGCCGCCCAGGGGAAGAGGACGTACCGATGATCAGAGCCAAGCGCGCCATGAGGGACCGCGGCGCGGCCGCGGTCGAGTTCGCGCTCGTGCTGCCGCTCCTGCTGACCCTGTGCCTGGGGATCATCGACTTCGGGTACCTGATCAACCGGGCCTCCCTCGTCAACAACGCCGCCCGGGATGCTGCCCGGGAAGGCAGCCTGCACGGGACCCAGGCGGAGGTGGCGGCCGTGGCGACCGCCGCACTCGGTGGCGTCCCCGGCACCACGGTCGCGGTGACGTGCACGAAGCCCGACACGAGCCCGTGCGGCGCCAACTACGACGCCGAGATCGCCTCCGGGGGAACGACCGTCGTCACGATCACGTACGTCCACACGATGATCACCCCGATCGCCTTCATCTTCGGGGATTCCATCGAGCTGTCGCGGACGGCTGAGATGAGGATCGAATGATGCGCTTCACGGTGAGCAGGCGTCGGGTCCGGGAGCGCGGCGCGGTGGCAGTGATGGTGGCGCTGCTGGCCGTCGTGCTGGTCGGAGCCGCGGCGCTCAGCGTCGACGTCGCCCACCAGGTGCAGTCCAAGCAACGCCTGTTCGACACCATGGACGCCGCGGCGCACGCCGGTGCCTACGAGCTGCCCGACAACGGCGCAGGCGCCGCAGCCAAGGCGACCGCGATGGCGCACGCCACCGATCCCGGTTCAAGTCCCACTGCCTCGTTCTACTGCGTGGTGGGTTCCACCGCCACCGCGCCGTTCCTGGTGGTCACCTCGCACATCCCGAGCACCTGCAATCCCGGGCCGGGCCCCTACACGGCACTGACCTACCCGGGTCTCCGCTGCAACGCCTCGATCTGCGCGATCCCGTGCTTTCCCACGGCCCCGCAGAACGACAGGTGCAACACCATCAGCGTGGCCGACGAGGCCGAGGTGCCGTTCGGCTTCGCGCCCGTCCTGGGCTACGACAAGGGCTCGACCGGGCTGGTGATCTCCACGGCGTGCAAGGGAAGCTGCGGGTCAGGGTCGGTCAACCCGATGGACGTCGCGGTGGTGGCCGACCGCACCGGGTCGATGAGCTCGACCGACGTCCTTGCGATGGTCACCGGCATCAAGAAGATGCTGACGGTGATGGACCCGTCGCAGCAGTACGTCTCGCTGGGCTCGATCGGCCCGGCGAAGTCGTCGCTGACCTCGGCCGAGTCCGCCACCTGCCGCTCCACGCCCTACAACGACAGCGCCGGGGCGTTGTCGCCCACCGGCGGCGCGTGGAAGTGGATGTCCCTGCCCTTCTACGCCGACTACCTGTCGACGAGCAACCCGTCGGTGACGAACACCAACAGCCACCTGGTCAAGGCCATCGGCTGTCTCACCACGGCCTCCAGCACCGGCACCCACCTCGCGGCGCCGATGAAGGCGGCGGCCCGCTACCTCCTGGGCAAGGACACCAACAACCTCTCCTCGCTCCCCGTCCGGTCCGGCACGCCTCGGAAGGTCATCATCTTCGAGACCGACGGGCAACCCAACGAGCAGTTCACGGGCGGCAGCACGAGCCTGGAGAACGCCAGCTATCCGGGCTCGACCAGCGGCAGCACGGCCTGCACCAATCTGGGCAACGTCGCCACCAACGCCAAGGCGCAGAACGTCCTGATCATCACCGTGGCCTACAACCTCGGGACCACCAAGTGCCAGGGAGGCGGCAGTCCCACGGTGGCCTCGGTCCTCGCTGCGGCCGCGTCGCCCGACGCGTCCGGTGCGCCCAGCGTCGCCGACACTCCGTGCGCGAGCGCCAACCAGCGTGCCGCCGAGAACGCCGACGGCGACTTCTTCTTCTGCGCCGCGAGCGGCGATGACATGTCGGACCTGTTCGTGACCGCGATCGGCTCCGCCGGCGGAGGCATCCGGCTGATCAGGCTGCCCTGACCCGTTTGCACTCGCCCACCCCGAGTGCTAAACATGAGGCTGGCACTCGTAGCATGAGAGTGACAACCAGGACGCGGTGACGTTGAGGTCCGCGCCCGGTCGGCGAGCAGGGTTCGTCGTACCGGTCGGGCCGTCCGTCGCGGGCAACCCACCACGTCATCCCCGACTCCCCGAAGGAATCACAGGAGTTATGCCGAAGCTGATTGCTTTCAACGAGGAGGCCCGCCGCGGGCTGGAGAAGGGTATGAACACCCTTGCCGACGCGGTGAAGGTCACGCTCGGCCCCAAGGGCCGCAACGTCGTGCTCGAGAAGAAGTGGGGCGCGCCCACCATCACCAACGATGGAGTGTCGATCGCCAAGGAGATCGAGCTCGAGGACCCCTACGAGAAGATCGGCGCCGAGCTCGTCAAGGAGGTCGCCAAGAAGACCGACGACGTCGCCGGTGACGGTACGACGACCGCGACCGTGCTCGCCCAGGCCATGGTGCGCGAGGGCCTGCGCAACGTCGCGGCCGGCGCCAACCCGATGAGCCTCAAGCGCGGCATCGAGTCCGCCGTCGACGCGGTCGCCGAGCAGCTGCTCTCGATGGCCAAGGACGTCGAGACCAAGGAGCAGATCGCCGCGACCGCGTCGATCAGCGCCGCTGACGCCACCGTCGGCGAGATCATCGCCGAGGCGATGGACAAGGTCGGCAAGGAAGGCGTCATCACCGTCGAGGAGTCGAACACGTTCGGCCTCGACCTCGAGCTCACCGAGGGCATGCGGTTCGACAAGGGCTACATCTCGGCCTACTTCGTCACCGACCCGGAGCGCATGGAGACGGTGCTCGAGGACCCCTACGTCCTCATCGCCAACTCCAAGGTCTCCTCGGTCAAGGACCTGCTGCCGCTGCTCGAGAAGGTCATGCAGTCCGGCAAGCCGCTGGTCATCATCGCCGAGGACGTCGACGGCGAGGCTCTGTCCACGCTGGTCGTCAACAAGATCCGCGGCACCTTCAAGTCCGTTGCCGTCAAGGCGCCGGGCTTCGGTGACCGCCGCAAGGCCATGCTGCAGGACATCGCGATCCTCACCGGCGGTCAGGTGATCTCCGAGGAGGTCGGCCTGAAGCTGGAGAACGCCGGTATCGAGCTGCTGGGCCAGGCCCGCAAGGTCGTCATCACCAAGGACGAGACCACCATCGTCGAGGGCTCGGGCGACGCCGACCAGATCGCCGGTCGCGTCAACCAGATCCGTGCCGAGATCGAGAAGTCGGACTCCGACTACGACCGCGAGAAGCTGCAGGAGCGGTTGGCCAAGCTGGCCGGCGGCGTCGCGGTGATCAAGGTCGGTGCGGCCACCGAGGTGGAGCTCAAGGAGCGCAAGCACCGCATCGAGGACGCCGTTCGCAACGCGAAGGCCGCCATCGAGGAGGGCATCGTCGCCGGAGGTGGCGTGGCGCTGCTGCAGGCCGCGACCGCCGCGTTCGAGAAGCTCGACCTGACCGGGGACGAGGCCACCGGTGCCGCCATCGTGCGCGCCGCGACCGAGGCCCCGCTCAAGCAGATCGCGGTCAACGCCGGCCTCGAGGGTGGCGTCGTGGTGGAGAAGGTGCGGGGTCTGACCCCGGGCCACGGCCTCAACGCGGCCACCGGCGAGTACGTCGACATGATCGCCGCCGGCATCCTCGACCCCGCGAAGGTGACCCGCTCGGCGCTGCAGAACGCCGCGTCGATCGCCGCGCTGTTCCTCACCACCGAGGCCGTCGTGGCCGACAAGCCCGAGAAGGCTGCCCCGATGGGCGGCGACCCCTCGGGCGGCATGGGCGGCATGGGCGGGATGGACTTCTAGGAGTCCCCACCCGGCTTCCCAGCCACCGAACACACACAGGGCCCCGACCTCACGGTCGGGGCCCTGTGTCGTCCCCGGGGGTGGTCCACTGCCCGAACGGCCGATCCCACGCGCGTCGATGCCTGTCATGCTCGGAGGCAGTGACCGCCCATCGAGCACACGCCATCGTCCAGCGGCTCGATGACGCCTGCGGACGGCTCGATCAGAGCGGCTACACCAGCGCGTGGCACGACGGAGTCGCGCAGCTCGGCATCGTCGACGCCGTACGACAGGTGCTGTTGCCCTACCTGCGCAGGCTCGGCGACCAGTGGGAGCAGGGCTCGCGCAGCATCGCCCACGAGCACTTCGCCAGCGGTCTCACCCGGGGGCACCTGCTCCAGGCGATCGGCGCGGACCGGCCCCCCGACCCGGACGACCCTCGCCCGACGGTGCTCGTGGCCTGTCCGCCTGGCGAGCGCCACGACCTCGGCCCGCTGGCGTTCGCCGCGGTGCTCGACGACGCCGGGTGGCACGTGGAGTTCCTGGGCGCCGACACGTCGGTGGTGACGGTGGTCCGCGCCTGCCAGCTGGCCAGCCCCGACCTGGTCGTGGTGTCCGGGACCCGCACCACGGTGCTCGAGGCCCGTACCACCGCCTGGCGGCGGATCGCCGAGGACATCCCGGTCGCGCTGGGTGGCGCCGGCGCGACCCCCGAGCTCGCGGCGACCACCGGTCTGACCTGCCTCGACGCCGACGTGGGCGTTGCCCTCGAGCAGCTTCGCGCGCTGCTCGAACACCGGACCGCGCCCGACTGAGACCGACCCGCTGTGGCACGGTGAGGGTGTGGGCACCGAGCCGGGGATCGAGCACCCCAACATCCGCCGCGCCAGGTTCGAGACGTTGGTGCGTGAGGAGCTGATCGAGCCGCTGCGACGGTTCCTGCTCCGTCGTACGGATCCGGCGACCGCCGACGACGTGCTGGCCGAGACGCTGCTGGTCTGCTGGCGCCGTTTCGACGAGGTGCCGGAGGCGGCGCTGCCGTGGGCCTACGGAGTGGCGCGGAACTGCCTGGCCAATGCCCAGCGTTCGGTACGCCGCCAGGAACGCGTGGCCGCCAAGCTGGCCGCCGTCGACCCGCCGAGTGAGGCGGGCGACCCGGCCGGTGGTCGCGACGCCGCCCTGCACGAGGCGCTCGAGCGGCTCCGGGACTCCGACGCCGAGCTGCTGCGGCTGTGGGCCTGGGAGCAGCTGACGCCGGCCGAGATCGCGACCGTGCTCGACGTGACGGCCAATGCCGTGAGCATCCGGCTCCACCGAGCTCGGCAGGAATTGCGCGCGGAACTCGGAAAGGTCGAAGCCGCTGCCGGACATGAGGAGTCGGAAGGAGGGATCAGCAGATGACCGATGACGAGATGTTCGACCGACTGCACGCGGCCGACCCGGCCGCCTCCCTTCCGCCTGCCGACCCCGATCGGGTCGCTCGACTCCTGGAGGACGCGATGACCGACGACACGCTGACCGAGTCCCGTGAGACCGGCACCCACCACCGCAGCCCGCTCACGTGGTTGGTGGCGGCCGCAGCCGTGGTGCTGATCGCCGCCGCCGGGGCCTTCGCCCTGCTCAACACCGGTGACGACACGACGCCGCCGACGGCCGGTGGTGACCCGGCAGCCCCGGAGTCGACGGTGACCGAGCTGACCATGCCGGGGGCCACGGCAGGCCGCTGCATGGTCCCCAACGCCAAGCTGCTCGCCCAGGCGGCGTACGCCGTCGACGCGGACGCGGTCTCGGTCGCGGACGGCGTCGTCACCCTCGACGCGACCGAGTGGTACGCCGGCACCCCGACCGACCAGATCGAGGTCGACCAGAGCTCGGCCGACATGCAGGCGCTGATCGGCGCCACGGAGTTCGAGGAGGGTCAGCGCTACCTGGTGGCCGGCACCGAGGGCGGCCAGGTGATGGTCTGCGGCTTCAGCGGGCCCCACACGGACACGCTCGCGGCGCTCTATTCGGAAGCGTTCGGCTCCTGAACCACCCGCCCTCTGTCACTGTGTGCTCGTGACCCTGCAGGGACTGCTCCTCGCCGCCGGCTCCGGCTCGCGGATGGGGACACCCAAGGCGCTGGTGGTCGGTCAGGACGGTGCACCCTGGCTCTCCCGCAGCGTGGCCTCCCTCCTGGGAGGAGGGTGCGACGGTGTGACCGTGGTCCTCGGCGCCGCTGCCGAGGACGCGGTCACGCTGGTCCCGCCCGGACCGGTCACCGCGGTGGTGGCCCGCGACTGGGCTGACGGCATGAGCGCGTCGCTGCGTGCCGGTCTGCGCGCACTCGCCGCCACCGACGCCGCCGCGGCCCTGGTCACCCTCGTGGACCTGCCCGATGTCGGCTCCGACGTCGTGCGACGGGTCGTCGACCTCGGCATCGATCCGGGCGTGCTCGCCCGGGCGACGTACGGCGGACGCCCCGGTCACCCGGTCCTGCTCGGCCGCGACCACTGGGCGGGCGTCGTCGAGACCGCGACCGGCGACGCCGGCGCCCGGGACTACCTGGCCCAGCACACGGTCTTCGAGGTCGAGTGCGGCGACCTCGCCACCGGTGCCGACGTCGACCGCCCCGACCCCTGAAAGCGCGAGCCGTCACTTGTGCAGCTTCGAAGGCGGTCGAGCCGTCACTCGTGCAGGGCTGCACCCTGCAGACGTGACGGCTCGATGGATCCTGAACCTGCACGGCTGACGGCTCACGGCACCAGACCAACCTCGCGCCAACGGACGGCTGCGTAGGCTCGGAGCATGGAATCCAGTGCCGAGCTCGCCTCCAGGTTGGCGTCCACCGGCTACCTCGCCGACGACGAGCTGGCCACCGTCGGCTTCCTCGCGCTGCGGATGGAGCGGCCGCTGCTGCTCGAGGGCGAGCCGGGCACCGGCAAGACCGCACTGGCCGAGGCGATGGCGATCGCGCTCGACCTGCCGCTGATCCGGCTGCAGTGCTACGAGGGCATCGATGCCAGCCAGGCGCTCTACGACTGGGACTTCCCGCGGCAGATCCTCCACCTGCGAGCGCTGGAGGCCGTCAACGCCGGGGGTGCCGATGTCGAGGAGACCGAGAAGAGCCTGTACGACGAGCGGTTCCTGCTCGCGCGGCCGGTGCTCCAGGCACTGCAGCAGTCACCGGCGGTCCTGCTCGTCGACGAGGTCGACCGCGCCGACGACGAGTTCGAGGCGTTCCTGCTCGAGGTGTTGTCGACCTACCAGGTCAGCATCCCCGAGCTCGGCACCGTGGCGGCGGCCGAGCCGCCGATCGTGATCCTCACGTCCAACCGCACCCGCGAGCTCCACGACGCCCTCAAGCGGCGCTGCCTCTACCACTGGATCGAGCACCCCGGCCTCGAGCGCGAGCTCGAGATCGTCCGGCGTCGCGCGCCCGAGGTGTCCGAGGAGCTGGCCCGGCAGGTCGTCACCGTCGTGCAGCAGCTGCGCGGGGGCGACGACCTGCTCAAGCCGCCCGGGGTCGCCGAGACCCTCGACTGGGCGCGAGCGCTGCAGCACCTCGGGACCTCACAGCTCGACCTCGCGTCGGCGGCCGCCACCCTCGGGGCCCTCGTGAAGTACCGCGAGGACAAGGACCGGGTGAAGCAGGCGCTCGACCGGATGCTGGCGAGATGAACGCCGCTCCCGACGAGATCCTGCTGGCCTTCACCCGCGCCCTGCGGGCGGCGGGCGTGCCGGTCACGCAGGACCGTGCTCACGGCTTCCTCGCGGCCACCACCCTGCTCGGGCTCGACGATCGCCGGGGCACCTACTGGGCTGGTCGCGCGACGCTGTGCGCCGGACCGGAGGACCTCGAGCGCTACGACCAGGTCTTCGATGCCTACTTCAACTCATCAAGCGGCCTGCCGCGGTCCCGACCGGTGAGTCCGCCGGTCGCGCCGGTGTCGGTCTTCCCCGAGAACGAGCCCGACGGTGGCTCCGGCGATCCGGACGGCGAGGAGCCGATCCGTGCGGCCGCCAGCGGAGCCGATGTGCTGCGCCACCGCGACGTCTCGGCGCTGACGGCGAGCGAGAAGCAGCGGCTGGACGCGATGTTCGCCCAGCTGACCTGCCGACCGCCGCGACGGCGTACGGCCCGGCACCGGAGGTGGCACCGCGGTGAGATCGACGCCCACCGCACGCTGCGCGAGAGCCTGCGCCGGATGGGCGAGCCTGCCGAGATCGCCTGGCGGCGGCGCGGCACCCGTCCGCGCCGGGTGGTGCTGCTGGTGGACGTGTCCGGCTCGATGAGCGGGTACGCCGACGCGCTGTTGCGGCTGGCGCACCGGATGACCCAGACCGGCGGCAGCACGGTCGAGACGTTCACCGTCGGCACCCGGCTCACCCACGTCACCCGGGCCCTGCGGGTGCGCGACCCGGACCGCGCGATCGTCGCGGCGGGGGACACGGTTCCGGACTGGTCCGGCGGGACCCGGCTGGGCGAGACGCTGCAGATGTTCCTCACGCGCTGGGGTCAGCGCGGCCTGGCGCGCGGCGCCGTGGTCGTCGTGTTCAGCGACGGCTGGGAGCGTGGTGACCCGACACTGCTGGCCGAGCAGCTCGCACGGCTGCGCCGTATCGCCCACCGCGTCATCTGGGTCAACCCCCACCGCGGCAAGCCCGGCTACGAGCCGGTGCAGGCCGGGGTCGTCGCCGCGCTGCCCCACTGTGATGCCTTCGTCGCCGGCCACTCGCTGGCGACCTTCGCCGAGGTGACGGAGCTGGTCTCCCGTGCGTGACGTGCTGCCCGAGCTGCTGGCGTGGTGGGAGGCCGGCGAGACCGTCGGTGTCGGGACGGTGGTCGCGACCTTCCAGTCGGCGCCCCGTCCGGCGGGCGCGTCGATGCTGGTCGGCCCCGACGAGACGGCGGTCGGCTCGGTCTCGGGCGGGTGCGTCGAGGGCGCGGTCTACGAGCTCGCCGGCTCGGTGGTCGAGTCCGGCACGCCGGTCCTGGAGCGCTACGGCGTCTCCGACGACGACGCGTTCGCCGTCGGCCTGACCTGCGGCGGCATCCTCGACGTCTTCGTGGAGAAGGTGAACCGCGAGACCTTCCCCGAGCTCGGCGACGTCGCCGCCGAGATCGAGGCCGGCATCCCGGTCGCGCTCGCCACCGTCATCGAGCACCCCGATCCCACCTGGCTGGGTCGGCGACTCGTCCTCCATCCCGACGACGCCCCGGCTGCCGGAACGCTGGGGTCCCCGCGGGCCGATGCGGCGGTCCGGGACGACGCGCTCGGGCTGCTTGCGGCGGGCCACAACGCGACGCTCAGCTACGGACCGGACGGCGAACGGCGAGGCGAGGGGATGCGGGTGTTCGTGTGGGCCTTCGCCCCCAAACCGCGGATGCTGGTGTTCGGTGCGATCGACTTCGCCGCCGCGGTCGCCCGGGTGGGCAGCTTCCTCGGCTACCACGTGACGGTCTGCGACGCGCGGCCCGTCTTCGCCACGACCAGCCGGTTCCCCGAGGCCGACGAGGTCGTCGTCGACTGGCCCCACCGCTACCTGCAGGCCGAGATCGAGAGTGGCCGGCTCGACCAGCGCACGGTGCTGGCCGTGCTGACGCACGACCCGAAGTTCGACGTGCCGCTGCTCGAGGTCGCACTGCGGCTGCCCGAGGAGCAGCGCCCGGCGTACATCGGGGCGATGGGCAGCCGGCGTACCCACGACGACCGGCTGGCCAGGCTCCGCGAGGCAGGCCTCAGCGACCACGAGATAGACCGGTTGTCGAGCCCGATCGGGTTGGACCTCGGCGCGCGGACGCCGGAGGAGACGGCGATCAGCATCGCCGCGGAGATCATCGCGGGCCGGTGGGGAGGCTCGGGCGAACGGCTCGCGTCGACCAGCGGTCGCATCCACCACGATTGAGCCGTCACCACCCCGGGGATAGCGTGACCCACATCACCAGCACTCCGGGGCGGACATGAGCGGACAGAACGATCTGCAGTCGCGACGACTCGAAGCCGTGCGCGCCTGGACCAGCTTCATCGAGAACGGCGACCCGAGCGCGGTCCGACCGGAGATCCGTCGCAGCTGGGAGCTGTCCGGGGCCACCGTCACGCCCGACGTGACCGAGGCGCCGCTGGCCGACGAGGGCGAGACCGCCGCCTACTTCCAGGGCTCCCCGCTGCAGACGGCCGTGGAGCGCGTCGAGTCAGACCTGCGTCGTACGGCGGAGGACGGCGATCTGGTCCTCGCCGTCACCGACGCCGAGACCCGCATCCTCTGGACGTACGGCGGACGCGTGATGCGTCGCAAGGCCGAGACCGTCAACTTCGTCCCGGCCGGCCGCTGGGACGAGGCCAGCGTCGGCACCAACGCGCTGGGGATCACCGCCCGCACCGGCGACCCGTCGATGGTGTTCAGCGCCGAGCACTTCGCGCCGATCGTGCACAACTGGGTCTGCTGGGCGGCCCCGCTGCACGACCCGGTCTCGGGCGAGCAGATCGGCGTCATCGACCTGTCGACGACGTGGGAGCGGACCCACCCGATCGGGCTCGCCACGGCGCGCGTGCTGGCCCGGCTGATCGAGGGTGCGATGCCGCGCTCCCACCACTGGGGGCTCGGCGCCGGTGCGTTCGCCCCGCCCGACCCGGGGTTGTCGCTGTCGCTGCTCGGCACCGCCGAGGCCTGGCTCGACGGCCAGCGGCTCCTGCTCAACCGGCGGCAGACCGAGATCCTCGCGCTGCTCAGCCTCCACCCCGAGGGGCTCTCGCTCGAGCGGCTCCACGCGTTGGTCTACGGCGAGCAGCCGGTCACGCTCTCCACGTTGAAGGCCGAGGTCTCCCACTTGCGCGCGGCCGTCGGCGGGCAGCTCGCCTCACGCCCCTACCGGCTGATGATGCCGGTCCGCGTCGACGTCGACGAGGTGCTCGCGCTGCTCGCGGCGGGCGAGGTGAGGGCGGCGGTGGCGGCGTACGGCGGCGACCTGCTGCCCGGCACCAACGCCCCCGCCCTGGCCGAGCTCGGCGACTACCTCGCGGTCAGCATGCGCGAGGCGCTGCTCGCCACCCCCGACCCGGCGGCGGTGCTGCGGTACGGCGAGCTGGCGCCGTACGACACCGAGGTGGTCGAGCGGTGCCTGGCCGTCCTCGGCGACCGCGACCACCCCGCCAAGGCCCTCCTCAAGGGCCGACTCGCCGCCTCCACCCGCTGACCCCCACCCGGTTGAGTCGCCACAAATCCGGGTCGAGTCGCCACAAAATCTGATCGACATCGACATTTTCTGGCGACTCGACCCGATTTCCTGGCGACTCAACGGGTGCCGAGCCACCAGCCGACGGCGAAGGCGGTCGTGGCGAGGGCGAGGGTGCCGACGACGTTCGCGACCGCCCAGCCGCGCCGACCGTTCCGCTCGAGCAGGACGGTGTCGAGGGCGAAGGCGGAGTACGTCGTGAGCGCTCCGGCCATGCCGGTGCCGAGCAGGGTGTGCAGCCAGCCGTCGGTGGCCGCGGCGACCACGCCGAGCAGCAGGCTGCCGGCGATGTTGACCAGCAGCGTCGCCCACGGCAGCCCGGACGTGGCGAGCCAGCGACCGACCGCCCACCGGAGCAGGGCGCCGACCGCACCGCCGACGGCGACCAGCAGCGCGGTCACCGCGCGCCGTCCAGCCGACGCCCCAGCCTCAGCCCGACGGCGGCGGCCAGCAGGCAGGCCACCAGCGTCCCGGCGACGTACGCCGCCACACGCAGCGGCTCGCCGAGCAGGTCGTGGGCGTCGAGCAGGTGGGTGGAGAACGTCGTGTAGCCACCGAGCAGGCCGACCCCGAGCAGCAGCCGCAGCCGGGGGTGCCGCACGAACAGCCAACCGGCCAGCACGCCGAGCAGGAGGCAGCCCGAGACGTTGGCGGTGAGCGTCCCCCAGGGACTGGGTGAGGCCTCCGCCAGACCCCAACGCGCCAGGCTGCCGATCGCACCACCGAGGGCCACCAGTCCGGCGTCGCCCAGCGGCGCACGTGGCTGGTCTGGCACACGCCGAGGGTAGCCAACCGTTCGCCAACCCCCGCACTCCTACCGTGACGGCAGTCACACGCGTGCCAGCAACCAAGGGAGTCGTCCATGGCCAGGATCAGCCTCACCGTCGACGGAGCGCAGGTCTCCGACGACGTCGAACCCCGTCTGCTGCTCGTGCAGTACCTCCGCGAGAAGCTCGGCAAGACCGGCACCGTGGTCGGCTGCGACACCAGCAACTGCGGCGCCTGCACCGTCCACCTCGACGGCCGCAGCGTGAAGTCGTGCAACGTGCTGGCCGTCCAGGCCGACGGCCACGAGGTCACCACGATCGAGGGCCTGGCCGGCACCGTCGACGGTGACCTGCACCCGGTCCAGGAGGCGTTCCGGGAGTGCCACGGCCTCCAGTGCGGCTTCTGCACGCCGGGGATGATCATGCAGAGCGTCGACCTCCTGGCCGACAACCCGAACCCGACCGAGGAGGAGGTGCGGCTCGGCCTCGAGGGCAACCTCTGCCGCTGCACCGGCTACCACAACATCGTCAAGAGCGTCCTCCACGCAGCGAAGGGAGGTGCGACCGCATGACCGCCACCCAGGAACGTCCCGCCGCCGAGATCGGCAAGGACCGGCGCCGCAAGGAGGACCAGCGGCTGATCACCGGCCGCACCCGCTGGACCGACAACATCGTGCTGCCGGGCATGCTGCACCTCGCGATGGTCCGCAGCCCGTTCGCCCACGCGAACATCACCTCCATCGACACCGAGGCCGCCCGGGGCGCGCCCAACGTCGTGGGGGTCTTCACCGGCTCCGACTTCGGTGCGGAGATGGGTGTCTGCATCAACGCCTGGCCGATCACGCCCGACCAGGTGGCGCCGAACCATGCGCCGATGCCGAGCGACCGGGTCGCCTTCGCCGGCGAGATCGTCGCCGTCGTCGTGGCCCGCACGGCTGCCGAGGCGCGTGACGCCGCCGAGCTCGTCGATGTGGAGTACGACGAGCTGCCGGCCGCCCTGGACCTCAAGGACGCTGCCGCTGACACGGTGCTCGCCCACCCCGACCTCGGCACCAACAAGAGCGCCCTGTGGGTGTTCGACTCGGGCCAGGCCGGCACCGGTGGGAATGTCGACGAGGCCATCGAGAAGGCCCGCGGCGACGGCATCGTCATCGAGCGCGAGTACCGCCAGCAACGGCTGATCCCCGCCTTCATGGAGCCCCGCTCGGTGGTGGTCGACCCCACCGGAGAACAGCTCACGATGTGGTCGGCGACGCAGATCCCGCACATCCTGCGGTTCGCGCTGGCCGCGACCACCGGCGTCCCGGAGTCGAAGATCCGGGTCATCGCCCCCGACGTGGGCGGCGGCTTCGGTGGCAAGCTGCAGCAGACGCCGGAGGAGATGATCGCCTGGGCGGTCGGCCGCCGGCTCGGCAAGCCCGTGAAGTACACCGAGACCCGCAGCGAGTCGCTGGTCGCCGGTCACCACGGCCGGGACCAGTGGCAGAAGCTCACCCTGTCGGCCGAGAAGGACGGCACCGTGACCGGCCTCAAGGTCGAGCTGCTCGCCGACCTCGGCTCCCACGTCAGCCTGGTCGGCGGCGGGGTCCCGGTGCTCGGCGCGTTCATGTACAACGCGATCTACAAGTTCCCCGCCTACCAGTTCAACTGCCAGACGGTCCTCACCAACAAGACGTGGACCGACGCCTACCGCGGCGCCGGCCGGCCGGAGGCGACGTACGCGATCGAACGGCTGATGGACGAGCTCGCGGCCGAGGTCGGCGTCGACCCCCTCGCGATCCGCGAGCAGAACTGGATCAAGCACGAGGAGTTCCCGTTCGCCACCGTCGCCGGGCTCGAGTACGACTCCGGCAACTACGAGGCCGCGACCGAGAAGGCCAAGGCGATGTTCGGGTACGACGAGCTGCGGGCCGAGCAGAAGCAGCGCCGTGACGCCGGTGACCGGGTCCAGCTCGGCCTGGGCATCTCGACGTTCACCGAGATGTGTGGCCTCGCGCCGTCCCGCGTCCTGGGCAGCCTCGACTACGGCGCCGGCGGGTGGGAGCACGCCAGCGTGCGGATGCTGGCCACCGGCACCGTCGAGGTGGTCACCGGAGCCAGCGCCCACGGCCAGGGCCACGAGACGGCGTTCAGCCAGATCGTCGCCGACCGGCTCGGCGTCGCCTTCGAGGACGTCGAGGTGCTGCACGGGGACACCCAGGTCGCCCACAAGGGACTCGACACCTACGGCTCGCGCTCGCTGGTCGTCGGCGGCGAGGCGCTGGTGAAGGCGGCCGACAAGGTCATCGAGAAGGCCCGGCCGATCGCGGCCCACCTGCTCGAGGCGTCGGTCGACGACATCGAGTTCTCCCAGGGCCGCTTCTCGGTGCGCGGCACCGACCAGGGCCTGGCGATCGGCGAGATCGCGACCGCGGTCTTCGCGGCGCACAACCTGCCGGACGGGATGGAGCCGACGATCGACTCCGAGGCCACCTTCGACCCGGTCAACTTCAACTTCCCGCACGGCACCCACCTGTGCGCGATGGAGGTCGACACCGAGACCGGTGAGACCACGATGCGCAAGTACGTCTGCGTCGACGACATCGGCAACATCATCAACCCGCTGATCGTCGAGGGTCAGGTCCACGGGGGGCTGATGCAGGGCATCGCGCAGGCGCTGTGGGAGGAAGCGGTCCACGACGACCAGGGCACGTTGGTGTCCGGCTCGTTCGTCGACTACCTGCTGCCCACGGCGGCCGACACCATCTCCTTCGAGACTGCGCACACCACCTCGCCGGCCACCACCAACACCCTCGGCACCAAGGGCGTCGGCGAGGCCGGCTGCATCGCCTCCACGCCGGCCGTGGTCAACGCGGTCGTGGACGCCGTACGCCATCTCGGCGTCAACGACATCCAGATGCCGTGCACGCCCGAGCGGGTGTGGAAGGCGGTCAACGGCGGCGGCAAGGGCGGCGCCACGGAAGGCGCGGCGATGCCACACTTCGACGAATCCGAACCCGGGCAGGACTCCACGGAAGGAGCCGGCTCATGATCCCGGCACAGTTCGACTACCTGGCCCCGACCTCGGTCGAGGACGCGCTGGCGGCGCTCGCCGAGCACGGTGACGAGGCCAAGATCATCGCTGGCGGCCAGAGCCTGCTGCCGGTCCTCCGGATGCGGCTCAACGCGCCGGAGATGGTGATCGACCTCGGCAAGATCGAGTCGCTGCGAGGGATCCGGGACGACGGCGACGCGATCGTCGTCGGCGCGATGACCACCCACCACGACGTACGCACGAGCGACCTGGTGCGCGAGCACGCGGCGATCATCACCTACGCCGTCTCCGAGCTCGCCGACGAGCAGATCCGTCACCGCGGCACCTTCGGCGGCGCACTCGCGCACGCCGATCCCGCCGGCGACATGGGGGCGCCGGCGCTGATGCTCGGCGCGGAGTTCACCATCGCCGGCAGCGGTGGCACGCGCACCGTCTCGGCGTCGGACTTCTTCGTCGGACTGTTCGAGACCGCGATCGGCGAGGACGAGATCCTCACCGAGATCCGGATCCCGAAGCACACCGGCTGGGGCGCCCACTACGAGAAGTTCGTGCGGGTCAAGCACCAGTGGCCGATCGTGGCGGTGGCCGCGACGGTCCGGATGGACGGCGGCACCATCGCCGAGGCCCGGGTCGGGCTGACCAACATGGGCAACACCCCGCTACGGGCGACCGCGGTGGAGGAGGCGCTCGTGGGTGCGGCTCCTACCGAGGACGGGGTGCGCGAGGCTGCGTCGAAGGCAGCAGACGGCACCCAGCCGCCCTCAGACCTCAACGGCGAGAGCGACTACCGCAAGCACCTCGCGACGGTGCTGACGCGCCGCGCCGTGCTGGCAGCGGCGGGGGTCTGACCTTGGAGCTCCAGCACCGCTTCACCGTCCCCGCCGGGGTGGAGGAGACCTGGGCGACCTTCAACGACATCGAGGGCGTCGCGGGCTGTTTCCCCGGCGCCGTGGTGACCGGGGCCGACGCCGAGTCGTTCACGGGCACCGTGAAGGTCAAGCTCGGTCCGATCGCCCTGGTCTACAACGGCACCGGCACCTTCGTGGAGAAGGACGAGGCCGCCCATCGGCTGGTCATCGACGCCAAGGGCAAGGACAAGCGGGGCAACGGGACCGCGGGCGCCATGGTGACCGCGACCATGTCGGAGGCCGCCGGTGGTGCCACCGACGTCGAGGTGAGCACCGACCTGAACATCACCGGCAAGGCCGCCCAGTTCGGCCGTGGGGGCGTGATCCAGGACGTCTCCGACAAGCTGCTCGGCCAGTTCGTGGCCTGCCTCGAACAGCGGTTGACCGCCGCCCCCGAAACTCCTCCGGAGGGTGCCAGTCCGGAGGGTGCCAGTCCGGAAGGTGCCAGTCCGGAGGGTGCTGGTACGACGGCGGAACTGCCCACGGCTCCCGCGCCCGCCCCGCGCCCTGCGGCCGCGGCTCCGGCGCAGTCCGACGAAGCACTGAATCTCGGCGCCGCCGTGCTGCCCGTGCTGCTGCGTGCCTACTGGAAGCCCGCGGTCGCCGTCCTCGCGGTCGGCGCGCTCGTCTGGTGGCTCGTCGCCCGCAACTGAGCCTGCCAGCCCCTAGGCTGATCCGCGTGAAGCGACTGGTCGTGGGAGCAGTGGCACTCGGGCTGCTCGGCGTCTCAGTGCTGTTCTCCTCGTGGGTCTACGCCGGCGGTGGCGCCGAGGAGGGCTACGAGCCGACCCTGATCACCAGCTACGACGCCGTCTTCGGCGTTTCCGACGACGGCTCCATGACTGTCGTGGAGACCATCGTCGTGGAGGTGTCGACCTTCGACCGGCACGGCATCTTCCGGTTCTTCGACCGCTCCGACCCGAACGCGCCACACCTGCGTCGCCAGCCGCACGACCTCACCGTCGAGCAGGACGGCGCCCCGGTCCCGGTCGACCTCTCGACCCGCGACGGGGGTCGATTCCAGGTGGCCAGGATCGGCGACCCGGACCGGACGCTGTCCCTGGGCGAGCACACCTACCGGATCGAGTACGTCGTCGACGACGTGCTCATCGACGACCCCGACAGCGACAGATCCCGCTTCTACTGGCAGTTGATCCCGGCCGGCTGGGCCCAGGCGATCGAGGAGGCGCGGCTCACGGTCACGCTGCCGGCGACGACCTCCGACGTCCGCTGCGCGGTCGGGGCCACGGCCACGGCCGGGTGCAGCGCCGCGGGTGAGGGTTCCACCAACCTCACCGTCACGCTGGCGAAGCTCGCCCCCTTCACACCGGTCACCGTGCAGACCGACGTCGACCAACCGGTGCCGCCCGTGCGCGGGGACACCTACGACTGGGCGCCGAAGTACGACCCGGTGCTCGGCCCGTGGCCGCTCATCGCGCTGATCGTGCTGGCCGGGCTCGCCGCCGCGGTGGCAGGTGCCCGTGCGTCCCACCGCGCGCACGAGCCGCCCCCCGGATTCCCGCTGCAGTACGCGCCCCCGCCCGGGGTCGGCCCCGCTCAGGCGGCGTACATCCTCGAGGAGCGGGTGGGTCGCGAGCAGTTCGTCGCGACCGTGCTCCATGCCGCCGAGCAGGGCGTGGTGTCGCTGGAGCGGGAGGGTCGGGAGTGGAGCCTGCGGCCGGCGGGCGAGAAGGCCTGGGTCGACGTCGACGAGGTGACCGCCGGGTTGTCGTCACTGGTCGGTGCGCGTGAGCAGGGGTTCACCGCCAGCCCGGACGACGTCGAGGCCGGCAAGCAGCTGAAGGAAGAGCTCGCCGCGTTCGAGTCGCGCACGTCGCGGTGGGCGCTGCGGCAGAAGCTGATGGTGACCGGCCCGATCGGCGGTGCCGGTGGCTTCCTGGTCCTGGTCTCGTACGCCGTAGCGCTGGTGCTCGGCTTCTGGAACCCGTTCGGCGTCTCGCTGATCGCGATCGTGCCGGGACTGTTCGCGATCGGGGGCCTGGGCCTCCTCGCGCCGGGGGCGTCGACCCTGCGCACCGCGGCCGGACGTGACCTGTGGTCGCGGGCCGGTGGCTTCCGCCGGGTGCTCTCGACGCCGGCGAGCAAGGAGCGGTTCGACTTCGCGGGCCGAGAGGAGCTCTACACGGCCTACGTGCCGTGGGCGGTGGCGTTCGGGTGCGCGGACGCCTGGGCCGCCAAGTACCGCACCGAGACCGGGGCGGAGCCGCCGGTGCCGGCGTACCTCGGCTCGGGCTACGCCGGCGCGCACACCGGAAGCCACGTCGACCAGATGATCGGCGACTTCGACTCGACCGTCTCAGCAGCGATCAGCTCCTACCAGGCCACGCAGACCTCGTCCTCCGGCGGTGGCGGAGGTTTCTCAGGTGGCGGGGGCGGCGGCGGCGGGGGTGGTGGCTCGTGGTGACCGCGTCCCCCACAATGACGCCATGACCACCGCACTGATCGTCCTCGGCGTCCTCGTCGTCGGCTTCCTGCTGTTCGCCGTCACCGCCTTCAACAAGCTGCGCACCAGCGACATCGCGGCCCAGGAGGCGCTGGGCGGCATCGACGTCCAGCTCACGCGGCGCGCCGACCTGATCCCGAACCTGGTGGAGACCGTGCGCGGCTACGCCGACCACGAGAAGAGCGTCTTCGAGGCCGTGACCGAGGCCCGGGCCGGTGTGCAGAAGGCCGCAGCGGGCGACGACGTCCCGGCCAAGGCAGCGGCCGACGCACAGCTCCAGGGTGCCCTGCTCCAGCTCAACGCGGTGGCCGAGGCCTACCCCGACCTGAAGGCCAACGAGAACTTCCGCGACCTGCAGCGCCAGCTGGCCGAGACCGAGGACCAGATCTCGTTCGCGCGGCAGTACTACAACGACGCCGTCCGGGCGCTCAACACCCTGGTCGCCACCATCCCGTGGTTGCTGTTCGCCCCGATGGCGGGCGTCAAGGCCCGCGAGTTCTACGAGGCACCCGAGAGCCACGAGCAGGTCCCCACCGTCAGCTTCTGACCGCGTCCGACCCGCGCCGCCCGAGTGGGCGGGTCCCTAGTGCTGCAGACAGTGCGCGAGGGTAGCGGCATGAGCGGTCGTTCGCTGGCAAGCGCGTCTGACTCACTGTGGCAACGAGATGGGCGTCCCGGACTCGGCCCGGAAGTCGTACTTCCCATCGCTGGCAGCGATGATCGACGTGCGCGATCCCGCGCTGCTGCGGATCAACGGCGTGGGCGCTCCGTGGCCCGAGCGCTCCACAACGGTGGCCCTTCGTGTGATGAACAGGACCTGCTCGGGCGAGTCTTCCACGACGGCATCCACGGGCACCGAGTAGTGCGTGATGTACGCGCCCTGTTCGAGCAGCCGGGGAAGGTAGTCGCCGAACCACCGCTCCAGAAGCGGGCGGGAGGCGCACCCGCAGGAGAGTCGGTTGTCACCGGCGTACGACTCGAAGATGCTGGGATCGCGCGGGTGCGGGTGCGTGACGCAGTGCTCGACCTCCATGTATCGAACGATCTCCTCCGCCTCGGCTGTAAGCCAATGCGAGGTGTATGGCCCCAGCCAATCGATCCGCCAGCCAGGCGGTTGCGGGAACTCAAGACGCCAAACGCTCATGGACTCTTGGGACACCCGGCGACACTAGCCGCCGATGCGGACGGGACGCGCCACCGTCGCGCGAGTCTCCCGCTCATCGACTGATCCGGGCGAATCTGCTCACACACACCGGCCGCGAACAGGGACACCCGAGTCAGAACACGTTGAAGGGGCGGAACTGGACCGAGAGGCGGGGCCCGGCCGAGGCCACCTTGGGCACGGCGTGCTCCCAGGTGCGTTGACAGCTGCCGCCCATGACGACCAGGTCGCCGTGGCCCATCTCCACGCTGATCGACTCGCCGCCGCCCCGCGGTCGCAACGCGAGCCGGCGTGGATCGCCGACGGAGACGATCGCGACCATCGTGTCGTGCGTGGAACCACGACCGATGGTGTCGCCGTGCCAGGCGACGCTGTCGCGGCCGTCGCGGTAGTAGCAGCACCCGGCGGTGCGGAACGGCTCGCCCAGCTCGTCGAGGTAGTGCTCGGAGAGCGCCTCGCGGGCCGCGGTCAGCGAGGCGTGGGGGAGCTCCTCACCGATCATGTAGGTGTGGGTCAGCCGGGGTACGGCGACGACCCGCTCGTACATCTGGCGGCGCTCGGCCCGCCACGGCACGTCACGCACCAGTGCGGTGAAGACCTCGTCCGCGTCCGGCAACCAGGAGCGCTGCACGTCCACCCAGGCGCCGTGCGTCAGCAGGGTGCGCTCGGGGGTCAGGGTGAGGTCGGCTGAGCCGGTTCCCGGCTCGGGTTGGAACAGCGTGGCCTGGAACTGCATGGACCGAAACTAGCAGATTCTCGAACAGGTGTTCGGAAACAGCAGAGTAACGGTCCAGGAAAATTCGGGACGGAGTGGTCCATACCGGCCTACAGTCGTCGGCGTGGAGGGTCTACTGACCGGCTCGGGCGTGCCCAAGCACGTTCAGGTCCGTGAATATGTGCGGGGTCTGGTGAATGAAGCCGCCCCCGGCACCGCCGCGCCCTCCGAGCGTGAGCTCGTCCACCAGTTCCACGTGGCCAGGATGACGGTCCGGCAGGCCATGGACGCCCTCGTCGCCGAGGGGCTGCTCGAACGGATCCCCGGCCGCGGCACCTTCGTGGCGCCGCCGCGTCGCGACGTGGGCCGCCTGATGAGCTACACCGAGGAGATGGCCGCGCGCGGTTTCCTGGCCGAGTCGCAGACGCTGCTCGCCCGCCGGGAGCAGGCCGGACCCGGCGTCGCCCGCGCGCTCGCCGTGACCCCTGGCGACGCCGTCATCCACTGGAAGCGGCTGCGCCGCGCCGACGGTGTCCCGATGTGCCTCGAGGACGCCTACCTCAACGAGATCCTGCTGCCCGGCTTCCTGCAGTCCGGCATGCCGACCAGCCTGTACGGCGCCCTCGAGGCGCGTGGCCTGCGGCCGACGTGGGCCGAGGACTCGATCACCGCCGACGTCGCGACCGCTCCGGAGGCCGAGCTGCTCGAGGTGCCGGCCGGGGCGGTGGTCATGCGTCAGTCGCGTCGCGCCATCGCCGAGGAGAAGATCGTCGAGGTCTCGCGCTCGGTCTACCGCGCCGACCGCTTCACGTGGTGGATCCAGCTCGGCCAGGACCACTGAGCCGTCCCAGCTCGGCCACTGCCTGACCCGACTCCTCGCAGACCCACACCGGGTCCGGTCCGCCCAGGTCCGGTTGGATGTGGAGCGCGTGCTCCGGCCCGGGACAGCTGAGGCAGAGCGGCCACCGGTCCCCGGCATCGATGGCGGCGTCCTGCACGTCCTGGGCCACCAGCCCGGCGACGTAGATCTCGCCCTCCGGCCACTGCTCGGCCCACCACCGGCGGGCCGCCACGGCGTCCTCGAGCACCGACACCAGGTCCGGGGTTGCCTGCCGTCTCGCCGTCAGGTCTGCGAGGACCCGCTGGCGAGCCGCGAGATACAACCGATGATCCACAGTCCGATTCTGCACCGCAGGTGGGCGCGGCGGCACTGGCCAGTCGTCGACCGCCCTACAGTGGCGCCATGGGCACGGCATTGCTCGAGGTGCTGGTGCGGCACCCGGGCGACATCCCGGGCGCCGACGAAGGTGGCGCGGACCGGCTGCACCTGGTCGGCGACGCGGCCGGCGTCGGCGCCGTGTCGCCCGCGCCGGCACTGGTCTCGTCGGTCTGCCGCGACACCGACCTCCCGGTCTTCGTCATCCTGCGCCTCGCCGACTCCTGGACCACCACCGGCGGCGAGCTGACCCGGATGGCGGGGCTCGCCGAGGACTACCTCGGCTGCGGAGCGGCCGGGCTGTCGTTCGGCTTCCTCGACCACGACCTCGAGGTGGACGCGGAGGTCAGTCGCCACCTCGCCGAGCGGCTCCCGAACGTGCCGTGGGTCTTCCACGAGGCGGTCGACGCCACCCTCGACGCCACCCGCTCGTGGGCCCGCCTGGTCGACCTGCCCGGCCTGGTCGGCGTACGCTCCGCCGGGTCGCCGCGGGGCCTGGCCGTCGGGTACGACGACCTGGTGTCGCTGGCCGCGGCCTCGCCGCCGGTCGCGCGGCTGCTGGTCGCGGGGGGTGGGCTGGCGGCCGAGCACGTGCCGTGGTTCCTGCGCGCCGGCGTGCGCCAGTTCCACGTCTCCGAGCAGGTGCGGCCGGGTGCGTCGGACCGGGCCTACGTCGACGCCGGCCACGTGCGGTCGTGGCGGCTGCTGCTCGACGACGCCCTCGCCAGGGTCGAACGGCCAGCGACCGGATGATCCTGATCGACCCGCCGTTGGCGGAAGGGCGGGGCCGGCTCTGGTCCCACCTCGCCAGCGACGCCTCCTACGACGAGCTGCACGCGTTCGCCCGCACCCTCGGCATCCCCGAACGCGGGTTCGACCGCGACCACTACGACGTACCCGAGGAGTGGTACGACGCGATGGTCGCCGCCGGCGCCGCCCCGATCAGCTCCCGTGAGCTGGTGCAGCGGCTGGTCGCCGCCGGCCTGCGTCGCCGCAAGACCGGCGCGTGACGGGGCCGGCTCCGTTACCCAGCGATCTCACGCAGCCGTTCCAGCTCGATCGCGACGTTCGCCCGGGCCGGCGCCTCCCAGAGGGCGCGCCCCAGCACGGTGTGGAACAGCCAGGGCCGGTCGAGCAGCTCGGCCAGGATCGCGCCGCGGCCCAGGGCGAAGTCGGTGTCCGGCACGGCGGCGTACTCGACCCGCACGTCGCGCGCGTACTCCTCGTAGCGCTGGGGCGGCGACGCCAAGATGGCGAGGTCGGCGTCGCACAGCTGCTGCGCGGCCAGGTCGTCGGGCGCCGGATCGTGGTCGGTGGTGACCCGGACCAGCCGCGCGACCTCGCCCGCCACCTCGGACGGCAACGCCCGCTCGGCCCACACCGCCGACCGTTCCTCGTCGCCGGCCACCGCGTCGTAGACCGCGTCGTGGAACCACGCCGCCAGCCGCACCACCACGTCGTCACAGCCCAGGTCGTCGAGCCGGTCGAGCACCTCGCTCAGGTGGCGGGTGTCGTGGTAGCTGCGCCCGTCGGCGGCGTACGCCGCCACCAGCTCGTCACGCACCTCGAGGAGGTCGTCGAGCGGCCACCGGGGAGCAAGGTCTTCAGCGGGCATCGGTCAGCTCCCTCGCGGAGTCGCGGCCGGGCGTCATCACCCAGCGGATGGCTGTGGTGGCGGCGGTGCCGAGCGGGCGCACCACGGTGCGCTCGGTGACCGGCAGGTCGGGCAGTCGCAGCGGTTGCCGGGCCCAGCGGGGGAGCAGTCCCACGGCGGCCGCCACCAGCACGCCGTACGCCGGCCGGGCCGCGAGGTGCACGGGTGGCTTGCGCACGACGTAGCGCACCGCCTCACGGGCGTGGTGGGTCGAGGCCAGCTCGGGTCGGTAGGACTCGAGTCGTCGTGCCAGCTCGGCCTCGGTGGTCGGCGGTGCGGGGATCCCCAGCTTGTGCGCGATCACCGCGGTCTGGGCGACGTACTCGTCGCGACCGGCCTGGTCGAGTGGGCGGCGGCCGTAGACCTGGTGGGCGCGCAGGAAGCTGTCGATCTCGGCGACGTGGACCCATTCGAGCAGGTGCGGATCGGTGGCTGCGTACGTCGTGCCGTCGGGCAGCGTGCCGGTGATCCGCTCGTGGATCCGCCGGACCATGTCCACGGCCTGCTGGGCGTCGTCGGCGTGACCGAAGGTGGTGACGGCGAGGAAGGTGCTGGTGCGGGCGAGCCGGCCCAGCATGTCGTGGCGGTAGTCGGAGTGCTCCGAGACACCGGTCATCGCGGCCGGGTGGAGCGTCTGCAGCAGGAGCGCGCGCAGGCCGCCCACGTACATCGACGCGTCGCCGTGCACGATCCCGATGGGGGACGCCGGGTCGAACCAGCGGGGCCCTGGCCGGCCGTGGATGCGCTCGCGGTGCCGCGGGCCCTCAGGGCCGGCGGTGAGGCGGAACAGTGCGTCTCCGAGGCGGGTGCGCAGAGGCATGCCTTCAGGCTACGAGGCGCAGGGTTGCCGGAGAAGGTCGTCGGAGGGCGTGCACTCCTCGTAGGACCAGCGGGACGCCAGCCGGCCGGACGCGGAGCGGGTGCGCTGCACCCAGATCTCGAGCCGACCATCGTGCGTGCCGCGGTAGAAGGTGTAGACGGTGGCGCGGTTCCGGCGGTCGTCGAGCGTGACCAGCTCCGCGCCCCGTACGCCGATCGCGTCGTCCAGGCAGCGCCACGCCCGTCGCGGGGGAGTGAGCGTGGGGCCGGGCGTGCCGGAGGACCGGCGGCTGACGTTGACCATGCCGCACGGCGGCAGCATCTCCCGCTCGGCGAACCGCTGCCCGATCGCGCGGGACGGCTCCGCGGCTGCCTGCGTCGATTCCGGTGCGGGAACCGCCGACTCGGCGCTCGTCGCCGACTGCGAGAAGGAGCCGAAGCCGAGGACGGCAGTGACCAGCCAGATCAGGATGCTGTTCATGCGCAGGGCTCCTCGGCGATGTTCTCGGACGGACGGCAGCGCTGGTAGTCCCAGTCCCGTCCCTGCCCGTCATCTCGGAGGTCCACGAAGATCTCGAGCGGTCCGCCCGGGTTGACCCGGTAGTAGACGTAGGCCTGGTCGCCGCCGGGCCGAATAGTAGCGATGACCAGCTCGGCGCCGTCACCCGCATCGGCGGCTTCCTGGAGGCAGTCGTAGCTGCCCGGCCCCGGGTTCACACTCGTGCCGGTGTCGACGATGTCGCACGTCGGCAGCGGGTAACGCGTCAGGAACCGGTGCTCGATCGCGCGATCCCCGCGCAGCGGGCCCAGGTCGTCGGGAAACGGGTCGTCCGACGCCGATCCTGCGCCCGTGGGCGAAGCCGTGGCCGAGGGCTCGCCCGGGCTCTCCTCCGCGGCGGGCCCGGAGGAGGAGAAGATGCCGAGGAAGACCATCAGCAGCACGACGATGACGTTCATCGCCTACGACGGTAGGCCGATCGCGTCCGGCGCGTGCCGATTCGGGGGAACCTCCTCGGACGCCGCGAACGAGGGCTAGAGGTCGACGGCGTCGAGGATCCGGTAGGCGTACCCCTGCTCGGCGAGGAACCGCTGCCGGTTGGCGGCGAAGTCGGCGTCGACGGTGTCGCGGGAGACGATCGCGTAGAAGCGTGCCGTCCGGCCGTCGGCCTTGGGGCGGAGCAGCCGGCCGAGCCGCTGTGCCTCCTCCTGCCGCGAGCCGAACGAGCCGGAGACCTGGATCGCGACCGCGGCCTCGGGCAGGTCGATGGAGAAGTTGGCGACCTTGCTGACCACCAGCAGGTCGATCTCGCCGGAGCGGAACGCCTCGAAGAGCCGCTGCCGCTCCTTGACCGGGGTGTCGCCCTTGATCACCGGCGCATCGAGGTCGGCACCGATCTCGTCGAGCTGGTCGAGGTACTGGCCGATGACCAGCGTCGGCTCACCGGCGTGCTGGGCGACCAGCTGCTCGGCCACCCGGGTCTTGGCGGCCGTGCACGACGCGAGCCGGTAGCGCTCCTCGGGCTCGGCCGTCGCGTAGGCGATCCGCTCCGACTCCGGCAGCGAGACCCGCACCTCGACGCAGTCGGCCGGCGCGATCCAGCCCTGTGCCTCGATGTCCTTCCACGGGGCGTCGTAGCGCTTCGGGCCGATCAGCGAGAACACGTCTCCCTCGCGACCGTCCTCGCGCACCAGTGTCGCGGTCAGCCCGATCCGGCGCCGCGCCTGGAGGTCGGCGGTCATCCGGAAGATCGGCGCGGGCAGCAGGTGGACCTCGTCGTAGATGATCAGGCCCCAGTCGCGGGCGTCGAACAGCTCGAGGTGGGAGTAGACGCCCTTCCGGCGCGTGGTCATCACCTGGTACGTCGCGATGGTGACCGGCCGGATCTCCTTGACGGACCCGGAGTACTCGCCGATCTCCTCGGCCGTCAGCGACGTCCGCTTGATCAGCTCGTCCTTCCACTGCCGCGCGGAGACGGTGTTGGTCACCAGGATCAGCGTGGTCGCGCCGGCGTGGGCCATGGCGGCGGCGCCGACGATGGTCTTGCCGGCACCGCAGGGCAGCACCACGACGCCCGAGCCGCCGTTCCAGAACGACTCGGCCGCCTCGCGCTGGTAGGCGCGCAGCTCCCAGCCGTCCTCGGCCAGCTCGATCGCATGCGCCTCGCCGTCGACGTACCCGGCGAAGTCCTCGGCCGGCCAGCCCAGCTTGAGCAGCGCCTGCTTGAGGTTGCCGCGTTCGGAGGGGTGGACGACCACCGAGTCGTCGTCGATCCGGGCGCCGAGCATGCCGGCGATCTTCTTGGCGCGCAGCACCTCCTCGAGCACGGGTCGGTCGATGCTGGCCAGCACCAGGCCGTGGACCGGGTGCTTCTCCAGCCGCAGCCGGCCGTAGCGGGCCATCGTCTCGGCGACGTCGACCAGCAGCGCGTGCGGCACGGCGTACCGGCTGTAGCTCAGCAGCGTGTCGACCACCTGCTCGGCGTCGTGGCCGGCGGCACGGGCGTTCCAGAGGCCGAGCGGCGTGAGCCGGTAGGTGTGGATGTGCTCGGGGCTGCGCTCGAGCTCGGCGAACGGCGCGATCGCCTTGCGGCAGTCCGATGCCTGGGGGTGGTCGACCTCCAGCAGCAGGGTCTTGTCGCTCTGGACGATGAGGGGGCCGGTGGTCATGATGGTCAAGCGTACGGAGGCCACCACTTTCTTCCCCCGGCAGCGCGTCGGAGAGGGAGAGACCGACCACTCGATGGAGGACCCATGCTGAGATCTGTCATGGCCGCGGCCACCGCCGCAGCGACCTGCCTCGCGCTCGCGGCACCCGCCCATGCGCAGCTCACCGTCACCACCGACGACAGGGGCGACAGCGTCCGGGACGTCGACCTGAAGAAGGTCACGGTGCACCACGGGGACCGACGGGTCCACCTCAAGAGCCGCATGTACCGCGGCAGCCGGTTGCCCGACGAGGTCTGGCACTTCGTCGACACCCACGGTGATTCCACCCCCGACTTCCTGGTCTTCAGCGTGGTCACCAGCGAGATCACCGGCAAGGCGACCGCGAGCGTCGGCAGCATCGCTCGGTGGCCCAAGCGCAAGAACCCCTACAAGGTGCTGCGCTCCAGGGAGTCCGTCGACTGCGGGCTGTCGAACGGCCGCCGGGGTGAGGGCTACAAGCTGCTGACGCTGACCCTGGGTCGGGGCTGCTTCGCAACCGACGGCGCCAAGCCGGACCGGATCCGGGTCAACAGCTTCCAGACCTACGACTGGGGCAAGATCACCGACATCGCCCCCGGCTGGCGCGACTACGGCCGCTGGACTCCGGTGGGCTGAGTCCGCGTCGCGACCACAGCAGTCGCGTCGAGGTCATCGTCGGTCACGATCCGGGCGGTGAAGCCCGCGAGCTCTGCTGCTGCGACCGTTCCGGCGGCCTGACCGCGGCTGGTCTCGATCGCGACGGTGCCCCCGTCCGCGAGCCACGGCTCGGCCTCGGCGAAGACACGTCGCTGCAGGTCCAGCCCGTCCGCACCGCCGTCGAGGGACAGCCGCGGCTCGTGGTCCCGGGCCTCGGGCGGCATGGTCGCGATCTCCGCCGTCGGGACGTACGGCGCGTTCGCGACCAGCACGTCGACCCGCCCGCGCAGGCCGGCCGGCAGCGCGTCGTACAGGTCGCCCTCACAGACCCGCTCCGGCGCCAGGTTGAGCCGCGCACACGCCACCGCGCCCGGGTCGAGGTCAGCCGCCCAGACCTCGGCCTCCGGCACCCGCGCGAGGATGGCCGCACCGATCGCCCCCGCACCGCAGCACAGCTCGACGACGACGGGCGAGGTGGACCGGACCGCCTCCACCACGAGTGACACCAGGAGCTCCGAACGGCGCCGAGGGACGAAGACGCCGGGAGTGACGGTGTAGCGGGCGCCGGCGAAGTCGACCCAGCCCAGCAGGTGCTCCAGCGGTACGCCGGAGACCCGGCGCGCCACCAGCGACTCGAGCTCGGGGCCGGTCGCCGCGGCGAGCAGCAGGCCGGCCTCCTCCTCGGCGAACACGCAGCCGGCCGCCCGCAGCCGGCCGGTGACCTCAGACAGCCGGCTCGGCACGCTGTCGGGCCCGGTAGGCCGCGACGTTCGCGCGCGAGGAGCAGCGGTCCGAGCAGTAGCGCCGCGACTGGTTGGGGGAGGTGTCGACGAAGACCCGCGCACACTTGGTCGCGGAGCAGACCCCGAGCCGGGTCGCGCCCAGGTCGCAGACCAGCGTCGACAGGCCGAGCAGCGACTCGCCGATCAGCAGCTCGGAGACGCTCGCGGACCGGGTCGCGACGTGGAGGTGCAGGTCGTCGGGGTCGTGGTCGGAGATCATGGGCGTGATCGGGTACTTCTCCATCAGCTCGTTCAGGCCGCTGATCACACCGCTGACATCGCCCTCGGCCGACGCCTCGAACACCAACCGCAGCTCGCGCTGGAAGCGCCGCAGCACGGTCGCGTCACGATCGCTCGACTGGTCGTGGAGCCAGTCCCGCGACACCAGCAGCGCGACCACGTCGTCGCGGTCGGCGAGCCTGGCGTTGAGCAGGTTCGCCGACGCGTCGGCGTACCGGATGAAGTCCACGCCACCAGTCTACGGCGGCGACCGTCAGGCGCCGGTGGCGTCGCGCACCGAGGTGACCCGGTGGATCGCGAACCGGCGGGTGTCGTCGCTGCGCACGTCGTAGGCCGTGAGCTGCCCGCCCTCGACGCGGATCGGTTCGACCAACCGCACGCTCTGGACTCCGTGGTTGTCGAGGTAGCCGATCAGCACCGCCGTCCCGGTCTCGATCGCTTCGCGCAGCGCCGCCAGCGAGCCGCTGGGTGAGAGCGTCTCGACCGGGCCGGCGGGGCGGCTCGAGGTGAGCCGGTCGCCGGTGCGGACCGCGGCCGCCACCTGGGCGGCCTGCGCCGCGCCCCTGGCATCGATCGTCCCGGTCGCGCGGGGGGCGCGCGGGGTGCGGGCGCGGAGCAGGTCCGGCCGGGCGATCCGCACCGTGCCGTCGGCGGCCTCCACGACGGGAGCCGAGCCGAGGTCGCGCAACCGCGGCAGCAGCAGGTCGAGCGGGGTGTCGGAGACCAGCACCGTCGGCGCGATCCGCCGCAGCCCGAGCGTCGACGCCTTCGGGTGGTGGAGCAGCTCGGTCAGCGCCGTCTCGTCGTCGGCACGCAGGAACGCCTCGGCGGCGCCCACCCGGATGGTGCCGAAGGTGCGGGCGGTGTCGTCGACGAGGTAGCGCAGTGGTTGCGGGACCGAGGTCGAGGCGACCGAGTCGAGGAACTCGTGGATCTCCAGCGCCGACCAGCCGACGTCGAGCGCGCGGCGCACCGAGCCGGGGGTGAAGCGGTAGACGGTGGCGCCCCCGCGCGACTCCACCTCGGCGACCAGGTGGAGCTGCCGGGCGACCGCGGTCTCGAGCGGGCCTGGCGCCACCGCGGTCAGGTCGGCCTGCACCAGCACCTGGGTGACCGGTTCGGGCAGCAGCGGAGCGAGGGCCGCCACGGCCGCTGACTCCTCGCCGGCCAGCAGCAGCGGGACGTACGACGCCGCGCCGCCGAGTCCGAGCAGCCCGAGCACCGCCGCCTCCTCGACGGCCCACGCCACCTGCTCGGGACGGCTCCGCGGCCGCCGCGGCCGCACCCAGGTGAGGTGCGTGACCAGCGACGGGACGCCGGTGCCGGCGGCCAGCACCTCGCCGTCCGGCAGCTCGGTCAACGCGGTGAGCGCCATGCGCCGGGTCTCGGCCGCGATCGGGCTGGTCAGGTCGCCACCCGACGAGGTGCCGAGCGCATTGCGACCCTTGCCGCCGGGGTCGCGGGTGCCGACCAGCGCAGGGAGGCGGGGCATGGTCAACCAGTGGTGCGCCAAGACGAGCCAGCGGGCGCCGTGGTCCTGGGCGGTCCAGGCGTCGAACGCGTCGGTCGGCACCCACACCGGGTCGCCGCGACCGTCGGCGCGCGTCGCCAGCAACCCGGCGGCGTGCGCGACCTCGACCAGCAACGCAGCGACCCGCTCGGTGGTGTGGACCAGCGCCGCCGCGGACTTGAGGTCGCGCACGGACAGTCCGCCGCCCCGCAGCTCCCCAGGCGGCTCGGTGCTCCAGTGGTCGAGCAACAGCTCCACCCGGTGCACGGCCTCGAACGCGGCACCCGCCGCCGCCCGGTCGACCATCGCGCCCGAGCGTGACGTGGTCGCGATCTCCGGCACCCGGTCGACCGGTTCGCGCGTGGTGCGGCCGTCCCGCAACGCCAGTCCGACCTCGCCCGGCAGCACGAGCACGCTGCCGCGGGGCACCAGCAGCCTGCGGGAGAGCAGCTCCTCGAGCGGGGTCTCGGCCTGGTCGGGGCTGAGCGTGGACCGCCCTGAGCCGGCCGTCGCCTGCCCGCCGTGGGCGTCGACGTGCTCGAGCATCGCCCGCGCCTCCGGGCCCAGCTCGTCGATGAGCTGCCTGACCCGGTCGGCGGGCGGGGCGTCGTCTGAACAGGGGCGGACCCCGCTGGTGCCCGGGCTGCCCGCGGCCATCGCCTCGACCACCCCCGTCAGCGGCCGCAACCCGCCCGTCGACTCCCACGCCAGGCACAGGTCGACGAGCCGCTCCGCGGCGGCGGCCACGACCGCCGTGTCGGCGTACACGAGGGCGGGGAGTTGGGCCGGAGGGGTTTGACCCGCCACCACGAGGGCATCAAGGACGGAGAGCTCGACCATGCTCAGCTGGTCGAGGGCACGGACCACCGAGGTCCGGGTGGCGGCACGCGACGCCAGCTGGCCGGAGTCGTGAGGAGCAGGCGTGGCGAGGTCGGGACGGTCCCGCAACAGGCAGGTCAGCCGGTCGTCCGACCATGCCCTCAGCTGCTCGGCGAGGGTGCGGAACCCCGCGCCGGCCGACCCGACTTCTGCCATCCGACCCACGCTACCGGGCACCCACGACGGCCGAGGCCGTACGCTGCTGCCCGCCCAGGAGGTGGGATGAGAAACGTCGAGCTGCACCACGGCGCCCGGACCGATGTCGGTCTGGTGCGCGAAGTCAACGAGGACTCCTACCTCGCCACGCCACCGGTCTTCGTCGTCGCCGACGGCATGGGCGGTCACGAGGGCGGCGACGTCGCCAGCCGGATCGTGATCGAGGAGTTCGGCCGGCTCGCCGACGACGGCTACGACCCGGCCCGCGGCGGTGAACTGGTCGCCGCCACGCTGCGCGAGTGCCAGCGCCGGATCAGCGAGTACGGCGCACAGCAGATCGCCGACGGCCAGGCGCGCGGCCACGCCGGCACCACGGTGGCTGCCGCACTGCTCGTCGACGACGGTGGCCCGAAGTGGCTGCTGGTCAATCTCGGGGACTCCCGCATCTACCGGCTCACCGACGACCGGCTCGAGCAGGTCAGCGTCGACCACAGCGTCGTGCAGGAGATGGTCGACGCCGGCACCATCACCACCGAGGATGCCGCGACCCACCCGGAGCGACACGTCATCACCCGCGCCCTCGGTGGTCCCGCGTTCGCGGACGCCGACTACTTCCTGCTCCCGCTGAGCTCCGCCGAGCGGCTGCTGCTGTGCTCCGACGGCATCACCGGGATGATCGACGACGACGCCGTCGAGTCCGTCCTCGTCGGTGCCGAGGACCCACGCGACGCGGCCGACCTCCTGGTGCGGGAGGCGCTGGCCGCCGGCGGGCGCGACAACGCCACCGCCGTGGTCGTCGATGTGGTGGGATGGGCAGACGTCCCGGACTACGACTCCGACCGCCAGCGATTGAGCCTCGAACAGAAACTGGGGGCCTTGCCGTGACCGCTGTGGATGCCGCGCGCAGCTACCGACCCGGACAGTGGTTCGGGATCTTCGGAGACCACGCCACCGTGCTGCTGCCTCCGTCGGAGAAGGCGCGCGTCGGGACCCTGTGGGCCCTGGTCGACGACGGCGCCGGCTTCGACGTGGTGCTGGACGCCCTGATCTCCGAGGGGTTGCGCGACCTGCCCGGCTTCGTGCTCGTGGCGACCGTCGACGGCGAGACGAAGGTCGTGCTCCGTGGTGACGCGCGAGCCTGGTTCACGACCGGCGACGACACCCACGAGGTCGCCGGCGCCGACGTCACCACCTGGGCCGAACGAACCTTCCCCGACGTCACCGCCACCCGGCTCGTGGTCGGGGCCGACGACGAGGACGGTGCCACGGACCGATCGCTGCCGATCGACAGCGGCCTGGTGCGGGTGAGCGAGGTCCAGGCACCCCCGGCGTCGTCGGAGCGCCCCGGTGTCGACGCCGCCGGTATCACCGGAGCCGGAGCCGGAGCCGGAGCCCGAACCCGAGTCGGCACCGGAGCCGGAACCCGAGCCGGAGCCGGAACCGGAACCCGAGCCGGAGCCGGAACCGGAGCCGGAACCCGAGCGCGCACCGACCCCCGCGCCGTACGACGCCGTGCCCGACCTCGCCTCCCAGCCCCCGGTGCCCCCCGTCCCTGCTCCGCTGCCACCGGCGATCGAGCACGACGGTGACACCCGGACCGGGCTGGTCCCTGACCCCGATCCCGATCCGGCCGCGGGACTGTCGTCGGCCGTCGCGCGGCTGGTGTTCTCCAGCGGCGACAACGTCGAGGTCGACCGCGCCGTGCTGGTCGGGCGGGCCCCGGAGGCACGCCGGTTCTCCTCCGGCGACCAGCCGCGGCTGGTCACGGTCCCCAGCCCGGCGCAGGAGATCTCCTCCACGCACCTGGAGATCCGGCCCGGTGCCGGGGCCGACCACGGCAGCGCCGTGGTCACCGACCTGGGGTCGACCAACGGCACCGTGCTCGTGCAGCCCGGCCTGCCGCCGGAGGAGCTGCAGGCCGGCATCGGGGTCCAGCTCGTGCCCGGCGCCATCCTCGACCTCGGTGACGGCGTCACGATCCAGGTGATCAATCCCTGATGTCGGTCCCTGCTGCCACCGGTCGCGTCTCGGCGTACCCACCGGCCGGCCTCGACCGCCGGTTCTACGCGTTCGCGATCGACCGGCTGATCGCGTGGTCGGCCTTCGGCCTCGGCGTCCTCCTCGCCTATCAGCTGTTCGACCGGTTCTGGGCCGGCGTCGCCCTCGTCGTCGCGATCGTGGCCCTGGTCAGCCTGCTGGCCGCCGTCGCGCTCGGTGTCGCCGGCACGTCACCGGGCAAGGCCGCGATGGGCCTGCGAGTCGTGTCGGCCGACGGCGGTACGCCGATCGGGATCGGCCCGGCGCTGCTGCGGACGCTGGTGCTCGGCGTCGCCGCGCTGCCCACGTTCGGCCTGGGCGTCGTGACCCTCGCCCAGACCGCGGTGACTGATCGCGGCCGCCAGCGCCGTGGTTGGCACGACCACCTCAGCAACAGCGTGGTGGTCGATGTCCGGCCGGTCGAGGAGCGCGTGGTCGCCGCCCCCGACGACGCGCCCCGCCAGGTGGTCAACCTGACCGCGATGCGGCTCGCGCCCGCACCGCCGCCGGCCCCGACCCCGATCCCGCCGCGGCGTCAGCAGACGGCTCCGATGACCGGCGTCGGCACCCACGTCGATCGCAGTGCCCATCGCAGTGCCCCGGGTCCTCTCACCGGACCGCCCCCTCCGGTGGCGCTTCCGCCCGGCGCTCCTCCCGGCCGCACCCCGAGACACCTCGGTCCGCCACCGGGACCCACCCCACCGGGTCCGCCACCGGGTCCGCCGTCGGACGACGCCGACCGGACCGTCGTCCGCGGCGCCGCCCGCCCGGCCGCGACGTCGGCGAGCTGGCGGGTCACCTTCGACACCGGCGAGAGCTTCCTGGTCGAGGGCCTCGGCCTGGTCGGCCGACGCCCGGAGGGCCGACCCGGCGAGCCGGTGCGTCACCTGGTGCCGCTCCCGTCCGACGACATGTCGGTGTCCAAGACCCACGCCCAGTTCCAGGTGGCAGCCGACGGCGTCCTGGTGGTCATGGACCGCGGCTCGACCAACGGCTCGATGCTGGTCCGGTCCGGGGTCGCCCGCGAGCTGCCGCCCGGCAAGCCCACCACGCTGCTCACCGGCGATCTGGTCCGCTTCGGTGACCGGACCATGACCGTCGTGCGGGAGTCCTGAGCAGGGGCGGGGATGACCGACTCCTTCCTGGACCTCCTCTACGGCGAGGCGCCGCGCGCGGCCTTCGACCGGGTGCTCGCCGACGCCGAGGCCGACGGTGCCACCGACGACGAGCTCGCCGGGCTGCGGGACCAGTACGACGTGGCGCTGCGGATCCGCGAGCTGCTCGCCCGACGGCAGGCGCGCGAGGCCGAGCTCCGTGCCCTCTACGAGACGGCCAGCGACCTGACCGCGATCCGTGACGTCGACGAGATCCTCACCGCGATCGTGCGCCGCGCCCGGCAGCTCCTGGGCGCCGACATGACCTACCTGTCACTCAACGACGAGACCGAGGGCGCGTCGTACATGAAGGTCACCGACGGTGCGCTCACCCCCGAGTTCCGCTCGCTCCGGCTACCGCTCGGCACCGGCCTGCTCGGTCTGGTGGCACAGACCGGGGCGCCGTACTTCACCGAGGACTACCAGGCCGACGAGCGGTTCGTGCACCGCGGCTACATCGACGAGGCGGTCGCAGGTGAGGGGATCCGGGCCATCCTCGGGGTGCCGCTCGTGCTGGACGGTCGCGTGATCGGAGCCCTGCTCGCGGTGCACCGTTCCGTCCGGCCGTTCCCCCCGTCGGAGGTCTCCCTGCTGACGTCGTTCGCGGCCCACGCCGCGGTGGCGCTGGAGAACGCCCGCCTGTTCGCCGACCTCGACGCGGCCCACCGCACGATGACCGGGCACACCGCGGCTGTCGAGAGCGCCGCGGTGGCCCACGACCGGCTCACCGATCTCCTGGTCGCCGGCGGTGGTGTCGTGGAGGTCGCCGCGACGCTGTCGGAGATCCTCGGCGGCGACCTCGCGATCCATGCCCCGGACGGCGAGCTGCTGGCGGGCCGGGCCTCGCAGGACGGGTGGGAGGACGCGGTCGTCGACTCGCTCGCGACGGGCCGCAGCGTCCGGGTGGGGGAGGCCTACGTCGCCACCGCCCAGGCCGGCCCCGAGCACGTCGCCACGCTGGTGTTCGGATCCGGCCGGGTGCTGTCCCAGCCCGAACGGCGCACCCTCGACCGCGGGGCGCTGGTCACCGCTCTGGTCATCTTGTTCGCCCGGACCGTGGCCGAGACCGAGGACCGGCTCGGCGGCGAGCTGCTGAGCGACCTCCTCGACGCGCGGCCCGAGGCGCTGCCCGCACTGCGGGAACGCGCGCGACGTCGGCACGTGAGCCTCGACGGACCGCTGGTGCTGGCGGTCGCTGCCGTCGACGGGCTCGACCGGTTCCCGGCCAGCCGGGTGCTGGCCCGACTCGCGACCGAGCACCGCGGCCTGGCCGGCGACCACCTCGGCCGCCCGGTGCTGCTGGTGCCCGGCGACGATCCGCGCGCAGTCGGGGAAGCGCTCGCGGCCTCGGTGGCCGCGGGGGGCGGCAGCGCCACGGTCGGCGTCTGCGCGGCGCTCGCCGACGGCCTCGGGCCCGCGTACGCCGAGGCGAGGCGGTGCCTCGACACGCTGCTGACCCTCGGTCGCACCGGCGAGGTGAGCGATCCGGCCGGACTCGGTCTGGCCCGGCTGTTGCTCGGCGAGAACGGCCCCGAGCAGCTGGCGGCGTACGTCGAGACGACGCTCGGTCCGGTCCTCGCCTACGACGCGGACCGCGGCACCAGCCTGCGCGAGACCCTCGACGCGTGGTTCGCGACCGGCGGCCGGGTGAAGGAGACCGCCACCCGGCTCCACGTCCACCCCAACACCGTCTCGCAACGCCTCGACCGGGTGGGTGAGCTGCTCGGCCCCGGGTGGCGCGACCCCGGCCGCACTCTCGACCTCCAGCTCGCGTTGCGGGTGCACCGGCTGCGACAGAACTAGGGCACGAGGCCGATCCGCCCGGCCGTCACTCGGCGAGCACGTTGCGGCCGCGGTTGGTGTGGAAGATCAGGCTGGTCTCGGCATGCACGACGCCGGGCCGTCCGGCCAGGTGATCGAGCACGAAGTCCCGCAGCGCCTCGGAGGTCGGGGCGGCCACGTGCACCAGGAAGTCGTTGGCGCCGCTGATGTTGTAGGTCGCGATGACCCCGGGGAGCTCGGTGACCTCCTCGGCGAAGGCGTCCACGTCGGCGCGCAGGTGGCCGGCGAACCGGATCGCCACCATCGCCTGGACCGACAACCCCACGCGCGTCAGGTCGATCTCGGCAGTGACCGCCCGGACGACCCCCCGCTCCTGCAGCGACCTGACCCGGGCCAGGCAGGTGGACTCCGAGACGCCGGCGGTGCGGGCGAGGGCGACGTTCGAGGCCCGGCCGTTCTCGAGCAGGACCCCGATCAGTCGGCGGTCGACGTCGTCGAGCACCGGCCGCTCGCGCGGCGGTGGTCCGGGGGTCCGAGGGTTCTTCGGCATCGACTCAGTCTACGGCTCTGGGACGTGGAAAACCGTAGTTTGCTACGGACTATCCGCAGAATCTGCGGATCTGTTGTAGATCCTCCGTGGGAACCGCACGATGGAGACATGACTCGCTTCGCCACCACCGCCGTCCACGCCGGCCGCGAGGACCTCGCCGCCCTCGGCGTCCACGTGCCGCCGATCGACCTGTCCACGACCTACCCGCTCGACGGAGTCGTCACGGGTGGCGAGTCGTACGAGCTGCTCGCCACGGGCGGTCGGCCCGGCCCGGAGGACTCGTTGGTCTACCAGCGGCTCTGGAACCCCAACGTGGACCGGTTCGAGCGCTCGGTGGCACAGCTCGAAGGTGGGGAGGGCGCCGTCGCGTTCGCCTCCGGGATGGCGGCCCTGGCGGCCGTGCTCACCGCGTCGGTGGCCGCCGGCCGCCCGCACGTCGTGGGCTGTCGCCCGCTGTACGGCGGCACCGACCACGTCCTGGCGTCGGGCATGCTCGGCACCCGCGTCACCTGGACGACCCCCGACCGGATCGCCGAGGCGATCGCCGACGACACCGGACTGGTGCTGGTCGAGACCCCGGCGAACCCGACGGTCGACCTGGTCGACCTCGCCGCGGTGGTCGCCCAGGCCGGCGACGTGCCGGTCGTGGTCGACAACACGTTCGCGACTCCGGTTCTCCAGAACCCCCTCGCCCTCGGCGCGGGTCTGGTCCTGCACTCGGCCACCAAGTTCTTCGGTGGCCACGGCGACGCCATGGGTGGTGTCGTCGTCGGAGGCGAGGAGTGGCTGACACGGCTGCGGCAGGTGCGGGCCGTGACCGGCGGGATCCTCCACCCGCTGGCGGCCTACGAGCTGCACCGAGGTCTCCAGACATTGCCGCTCCGGGTCCGCGCGCAGCAGGAGTCCGCCGCGGTGCTCGCCGAGCGGCTGGTCGACCACGCGGCCGTGACCGCGGTGCACTACCCCGGCCTCAAGGGGTGCGACCCGACCGGACTGGTCGGGACCCAGATGTCGGGCCCGGGCAGCCTGCTGGCCTTCGAGCTCGCCGGCGGCTTCGAGTCCGCGGCGCAGGTCGCCGCCGGCTGCGCCCTCATCACCCACGCGGTGTCGCTCGGTGGGGTCGACACCCTGATCCAGCACCCGGCCGGCCTGACCCACCGCCCGGTCACCGCCGACGCCCGGCCGGATGCCGCGCTGCTGCGGATCTCGGTGGGGCTCGAGGATGTCGAGGACCTCTGGGACGACCTGGAGCGGGCGCTCCCAGCCTGATCCATGGTTGCGCGGCACATGAGATTCTCTTGTTCATGTGCGGACGTCACATGGCCGCGGTGATGCGTCGGCCCTAGCGTCGAGGGATGCCCCAGACCCCCCTCCACCCTGCCGACCCCTTGTCGGGGCGCCACGCCGTCGTGACCGGCGGGGCCAGCGGCATCGGGGCGGCCGTCGCCACGCGTCTCGCTGACGGCGGCGCCAAGGTCCTCATCCTCGATCGCGACGAGGACGCTGCGGCGGCCCACGCGGCCGCCATCGGCGGCGACCACCGGACCCTCGACCTCGCCGACGCGGACGCCGTGGCCGGCCTCGGCCTCGACGCCGACATCCTCGTGAACTGCGCCGGGATCCAGCACGTCGCGCCGATCGAGGACTTCGATCCCGCGCGCTTCGAGCTGATCCACCGGCTGATGCTGCTCGCCCCGTTCTGGCTCACCCGCCAGGTCCTGCCGGCGATGTACGCGCGGGGGTGGGGCCGGATCGTCCACGTCTCCAGCGTCCACGGCCACCGCGCCTCGGCGTACAAGTCCGCCTACGTGAGTGCCAAGCACGGCCTCGAGGGGCTCTCCAAGGTGATTGCACTGGAGGGCGCCGAGCAGGGCGTCACCAGCAACACCGTGTGTCCGGGCTACGTCCGGACTCCCCTCGTCGAGGGCCAGATCGCCGACCAGGCCAAGGCCCACGAGATCCCCGAGGACGAGGTCCTCGGCGACGTGCTGCTCGCTCGTACGGCGCTCAAGCGACTCGTGGAGCCGGAGGAGGTCGCGGAGATGGTGGCCTTCCTGTGCGGGCCCGCGTCGTCCTCGATCACCGGTTCGTCCTTCATGCTCGATGGCGGCTGGACCGCCGCGTAGCCACCCCCTCAGTTCCCGCACCACCCCCGAAAGGAACCCGCATGACCACCCAGTCAGTCTCCACCCCGGACGCAGACAGAGGTCCCCAACAGAACTCGATCGTCAAGGTCGTCTTCGCCAGCCTCGTCGGCACCGCCGTCGAGTGGTACGACTTCTTCCTCTACGGATCCGCGGCGGCCCTGGTCTTCGGCACCCTGTTCTTCCCGGAGTCGGAGCCGGTCACCGCGACCCTGCTCGCGTTCGGCACCTACGCGCTCGGCTTCGTGGCGCGACCTCTCGGCGGCGTGGTCTTCGGTCACTTCGGTGACCGGGTGGGCCGCAAGAAGATGCTCGTCGTCGCGCTGATGATGATGGGCATCGCGACGTTCGCGATCGGCCTGCTGCCGACGTACGCGTCGATCGGCGTGGCCGCCCCGATCCTGTTGCTGGTCTGCCGGCTCCTGCAGGGCTTCGCGGTCGGTGGTGAGTGGGGCGGTGCGGTGCTGATGGCTGCCGAGCACGGCGACGAGAAGAACCGCGGATTCTGGTCCTCCTGGCCGCAGGCCGGTGTTCCGCTCGGCAACCTGCTGGCGACCGGAGTGCTGTTCCTGCTCGCTGCGGTCCAGAGCGACGCCGACTTCGAGGCGTGGGGCTGGCGGATCCCGTTCCTGCTCTCGGCCGTGCTGGTCCTGATCGGTCTCTACGTCCGCCTCCAGCTCGAGGAGTCCCCGGTCTACCAGGAGGCCAAGGCCGAGATCTCGCAGAAGCAGCAGAGCGACTCGCACCTGCCGATCCTCGAGGTGATCAGGACCTACCCCAAGGAGGTCTTCATCGCGATGGGCATGCGGATGGCGGAGAACATCTCCTACTACATCTTCACCGTCATCTCGATCACCTACGTGACGACCTACCTCGAGGCCGACAAGGCCCTGATCTTGAAGATGCTGCTGATCGCCGCCGGCTTCCAGTTCTTCCTGATCCCCGCGCTCGGCGCGCTGTCGGACCGGGTGGGCCGTCGCCCGCTCTACCTCGTCGGTGCGGTCGGGGTCGCAGCCTGGTCCTTCGTGTTCTTCGGCCTGCTCGAGGACATGACGTCGGGCAGCGTGCTGGTGGCCGTGACGGTCGGACTGTTCTTCCACTCGCTGATGTACGCGCCGCAGGCCGCGTTCTTCTCCGAGCTGTTCGGTACCTCCGTGCGCTACACCGGCGCCTCGGTCGGCTACCAGCTGGCCTCGATCTTCGCCGGTGCGCTGGCGCCGATCATCGCCCTCGAGCTGCTGGGTGACGACATCGCCAACGCCAACACCTTCGCCGTCGGCGTCTACGTCACGATCGCCTCGGTGATCACCGTGATCGCGGTGCTGGCAGCCAAGGAGACCAAGGCGACCTCACTCCGCCACGACCGCGTCGTCCGCGACGCCCACGCAGGTTGAGTCGCCACAAATTCGGGTTGAGTCGCCAGGTATCTGGGTCGAGTCGCCAGAAATAGGTCTCAACCCAGGTCGGGGAGCAGGCCGTGGACCAGGTCGTACGTCGCCTGGTCCGCGGCCGCGACCAGGCCGACCGGCTCCCCGCCCTGTGGCGAGTAGGGAACCCCGTCGAAGGTGCCGAGGTGCCCTCCTGCCTCGGTGAGCAGCAGCGATCCGGGCGCGTGGTCCCACGGCTTGCCCTTGCGGTAGACGGCGTAGTCCGCCTCGCCCTCGACCAGCTTCGGGTAGTCCACACCGCAGCAGACCCAGGTCAGCTCCAGGGCGGTCAGCGCCCCGAGCGCACGACCGATCCACGACCGCCGTGACGTCACCCCGCGCAGCTGGTCGCCGAGGGGCGGCCGGGTCAGTCGCTGGCCGTCGCGCCACGCGCCGGCACCTCGTTCGGCGACATAGGCCACCCGGTGCTGGGGCTGCCAGATCCAGCTGCGCACGGTCTCGCCGCCGCGGATCTCGGCCACCATCACGGCGTGGTCGGGGGATCCGTGGACGAAGTTCCTGGTGCCGTCGACGGGGTCGATGGTGAACGCGTGGTCGGCGACCCGGAACCGGTCGAGCAACCCGGGGTCGCGCGACGTCGCTTCCTCGCCCAGCATCACCGCGGACGGGTACGCCGCACCGAGTGCGTCGATCAGGAGCCGCTCGGCCTCCTGGTCGGCGACGGTGACCAGGTCGCCGGGCCCCTTCTCGCTCACGTCGTCGGTCTCGAGCGCGCGAAAGCGGGGGACCACGACCTCGTCGGCGACGTCCTTCACCAGGTCCAGGACGGCCTCGGTCTCCACCGCCCCAACGTACTCGCCACCCGGGTTGTGACAGCTGGTGGCCAACCCGGCGGCAGGCAGTAACGGTCCCGTAACGATGGCGTGCCGCCCTTCCCTCGAGGGGGTCCGGCGAGGTCTGGTGCTCTGGTACTCGGGACAGTTCCCCGCTCCGCGGCGGGCGCCGAGTCACGCTCGGCGTCACAGGGCCGCCGACGTAGCACATGGGAGGAAAACTCTTGAGAAGAACAAGGCTCGTCGCCTACGCGACCGCCTCACTCGTCGGGGCCGCGCTGCTGCCCCTCGGTGCCGGCTCCGTCCAGGCAGCACCTGCTCCGTCGACGGCACCAGGGATTGCCGCACCCGACGCGAACGCGTCGGTCAGCGACGACCTGCCCGCCCCCGCCTGGAAGCAGAAGTACGACGCCGTCCGCCAGGCCGCCGTCGAGCAGCGGCTGCGCACCGGTGGTTCCGGTGACGCCGAGAAGCTCTCGAAGGGCGTCTACGGCCGAGCCGCGACCACGGGCACGGAGAAGATCTTCGTCGTGCTGGCGGAGTTCGGGAACACGGAGCACTCCGCCTACCCCGACGGCGACAGCGACGCCACCACCTTCGATGGCCCGAAGCACAACGCCATCCCGAAGCCGAAGCGCAAGAACGACAACTCGTCGCTGTGGCAGAAGAACTACAACCGCAAGCACTACAAGAACATGTACTTCAAGCGGATGGACAACTTCTACAAGCGTGAGTCCAACGGCAAGTACCGCGTCGACGGCACGGTGACCGAATGGGTCAAGGTCCCCTTCAACCAGGCGCGCTACGGTCGCGACTACTGCGGCGGCGTCGCCTGCAGCAACACCTGGTTCCTCGTGCGTGACGGCCTGGCCTACTGGGTCGACCAGAAGCTCGACTCCGGGTGGTCGATGCGCAAGATCCGCAACTACCTCAAGACGTTCGACGAGCTCGACCGCTACGACTTCGACGGTGACGGCAACTTCCACGAGCCGGACGGCTACATCGACCACTTCCAGATCGTCCACGCCGGTGGTGACCAGGCCGACGGCGATCCCGTCTACGGCGAGGACGCCATCTGGAGCCACCGCTGGAACGCTCAGGTGGAGCCCTTCGGCACCGGTCCCGCAGGCGGGGCCCCGATCGGCGGCGTGAACGTCGGCATGGGCGGCACCTCGGACGCCAGCGGCGCCAACGTCGCCGTCCCGGACAACCCGACCGGCGTCTGGGTGAACGACTACACGATCCAGCCCGAGAACGGCGGCCTCGGTGTCTTCGCCCACGAGTTCGGCCACGACCTCGGCCTGCCCGACCTCTACGACACCTCGGGAAACACCGGTGGCGCGGAGAACAGCGTCGGCTTCTGGTCACTGATGTCGCAGTCGCGCGGCACCCTGCCCAAGGATGACGGCATCGGTGACCGTCCCTCGCCCATGGGCGCGTGGGACAAGTTCCAGCTCGGCTGGCTCGACTACGAGCTGGCGGCCACCGGCTTCGACTCCACGCACAAGATCCGCCCCTCGGGATCGTCGGACGCCTCGTCGGTCTCGGACGGCGTGATCGTGCTGCTGCCCGACAAGAAGGTCCCCTCGCAGCTGGGCGCTCCGTGCGCTGAGTGCGGCGAGGCGTACTTCTACAGCGACCAGGGCAACGACCTGAACACCACGATGACGCGCGACGTGACCAGTGGCGGCGCGTTGACTGCCAAGGTCAACTACACCATCGAGGAGGAGTGGGACTACGCGTTCCTGGAGACCTCGAGTGACGGTGGTCAGACCTGGACCCCGCTGGCGAACAACCTCTCCGACACGGAGGCCAGCCACGAGGACCCGACCGAGCACGACCAGAGCGGCTTCAACACCTCGGACACCGGGATCACCGGCGCCTCGGAGGGCTGGACCGATCTGACCGCGACGGTGCCTGACGGCACCACTGCGATCCGGTTCCGCTACCAGACCGACGGTGCGGCCGTGGAGCCCGGGTTCCAGGTCGACAACATCACCTTGGCCGGTGAGACCATCGGGACGGCCGAGACCAACGACGAGGGCTGGGAGCTCGACGGGTTCCGCACCACGACGGGCACCGAGGTCAACGAGTACCTCAACGCCTACTTCGTGGACAACCGTCAGTACGTCGGGAATGACAGGATCCTCGACCACCTGTACAACTTCACCGGTGCAGAGAACAAGCCGAACTGGGTGGACTTCTTCAGCAACAACCCGGGTGCGTTGATCAGCTACTGGGACACCTCCTACAGCGACAACAACGTGGGAGACCACCCCGGGGGCGGCCAGATCCTGCCCGTCGACTCGCACCCGCAGGTCGACCACGCGCCCGACGGCACGCTGCTCCGACCGCGGATCGCCACGCGGGACTCGACGTTCTCGTTGAGCCGTACGCCGCGCGCCAAGCTGCACCACCTCGGGGAGCCGATCTCGTTGCCTCGCCAGGAAGGCGTGTCGCTGTTCGACGACATGCAGGACTGGTGGTTCGCCGAGGACGAGCACTCCGGCGCCGAGGGTCACCCCGGCCGTTACCAGCCGGGCTGGTACAGCGTGGACGTGCCCAAGACCGGAACCACCATCCGCGTGGCCCGGGTCAACAAGCGGGGCGTGATGACGGTCAAGGTCGGCTCCTCGAGCTGACCCGTCCCCAACACAGCACCAGCTGAGTCGGCCCCCGGAGACCACAGGTCTCCGGGGGCCGGTTCGCGTTCCCTGTCCGGCGCTACCCACGCGCAGGCAGCACGGCGTAGGTTCGGCGGCATGGCTGAGCTCTCGACGGCACGCGGTGAGACGACCCCGGCGCTCCTGGAGGAGACGATCGGCGCCAATCTCGAGGCGACGGTGGCCAGGCATCCCGATCGAGAGGCCCTGGTCGAGGTCGCGAGCGGGCGCCGGTGGACGTGGCGTGAGTTCGACGAGGACGTGAGCGCCCTGGCCTGCGGGCTGATGGCCGCCGGCATCGAGCAGGGGGACCGGGTCGGCATCTGGTCGCCGAACTGCGCGGAGTGGACGCTGGTCCAGTACGCCACGGCGAAGATCGGCGCGATCCTGGTCAACGTCAACCCGGCCTACCGGACCCACGAGCTCGCCTACGCGGTGAACCAGAGCGGGATGTCGCTGCTGGTCACCGCGTCCTCGTTCAAGACCAGCGACTATCGGGCCATGGTCGAGGACACCCGCCTCGAGTGCCCCGACCTGCGCCGGGTGATCCACCTCGACACCGACGAGTGGGCTGCCCTCGTCGCCGAGGGCGAGGGGGTGTCCACGAACGCGTTGCGCACACGGATGGCCGGCCTGACGCCGGACGACCCGATCAACATCCAGTACACGTCCGGGACGACGGGGCGACCGAAGGGCGCCACGCTCAGCCACCGCAACATCCTCAACAACGGCTTCTTCACCACCGAGCTGATCAACTTCACCGAGAACGACCGGCTCTGCATCCCGGTGCCCTTCTACCACTGCTTCGGCATGGTGATGGGCAACCTCGGCTGCACCACCCACGGCGCGACGATGGTGATCCCGGCGCCGGGCTTCGACCCCGAGATCACGCTGCGCACCATCGAGCAGGAGAAGTGCACCGGCGTCTACGGCGTGCCGACGATGTTCATCGCGATCCAGAACCACCCGGACTTCGCCTCCTTCGACCTCTCGTCGCTGCGCACGGGCGTGATGGCCGGCTCGATCTGTCCGGTGGAGGTGATGAAGCGGTGCATCGAGGAGATGAACATGGGCGAGGTGTCGATCTGCTACGGCATGACCGAGACCAGCCCGGTGTCCACCCAGACCCGCGCCGACGACGACCTCGACCGGCGTACGACGACCATCGGTCGGGTCCACCCGCACGTCGAGGTGAAGGTCGTGGACCCCACGACCGGCGAGACCGTCGAGCGCGGCGAGCCCGGCGAGCTGTGCACTCGCGGCTACTCCGTGATGCTCGGCTACTGGCCCCTGCACGACGAGGAGGGTCGCGAGAAGACCCGGGCGGCGATCGACGACGAGGGCTGGATGCACACCGGCGACCTCGCCGAGATGCGCGACGACGGCTACTGCACGATCGTCGGCCGGATCAAGGACATGGTGATCCGCGGCGGTGAGAACGTCTACCCGCGCGAGATCGAGGAGTTCCTCTACTCCCACCCCGACATCGAGGACGTCCAGGTCATCGGCGTCCCTGACCCGAAGTACGGCGAGGAGCTGTGTGCCTGGGTGAGGATGAGGCCCGGCGCCGATCCCCTCGACGCCGAGGCGGTGCGTGCGTTCGCCACCGGCAAGCTGGCCCACTACAAGATCCCGCGCTACGTCCTGGTGGTCGAGGAGTTCCCGATGACCGTGACCGGCAAGATCCGCAAGGTGGAGATGCGCGAGAAGTCCGCCGCCGAGCTGGGTCTCGCGTAAGGCCATGAGGAGGTGCAGCGCGGTCCTCGCGCTGGTCCTTCTCGCCGGCTGTACGGCGGACGACCCGGCGGATGCGCCCTCGCCCGACGCGGGTCTGCCCGCGGGTCTGGCCGAGCGCGCCGCGCACACCATGACGCCGTTGGCCTCCGGGGATCTGCTCGTGACCGGGGGGTGCGATGCCGACGGTTGCGCCACGGCCACACAGTCCTCGTTCGTCCTGACCACGGACGGCGCCCGGGGCACGGCTGACCTCCTCACGCCACGCGATGCGCACACCGCGACGGCGCTGCCCGACGGCCGGGTGCTCGTGACCGGGGGCTTCAGTGGCGAAGGGGTACCGCCGCTGGCCAGTGCTGAAGTCTTCGACCCCGCTACGGAAACCTGGGAGGACGTCGGCCCGCTCGCGGTCGGCCGGGGTGGGCATGCTGCGGCCCTGCTCGGCGACGGGCGGGTCGTGGTCGCAGGCGGCTGGGTCTCCAGCGGGACCTACACCGCCAGCACCGAGATCTTCGATCCCGCTACTGGCCGCTTCACGGCGGGTCCCTCGTTGCCGGCCGCGGTCGACGGGCTGGCAGCCACCTCGTTGCCCGACGGCAGCGTGCTGGTTGCGGGCGGCCAGGTGAGCTCAGGGGTCGCCTCCGACGTCGCCGTACGCCTGAACCCCGACGGCACCCTGGTCGACGTCGGGCCGTTGCGGAGGGCGCGCTTCAAGCACGCACTGATCACGCTCGACTCCGGGGTGGCGGTCGTCCTCGGCGGCACCACCGACGACGACCACCTGCTGCGCTCGACCGAGATCTACGACGCCACGACCGGCGACTTCCGCCCCGGCCCGAACCTGCGCGACGGTCGGTACAAGCTCGCCGGGTCGACGGTCGCGCTGCCCGACGACCGGATCGTGATCGCCGGCGGCGGCCCCGGCGTCGAGCTGCTCGACCTCGCGGCCGGTAGCAGCCGGCCGGTGGCGGAGCTGGGCAGCGACTGGGGATCCTTCTCCACCCTGGGGGTCACCGACGGCCGGTTGATGCTCGTCGGTGGCTACGACCGGGGTATCCAGCTGACCGGAACCGCCCGGTCGGTCCCCGTGGCCGCACTCAGCGACTGATCGCGACCGGGATCCGGACCTCGACGCCGTCGGCGCCGGTCCACACGATCTCGCCCTCGTCGAGCCCGCCGACCAGGGAGCCGTCTCCGACGTTGATGCGGTACGACGCCGCACGTCCGGGTCGCAGGGTCAGCGTGGCCGGGGAGACCTGCACGTCGTGACGCTCGAAGCCGGTGACCGAGACGTGCCAGGTTCCGGTCGTGCTGCCGAGGTTGGTGAGACGGCGGCGTGAGGTCGCTTCGCCCCGGACCAGCAGCGAGGGACTGTTGACGTCGGCCAGGTCGCCGCGCAGCCAGGCGCGGTAGTCGCCGGGGCGCACGTCGTAGGCGAGCGGGGTCCGTTGGGCGGTCTCCAGCCGGAGGGCCCCGGCACCCGAGCGCAAGGTGTCGCCCACCGAGGTGGAGCTGGTGGCCAGGGCCGACCGGACCACCGCCGCCGGCCAGTCGTGACGAGCCAGCAGGACCGCCGCGGCGCCGCTGGTCCAGGCGGTCGCGGCGGACGTGCCCGAGGCCAAGGTCCAGCGGGAGCCTGCGTGTCCCGGGGCGGAGCCGGCGAGCACCCCGGTCGCGGGAGCCACCAGGTCCGGCTTCACGAAGCTGCCGCCCGGGTCGCCGCCCGATGACCAGGGCGCGACGCGCGGGTCGGTGTCAGCGGCAGTGGTGGGTCGCAGCGTCACCCGCCGCTGCGGGTGCTTCTCCGCCCAGCGCGTGAGCCGCTGCCCGGCCCTCTCGTCGAGGTGGACCGTGGGAACCGCGTGGAGGTCGTGGACCGCAGCACCCGGAGCAGTGTCGACCAGGATCATGCCGAGACCTCCGGCCCGCTCGACGGCGTCCGACTTCGTGGTGCGCCCGAGCCCACCGCGCTCGCAGACCACGATCCGGTCCCCGGCCGCCGAGGCGTCGAGCGACCCCGGCGTACACCGGGCGGCGTCCTGGGGGGTGCTCCGTGCTGCGGGGATGGTGCGGCCGAGGACGACGCGCGCCGTGAGTGGCTCCCGAGCGGTCATGATCCCGGCCTCGACCCGGTCGCCGAAGTCGACCGCACCGGTGTGGTTGGCGGCAGTGAGCCCACCGACCGTGGTCACCCAGGGGGAGACGTGGCCCGCATAGCCGTCGGCGCCGTCGTTGCCGGCCGCGGCCACCACCACGATCCCGGCCTCGGCGGCACCGAGCAGGGCGCGTTCGACCGTGTCGATCCCGGAGCCGCCGGTGACCGACAGGTTGAGGACGTCCACGCCGTCGCGCGTGGCACTGTCGACGGCCGCGACCAGGTCGGCGGTCGAGCACCCGTCGTCCTGCGGGTCGGGGGCGCTCCAGCAGGCCTTGTACGCCGCGACCCGGGCGCGCGGCGCGACGCCGCCGAAGCTGCTGCGGACACCGAGAGCAGCGTCGACCGACACGTCGGAGTTCCCGACCGCGATGGAGGCCATCTGCGTGCCGTGGCCGCGGACGTCGCGGGGTGAGAGCGGTTCGTCGGAGGCGAGCCGGTCCTCGCCGAAGCCGGACACGAACCAGCTCGCGCCGACCAGCTTGTCGTTGCACACGCCGCGTGACCAGTCCTCACCGGACTGGCAGCGTCCGGAGAACCCGGCCGGCCCCCGGCTCGGCGCGGGTCCCAGCCCGGGGGAGTCGGCGAACAGCGCGCTGTCGGGCCAGATGCCGGTGTCGACGACACCCACCACGATGCCTTGCCCGCCCCGCCCGCGGCTCGCTTCCGACGGCGCCGCCGCTGCGGGGGCGGCCGCGAGCGGGCGCACGGTGTTCTCCTCGACGGTCAGGACGCCGGGAGCGTTGCGCAGCAACCCGGCTTGATCGGGCGTGAGCTCGAGCGCCACCCCACTCAGGGCGGTGGTCCAGCGGTAGACCGGGGCGGCTGCGCCGACCGTCGCCAACGCCAGGTCCTGCTGCCCGGTGAGCAGCGACCGGTAGCCGGTGGGCGTCAGCGGGCCGCGGTAGCCGGCGGTGCCCACGGCGCCGAAGGTCACGAGGTGGAGGCTGGCGGGTTCGTCGGCGGCCGGTGGAGCCGCCGCGCCCGGGGACAGCAGCCCACCGGTCACGAGCGTCAGGGCAGCACCGAGCGCCACGGGACCGGCGATTCGACGCCAGCCGTGCCGACCGCTCGGTCGTGCCATGTGCCACTCCTGTCCCATTCGTCCCCAAAACGACCAGTCTCTCGCACCTGAGCAAATCGGTCAGCGAGACCGGTGAATCCGCCGTCTCCGCACCGCCTACGCTGACGACATGTCCGCGCCGCTGTCGGTCGGGTTCGACCTCGACATGACCCTGATCGACACCGTCCCGGGCTTCGGCTCGGTGTTGCGGGCGCTCGGCGACGAGCTCGGTGTCGCCTTCCCCGTCGAGGAGATGACGTCCCAGCTGGGACCCCCGCTGGACCTGATCCTGGGTCCCCACCTGGCCGCCGAGGCGATCACCCCGGCCGTCGACCGCTTCCGCGCGCTGTACCCGGACCACGCCATCGAGCAGGTGCCGCTGCTGCCCGGTGCGGCCGAGGCCCTCGACGCCGTACGGCGGGCCGGGGGCCGGGTCGTGGTCGTGACCGGCAAGTTCACGCCGAACGCGCTGCTCCACCTCGACCACCTCGGCGTCGACCACGATGCCCTCGCGGGTGAGGTGTGGGGGGTCGGCAAGGCCGAGGCGCTCCGCGGCGAGGGTTGCAGCATCTACGTCGGCGACCACGTCCACGACGTGGAGGGTGCGCTCGCAGCCGGCGCCCTCAGCGTGTCCGTGGTGACCGGCGGCTGCACCCGCGAGGAGCTGCTGGCCGCGGGAACGCACGTGGTGCTGGACGCCCTGACCGAGTTCCCCGACTGGTTCGCCGACCACCTGCTCGCCTCCCGGCTGGCCGCGCTGGAGGAGGACCTGCGCCGGCGCGGCTCCCTGCTGGTCGCCTACAGCGGCGGCGCCGACAGTGCGTTCCTGCTGGCGGCGGCGGTCCGTGCCCTCGGCCCGGAGCGGGTGGCGGCCGCGACCGGCTACTCCTCGTCGCTGCCGCAGGTCGAGCGTGACCCGGCCCGGGAGTTCGCCGAGTCGCTCGGCGTCCGGGTGCTCACCCCCGAGACCCACGAGATGGAGCGCGCCGGCTACCGCGCCAACAGCGGGGAGCGGTGCTTCTTCTGCAAGGCCGAGCTGCTCGACGTCCTCACGCCGCTGGCCGCCGGGCTCGACCTGGCACACGTCGCGACCGGCACCAATGGCGACGACGTGGTCGCCGGCTTCCGGCCGGGCATCCGGGCGGCGGCCGAGCGCGGCGCGGTCACGCCACTCGCCGACGCCGGGCTGACCAAGGAGCAGATCCGTACGGCGTCGCAGGCCTGGTCGCTCCCGACCTGGGACAAGCCGCAGGCCGCCTGCCTCTCGTCGCGGATCGCGTACGGCATCGAGGTGACCCCGCACCGGCTGGCCAGGGTCGAGCGGGCCGAGGCCGCGGTGCGGGACGCAGCCGCCGCGCTCGGCGTACCCCTGCGCAACCTGCGGGTCAGGGACCTCGGCGACCGGGCGACCGTCGAGGTGGATGCCCGGGTGCTGCCCCTCGCGCCCGTGGTGGAGGAGCGGCTGCTGGTCGGCGTACGGGACGCCGGGTTCGAGCGAGCCGACGTGGACCCGCGCGGTTTCCGCTCGGGGTCACTCAACGAGCTGCTCTGATTCCTGCGAGCGGGCTGATACCCGGTTGGCCGCCCGTCGGGGCGGGACATATCGTGGGGCCGCGCCGTGGCGAGAGGTCAGCGGCAGAGACGGAAGGTCAGTGGCGTGCCGAGCGGCAAGGTGAAGTGGTTCGACCCCGCGAAGGGGTTCGGGTTCCTGTCCCAGGAGGACGGCCCCGACGTCTACGTGCACGCCGACGCGCTCCCCGAGGGCCTCACCACGTTGCCGAACGGTGCTCGCGTGGACTTCGGCATCGCGCAGGGCCGGCGCGGGGACCAGGCGCTGCAGGTGCGGTTGGTCGATGCGCCCGCCTCGGTCCAGCGCAACCAGTCCCAGGCCCGGCGCAAGCCACCCGAGGAGATGGTGGCGATCGTGGAGGACACGATCCGGCTCCTCGATGATGTCGGCGAGACCTACCGCCGGGGCCGGCACCCCGAGGCCAAGACCGCTCGACCCACGGCGAAGCTGCTCCGAGCGCTGGCCGACGAGCTCGAGCTCTGAGCCGTTCGCCGCATCGCGCCAGCCACCGTCACGTGGCAGGCGGGGCGGCGGGCGAGTCGTGAGGGCGACTGCCCAGCACGAAGACCGCCCAGGCGGTGAGGACCGCGACCGCCACCCCCAGGCCGAGCCGTGCCGGATCGAGCGGTAGGGCGATGCCGACGAAGCCCCCGATCACCCAGGCCAGCTGCAAGGTCGTGTCGCTGCGCGCGAACGCGCTGGCCTGGACCCGCGCGGGGACGTCGCTCTGGATGGTGGCGTCGAGGCAGAACTTCGACAGCGACTGCGCGAGACCGGCTGTCAGGCCCAGCAGGATCAGGGGCAGGACTCCGTAGAACAGGGTGCTGACCAGCGTGACCACGGCGACGGTCACCAGCGCCACCATGACCGTGACGGCAGGGTTGATGCGCTTGAGGAGGGAGGCGAGCAGGATCCCCAGCACGTTGCCGAGACCGGCGGCGCCGATGATCAGGCCGATCAGGACCTCGGCCCGCAGTCCGGAGTCGGGCGGGTTCTCGCGCAGCAGGAAGGCCATGAACATGAGGAGGAATCCCGACAACCAGCGCGGCCCGCAGTTGGCGCGGAGGGCGAACGCGACTGCCGGCGGGATCCGGACGCGGGTACGGCGCTTGCCGGTGGAGGCACCGCCCGGCCCGCGGAGCACCAGCTCGCCCTCCCCGGCCGAGGAGTCGACCTGCTCGGGCAGCCGGATGGCGGCGACCGTGGCGACGATGAAGATCGCGAACGCGTAGCGCAGGGACCACTCCGGGCCGATCACCGAGAACAGGGCAGCGAGCGGCGCCGACACGGTGGCGCCGAGAGTCCCGGCCATGGAGACGCGGCCGTTGGCGCGCACCAGGGTGAACTCCCGCGGGAGCAGCCGGGGCACGGCGGCGGCGCGGGTGACGCCGTACGCCTTGGACGAGACCAGGACACCGAGCGCGGCCGCGAACAGCCACGGGGAGTCGCCGGTCACGGAGGTGGCCAGGCCCCAGCACAGGAAGGCGCGGAGCGCCATCGTCGCGCCGATGGCCCACCTCCGGCCGTGGGCGAAACGGTCGAGGAACGGACCGAGCAGGGGGGCCACGATCGCGAAGGGGAGCATGGTCAGGCCCAGGAACAGGGCGACCTGGCCCCGTGCCTCGCCCGAGGGCACCTGGAAGAACAGCGATCCGGCGAGCGAGATCGCCACCGCCGTGTCGCCGGCGGCGTTGAAGAAGTGCAGGTGGATCAGCCGGGAGAGCCCCGACTCGCCGGCTCCCTCGGCCTCCGAGGCCCGCTGCGCCTGCCGCACGGTGAAGCGGCTCGCACGACTCGTCACCCGCGCCGCACCTGCCGCACCGCGGGCCGTGACGCGCGCGCCCACCCGCAGCCCGCGCCCGAAGGTCCGCGCCCGGTCGCCCCGGGTGCGGTCGCTCGAGCCTGCCTCCGCGGAGTCCTCGGGTGGCTGGTCGGTCACGGGTCCATCCTGCCCAATGGCACCCACCGCGCGACGTTCGCCGCCCCGACCTGACAGGTCCAGTGGGGATTTGTGATGATGGCACCGTGACTCCCACCCTGCGCAGCAAGGCCGACAGCGTCGTCGTCAAGGCGGTCGACGCGGCACGCGCCGCGCTGCTCGAGGATGTCGACGCGGCCGACGTCGGCGACCACCTCGGCCACGTCGTGGAGGGGGAGCGACTGGTCACCCACCTGTTCGCCTGCACCCGGCGCGGCTACGTCGGCTGGCACTGGTCGGTCACGGTGGTTCGTGCCAGTCGCCAGAAGGACGTCACGATCGACGAGATCGTGCTGGTCCCCGGAGGCGATGCGATCGTCGCCCCGGAGTGGGTCCCCTACAAGGAACGGGTCAAGCCCGGCGACCTCTCCCCGGGTGACCTGTTGCCTGTGGAGGAGGACGACCCGCGGTTGGTCCCCACCTACTCCTTCGGTGACGACCCGCTCGACGCCGACGACAAGACCCAGGTCCGACAGGTCGCCACGGACCTCGGCCTCGGCCGGGTCCGCACGCTCTCGCGCGAGGGTCGCGACCTCGCCGCCGAGCGTTGGTACGACGGCGACGGCGGGCCCGCCTCGCCGCTGGCGCAGTCTGCTCCCGACATCTGCTCGACCTGTGGGTTCCTGATGCGCCTGGCCGGTCCGCTGGCCGAGACGTTCGGTGTCTGCGCCAACGGCAACGCCAACGACGACGGCCGGATCGTGTCGCTCGACCACGGCTGCGGCGCCCACTCCGAGGTGCAGCTCGCCAAGAAGCACGAGCCGATCCCGGTCCCGGAGCACGCCTACGACACCCTGGACGACGACCAGTACGAGAGCCTCTGAGGCGTCAGCCGGCGGCCGAGTCCACCCCTCGGGGCAGCGGCCACCTCACGAAGCAGAACTGGTTGCCGAACGGGTCCGCCATGACGGCCCACTCCAGGTAGGGCTCGTCGTCTGACGGATAGAGCGCCGGCGGCATCAGGGTGACCCCGCCGATCTCCTCGGTGCGCCGAACCGCGTCGACGACGTCGTCGACCCGGAGGTCCAGGTGCGTCCCTCCGACCCAGGAGGTCTGGTCACCGGGCACCCGTTGCAGGAGCATCCACAGCGGTTCGTCGGCATCGCTCAGGACCGAGAACCGGTCACCGCTCTCGTCGCCATGTCTTGCCTGCGGCACCAGGCCCGTGAGGGCCGACCAGAACCGCTCGCCCGCCTCCAGGTCGGTGACGTTGACCACCGGTTTCCACAGCTTGGCGATTCCGTGGTCCGTCGACATGGCTGCTCCTACTCGTGCGCATCGAGGGTGGCGGTGGACAGCATCCACACCGCGTAGTCGTCCGCGGCCGGATGCAGCTCGTAGGTCCCGAACCGTTGGTCCACTCTCAGGCCGGCGGCGTCGGCGTCGGTGAGGAACTCATCGGCCGGGTAGGTCCGGCTGCCCGACATCACCGCGCTCAGGTGGAAGCCCGCGAGCAGTCGTCCGCCGGGGGCAAGCATCTCCCGCAGCCTGGTCAGCACCGCCTGCTCGGTGCCCTCGCCGAGGAAGATCATCACGTTGCCGACCGCCACGACGAGGTCGAAGGTGCCGTGCTCGACCGGGTCGAGGTCCAGGGCGGCGAGCGGAAGGACCGTGAGGTCGCCGTACGTCGAGAGCGACTGCGCCCGCAGCGCCGGGTCGGGCTCGATGGCGACGACGTCGTGGCCACGCTGCCGCAACGCCTCGGCGACGCGGCCCATGCCCGAGCCGACGTCGAGGATCCGTGAGCCGCGCGGGACGAGTGCGTCGGCCAGCCGGGCCTCGCCGTCGACGTCCTGGCCCTCCGCGATGAGGCGGGCGAAGTGCTGGCCGTACCCGTCGGTCGACGCTCCCGCGAGCGCCCACCGGGTGGGCGGCGGCGCGTCAGGCGTCGGAGCCGACATCAGGCTGTGCGTGGTCCCGCTGGGCACGCGCCTTGCGCCTCCGGCGGCAGTACTCGAGTCCGAACAGGCCGAGGCCGAAGCCGGCCAGGCAGGCCCACAACCACCACACCCGGCCGTTGTCCTGCAGCTCACCGTAGAAGGGGAGCAGGGCGACGAAGCCGATCAGCCAGAGGGCGGAGCCGACCTCGACAGTGCGGACACCGTCGACGTCCAGCGGGTCGACGTCGGCGACGATGTAGGTGCGATTGCCGATCTCGTGCTTCATCGGCTGGTCGTCGCGGAGCTCCACGGGTCCACTCTGCCAGACTGCGGGCCGTGAACGAGAACACGAAGACCGGACGCACGGTCGGCTCCCGGCCCGGCACCGGCAGAATCGACAGCTTCTTCAAGATCTCCGAGCGTGGGTCGACGGTGGGCCGGGAGGTCCGCGGCGGCGTCGTCACCTTCCTGACGATGGCCTACATCGTGGTGCTCAACCCGTTGATCCTGGGCTTCGTCCCCGACTCCACCGGGGCCTACCTCGGCGGCGGCGACGGACCCAACCTGCCGATGATCGCGGCCGGTACGGCGCTGGTCGCCGGCGTCCTCACCCTCGCGATGGGCGCGGTCGCCAACTTCCCGCTCGCGCTCGCCACGGGTCTCGGGCTGAATGCGTTCGTCGCCGTCGTGATCGCCACGCAGTCGACGTGGGCCGACGCGATGGGCCTGGTCGTGCTCGAGGGCATCATCATCTTGGCCCTGGTGCTGACCGGGTTCCGGACCGCGGTGTTCCGCGCCGTCCCCCAGCAGCTCAAGATCGCCATCTCCGTCGGCATCGGACTCTTCATCGCGTTCATCGGCTTCGTCGATGCCGGCTTCGTCACCCGCCGCCCCGACGCCCAACTGACGACCGTGCCCGTCCAGCTGGGATCCAACAGTGAGCTGGTGGGCTGGCCGGTGCTGGTGTTCGCTGTCGGCCTGGTGCTGGTCGTGGCGCTCTGGGTGCGGCAGGTGCGCGGCGCGATCCTGATCGCGATCGTCGCCACCACGGTGCTCGCCTTCGTCGTGCAGGCTGTCCAGGGCCTCGGAACTGCCGCCGAGAACGGCCCGGGCCACTGGGCCCTGACCGTCCCGGACTTCCCCGACGACCTCGTCGGCGTCCCCGACTTCGGCACGTTGGGGCAGTTCTCGCTCTTCGGTGCCTTCTCCTCCGTCGGCGTCCTGGCCGCGGTGCTGCTGGCGTTCTCGCTGCTGCTGGCCGACTTCTTCGACACCATGGGCACGATGACCGCCATCGGCGCCGAGGCCGGCCTCAACGACGAGCAGGGCATGCCGCCGAACACGCAGCGGATCTTGATGGTCGACTCGGTCGCGGCCATCGCGGGCGGCGCGGCGGGGGTCTCCTCGAACACCTCCTACATCGAGTCCGCCTCGGGCGTCGGTGAGGGTGCGCGCACCGGTCTGGCCTCGGTCGTGACCGGAGTGCTGTTCCTGCTCACCACGTTCTTCACGCCGGTCGTGTCGGCGATCCCCTCCGAGGCTGCCGTCCCCGCGTTGGTGCTGGTCGGCTTCTTGATGATGCAGCAGGTGAAGGGCATCGACTGGGACGACGTCGAGATCGCGATCCCGGCGTTCCTCACGATCGTGCTCATGCCGTTCACCTACTCGATCTCCGTCGGCATCGGCGCCGGCTTCCTGGCCCACGTCCTGATCAAGGTCGTCCGTGGCAAGGCCGCCGTCATCCACCCGCTGATGTGGCTCATCGCCGGCCTCTTCGCCCTCTACTTCGCCATCAACCCGATCACCGCCTGGCTCACCTGACGCCGAGAGGGCACCTCGTGCCAGCTCAACCCTGGTGCCCTCTCTCCGGCCCTACGGAATAGTTAGCATAAGTAATGAGTTAGGCTAACGATATGGTTCCCACGGTCGAGAAGGCAGCGCGCACGGATGCAGGACTGGCCTCCCAGCTCCGGCTCTCCGTCATGCGGCTGCGCCGGCGGCTCGCCAGCGAGCGCCACCCCAGCAACGAGCTGAGCCTGGGCGCCATGGCCGTTCTCGGCTCCCTCTACCGTCACGGCGAGCTGACCATCGGCGAGCTGGCGACCCTCGAGCTGGTCCAGCCCCCGTCGATGACGCGCACCATCAAGTGCCTCGAGGGCGACGGCCATGTCGTGCGCCGCCCCCACGACACCGACGGGCGCCAGGTCGTGGTCGCGCTGACCGACACCGGCACCCGGACCGTCGTCGCCGACCGTCAGAGCCGCGACGCCTGGCTCGCCCGCCGGCTGGCCGACCTCTCTCCTCACGAACGCGCCGTCCTCCGCGAGGCGGCCCCGATCCTCGAAAGGCTCTCCACTACTTGACCACCCCACGAAGCCGCTCGCTTCGCTCACGCCTCCCCAGGGACCCCGGATGAGTCCCACGTTTCGCTCGCTGCGGAATCCCAACTACCGCCGGTACGCCGCCGGCGGGATGGTGTCGAACACCGGGACCTGGATGCAGCGGGTGGCCCAGGACTGGCTGGTGCTGCAGCTCACCGCCAACAGCGGTGTCGCCATCGGCATCACCACCGGTCTGCAGTTCCTCCCGTTCCTGCTCCTCTCGCCGTTCGCCGGCGTCGTCGCCGACCGCATCGCCAAGCGCCACCTGCTGCAGCTGACCAACCTCGGCATGGCCCTGCCGGCGGTCGTGCTCGGCCTGCTCGCGGTCACCGGCACCGCCCAGATCTGGCACGTCTACGTGCTCGCCTTCGTTCTCGGCACCGCCGCGGCGTTCGATGCCCCCGCCCGCCAGAGCTTCGTCTCGGAGATCGTCGATGCCGATGACCTCACCAACGCGGTCGGTCTCAACTCGGCCAGCTTCAACGCCGCTCGGCTCGTGGGTCCTGCCATCGCCGGTGTGTTGATCGCCGCGCTCGGGGGCGGCGCGGTGGCCACGGGTTGGGTGATCCTGATCAACGCCGTCAGCTACGCCGCGCCCATCCTGACCCTGCGCTCCCTCGACGGGCGAAGCCTCCGCACCCCCGAGCTGGTCCGACGAGAACCAGGGCAGATCCGGGCCGGCGTGCGCTACGTGCTCGGGCGGCCCGACCTGATGCTGATCATGGCGATCGTGTTCTTCACCGGCACGTTCGGCCTGAACTTCCAGCTGACGTCGGCGCTGATGGCGACCGAGGTGTTCGGCAAGGGCGCGACCGAGTACGGCCTCCTCGGCACGTTCCTCGCCGTCGGCTCGTTGACCGGCTCTCTGGTCGCGGCGCGTCGGGTGCGGGTGCGCCACCGGCTCGTGGTGGGCGCCGCACTGGCATTCGCCGCGCTGGAGATGGTGGCCGCGCTGATGCCGACCTACCTGACGTTCGCGCTCATGACCCCGTTGCTCGGGCTCACGGCGCTGACCATGATCACGGCCGCCAACACGTTCGTGCAGCTCCACACCGACCCCTCCATGCGAGGCCGGGTGATGGCGCTCTACATGATGATCTTCATCGGGGGTACGCCGCTGGGAGCCCCGCTGATCGGGTGGATCGGCGAGGTGGCCGGCGCCCGCTGGACGCTGCTGGTCGGGGGAGCGATGACCGCCCTCGGCGTACTCGCCTCGAGCGCGGTCTACCTGCACCACCACCGGCGGCGGGTCGCGGCCCTGGAACTGCTCGGGGAGGGCCAGGTTCCAGCCCCGGCGACCGGGTGATTCGCCGTTTTGACCGGTGTCTGGGCGCCGAGTAGCATCGATCCTCGTGTCTGGGACCACCAGACAGTTGCGCGCGCCCGGACCTCACCACTCGGTTCCCGCAGGCGCTCACCACAGGCACACGTACGACAGGCAGAACCCCGTGCCCGGCACCGTGCCGGTCACTGATCGAGGCAAAGAAAGGGAACCACCCAGGTGCCCACCATTAATCAGCTGGTCCGCAAGGGCCGCCAGGACAAGGTGTCGAAGAACAAGACGCCTGCCCTGAAGGGATCTCCGCAGCGCCGCGGAGTCTGCACCCGCGTCTACACCACCACCCCGAAGAAGCCGAACTCCGCCCTCCGCAAGGTCGCCCGCGTGCGCCTGTCGAGCGGCGTCGAGGTCACCGCCTACATTCCGGGTGTCGGACACAACCTGCAGGAGCACTCCATCGTGCTCGTGCGCGGCGGTCGTGTGAAGGACCTGCCCGGTGTCCGCTACAAGATCATTCGCGGCACGCTCGACACCCAGGGTGTCAAGAACCGCAAGCAGGCTCGCAGCCTTTACGGCGCGAAGAAGGAGAAGAGCTGATATGCCGCGCAAGGGTCCGGCCCCGAAGCGGCCGCTCGACGTCGATCCCGTCTACGGGTCGCAGCTGGTCACCCAGCTGGTCTCCAAGGTCCTCAAGGACGGCAAGAAGCAGGTGGCGCAGCGCATCGTCTACACCGCGCTGGAAGGGTGCCGCGAGAAGACCGGCACCGACCCGGTGCTGACGCTGAAGCGTGCCCTGGACAACGTGAAGCCCGCGCTCGAGGTCAAGTCCCGCCGCGTCGGCGGTGCGACCTACCAGGTCCCGATCGAGGTCAAGGGCACCCGCGGCACCACGCTCGCGCTGCGCTGGCTCGTCGGGTACGCCGCGGCCCGTCGTGAGAAGACGATGTCCGAGCGCCTCATGAACGAGATCCTCGACGCCTCCAACGGCCTCGGTGCCGCTGTGAAGAAGCGCGAGGACACCCACAAGATGGCCGAGTCGAACAAGGCCTTCGCCCACTACCGCTGGTGACCGGCGCGGGGCTCCGACCGGAGCCCCGTCCACACCGCCCCACCTACTTTCGAGGGACTGAGACTTTCAGTGGCTGTCGACATCACCACGGACCTCAACCAGGTCCGCAACATCGGCATCATGGCGCACATCGATGCCGGCAAGACCACCACCACCGAGCGCATCCTCTTCTACACCGGCATCACCTACAAGATCGGTGAGGTCCACGAGGGCGCGGCCACGATGGACTGGATGGAGCAGGAGCAGGAGCGCGGCATCACCATCACGTCCGCCGCGACCACCTGCTGGTGGAAGGACCACCAGATCAACATCATCGACACGCCCGGCCACGTGGACTTCACGGCCGAGGTCGAGCGCTCGCTGCGGGTGCTCGACGGTGCGGTCGCGGTGTTCGACGGTGTTGCCGGCGTGGAGCCGCAGACCATGACGGTCTGGCGCCAGGCCAACAAGTACGCCGTTCCCCGCATGTGCTTCGTCAACAAGCTCGACCGCACCGGCGCCGACTTCTTCCGCTGCGTCGACATGATGGTCGAGCGCCTCAACTCCACCCCGCTCGTGCTGCAGCTCCCGATCGGGGCCGAGTCCGACTTCATCGGTGTCGTCGACCTGGTCGGCATGCGTGCCCTGACCTGGCGTGGCGAGACCACGATCGGTGACGACTACGAGGTCGAGGAGATCCCCGCCGACCTGAAGGCCCAGGCCGACGAGTACCGCGAGAAGCTGCTCGAGACGCTCGCCGAGGCCGACGACGACATCATGGAGAAGTACCTCGAAGAGGGAACCTTCGCTGTCGACGAGCTCGAGGCCGCGATCCGTCGCGCGACGCTGGCCGACAAGCTCAACCCGGTCCTGTGCGGCACCGCGTTCAAGAACAAGGGCGTCCAGCCCCTGCTCGACGCGGTCGTCAAGTACCTGCCGAGCCCGCTCGACATCGACGCGATCGTCGGCCACTCGGTCAAGGACGAGGACGAGAAGATCGAGCGCCAGCCCAGCGACGACGAGCCCTTCTCGGGCCTCGCCTACAAGATCGCGTCCGACCCCCACCTCGGCAAGCTGATCTACGTCCGCGTCTACTCCGGCAAGCTGGAGGCGGGCTCCTCGGTCCTGAACTCGGTGACGGGTCGCAAGGAGCGAATCGGCAAGGTCTACCAGATGCACGCCAACAAGCGTGAGGAGATCGCGTCGGTGGGCGCCGGCCAGATCGTGGCCGTGATGGGTCTGAAGGACACCAAGACCGGCCACACCCTGTGCGACCAGCAGAAGCCGGTCGTGCTGGAGTCCATGACGTTCCCGGCCCCGGTCATCGAGGTGGCCATCGAGCCCAAGACCAAGGGTGACCAGGAGAAGCTGGGCATGGCGATCCAGCGGCTCTCCGACGAGGACCCCACCTTCACGGTGAAGGCCGACGAGGAGACCGGGCAGACGATCATCGCCGGCATGGGCGAGCTCCACCTCGAGATCCTGGTCGACCGGATGAAGCGTGAGTTCCGCGTCGAGGCGACCGTCGGCAAGCCGCAGGTCGCCTACCGCGAGACCCTCCGCAAGGACGTCACCAAGCACAGCTACACCCACAAGAAGCAGACCGGTGGCTCGGGCCAGTTCGCGAAGGTCGTCGTCTCCCTGGGCCCCAACAAGGACCCCGAGACCGGCGCCGGGCTGGGCTACGAGTTCGTCAACAACGTCAGCGGCGGCCGGGTCCCGAAGGAGTACATCCCCTCGGTGGACCAGGGTGGCCAGGACGCGCTGGAGTTCGGCGTGCTCGCCGGCTACCCCATGGTCGACGTGAAGTTCTCGCTCGACGACGGCGCCTACCACGACGTCGACTCGTCGGAGCTGGCCTTCAAGATCGCCGGTAACCAGGCGTTCAAGGAGGCCGCCAGGATGGCCAAGCCCGTCCTGCTCGAGCCGATGTTCGCGGTCGAGGTGATCACGCCCGAGAGCTTCCTGGGCACCGTCATCGGCGACATCAACAGCCGCCGTGGGCAGATCCAGGCCCAGGAGGAGCGTCACGGGGACATGGTCATCAATGCCCTCGTGCCGCTGTCCGAGATGTTCGGGTACGTTGGCGACCTGAGGTCCAAGACCTCAGGCCAGGCCTCGTACTCGATGGAGTTCGACTCGTACGCCGAGGTTCCCTCGAACATCGCCGACGAGATCATCAAGAAGGTTCGCGGCGAGTAGCCCCGGACCCTCGGCAGCACAGCACCACCACCCACGTACGAGTCAAGTACCAACCACACCAGGAGGAGCCCACAGTGGCTAAGGCGAAGTTCGAGCGGACCAAGCCGCACGTCAACATCGGCACGATCGGTCACATCGACCACGGCAAGACCACCTTGACCGCGGCGATCACGAAGGTGCTGCACGACAAGCACCCCGACCTGAATGCTGCGTCGGCGTTTGACGAGATCGACAAGGCTCCCGAGGAGCGTCAGCGCGGCATCACGATCTCGATCGCGCACGTCGAGTACCAGACGGAGGCGCGTCACTACGCCCACGTCGACTGCCCCGGTCACGCCGACTACATCAAGAACATGATCACCGGCGCGGCGCAGATGGACGGCGCGATCCTCGTGGTCGCCGCCACCGACGGCCCCATGCCGCAGACGCGTGAGCACGTGCTGCTCGCCCGCCAGGTCGGCGTTCCCGCCCTGGTGGTCGCGCTGAACAAGTGCGACATGGTCGACGACGAGGAGCTCATCGAGCTCGTCGAGATGGAGGTGCGCGAGCTCCTCTCCGAGTACGAGTTCGACGGCGACAACATCCCGGTCGTCCGGGTTGCTGCCTTCCCGGCCCTGCAGGGCGACGCCAAGTGGGGCGAGTCGATCATCGAGCTGATGAACGCCGTCGACGAGGCGATCCCGACCCCGGCGCGCGAGACGGACAAGCCGTTCCTGATGCCGGTCGAGGACGTCTTCACGATCACCGGTCGCGGCACCGTCATCACGGGCCGCATCGAGCGGGGCATCGTCAAGGTCAACGAGGAGGTCGAGATCATCGGCATCCGCGACGTTGCTCAGAAGAGCACCGTGACCGGTGTCGAGATGTTCCGCAAGCTGCTCGACGAGGGCCAGGCCGGTGAGAACGTCGGTCTGCTGCTTCGTGGCACCAAGCGCGAGGACATCGAGCGCGGCATGGTCGTCATCAAGCCGGGCACCACGACGCCTCACACCAACTTCGAGGCCTCGGTCTACATCCTCTCGAAGGAGGAGGGCGGCCGTCACACGCCGTTCTTCAACAACTACCGTCCGCAGTTCTACTTCCGGACCACGGACGTCACCGGCGTCGTCACCCTGCCCGAGGGCAAGGAGATGGTCATGCCCGGCGACAACACCGAGATGATCGTCGAGCTGATCCAGCCGATCGCCATGGACGAGGGTCTGCGCTTCGCGATCCGCGAGGGCGGCCGCACCGTCGGCGCCGGTCGGGTCACCAAGATCACCAAGTGAGCCGAGCGCTCACCGAGTGACCCACTGAAGCATTCCGTCGAAGCCCCCGAGCCTGCTGGCTCGGGGGCTTCTTCGTCCCTCCCCGACGAGTGTCAGTGGTGGTCCCTAGCGTGTCCCGCATGAATCTCTCCGTAGGCATGATCACCATCGACACTCCCGATGCCGCCGCACTCTCGCGCTGGTGGGCGACCCAGACCGGCGCCGAGGTCGCGCAGGACTTCGGCGACTTCGTCATCCTTGCGGGCGGCGGTCTCCCGGCGTTGCTGGGCTTTCAGCAGGTGGCCGACGCGACCCCCGGCAAGAACCGGGTCCACCTCGACCTCGCGGCCGACGACCTCGGCGTGGCGGTCGAGCAGCTCACCGCTGCCGGGGCCGGACTCGTCGAACACCGCGGAGACGAGAACTTCCGTTGGGTCACCCTGACCGACCCTGACGGCAACCAGTTCTGCGTCTCCGGCCGTCATGACGCCGAGGCAGCGCTCAGCTGACGTTCAGAGGTAGGGCTCACCCAGCGGTGCGGCGCCGGCTGCTCGCGCAAGCTCGTCGTCCACCTGTCGAGTGGCGACCAGTTCCTCCCGCCCGGACCCGCCGGAGATGCCGAGCGCTGCCACCAGGCCGACGCCCGGAGCGTAGAGCTTGAACTCCAGGACGTCCGGCTCGAGGGCGATCGTGTCCGCGGTGACCACCACGTCGTCGAAGTGACCCATCGGCACCTCGATCTGCTGGTCGACCGCGAGCACCTCACCGTTGTCCTCGGCCTCGCCCTCGTAGAACTCCTGACGGTAGGTCATCCCGACCGCAGCGTCGGCAGGCATGATGATGCCGGGCAGCGCCCCGTCCACCCCTGCCTCGAACGAGCCCGCCCGAGTGGTCAGCTTGCCGTCCTCGAACTCGGCGGTGTCCTCGCCGAGGTACCAGACGTTGCCGTCTGTGTCCTGGGCGTACCAGTCGAGCGTGTCCTCGATCAGCATGCCGTCCTCGGTCACGGTGTCGCGGACGACGCTGGCTACCACGCCGTTGGCGAGGGTCCTGGTCTCGGTCGAGACGGTGACGACCACGGTGACCTCGGCGCCCTTCTCATCGAGCTCTCGATAGGTCCACTGCCGTCCGGGTTCCAGGGGGAAGTAGGGATGGTCGGAGGTGGCGGTGAACTCCGCGGGATCGAGCTCCACCGGCTCGCTGCCCCGGGGGAGGGATGAAGGTGTGGGAGCGGCGCCCGGCGGCGAGGTGGTGGGGCTCCCTCCGCACGCGGTCAGCGGCAGGAGCAGCAGGCCGGCGAACGAGCCGGCGAGGAAGGGACGGATCGTTGAGGTCATGGGGAGACCGTGCACCCCGGATGCTGAAGGGGTGCTGAACCTGATCAGCCCGGTCAGGCAGCAGTCCGCACGAGCGCGGCCACAGCCTCGGCGAAGACGTCGGTGTGGCGGTCGACGTCGGCGGTGGTGTGGCTCGGGCTGAACAGCGCCATGTTGTGGAACGGGGTGAGCAGCACCCCGCGGTTGAGGCACCACAGGTGGAGGAAACCCTCGAGGTCCTCGTCGACGGCGGCCGCCGCGGCCGCGCCGTCGCGCGGCGGCGGGCAGAACCAGTACTCCGCCCGGCAGCCCAACCGCTGCACGTGCCACGGAAGGCCGTGCTCGCCGATCACCCGTTCCACGCCGTCGGTGAACCGTTCCGCGAGCGGGATCGCCACGGCGAAGTCCTCCTCGCGCAGGCATGACGACAAGGTGGCGCGGACGGCCGCCAGTGCGAGCGCGTTGCCGGTGAGCGTGCCGCCGACGCCGGCGACATCGATCTCGTGGCCCTTCATCGGGCCGGACAACCGGTCGGCGACCGCGGCTGACATGCCGTACGCCGCCACTGGGATGCCGCCGCCGATCGGCTTGCCCACCACGAGCAGGTCGGGGTCGAGGCCCCAGGCGGCGGTCGCCCCGCCTGGCCCGGCGCACAGCGTGTGGGTCTCGTCGTTGATCAGCAGCACCCCGTGGCGTCGGGTGATCTCGCGGACCGCGTCGAGGTAGCCGTCGTCGGGCAGCACGATGCCGATGTTGGTGAGCGCCGGCTCCATCAGCAGGCAGGCGATGTCGCCCTGTGCCAGTCGCCGGTCCAGGGCGTCCGCGTCGTTGAAGGGCACGACCGCCGTGGTGTCGGCGACCGGCACCTGCGGACCGAGGGCACCGGGTCGCGGCACGACCTGGTCGCCCTCGAGCACCGCCAACGTCTCGTCGACGGTTCCGTGGTAGCACCAGTCCATCACCGCGACCCGCGGCCGGCCGGTCAGGTGCCGGGCGAAGCGCAGCACGAAGCGGTTGGCATCGGTGGCCGACATCGCGAACTGCCAGACCGGCAGGCCGAACCGGCGCGCCAGCTCGTCGGCGACCCACGGCGCGTCCGGCGAGGGCAGCATGGTCGTGATGCCGCGACCTGCCTGCGTCGTGAGTGCCTCGGTGATCTGGGGCAGTGCGTGGCCGGTCATCGCGCCGGTGTCACCCAGGCAGAGGTCGACGTACTCGTTCCCGTCGACGTCGACGAGTCGCGCTCCGGAGGCCCCGTCGACGACGACGGGGAAGCCGCCGGGCCACCGCGTCATCCAGGGCATCGGCACCCCCGCCAACAACGAGCGCTCGGCCTCGCCGGCCAGCGCGGCGGAGCGAGGGTGGAGGTCGGCGAAGAGTCGTTCCTCGTCGCGTCGCAACGACGCCAGCGTGCTCCGATCGATCATGCGAGCAATCTAGGGTCACTTCCGGGGTCGCGGCGAGGGTGCGAAAGAATGCCGAGCATGACCGACCCCCAGGGCGTGCGACCGGCGCGACCGCACCAGCGCCTGACCGAGGACGGTCGGCGGATGCGGGAGGTGCTCAGCTATTCGCGCCGGGGAAGCCGGTTCACGCCGTCGCAGGCCGAGGCCTGGGGCTCGTACGCCGAGCAGTGGGTGATCCCGGACGAGGCCGTGGACGACCCCGCGTTCTCCTTGCGTGACTGGTTCGGTCGCGAGGCGCCGCTGGTGGTCGAGATCGGCCCCGGCGTGGGCGAGGCCACCGGGGTTCTCGCGGCCGGGCGGCCCGACCACGACGTGCTCGCCCTCGAGGTGTGGCGCCCCGGCATCGCCGCCGCCCTGGCCGAGGTGGCCGCGGCCGGCGCGACCAACGTCCGGTTCTGCGCCATCGACGCCGCCTGGTCGCTCGAGCACCTCGTCGGGGCGAGCTCGGTCGCCGAGCTGTGGACCTTCTTCCCCGACCCGTGGCCCAAGACCCGGCACCACAAGCGGCGGTTGGTGGACGCGTCGTTCGTGTCGCTCGCGGCCGCGCGGCTCGCGCCGGGCGGCACCTGGCGGCTCGCGACCGACTGGGCCGACTACGCCGAGCAGATGTGTGAGGTCCTCGACGCCCACCCCGAGCTCGACGGTGGGGTGGTCCCGCGCTGGTCCGAGCGGCCGGTGACCAAGTTCGAGCGCAAGGGGCTCGAGGTGGGGCGCGAGATCACCGATCTCTGTTTCCGACGGGCGCTCTAGGCCGGTCTTGACCCCGCCGACCCACGAGGTGTCATCTGGACCATGCCGGCGACGCACTTCGTGACCGACGGCGGGCTCGAGACCGACCTGATCTACCACCGCGGCTTCGACCTGCCCGAGTTCGCCGCCTTCCCACTCCTCGACGACGAACGTGGCCGGACGGCCCTGGCCGACTACTACACGGGGTACGTCGCGATCGCAGCCGCCCTCGGCGCCGGCCTCCAGCTCGAGACGCCGACCTGGCGGGCCAACCCCGACTGGGGCGCTCGGGTCGGCTTCGGCACCGAGGCTCTGTCAGCCACCAACCGCGCGGCCGTCGAGTTCCTGCGTGCCCTGGCGGGGGAGTGGGCGGGGCGAGTCGCCGACATCCGGATCAGTGGCCAGCTCGGCCCGCGTGGCGACGGCTACGTGCCCGGCGCGGCGATCGACCCCGACGAGGCGGCCGCCTACCACCTGCCACAGGTGGCGGCCTTCGCTGCTGCCGGCGCCGACGTGGTCACGGCGCTCACCCTGAGCGACGTGGGGGAGGCGGTGGGCGTGGTCCGGGCCGCCCGGCAGGCCGGCGTCCCGGTGGTGGTCTCCTTCACCGTCGAGACCGACGGTCGGCTCGCCACGGGGCCGACGTTGGCGGAGGCGATCGCGGCGACCGACGACGCGGCGGCCCCCGACTTCTTCATGGTCAACTGCGCCCACCCCGACCACATCGCACGCGGCCTGACCGCCGACGGACCGTGGGAGCGCGTGCACGGGTTGCGGGTCAACGCCTCCGACCTCAGCCACGAGGAGCTCGACGCGATGACCGAGCTCGACGACGGCGACCCCGACCTGCTCGCGATCGCTCACGGCCGACTCGAGGATCTGCTCCCCGCGGTGACGATCGTGGGCGGCTGCTGCGGCACCGATGCCCGTCACGTCGAGGCGATCTGGCGTGCCCGGCGGGCGCCCCACTGAGCCTGACGCACCCCTCCGGACGGCGGGCGGGCACTCGATTTGGCGCTCACCGGGGGTTCTGTCAAGATAGTCAGGTTGCTTCGGCCGGGTTGCCGGGGTGCGCTACATCCTTGACTACTGAATCGCGTCTCACGATCGATTGGTAGTCGCTGCATGCAGCGGCACCGAACCGTGAGACCCGATCGGCCCGGCGAACCGCCGGGCACCACCAACACCGTGCAGGATCCCCAAGGTCTTGTGTTGCGTCTTCTGGCCGCGACACGCCCGACCTCGGGGGTCGGAGCCCGGAGGCTGGCAGCAGGGCGGGACCGAGTCACCTCAGACCACGTACCGAAACGCAATGCGGCACTGACAACGAGTAAGGACGAGAGAGACCTATGGCGGGACAGAAGATCCGCATCAGGCTCAAGGCCTATGACCACGAGGTGATCGACACCTCGGCGCGGAAGATCGTGGACACCGTCACCCGTACGGGTGCCAAGGTCGCCGGCCCTGTGCCGTTGCCGACCGAGAAGAACGTCTACTGCGTCATCCGCTCGCCCCACAAGTACAAGGACTCGCGCGAGCACTTCGAGATGCGCACGCACAAGCGACTCATCGACATCATCGACCCGACGCCGAAGACCGTCGACTCGCTCATGCGACTCGACCTGCCTGCCGGCGTCGACATCGAGATCAAGCTCTAGGTCGGGGGAGAGACACCATGACCGCAACGTTCGAACGCACCGTCAAGGGACTGCTCGGCACCAAGTTGGGCATGACCCAGCTCTGGGACGAGAACAACCGAATCATCCCCGTGACCGTGATCGACGCGCGCACCAACGTCGTGACCCAGGTCCGCTCCCCCGAGGTCGACGGCTACAACGCCGTCCAGGTCGGGTTCGGCGAGATCGAGGGCCGCAAGGTGAACAAGCCGCGGGCCGGTCACTTCGAGAAGGCCGGCACCACCGTGCGCCGCCACCTCGTCGAGATCCGCACCAGCGACGCCACCTCCTACACCGTGGGCCAGGAGCTCGGTGTCGACATGTTCGCCGCAGGCGAGGAGATCGACGCCACCGCCACGAGCAAGGGCAAGGGTTTCGCCGGTGTCATGAAGCGACACGGCTTCCACGGCGTCGGCGCCTCCCACGGTGCCCACAAGAACCACCGCAAGCCGGGTTCCATCGGCGCCTGCGCGACCCCCGGTCGCGTGTTCCAGGGCACCCGGATGGCCGGCCGCATGGGTAGCGACACCGTCACCGTCCAGAACCTCACGGTTCAGGCCGTGGACGCGGAGAAGGGCCTCATCCTCATCAAGGGCGCCATCCCGGGCCCCAAGGGTGGACTGGTCATGCTCCGCACCGCTGCCAAGAGCTCGCCCGTCACCACCGGCAAGGAGGCCTGACCGACATGGCTACCAAGACTGTCTCCGTCGACCTCCCGTCCGAGATCTTCGACGTCGAGGTCAACATCCCGCTGATCCACCAGGTCGTCGTGGCCCAGCAGGCCGCGGCCCGTCAGGGCACCGCGTCCACCAAGCGTCGCGGCGAGGTCCGCGGCGGTGGCCGCAAGCCCCACAAGCAGAAGGGCACCGGTCGCGCCCGTCAGGGCTCGACCCGCGCGCCGCAGTTCACCGGCGGTGGCATCGTCCACGGCCCGAAGCCGCGCAGCTATGACCAGCGGACCCCCAAGAAGATGAAGGCTGCCGCCCTGCGCGGTGCCCTCTCCGACCGGGCCCGCAACGGTCGGATCCACGTGGTCGACTCGTTCGTGACCGCTGACAAGCCGTCGACCCGCTCGGCGCTGTCGACGCTCGCCGGCCTGAGTGACCGCACCAAGTTCCTCGTGGTGCTCGAGCGGACCGACTCCCTGACCTGGCTCTCGCTGCGCAACGCAGGCGAGGTCCACATCGTGGCGGTCGACCAGCTCAACACCTACGACGTCCTCGCCTCCGACGACATCGTCTTCACCCGGAGCGCCTACGACGCGTTCGTGGGCACGGCCCGGGGTTCGGCTGCGACGAGCGAGTCGAAGACCGAGACCAAGGCGAAGCCCGAGACCAAGGCGAAGCCCGAGACGAAGACCGAGCCCAAGGCCGCTGCGCCGAAGGCCGAGGCCGCGACCGAGACTGCCGACGAGCCGACGCTGCCCAAGGGCGCCAAGGCCCCGCTCAAGAGCGCTCGTGCCCCCAAGGGCTACGAGGTCATGGGCTCGGAGTCGGGCGTCTACCGCGAGGTCGACGACGCCGGCTACGACGCCGCTGCCGCCGACTTCTGGTTCAAGTCGGTCGAGGACGCCGAGGCCGCAGGCCTGGCCCGTGCCGAGGACAAGGAGACCGACCAGTGAGCACGTTGCACAAGGACCACCGCGACATCCTGATCGCGCCGGTCGTGTCGGAGAAGAGCTACGGGCTCCTCGACGTCAACAAGTACACGTTCCTGGTGCGTCCGGACGCCAACAAGACCGAGATCAAGATCGCGGTCGAGAAGGTGTTCGACGTCAAGGTGACGTCGGTGAACACGCTCAACCGCAAGGGCAAGACCCGTCGTACCCGTTACGGCATGGGCAAGCGTGCCAACACCAAGCGCGCGATCGTCAGCCTCGCTGAGGGCCACCGCATCGACATCTTCGGCGCCTGAGACCCGCGCCGCTCGAAGGAAGACAGACATGGCTATCCGCAAGTACAAGCCGACCACCCCGGGCCGTCGTGGCTCCTCGGTGGCCGACTTCGTCGAGATCACCCGGACCACGCCGGAGAAGTCGCTGACCCGTCCGCTCCCCAAGAAGGGCGGCCGCAACAACCAGGGCCGGATCACCACCCGGCACCAGGGTGGCGGTCACAAGCGGGCCTACCGGATCATCGACTTCCGTCGCTACGACAAGGACGGTGTCCCGGCCAAGGTCGCCCACATCGAGTACGACCCCAACCGCACCGCGCGTATCGCGCTGCTGCACTACGCCGACGGCGAGAAGCGCTACATCATCGCGCCGAAGGACCTGACGCAGGGCACCATGGTCGAGTCGGGCCCCAACGCCGACATCAAGCCGGGCAACAACCTGCCGCTGCGCAACATCCCGGTCGGTTCGACCATCCACTGCATCGAGCTCCGGCCCGGTGGCGGCGCCAAGATCGCCCGCTCCGCGGGCATCAGCGCCCAGCTGGTCGCTCGTGAGGGCTCGCGCGCCACGCTGCGCATGCCGTCGGGCGAGATGCGGTTCGTCGACGTCCGCTGCCGCGCCACCATCGGCGAGGTCGGCAACGCCGAGCAGTCGAACATCAACTGGGGCAAGGCCGGCCGCATGCGCTGGAAGGGCAAGCGCCCCTCCGTCCGTGGAGTCGTCATGAACCCCGTCGACCACCCGCACGGTGGTGGTGAGGGCAAGACGTCCGGTGGCCGCCACCCGGTGTCCCCGTGGGGCAAGCCCGAGGGCCGTACGCGCAAGCGCAAGGCCTCCGATTCTCAGATCATCCGCCGCCGCAAGTCCGGCAAGGGTAGGAAGTAAACGACATGCCTCGCAGCCTGAAGAAGGGCCCCTTCGTCGACGGCCACCTCATGAAGAAGGTGGACGTCGAGAACGACAAGGGCAGCAAGAACGTGATCAAGACCTGGTCGCGTCGCTCGATGATCGTGCCGGCCATGATCGGTCACACGATCGCCGTGCACGACGGGCGCAAGCACGTCCCGGTGTTCGTGACCGACGCGATGGTCGGTCACAAGCTGGGCGAGTTCGCCCCCACCCGCACCTACCGCGGGCACGTGAAGGACGACCGGAAGGGACGACGTCGATGAGTGTCACTGATCGCCGGCGCACGAGCGCCCGCCGCGAGTCGCTGCTCGGCGACCAGCCGGGCTCCTTCGCGAGTGCCCGCTTCGTGCGGATCACTCCGATGAAGGCCCGCCGTGTCGTCAACATGGTGCGCGGCCTCCGGGTCGACGAGGCCCTGGCCCTGCTGCGATTCGCACCGCAGGCCGCCTCGGAGACGGTCTACAAGGTCCTGGAGAGCGCGATCGCGAACGCCGAGACCACCGAGGAGCTCGACCGGAGCGACCTCGTGATCTCCGCTGCCCTGGTCGACGAGGGGCCGACGATGAAGCGCTGGCGCCCCCGGGCCCAGGGCCGGGCCACCCGCATCCTCAAGCGCACCAGCCACATCACGCTGGTCGTCCAGCCGGCCGACGTCGTCGGCGCGAAGAAGAACAAGAAGGGACGGACCGCCTGATGGGCCAGAAGATCAACCCGAACGGCTTCCGCCTCGGCATCTCCACGGACCACAAGTCCCGTTGGTACGCCGACAAGCTGTACAAGTCCTACGTCGGTGAGGACGTCGCGATCCGCAAGCTGCTCTCCAAGGGCATGGAGCGGGCCGGCATCTCCAAGGTGGAGATCGAGCGCACCCGTGACCGGGTCCGCGTCGACATCCACACCGCCCGTCCGGGCATCGTCATCGGTCGCCGCGGCGCCGAGGCCGACCGGATCCGTGGCGAGCTGGAGAAGCTCACCGGCAAGCAGGTCCAGCTGAACATCCTCGAGGTCAAGCACCCCGAGGTGGACGCCCAGCTGGTCGCCCAGGGTGTGGCCGAGCAGCTGTCCGGCCGCGTGCAGTTCCGTCGCGCGATGCGCAAGGCGATGCAGACCTCGATGCGTTCGGGTGCCAAGGGCATCCGGATCCAGTGCTCCGGTCGACTCAACGGCGCCGAGATGTCGCGCACCGAGTTCTACCGCGAGGGTCGTGTTCCGCTGCACACGCTGCGGGCCGACATCGACTACGGCTTCTACGAGGCCCGGACCACCTTCGGCCGGATCGGCGTCAAGGTCTGGATCTACAAGGGCGAGGTCGCCGGCACCCGTGCCGAGCGTCAGGCCCAGGCCGCTGCCCGCGCCGGCGTCCCCGGTCGCGGTGGAGCTGCTCGCCCGGCTCGTGGCGGCGAGCGTCCCAGCCGTGGCTCGCGTCCCACGCGGGCCGACCGCGCCACCGAGGCTCCCGCCGCGGACGCCGCTGCTGCCCCGGCAGCCGCTGCTCCCGCAGCCGCCCCGGCGAGCGCACCCGAGTCCGGAACGGAGGCCTGAGCCATGTTGATGCCCCGTCGCGTCAAGCACCGCAAGCAGCACCACCCGAAGCGGACCGGTGCTGCCAAGGGTGGAACCACCCTCGCGTTCGGTGACTTCGGCATCCAGGCGATTGAAGGTCACTACGTGACCAACCGCCAGATCGAGTCCGCCCGTATCGCGATGACCCGCCACATCAAGCGTGGCGGCAAGGTGTGGATCAACATCTACCCCGACCGCCCGCTCACCAAGAAGCCTGCCGAGACCCGCATGGGTTCCGGTAAGGGTTCCCCCGAGTGGTGGATCGCCAACGTCAAGCCCGGCCGCGTCATGTTCGAGCTCTCCGGTGTCGACGAGACCACGGCCCGTGAGGCCATGCGTCGCGCGATGCACAAGCTCCCCATGAAGTGCCGGTTCATTTCCCGTGAGGCAGGTGAGTTCTGATGGCAGGCACCAAGGCCCACGAACTGGATGAGATGACCGATGTCGACCTCGAGGCCAAGCTGCGCGAGGCCAAGGAGGAGCTGTTCAACCTCCGGTTCCAGGCGGCCACCGGCCAGCTGGAGAGCCACGGTCGGTTGCGTCTGGTCAAGAAGGACATCGCCCGGATCTACACCGTGGTGCGTGAGCGCGAGCTCGGCATCCGGTCCACGCCCGGGGCAGAGAAGGAAGAGGCTTCCGCATGAGTGAGCAGACCACCGACCCCAACCCGGGGCAGCGCAACACTCGCAAGACCCGCGAGGGCCTGATCGTGTCCGACAAGATGGACAAGACCGTGGTCGTCGCCGTCGAGGACCGTGTCAAGCACGCCCTCTACGGCAAGGTCCTGCGCCGCACGTCCAAGCTCAAGGCGCACGACGAGCAGAACGACTGCGGCATCGGCGACCGGGTCCTGATCATGGAGACCCGCCCGCTGTCGGCGACCAAGCGCTGGCGCGTCGTGGAGATCCTCGAGCGCGCCAAGTAATCACCCGCGGGCGACGCCCGAGGTCAGACAGAGACGAGTTCGGCCAGGCTCAGGCCGCGAAGCGGCCATGAGAACCAGCTCGACAACCAGGAGAAATCGATGATTCAGCAGGAGTCGCGACTCAAGGTCGCCGACAACACCGGTGCGAAGGAGATCCTCTGCATCCGTGTGCTCGGCGGCTCAGGTCGTCGCTACGCCGGCATCGGCGACGTCATCGTCGCCACCGTCAAGGATGCGATCCCCGGTGGCAACGTGAAGAAGGGTGACGTCGTCAAGGCCGTGATCGTGCGCACCGTCAAGGAGCGCCGACGCGCCGACGGTTCCTACATCCGCTTCGACGAGAACGCTGCCGTGATCCTCAAGACCGACGGAGAGCCGCGCGGCACGCGCATCTTCGGCCCCGTCGGCCGCGAGCTGCGGGAGAAGAAGTTCATGAAGATCATCTCGCTCGCACCGGAGGTGCTCTGACCATGGCCAAGCAGGGAAAGAAGACTGTGAACATCAAGAAGGGCGACCAGGTCCGGATCATCTCGGGCAAGGACAAGGGCGCCGAGGGCAAGGTCATCTCGGTGCTCCGTGAGGAGCAGCGGGTGATCGTCGAGGGCGTCAACCGCATCAAGCGACACACCAAGGTCGTCAACCAGGGCGGCCGGACCGGCACCACCGGCGGCATCATCACCGCCGAGGCCGCGATCCACGTGTCCAACGTGATGCTGGTCGAGGGCGACGGCGTGACCCGGGTCGGCTTCCGCCGCGACGAGGTCACCAAGCGTCGTCCCGACGGTTCGACGTACAGCTCGACCCGCAGCGTCCGTGTGTCCCGCAAGACCGGGAAGGAGATCTGAGATGACTGACACGACTGTCGACACTCCGGCTGCGGCCGAGGAGAAGGTCACGCCGCGTCTGAAGACCCGCTACCGCGAGGAGATCCTCCCCGCGATCCAGAGCGAGTTCGAGATCGCGAACGTCATGCAGGTCCCCGGCCTGGTGAAGATCGTGGTCAACATGGGCGTGGGCGAAGCCGCCCGCGACTCGAAGCTGATCGAAGGTGCCATCAAGGACCTCACCGCGATCACCGGCCAGAAGCCGATGGTGACGCGGGCCCGCAAGTCCATCGCGCAGTTCAAGCTGCGCGAGGGCATGCCGATCGGTGCCCACGTCACGCTGCGTGGCGACCGGATGTGGGAGTTCCTCGACCGGCTCCTGTCCCTCGCGCTGCCCCGTATCCGCGACTTCCGGGGCCTGTCGCCCAAGCAGTTCGACGGCAACGGCAACTACACGTTCGGTCTGACCGAGCAGGTCATGTTCCACGAGATCGACCAGGACAAGCTGGACCGTTCCCGCGGCATGGACATCACGGTCGTGACGACTGCCACCACCGACGACGAGGGTCGCGCCCTGCTCAAGCAGCTCGGCTTCCCGTTCGCGGCGATGAAATGACTGAGCGCAGAGCCCTGAGAAGGAGCAATTGACATGGCGAAGACAGCACTTCGGGTCAAGGCGGCCCGCAAGCCGAAGTTCGCGGTGCGCGGTTACACCCGCTGCCAGCGTTGCGGCCGCCCCAAGGCCGTCTACCGCAAGTTCGGCCTCTGCCGGATCTGCCTCCGGGAAATGGCACACCGTGGCGAGCTGCCCGGCGTGACCAAGTCCTCCTGGTGACCACCACTCGAATCAACCGCTGAAGGTCGGCTCCCCGCGAGGGGGTCGAAACCACAGGAAGAAAGGGCCTGAACGGCCATGACGATGACTGACCCGATCGCAGACATGCTTACTCGTCTGCGCAACGCAAACCAGGCTTTCCACGACGACGTCTCCATGCCTTACAGCAAGTTGAAGCAGGGAGTCGCCGAGATCCTCAAGCAGGAGGGCTACATCGCCTCGTTCGAGGTCGCGGACGCCACCGTCGGCCCCGGCAAGACGCTGACGATCACCCTCAAGTACGGCCGCAGCCGCGAGCGTTCGATCGCCGGCGTGCGCCGTATCAGCAAGCCCGGGCTGCGGGTGTACGCCAAGAGCACCGGCCTTCCCAAGGTGCTCGGCGGCCTCGGCGTCGCGATCATCTCGACCAGCCAGGGCCTGCTCACCGACCGACAGGCCAACCAGAAGGGCGTGGGTGGGGAAGTCCTCGCCTACGTCTGGTGACCCGACTACACGCGTAAGGAGAGAAGAAGCATGTCGCGTATTGGCAAGCTCCCGATCGCGGTGCCGTCGGGTGTCGACGTCGCCGTGGATGAACGACTGGTGACGGTGAAGGGCCCCAAGGGGACCCTGAGCCACGCCGTCGCCGCACCGATCACCGTTGAGAAGAGCGACGGAGTGCTCGAGGTGAAGCGCCCGGACGACGAGCGCGTCAGCCGCTCGCTGCACGGCCTCACCCGCACCCTGATCGCCAACATGGTCATGGGTGTCACTGAGGGCTACGAGAAGAAGCTCGAGATCGTCGGCGTGGGTTACCGCGTCCTGTCCAAGGGTCCGACCCAGCTGGAGTTCCAGCTCGGGTACTCCCACTCCATCACGTTCAATGCCCCCGAGGGCATCACCTTCACGGTGGAGGGCCCGACCAAGCTCGGTGTCCAGGGCATCGACAAGCAGTTGGTCGGCGAGACTGCGGCCAACATCCGCAAGTTGCGCAAGCCCGAGCCGTACAAGGGCAAGGGCGTTCGCTACGCGGGTGAGCACATCCGCCGCAAGGTCGGAAAGGCTGGTAAGTGACCATGGCCATCAAGCTGTCTCACCACAAGCACACGGCTGCGCGCACCCGTTCACGGTTGCGTCGTCAGGTCCGGGGTCGCAAGAAGCTGTCAGGTACGTCGGAGCGTCCGCGCCTCGTCGTCACCCGGTCGGCACGCCACATCACCGTGCAGGTCGTTGACGACCTGGTCGGCAAGACGCTGGCGTACGCGTCGACGATGGAGGCCGACCTGCGCTCCCTCGACGGTGACAAGACCGCCAAGGCTCGCAAGGTCGGTGAGCTCGTCGCCGAGCGCGCCAAGGCCGGCGGTGTCGAGTCCGTGGTCTTCGACCGTGCGGGCAACAAGTACCACGGCCGTGTCGCGGCCCTGGCCGACGGCGCCCGCGAGGGTGGCCTGACCTTCTGATGACATACATGACATTCAAGGGAGTTATCTGATGAGCGGATCCCAGCAGCGCGGGCAGCGCGCCGGTGGCGGCCGCGGTGGCCGTGACGGTGGTCGCGGGGGCCAGCAGGAGAAGAGCCAGTACCTCGAGCGCGTCGTCGCGATCAACCGCGTCGCCAAGGTCGTGAAGGGTGGTCGTCGCTTCAGCTTCACCGCCCTCGTGGTCGTGGGTGACGGCGACGGACTCGTCGGCGTCGGCTACGGCAAGGCCAAGGAAGTTCCGGCCGCCATCGCCAAGGGTGTCGAGGAGGCCAAGAAGAACTTCTTCCGGGTCCCGCGCATCCAGGGCACCATCCCGCACCCGGTCCAGGGTGAGAAGGCGGCTGGCGTCGTCCTCCTGCGCCCGGCCGCGCCCGGTACCGGTGTCATCGCCGGTGGTCCGGTGCGCGCCGTGCTCGAGTGCGCCGGCATCCACGACGTGCTGAGCAAGTCGCTCGGCTCCTCCAACCAGATCAACATCGTCCACGCGACGGTCGAGGCCCTCAGGATGCTCGAGCAGCCCGAGGCCGTGGCGGCACGTCGTGGCCTCCGCGTCGAGGACGTCGCCCCCGCCGCCCTGCTCAGGGCGCGCGACGAGGTGCCGGAGGGTGTCTCGCGGGAGGTGTCGGCCTGATGGCGCAGTTGAAGGTCCAGCAGAAGAAGTCGACGATCGGCTGCAAGGCCAACCAGCGCGAGACCCTGCGCACGCTCGGTCTCAAGCGGATCGGCGACGTCGTGATCAAGGAGGACCGGCCCGAGATTCGCGGCATGGTCCAGACCGTCCGTCACCTCGTGACGGTCGAAGAGGTGGAATGAAATGACGCTCAAGCTGCATCACCTGCGTCCGGCACCCGGAGCCAAGACCGCCAAGACCCGCGTGGGTCGCGGTGAGGGCTCCAAGGGCAAGACCGCCGGTCGCGGTACCAAGGGCACCAAGGCCCGCAACCAGGTTCCGGCCTCCTTCGAGGGTGGCCAGATGCCGATCCACATGCGCCTGCCCAAGCTCAAGGGCTTCAAGAACCCGTTCAAGGTGGAGTTCCAGGTCGTCAACCTCGACCGCCTGGGCGAGCTCTTCCCCGACGGCGGCACCGTGTCGGTCGACGACCTCATCGCCAAGGGCGCGGTCCGCAAGGGCCACCCGGTGAAGGTCCTCGGCCAGGGCGATCTGTCGGTCAAGGTCGACGTCAGCGCTCACGCCTTCTCCGGCTCCGCCAAGGAGAAGATCGAGGCTGCGGGCGGGACCACGACGACCGTCTGAGTCCGCTCCGATGGTTTTGCCGAGGGGCGCGGACGAACCCGTGAATGCGGGCCACTCCGCGCCCTGACGCGCACCCGGAGGGGTTCGGGACAGCCTGTTAGGCTGCCCGGGGCCTCTCCCCGACGTCGGTCGAGCCCCGTGAGAACAGGGCGAGAGCCGCACCTAGACAAGAGATTGAGGAAGTTGTGCTGAGCGCGTTCGTCAACGCATTCCGGACGCCGGACCTGCGGCGCAAGCTGCTGTTCGTCCTGATGATCATCACGTTCTTCAGGCTCGGGTCCCAGGTGCCGGCACCCGGCGTCCACGTCGCGAACGTGCAGACCTGTCTGGCCCTCCAGGAGGGCAACAGCCTCTACAGCCTGATCAACCTGTTCTCGGGCGGCGCGCTGCTCCAGCTGACGATCTTCGCGCTGGGGATCATGCCCTACATCACCGCGAGCATCATCTTGCAGCTGCTCGTGGTGGTGATCCCGCGGCTGGAGGCCCTCAAGAAGGAGGGTCAGGCCGGTCAGGCGAAGATCACCCAGTACACCCGCTACCTCACCCTCGGCCTGGCGCTGCTGCAGGCGACCGGCATCGTGGCCCTCGCCCGGTCCGGCAGCCTCCTCGGCAACTGCCCCGAGCCGTTGCTGCACAGCGACAGCACCTCGACCTTCCTGATCATGGTCATCACCATGACCGCCGGCACTGCCGTCATCATGTGGTTCGGTGAGCTCATCACCGAGCACGGCATCGGCAACGGCATGTCGCTGCTGATCTTCACCCAGGTCGTCGCCACCTTCCCGGCATCGCTGTGGGCAGTCGGCCAGGGCGAGGGCTGGTGGGTCTTCGGCGTGGTGCTGGTGATCGGACTCGTGATCATCGCCGCGGTCATCTTCATCGAACAGGCGCAGCGCCGGATCCCGGTCCAGTACGCCCGCCGGATGGTCGGCCGCAAGATGTTCGGCGGCTCCTCGACCTACATCCCACTCAAGGTGAACCAGGCCGGAATCATCCCGGTCATCTTCGCCTCCTCGCTGATGTACCTCCCCGCGATGGGGGTCCAGTTCAACCAGAACAACACCGGCTCGAAGTGGGTCCAGATCCTCAACGACTACTTCGTCGATGGTTCCCACCCCATCTACATGGCGACGTTCTTCGCGCTCATCATCTTCTTCACCTACTTCTACGTGTCGATCACCTTCAACCCCGAAGAGGTCGCCGACAACATGAAGAAGTACGGCGGCTTCATCCCCGGGATCCGGGCAGGCAAGCCGACCCAGGACTACCTGGCCTACGTCCTGTCCCGCATCACCCTGCCGGGAGCGCTCTACCTCGGTCTGATCTCGCTGATCCCGCTGATCGCGCTCGTGCTGATCAACGCGAACCAGAACTTCCCGTTCGGCGGCACCTCGATCCTGATCATGGTGGGCGTCGCGCTCGACACCGTGAAGCAGATCGAGAGCCAGCTCCAGCAGCGCAACTACGAAGGATTCCTCAAGTAAATGCGCCTGATCATGATGGGCCCCCCCGGGGCAGGCAAGGGCACCCAGGCACAGGTCGTGGCCGACCACTTCGCCATCCCCGCCATCTCGACCGGCGACATCTTCCGGACCAACGTGGCCAACGGCACCGAGCTGGGTGTCGAGGCCGAGCGCTACATGGACATGGGCGAGTACGTCCCTGACGAGCTGACGAACAAGATGGTCCGCAACCGGATCGACGAGCCCGACGCCGCTCCCGGGTTCCTGCTCGACGGCTACCCGCGCACGCTCGCCCAGGTCGAGGAGCTCGACGGGATGATCGCGTTCACCGGGCACAGCCTGGACGCGGCGCTCGTGTTGACCGTGGACCCCGAGGAGCTGGTCCAACGGCTGCTGCAGCGGGCCCAGACCGAGGGGCGCGCCGACGACACCGAGGACGTCATCCGACGTCGCCAGGAGCTCTACACCGAGCAGACCGAGCCGCTGATCGAGGTCTACCGCGACCGGGGCATCCTGCTCGAGGTCGACGGCATGGGCGAGGTCGACGAAGTGACGACGCGGATCTTCGATGCGCTCGACGTCATCCCCCAGAGCTGACCGGCGCTGACGTGTCGTTCCGCGAACGCGGCGTGCAGATCAAGACGCCGGACCAGATCGAGGTCATGCGCCGCGCGGGCCTGGTGGTCGGTCGCACGCTGGAGCTGCTGCGCGACTCCGTGCGTGCCGGCGTGACGACCGGCGAGCTCGATGGCATCGCCGAGGACAGCATCCGCTCCGCGGGCGCCGTACCGTCGTTCAAGGGCTACAGCCACCCGCCGTTCCCGGCGTCGATCTGCGCGTCTGTCAACGACGAGGTCGTGCACGGAATCCCGGGAGACCGCGAGCTCAAGGACGGGGACATCGTCTCGATCGACTGCGGGGCGATCGTGGACGGCTGGCACGGCGACGCCGCCCTCACCGTCGCCGTCGGGGCGACGACGCACGACGTCTCCGAGCTGATGCGGGTGACCGAGGAGTCGCTCTGGCACGGCATCGCGGCCGCCCGCCTCGGTGGTCGGGTCACCGACATCTCCCACGCCGTCGAGACCTACGTCCGCTCCCAGCCGCACCCGAGCGACGGGTCGTGGGGGATCCTCGAGGACTACGTCGGACACGGGATCGGTTCGGAGATGCACCAGCCGCCGAACGTCCCCAACTACGGGCGTCCCGGTCGCGGTCCCAAGCTGGTCCGCGGTCTGGCGCTCGCGGTCGAGCCGATGGTGACGCTCGGGACGAACGACACCGAGCTGCTGCCGGACGAGTGGACCGTCGGCACCGCCGACAGCTCGTGGGCGGCGCACTTCGAGCACACCTTCACCCTCACTCCGGACGGCACCTGGGTGCTGACCGCCCTCGACGGCGGCGAGCAGCGACTCAAGGAGCTCGGGGTTCCCTTCGGGGGCCACTGACACACTGGGCGGACGCCCCGGATCGCGCCCCGGCGTACTCACTCTCGAAGGGATGGAACGTGGACGTAGCACCGTGGATCTGGTGGGTCACGGCGGCAGTGACGATCGTGATCTTCACCTTCGACCTGGTGATCGTCGGCCGCCGGCCGCACGAGCCCAGCATGAAGGAGTGCACGGTCTACCTGTCGATCTACGTCGGGCTCGCGGTGATCTTCGGCCTCGGCGTGTTCCTCACGTCCGGGGGGCAGTACGCCGGTGAGTTCTACGCCGGCTGGGTGACCGAGTACTCGCTCTCGGTCGACAACCTCTTCATCTTCATCATCATCATGACCAAGTTCGCCGTGCCACGTGAGCTCCAGCAGTTCGCGTTGATGATCGGCATCGTGATGGCGCTGGTGATGCGTGCCATCTTCATCGCCGTCGGCGCCGCGGCGATCTCGAACTTCTCGTGGATCTTCTACATCTTCGGGGTCTTCCTCATCTACACCGCGTGGAAGCTCGCGAAGGAGGGCGCGGAGGACGAGGACGAGTACGAGGAGAACCGGCTCGTGGTGTGGGTCGAGAAGCGCTTCCCGGCCACCAAGGAGTGGCACGGGCGCAAGCTCCTCACCGTCGAGAACGGCGCCCGCGTCATCACGCCGCTCTTCATCGTGATCCTCACCCTCGGCACCACCGACCTGCTCTTCGCCCTCGACTCGATCCCGGCGATCTACGGCCTCACCGACGAGCCCTACCTCGTCCTCACGGCCAACATCTTCGCGCTGATGGGGCTGCGGCAGCTCTACTTCCTGATCGGTGGCCTGCTCCAGCGACTGATCTACCTGTCCTACGGGTTGGCGTTCCTGCTCGCCTTCATCGGGGTCAAGCTGATCCTGGAGGCGCTCCACCTCAACGAGCTGGGCTTCATCAACGGCGGCGAGCACGTCGGGTGGGCTCCCGAGATCCCGATCTGGCTGTCGCTGACGGTCATCGTCGGCACACTCGTGGTCACGGCCGTGTGGTCGCTCCTGGCGTCGAGGCGGATGGACCAGGCCGCTCAGGACGCTGCGAGCGGACCGCGCCGCGACTGGGACAACGGCTGAGACAGCCGGTGGAATAGCGGCTGTGCGGGTCGGGTTGGAGGGGACGTGAGTCCCTCCCACCCGGTCCTGTCCGTGCTCGACCTGGTTCCGGTCCGTGCTGACCAGACCTCCGCCGACGCGCTGGCCGCGACCCGCTCGCTGGCGCGGGTGGCCGACGAGCTGGGCTACCGGCGCTACTGGCTGGCCGAGCACCACAACATGCCGGCCGTGGCGGCGACCAACCCGCCGGTCCTGATCGCCCTGGTCGCCGCAGCCACCGAGCGGATCCGGGTCGGCTCGGGTGGCGTCATGTTGCCCAACCACGCCCCGCTGGTCGTGGCGGAGCAGTTCGCTCTGCTCGAAGCGGCCTACCCGGGCCGGATCGACCTCGGCATCGGTCGGGCGCCGGGCACCGACCCGGTGACCAGCTGGGCGCTCCGGCTCGATGCTGGCGGCGTCAGCGACGACACCGTCAACCGGTTCCCGGAGTACGTCGAGCACGTGCTCGCCCTGATGTCACCCGAGGGTGCCGGGCTCTCGGTGGGAGGGCGGACCCACGCGCTGCGGGCGACGCCGCGGGCCACCAGCATCGCCGAGACCTGGCTGCTCGGGTCCTCCGACTACTCGGCCCGGCTCGCCGGCGAGAAGGGGCTGCCCTACGTCTTCGCCCACCACTTCTCCGGGTCCGGCACCGCCGAGGCGCTCGCGCTCTACCGGTCCTCCTTCCGGCCGTCCGACCTGCTGGCGGAACCGCGGACGCTGCTGACCGTCAACGCGGCCGTCGCGGCCACCCCCGCGGAGGCCGAGCGACTCGCGCTGCCGCAGCTGTTGTCGATGCTGGCGCTGCGCACGGGTCAGCCGCTGACCCCTCAACGCCTGGTCGAGGACGCCGAGCAGGTCGACCTGCCCGCGGCGCACCGGGACCTGGTCGAGGCCATGCGCCGACGCTGGGTGATCGGTGACCCCGAGACAGCTCGAACCGAGGTCGCCGCGCTGGCCGACCGGTTCGACGTCGACGAGGTCATGGTGCACCCCGTGGCCGGCGCGTTCGCCGGCACGGATCCGGCATCGGCCCCGGCGCGCGAGGCGACGCTGCAACTGCTCGTGCCTTAGAGCACGCACTCCTGCGTCGACGGCGAGGCCTCGCCGCGGCGGATCAGCTGGACCTGCACGCAGATCCGCCCGGGTGAGGTGATGGTCAGCTCCTGCGCGGGACCGCGCTCGGACTCGCCGGTGGCGGGCCGACGCCACAGCCAGCTGTCGCCCTCCTTGAGGCCCCCGACCACGCGCCAGGTGAACGTCACCTGGTCGCCGGTGCGCTTCCCCTTCACCATCGGCTGCGGCACCGGTGCCTCGGGCACCACGTCGCTGGGCGTGAACGACGGGTTCGAGCTGAGCTCGGGCCCCGGCTCTGCCCGTTCGCCTCCGCCCAGGGTGGCGACCAGGACGACCGCGACGGCGACCAGCACCACGCCCGCGACCGCGCTCCAGACGACGAGGGTCCGGCTGGCGGGTGGAGGCGAGTCGTCCACCGGCCCGGCGTCCCTCGGCGGACGGGGTCGGAGCGGTCGCGTCGATGCTGACCGGCTTCAGCGCGGTGGCCTCACCCGCGTCGGGACCTGCAGCGACCGGCGGGGCCAGCCGGTCACCCGCCACCGCGATCGGCGTACGGGCGTAGCCGGAGGCGGACTCGATCCGCTGCAGCTCGCGGGCCACCTCCAGCGCGCTCTGGGGTCGCAGCTCGGGACGCTTCGCGAGGCACAGCTGGAGCAACCGGTCGAGGGCGGCCGGGGCGTCGGGGCGTTGCAGCGAAGGCGGCGCAGCGTGGAGCACGCGGGTCGTCAGGCTCCGCGAGGAGTTGTCGCCGCCGGGGATCGAGAACGGCGAGCGGCCGGTCAGCAGGTTCCAGATGGTCGCCCCGAGGCTGTAGACGTCGGAGGCGATGCTGCCGTTGGAGCGGCCGTCGACCATCTCGGGCGGCGCCCACGGGTAGGAGATCCGGATCTCCTGGTCCTGGTCGACCTCGGAGAGGTGACCGGCGATGCCGAAGTCGGTGAGCGCCGGCTCCTGGTAGGTCGTCACCAGGACGTTGCTGGGCTTGATGTCGCGGTGGATGATGCCCGCCCGGTGTGCGGTCTCGATCGCGCTCGCCAGCTTGATGCCGGTGCTGATCGCTTCGGGCACCGACATCGGCTGGGTGCGCACCCGTGCCCCGAGATCCGGCGGCGGGCAGTAGCGCATGACCAGGTAGGGGCGCCCGCCCTGGTCGGCCTCGGTGACGCCGGCGGTGATGACGTCGACGATGTAGGGGTGGTCGGCCAGGGTCGCCATCGCGTTGGCCTCGCTGGTGAACAACGACTTCTCGTGATCGGTGAGGGCGACCCCCTCGCGGACCACCTTCACCGCGACCTGTTGCTGCGGCCACTCCTGCTGGTAGAGGAAGACGTCGGCGAAGCCGCCGCTGCCGAGGTGTTGCAGGTAGGTGAAACCCGGGATCCGGGGCCCGCTCACGGGACCTCCTCGACTGTCGACAGGTAGGTCACGCGGTAGGCGCCGGCGAGGTCGAGGGTGGTGCCGCTCTCCAGCAGGTGGGGCTCGTGAGCGCGGATCTTCTCGGGGTCCCGGCCGGGGGCGAACAGGGTGGTGCCGCCTCTCGAACCGAGGTCCTGGGCGAGGACGTGCCAGCCGTCGAGGTCGATCCGGAGGTGCAGCCGCGAGAGGTACGTCGAGTCGTGCGGCAGCCGGACCAGGTGCGGCCAGTCGCCGGGACCGGTCGGCGCGGGGTGCCGGCCGAGCACCACGGGCCGGTCCAGCAGCACCAGGTCGCCGTCGGGAAGGCGGAGCGCGCCCAGCGGCGGGCGCAGCACCCGGGCCGGTTCCTGCGGCGGCACGGGGTTGCCACAGGTCCGGCACGTCGCCAGCAGGGGATCGGTCAGGTGCCCGTCGCCGCAGCGCACGGCGAGCACCGTGTCGGCGGTCGACTGCTCGAGGTGGCTGGTGGTCGACGGGGCCGGCGCGCTGGGCGACCGTCGACGGGTGTGGTGGTCGTGGTCGGCGTCCTCGGGATCGGCCGTGAGCGGCGGGGCGGGCGGCTCGCGCCGTACGGTGTGCGGCTCGACCGGCCGCTGCGCGGCCAGGATCTCGGGCGGGATGCCGTCGATGACCGTGGCGGTCGGGGCGGGCACGTCGCCGGACGCGGGGACGTGCCCGGTCACGTGGAGCGAGGCCGCGGCCACCACGCCGTCGACCAGCCGCAGCCAGGTCCCGGATCCGGGTCCAGATCCGGATCCGGGACCGCCGAGGGTCAGCTCCCACCGGTCACCGTGACCGGACACCGTCGCGCCGCCCACCGCGTCGTGGTCCCCGGTCGTGGCGTCGAGCCAGGCCAGCGGTGTAGCGGCCAGGTCGCGGCGGATCGTGTCGAGGGCGAGGCCGACGCCGGCCGGCTGGCCGAGGTCGTGCCAGAGCTGGTCGAGGACAGCTGCAGGGGGATGGGTGACCCCGAGCAACAGCCACCGTGCACCGCGCGCCAGCAGCATGCCGTCGCCCGGGGTGTAGCGGACCTCCACCCGTGGGCCTCCTCCCGGACTGCGGACTCGGTTCATTCTGACGGTTTGCCACCCGAGAGTAAGGGGAGTGAGAGATTTGGCTCGGCGGGGTCACCGACTACCCTGCTGGGGCAGCCTCGGTCGTCATCCCCCGGTGACGGTAGCCGCGGCGGCGCCATTGCGAAGACGGGGAGTAGTCGTGGGACGTCCGGGCGTGCGCATCTTCGGCGCCACCCGGCTCCGGCGCGCCCTCAAGGACCACACCACGACCGTGGCCTCGGGTCTTGCCCTGGTGGTGGCGGCCACCACCGTGGTGGTCCTGGCCGTCTCGGCCGACGGCTACCGCAGCCACGAGGCCCGCCTCAACGACGGGGGTGTCTGGGTCACGAGCACCCGCGACGGCTACTTCGGCCGGGTCAACAAGCCGATCGGCCAGCTGGACGGCGGCCTGTTCGCCGAGGTCGGGGCTGATCTGGACGTGGTGCAGGACGGCGACGTCGTGCTCGGGGTCAACCGCACTGCCGGCTCGGTGGCCCCGGTCGACCCGGCGACGGTCGATCACCCCGAGGGTGAGGTCGCCGGCATCACCGGCGGCGCCGAGGTCGCAGCGAGCGGCCACACCGTCGCCGTGACCGACCCCGACGACGGTTCCACCTGGGCCACCGTCGCTGACCCCGATCTCGGGACGGTGTCGGTGCTCGGGCTCGACCGCGAGTCGACGCCGCTCCTCAAGGCCGGCGGGGCCGCGTCGATGTCGGTGACCACCGGGGGCGACGTCGTCGTGGTCTCCGCCGACGAGGACACCCTCACCGAGATCACGAGTGCCGACGGCGGCTTCCTGGCTCCGGCCACCATGCCGCTGCCCGAGGGGATCGGCGAGACGTCACGGGTCACGACGGTCGGTGAGACGCCGGTCGTGCTTGATCAGCAGGCAGGCCGGGTCTGGGCCGTTCCCGGCGGTGACGCCACTCAGCCCGTGCGGTCCGACGTCCCGGTCGACGGTCTGCTGCAACAGGCCGGCCCGGCCGCGGACAGCGCGCTGCTCGCGACTCCCGAGGCGCTGTTGTCGGTCCCGCTGGCCGGCGGGGAGCCGACCGTGCTCCAGGACGGCTTCGGCGGCCGACCGGCGGCGCCGGTACGCCTCGGGGCCTGCCGGTTCGGTGCCTGGTCGGGTGGCGGCGGCACCGTGGTCACCGTCTGTGACGGGGCCGCGCCCCGGATCCAGACCCTCGACGCGACCACCAGCGACCTGGTGTTCCGCGTCAACCGTGACCAGCTGCTGCTCAACGACCGCACCACCGGCAAGGTGTGGAACATCGAGACCGAGCAGCCGACCCGCCTCGACGACTGGGACGCCTTCGAGCGCGAGGCGACCGAGGAGGACGCGGAGGAGAAGAACGAGGACGAGCAGCAGGGCGACCAGCGGCCCCCGGTCGCCAACCCCGACACCCTCGGCGCCCGGCCGGGGCGGACGACCGTCCTGCACCCGCTCGACAACGACACGGCCCCGGGCGGCCGCCTGCTGTCGATCCGCTCCGTCGAGCGCGTCTCCGGGTCCGGATCGACGGTCACCATCAGCCCGGACGGCCAGACCGTCCAGCTCACGCTGCCGGCGAGCGCCAGCGGCCGGGTCAGCTTCGTCTACTACATCGACGACGGCCGCGACGGGAAGACCGCCCACGCCGAGGTCACCGTGCCGATCCGGCAGCCCAGCGAGAACGGCGACCCGCGGCTCCGGTTCGGTTTCGAGCCGCGGTCGTGGACGGTGCCGGCCGGTGGGGTGCTCGACGTTCCGGTGCTCCCTGACTGGCGCGACCGCTCCGACGGCGACCCGATCGCGGTCACCAGCGCCGAGGCGGCCTCCGGCGTACGCAACGGCGCGGACGCGCGACCCACGGCCAGCGGCCAGATCCGGGTCACCGCGCCGGCGGTCGGCGGTCCCCTGGAGATCCTCTACACCGTCTCGGACGGCCTGGGCAGCGACGTCGAGCGAAGCTTCGTCGTCAACGTGCAGGATCCCAAGGACCGGCAGGCCTTCCCGGGCGTCGCCGAACCCGACGTGATCAGTGGCCAGGTGGGGGAGCCGATCACGATCTCGCCGCTCGACAACGACCAGCCCGGCTCCGATCCGCTGACCCCCGACGCGGCGCTGTCCCTGGCCGGCCGGCTGCCGTCACCGGGAGCCGCCGAGGCGACGACCGACCTCGTCGAGGGAACCGTCACCTTCACCGCCAGCGTCGCCGACACCTACTTCCTCGAGTACGACGCCGCGTACGGCAATGCGCCGTTGGCGCAGGGCACGATCCGCGTCGACGTCCGCAACCCGGCCCGTCCTCCCGACGCGCCGGTCGCGATGCCCGACACCGCCCTGATCAGCGGTCAGAAGGCGATCCTGGTCGATGTCCTGCGCAACGACCTCGACCCGTCCGGAGGTTTGCTGACCGTGCAGCAGGCCACCGCGAAGGACGACAACACCCTCGACGTCGCCGTGGTCGACGGTCGGTGGGTGCGGATCGCCGCCCGGCAGGGTCAGTTGAGCCCCAACCCCTCGATCGTGCGCTACGAGATCACCAACGGCACCCGGGCCGGCGTCCAGGGCGAGATCGTCGTGACGCAGCGTGAACCAGAGCGGGACGTCCCGGTGACGGAGAAGGACGTGGTCACGGTCCGCGCCGGTGCTGCCGTCGCCGTCCCCGCCCTCGACAACGACTTCAGTCCCTCGGGCGGGGAGCTGAGCCTGGTCGAGCACGTGGCCGAGGAGGGTTCGGGACAGCTCACCGTGCGTCCGCAGGGAGACGAGAAGGTCGCCACCGGGCAGGCGTTCGTGACCGGCAACTTCGTGCGCTACGTCGCCCCGGCCGACCTCGACGACGTGCACGTCTTCACCGTCACCTACCTCGCGGCCAACGTCGAGGGCGTCTCGGCGCCCGGCACGATCGAGATCACCGTGATCCCGGCCGAGCGGGCCAACCAGCCGCCCGAGCCACCCACGCTCGAGGGGCGCGTGGTCGCGGGTGACTCGCTCACCCTCCGACTTCCCGGTGCCGGCGTCGACCCGGACGGTGACGCGGTCACGCTGCTCGGCATCGCCTCCGCTCCCGAGCTCGGGCGCGTGGTGCGCACCGGCGCCAACACGATCTTCTACCAGTCCTTCCCCGGCAGCGTCGGGACCGAGCAGTTCACCTACGAGGTGACCGACTCCTTCGGCGGCACCGCCACCGGCACGGCCCGGGTCGCCGTCGCACCTCCGGGGGCGCCCCAGCCGCCGCTGGCGGTCGACGATCCGTTGACCGTCGAACCGGGGCGCACGGCGACCGTCGACCTCCTCGCCAACGACCACATCGCCTCGGGCGACAGCGTCAGCGTGCGGCTGCTCGACCCGCCGCCGGGCGCGAAGCTCGAGACCCCGGTCGGTCCGCTCCTCCTGCAGGCGCCCAGCACCGGTGGTGGCCAGACCGTCGAGGTCCTCTACGAGGTCACCAACGGCATCGCCGCGTCGCGCGGGACCGTCACGCTGCGCACCGCCGAGCCCTACAACAATCCGCCGGTGGCCTTCGACGCCTTCGGCACCGCCGACGACGGCGACTCCGTCGAGGTCGACGTGCTGGAGACCGCCTACGACCCGGACGGCCCCAGTGGGGAGCTGGTGGTCGCCGAGGTGCTCGCGCCCGCCGGGGTGGAGGCCAGCGTCCGGGGTGCCACGATCACTGTCGTCCGGGGCGATGAGCCGGTCGTGGTCCCGTTCCGGGTCGAGGACGCGGACGGCGGCGCCACCACCGCCTCGCTCTACGTCCCGCCCGCGAGCGACGGGCTGCCGTACGTCGCCGAGGACGCGCTGATCGAGATCGACCCCGGCGACGCCCGCGAGCTCGACCTGGCCGACTACGTCGTGAACCCGTCCGGCGGCCCGCTGCAGTTCACGCTCAAGAACCGGGTCTGGTCGAGCCCGGTGACCTCCGTCGGTGCCGCGATCACCGGCGACGACACCTTCCGGGTCGAGGCGCGCGACGACTACGAAGGTCCCGGCGGGGTGACCTTCGAGGTCACCACCGGGACGTCGGTGAACGACCCGGAGGGGCAGGCCGTCATCCTCACCGTCCCGGTCCAGGTCGGCGAGGACCGGCCGGTGCTGCGGTGCCCGGACAGCCCGATCGAGATCCCGCAGGGAACCCGGCTGGAGATCGACGTGGCCTCGGTCTGCCACGCCTGGACCGCTGACCCGGACGCGGCCGACGAGCTGGTGTTCGTCGCCGACTGGCAGACCTCGATCGACGGCCTCAGCATCATCGAGCCCGAGGGTGCGGTCATCGAGCTCGCCGCCGAGGGCAACGCCCAGCCCGGGGTGGTGGCCGACCTCGAGCTCAGCACCGAGGGCGGGCTGCCGGCGATCCTGCAGGTGGAGGTCGTGAAGACGCCGCCTCCGTCGCTGACGCCGATCAGGATCTCCGACATGGAGGCCGGCCAGACCCGCACCATCGACCTGGCGCCGTACCTCGTGCCGGGAGTGCCCGACGCCGCGCCGACGCTGATCAGCGTGACGCCCGAGACCGACCTCGACGTCGAGGCCGCCAAGAGCGGGCCGGCCGAGCTCACCGTGACGACCGGCGCGAAGGTCGACGGGACGGCGCGGTTCCGCGTCGTCATGAGCGACGTCGCGGACCCGCTCTCGGACGAGCGCAAGGTGACCGGCTTCGTCGAGCTCGAGGTGCTCGACGTGCCCGACGTCCCGACCGCGCCGGTGCCCGGGCGCACGGTGCGCAGCGAGGAGGTCGCGCTGAGCTGGCGGGCTCCCGAGGACAACGGGGCGCCGATCGAGTACTACGAGGTGCGCGACGACCGGGGCCAGGTCACCCGGTGCGGGTCGACCTCGTGCGACGTCGCCGGCCTGGTCAACGGCGAGGACTACCGGTTCCAGGTCCGGGCCACCAACGCCGTCGGCTCCTCGGACTGGAGCGAGTCCTCCGCGCCGGCCACACCGGACGCCAAGCCGGGCATCGTCGGTCCGATCCAGCTCGTCGACCGCGGTGACCGCCGCGTCTCGCTGCGCTGGACTCCGCCGACCACCCAGACCTCCGCCATCGAGCGCTACTACGTCACCTGGCCGGGCGGCCCCAGCGGCGGCCAGGCGACGCGCGAGCCCCGGATCACGATCGGCGGCCTCGACAACAACACCGCGCAGAGCTTCACCGTGGTCGCCGAGAACGCGCTCGACTACGGCACCCCCCGGACCTCGGACAAGTTCCAGTCGATCGGCACGCCCGCGACGCCGAAGGCGCCGACCGTCACCGACCAGCAGACCGGAGACGGATCGACCGCAGTGACCGTCGCCTGGGAGGGCGTCGTCGCCAACGGTCCGACGCCGGTCGTCTACACCGTCTTCCGCGACGGCCGGCCGCTGGCGCAGTGCACGCACGTGCGGGCGACCAGCTGCGACGACTCCGGTCTCGCCTACGACGGCTCGGTCTACAAGTACGCCGTACGCGCCACCAACAACGGCGCCGCCGACGACGCGCAGAGCTCGCCGATCGGACCCGCCAGGCAGTGGGCCGCGGTCGGGCAGCCGGCGGCGTGGGACAACTCGTGGTCCGCCGAGCCGACCGGCCAGGACACGATGGCCCGGGTGACCTTCACGGTCCCGCCGTCGCGTGGGGCGAGCTCCGATGTCTCGATCCTGGTCGACGGGGTGGTCAGGGCGTCCGGCTCCTGGACCGGAGCCCAGGTCCGGGAGGTCTCGGTCGGCGACAACGACCGGCCCCACACCATCTCGCTGCAGGTGTGCAACGAGCAGGGCAGCTGCAGTCCGTCCTCCGGCAAGGCGGTGCAGGCCTACGGGCCGCTCCGGGCCGCGCACGTCCTCGACGCCAAGGTGCACTTCGAGGAGTCCGGGACCGATTCCTACGACGTGTGGTGGACCGTGACCGTGGACAGCAACGGCAACGCCGCGTCGGCCAGGGTGACCTCGACCTCGGGCACCGGGACGGCACGCCGCAACTACACCGTCGACCTCAACAGCGTCGACGTCGACTCCTTCGTCACCACCAAGGTGACGATCCGTCAGCGAACCTCCGACATCTTGACCATCCAGCTCTACGACACGTCGCCCGCAGGTCGCGGTGAGCCGAGCCGCCGGTTCGTCTGGGAGTCGCCCGAGCGGAAGGACCGTCAGGTCTCGGTGTCGCGGGGCAGCCGGTGCAGCGACGCCCAGGGCAGCAGTCTCCCCCCGTGCAACACCGGAGGCGGCGGCGTGGACTGCATCGACCCGAGCTGTGCCCGGGTCGCGGTCACCTCGGCCAACTACGCCGACTCCGACATGACGTGCGAGTTCTGGGACAACGTCGACGGACAGTTCACGACCCGCAGCGTCAAGACCAACACCACCACCGAGCCCGGCACCTACTACGGCTATCCGGGCAGGCAGGTGTGGGCCGTCTGCAACGGCCAGGAGTCCAACCACTACACGTGGCCACCGTGATGATCCTTCGAACGAAAGACGACTGACGTGACGATCTCGCCCGAGCAGGCGGCCTGGTTCAAGCAGACCTTCGACCTGCTCACCGACAACATGGAGCGCGCCGTCCTCGGCAAGCGCCACGTCGTACGACTGGCGCTGACGTGCCTGCTGTCCGAGGGGCACATGCTGCTCGAGGACTTCCCCGGGACGGGCAAGACCATGCTGGCGCGTTCCCTGGCCAACACCGTGCAGGGCAGCCACGCCCGCATCCAGTTCACCCCCGACCTGCTCCCCGCCGACGTCACCGGCGTCACGGTCTACGACCAGCACAAGGGGAGCTTCGAGTTCCACCAGGGCCCGATCTTCCACTCGATCGTGCTGGCCGACGAGATCAACCGCGCCTCACCCAAGACCCAGTCGGCACTGCTGGAGGTGATGGAGGAGGGCCGGGTCACCGTCGACGGCGTGAGCCGCCCGGTCGGCAAGCCGTTCATGGTCATCGCGACGATGAACCCGATCGAGCAGGCCGGCACCTACCGGCTGCCCGAGGCGCAGCTCGACCGGTTCCTCATGAAGAGCTCGGTCGGCTACCCCGACCGTGAGGCGACGATCGAGCTGCTGGTCAACGCGAAGGTGCGTGACCGCGCCGCGCTGGTGTCGCCGGTCATCACCTCCGAGACCATCGGCCAGATGAGCGGCCTGGCCGACGAGGTGTACGTCGACCCCGCGGTCATCGGCTACGTCGCCGAGCTCGCCGAGGAGTCGCGGCGGCAGCCGCACGTCAAGCTGGGGCTCTCGCCGCGTGGCTGCCTCGCCCTGGTCCGGGTGGCGAAGACCTGGGCGGCCGCCGACGGTCGGGACCACGTCGTCCCCGACGACGTCCGTGCCCTGGCTGAGCCGGTGCTGAGCCACCGGGTGCTGCTGGACGCAGAGGCACAGTTCAGCGGCGTCACCGTCGACACCGTCATCGCCCGGCTCCTCGACTCGGTCGCGCCCCCGACGGACCGCGTGGCCTGAACCCGTGTCTGCCTGGCTGTTCCGGCTGCGCCGTGGCGCGCTGACGATCCTGGGGGTGGTCAACCCGGTGGGGTGGACCCTGCTCGGGCTCGGTGTGCTGCTGGCGCTCGTCGCCCGTGGCACCGGGTGGCTGGAGGCTGCCGTGGTGGCCGCCGCCTGCCTGCTCGTGGTGCTGCTGGCGCTGCCGTTCCTGCTGGGCCGCACGTCTGTCCGGGTGCACCTCGACCTCGAGCCGCAACGGGTGACCGCGGGAGAGAGCGTCGTCGCAGGTCTCGTCGTCCGCAACGTCGCGGACCGCCGGCTGCTGCCGACGATGCTCGAGGTCCCGGTCGGAACGTCGGTGCACCGCTACCCGCTGCCCAGCCTCGCGACCGGCGCGCACCACGAGGAGTCCTTCACGATCCGCACCCGTCGCCGCGGTGTGATCGCGGTGGGTCCGGCCATGACCCGGCGCGGCGACCCGCTGGGGGCGTTCTCGCGGGACGTGTCGTGGACGCCGGTGACCGAGCTCCTGGTCCGGCCGCCGATGACGCCGCTCGACCCACTGGCCGGTGGGCTGCTGCGCGACCTCGAGGGCGTCACCACCGACGCGATCACCTCCAGCGACCTGGCCTTCCACGCACTCCGCGAGTACGTGCCGGGCGACGACCTGCGCCACATCCACTGGCGCTCCTCGGCCAAGGTCATGGCGTCCGGCGGCGAGAACCAGCTGCTGGTCCGCCAGTATCTCGACACCCGGCGCAGCCACGCCGCGATCGTGGTCGACGACCGACCCGAGTCCTGGGGCGGCGAGGACGAGTTCGAGATGGGCATGTCGGTCGCCGCCTCGATCGCCGTCCGCGCGGTCCTCGACGAGTTCGAGGTCTCCTTCGTGTGCGGTGACCACGCCGCCTCCGGCGAGACCGGCACCGGTGCCCTCGACGCGGTCTGCCGCGCCGAGCCGGGCGACCGCGGCCTGGTCGCCGGTGGCCGCGAGGCCGCGAGGCTGGCCCCCGACACCTCGCTGCTCTTCCTGATCGGCGGCACCGGCACGACCCTCGAGGACGACCTGCGCGCGGCCGCCTCCTTCGCGCCGGAGGTACGCCGCTACGCGATCACCGTCGACCCGTCCGGCCGGTCCCAGGTGACCGACGCCGGCGGTCTGCCGGTGCTGCGGCTGGCCGAGCTGGGCGACCTCGCAGCCGTGCTGCGCTGGAGCCTCACCGGGGTGGCGCGATGAGTCGCTGGCTGCCCGATGCCCGGGGCTGGATCGACCACGGGCTGCTCGTCGCGCTGTCCGCGCTGGCGCTGGCCGGGTTCGCGCCGACGTTCGCCGGCGTCGGATTCTGGGTGGTCGGCGTGGTGGGCGTCGTGCTCGCAGTGCTGCTCGTCCACCTCGCCCGGGTGCAGCACTGGCCCTTCATCGCGCCGGTGGTGCTGGTCGTGCTCACCTACGTCCTGCTCGGGGGACCCCTCGCCCTGGGCAGACCGCCGACACCCGCGGCCGCGCAGCTGCTCGGTGACCACCTGGTGTTCGGCTGGAAGGACCTGCTGACCACGCTGCCGCCGGTGGACGCCGACTCGACGCTGCTCGCACTGCCGTGGCTGCTCGGACTCGCGACCGGGTTGACCGGAGCGCTGGCGTCCGGGCTCACGGTGACCGCCACCCGGCGCGGCTTCCTCGCCGCGGTGCTGCCACTCCTCGCACCGACCACGCTGCTGGCCGCGGTGATCCTGCTCGGCGTACGCGAGCCGGCGTCGCTCTGGCTCCAGGGCGCCGCCTTCGCGGGCCTGGCGACGAGCTGGCTGGTGCTCCGCACCCACCGTCGGGTGGTGCGCGACGACGACGCCCAGCTCGGGGGTCGGGTCCGCAGCCTGCGCGCCGTCTCGGGGGCGGTCCTGATCGGGCTCGCAGCCAGCCTCGCCCTGCCGGTGGCCACCTGGTCCACCGGGGCAGACGACGACCGACTGGTGCTGCGTGACCACATCGAGCCGCCGTTCGACGTCGGTGAGTACGGATCGCCGCTCTCGGCGTTCCGGCGCTACGTCAAGCAGCCCGCCCCGGCCGATCCGGAGAACCTCTACGACGAGCCGCTGATGACGATCTCGGGCGTCGAGCCCGGGACCCGGGTGCGGTTCGCCGCGCTCGACACCTACGACGGCGTCATCTGGGGCGCGAGCAACGACAGCACGTTCGGCGGTCCCGTCGAGGGCACCTTCCAACGGGTGTCGTCGGAGATCGCCAACCCCGCGACGGGACCCGCCGCCGAGGTGACGGTCACCCTCGAGGAGGGCTACTCCGGGGTCTGGCTGCCGACGGTCGGTGCGATCACCGGGCTGACCTTCGAGGGCGGGCGGGCCGAGCAGGAGGCAGAGACGTTCCGCTACAACCTGGCGACCTCCACCGGCGTCGTACCGGCCGGGCTCGGACCCGGCGACAGCTACACCTTCTCCTCGGTGCTGACCGACCGGGTGCTGACGGCCGACACCCCGCCCGCGTCCACCCTCGGCCTCGCCGAGACCGACGCCGCGTTCCTCACCGCCCAGGCCCAGGACTGGTCGGCGGCGTCGACCCGTCCGATGGAACAGGTCCTGGCCATCGCCGAGCGGCTGCGCGACGAGGGCAAGTACAGCGACGGGGTCCGAGCCTCGGAGAGCTTCTACCTGGCCGGCCACCACCAGTCACGGCTCTCCGACGCCGACGGCGGTATCAACTCCCCGATCGTCGTCGGCAACGACGAGCAGTACGCCGCCTGGATGGCCCTGCTCGTCAACCAGATCGGCGTGCCCGCGCGGGTGGTGATGGGCGCGGTCGTTCCCGAGGGCGGGACGGTCACCGGTGCCGACGTCTCGGCCTGGGTCGAGGTGCAGGCCGCCGACGACACCTGGCGGACGGTCCCGACGGACCTGTTCATGGACTTCGACCGGCCCGCCGAGCTCCCGCCGCGCCAGCAGGAGGAGATGACCGGCACCAACGTGCCGCCGCCCGCCGCCATCCCGCCGCCGAGCACGATGGGGGAGGCGACCGACGCCGAGCTCAACGCGCTGCGGAACAAGCGCGACCCCGACGACGGCTTCGCGTTCCCGGCCTGGCTCAAGGCCCTGCTGTTGTACGGCGCGGTGCCGCTCCTGGCCCTGCTCGTGGTGTCCGGCGCGATCCTGGGCGCCAAGGCCTGGCGCCGACGTCGGCGTCGCTCCGCCGAGCCGGTCTCGGCCCGCTTCGCCGGCGGCTGGCGTGAGGTCACCGACCACGCCCGTGACCTCGGGCTGGCGATCACCGGTGCCACCCGCCGGGAGGAGTCGTGGGCGCTCGCGGGGGTCGGCGACGCCGAGGTCGCGCCCGCCCTGGCGCGGGAGGCCGACCGGCACGTCTTCGGGCCGCGGCCCCCCGAAGCGGCGGCCGCGACCTCGTACTGGGAGGATGTGGATGCCTACCGGGCGGCGCTGTCGGCGCAGGTGACACGTGCCCGACGGGTCCGCGCCGCGCTGTCGCTGCGGACCTTCCGGCCGGGCCGCTGAGGGCCGCTGGGGGCCGTCCACGAATTGGGATTCCCTCGCGAATCGCCCTACACTGGCATGTCGGCCCAACGTGGGCCGCGTCTCGTGGCGCCTTGCGGCTGCCCGGAACACACGCCCAGCACGCTTCGCGGGCTGCTTGTGTGCGCTGGGAACTGAGGACCACGGGACCGCTGCACGAGGTCCACCGGCGTCATCTCGACGCCGGAGGTTCGCGGGTCGACGGTAGACAGACGCACCAACAACGATTGTGGAGGACATGCCGAAGAAGGAAGGCGTCATCGAAATTGAGGGCACCGTCGTGGAGGCCCTCCCCAACGCCATGTTCCGCGTGGAGCTGTCGAACGGGCACAAGGTGCTCGCTCACATCAGCGGCAAGATGCGCCAGCACTACATCCGGATCCTCCCCGAGGACCGGGTCGTGGTGGAGCTCTCGCCGTACGACCTCACGCGGGGTCGCATCGTCTACCGCTACAAGTAACTCAGCAGCCGCTTACGAGAAGAGAGGGTCCTCCTGATGAAGGTCGCCCCCAGCGTCAAGAAGATCTGTGACAAGTGCCAGGTGGTCCGCCGCCACGGTCGCGTCATGGTGATCTGCTCCAACCCGCGCCACAAGCAGCGCCAAGGTTGATCGCAGCCTCATAACTGAACAACACCCATCAACGTGATCGCTTAGGTCCACCTCCTCACCGAGGTCAGGACTGAAATCACCTCCGGAGCGGATGGCCGGAGCCCAGGTCTCGACAGCTCGACCGTCGATCCACCGGGACGCGTCACGACCACACCACCGTGAAGTCAGAAGGGCCATCACATGGCACGCCTCCTCGGAGTCGACCTTCCGCGCGACAAGCGCATCGAGGTCGCACTCACCTACATCTACGGCATCGGCCGTACCCGCGCCCAGGAAGTCCTGGCCGCAACCGGGGTCTCCCCGGACCTCCGCGTCCACCAGCTGGGCGATGAAGAGCTGGTCAAGCTTCGCGACGAGATCGACGGTCGCGACTACAAGATCGAGGGTGACCTGCGCCGAGAGGTGCAGGCCGACATCCGTCGCAAGATCGAGATCGGCAGCTATCAGGGTCGCCGCCACCGTCAGGGCCTCCCGGTCCGCGGTCAGCGCACCAAGACCAACGCCCGCACCCGCAAGGGTCCGAAGCGGACTGTCGCCGGCAAGAAGAAGGCCAAGTGACCTTCGGCTCCCCGAGAGCCGGACGGGTCGCCGTCCTTCCCCTCGAACTCATTCTCACCAGCTACTTCAGGAGATAACGTATGCCTCCCAAGAGCCGCTCCAGCAAGGTGCGTCGCAAGGAGAAGAAGAACGTCGCTCAGGGCGAAGCCCACATCAAGAGCACGTTCAACAACACCATCGTCACCATCACCGACCCCACGGGTGCAGTCATCGCCTGGGCCTCGGCCGGCACCGTCGGCTTCAAGGGCTCGCGCAAGTCCACCCCGTTCGCCGCGCAGATGGCCGCTGAGGCCGCTGGTCGTCGGGCACAGGAGCACGGGATGAAGAAGATCGACGTCTTCGTCAAGGGTCCGGGTTCGGGCCGCGAGACGGCGATCCGGTCCCTGGGTGCCATCGGCCTCGAGGTCGGCACCATCCAGGACGTCACCCCCACTCCCCACAACGGATGCCGCCCGCCCAAGCGCCGGCGCGTCTGACCCGGCACCAGAGACCCAAGGAGCACTGAACCATGGCCCGTTACACCGGCCCCATGACCAAGAAGTCGCGCCGTCTCGGTGTTGACCTCGTCGGCGGCGACGCCGCTTTCGAGAAGCGTCCCTACGCACCCGGCCAGCACGGCCGCGGTCGCATCAAGGAGAGCGAGTACCTGCTGCAGCTTCGTGAGAAGCAGAAGGCTCGTTACACCTACGGCGTCCTCGAGAAGCAGTTCGTCCGCTACTACAAGGAAGCCAACCGCCGCAGCGGCAAGACCGGCGACAACCTCCTGCAGCTGCTGGAGTGCCGCCTGGACAACGTCGTCTACCGCGCCGGCTTCGCCCGGACCCGTCGCCACGCCCGCCAGCTGGTGAACCACGGCCACTTCACGGTGAACGGCCAGAAGGTCAACATCCCGTCCTTCCAGGTCACCGCCTACGACGTGATCGACGTCCGCGAGAAGTCGCTCGAGATGACCCCGTTCATCGTGGCTCGTGAGACCCACGGCGAGCGCGTCGTCCCGGCCTGGCTCGAGGCCATCCCCTCGCGGATGCGGATCCTCGTCCACCAGGTCCCGGTGCGCGCCCAGATCGATCTTCCGGTCCAGGAGCAGCTCATCGTGGAGTTCTACTCGAAGAAGTAAGCCCCCTTCCGTCACACCTCTCGCAGATCTGGGTCCCTCAAATAGCGGTCGGGCCCGGGAAGGAAAGAATCAGTGCTCATCGCACAGCGTCCCACCCTGTCGGAAGAGTCCGTCGACGAGTTCCGTTCGCGGTTCGTCATCGAGCCGCTGGAGCCGGGCTTCGGCTACACGCTCGGCAACTCGCTCCGTCGTACCTTGCTCTCGTCCATCCCCGGTGCCTCGGTCACGAGCATCAAGGTGGACAGCGTCCTCCACGAGTTCTCGACCATCGAGGGCGTCAAGGAAGACGTCACCGAGGTCATCCTCAACCTGAAGGGCCTCGTCGTCTCCTCCGAGCACGACGAGCCCGTCACCATGTACCTGCGCAAGTCGGGGGCCGGTGACGTCACCGCCGCCGACATCAACCCGCCGGCCGGCGTCGAGGTCCACAACCCCGACCTCAAGATCGCCACGCTGTCCGACAAGGGCAAGCTGGAGATGGAGCTGGTCGTCGAGCGTGGCCGCGGCTACGTCTCGTCCGTGCAGAACAAGGGCGCCGACAACGAGATCGGCCGGATGCCGGTCGACTCGATCTACTCGCCCGTCCTCAAGGTGACCTACAAGGTCGAGGCCACTCGTGTGGAGCAGCGCACCGACTTCGACAAGCTGGTCATCGACGTCGAGACCAAGCCGTCGATCCGCCCGCGCGACGCCATCGCTTCGGCCGGCAAGACGCTGGTCGAGCTGTTCGGCCTGGCCCGGGAGCTCAACGTCGAGGCCGAGGGCATCGACATCGGTCCCTCGCCGGTCGACGAGCAGCTGGCCGCCGACCTGGCGCTGCCGGTCGAGGAGCTCAACCTCACGGTGCGCTCCTACAACTGCCTCAAGCGCGAGGGCATCCACACCGTGGGCGAGCTCATCTCGCGCTCGGAGCAGGACCTGCTCGACATCCGCAACTTCGGCGCCAAGTCCATCGACGAGGTCAAGGCCAAGCTCGTCGAGATGGGCCTCTCGCTCAAGGACAGCGGCCCGGGCTTCGACCCGCACGCTGCCCTGGCGGCGTACGGCGCCGACGATGACGACGATGCCTTCGTCGAGGACGAGCAGTACTGACCTGACACACCCCTCTATCCGGGTACCTGACACGGCCCGGGAGAATCGAGAAGAAGCATGCCTACCCCCAAGAAGGGTCCCCGCCTCGGCGGTAGCCCGGCCCACCAGCGGCTGATCCTGGCCAACCTGGCCACCCAGCTGTTCGAGCACGGCCGGATCACCACCACCGAGTCGCGGGCGCGCACGATGCGTCCGTACGTCGAGAAGCTGATCACCAAGGCGAAGAAGGCTCACCTCGGTGAGAACAGCCTGCACAACCGTCGCGAGGTCATGAAGACCGTCCGCGACAAGTCGGTCGTGCACACCCTGTTCACCGAGATCGCGCCGACCTTCGCCGAGCGTCCCGGCGGCTACACGCGGATCACCAAGATCGGTCCGCGCAAGGGCGACAACGCCCCGATGGCGGTCATCGAGCTCGTCACCGAGCCCTACGCGCCGAAGGCTGCGTCGAGCACGAAGGCCGCTCCGGCTGCCGCTGCCTCGACCCCGGTCGAGGACAAGGACCCGGTCGAGACCAAGGCCGAGGACGCCGACATCGCGCCCCTCGCCGACGTCGAGGTCGAGGAGGGTGACGCCGAGGCGTTCGAGGAGACCGAGGGTGGTGTGGCCGGCAAGTACGACGGCTCGCACGTCCCGCTCGAGGACGCCGACCAGGCGCCCGAGGGTTTCCCGATCAAGGGCAACGAGGACTCGATGAAGTACCACGAGCCCGACGGCCAGTGGTACGACGGCACCACCGCGGAGGTCTGGTTCGACTCCGCCGAGTCGGCCGAGGCCGCAGGCTTCACCAAGGCCGGCGGGGAGTGACCTTCCCCGTCTGACCGATCACGTACGACGGCCCGTCACCCCACGTGGGTGGCGGGCCGTCGGCGTCCCGTCCGCCGGCTTGCTAGATCGGCCAGGCCTGCTCGACCAGCCGGGTCGCCTCGTCCCGGGCGAGGCCGAGCCGGCGGGCGGCCGCGACGTAGTCGGCCGCGGCGGTCCGGGCGTCGGTGGAGGAGGAGGCGGCGGTGGCCGCCACGAAGGTGCCGCGCCGGCCCTCGGTCACCACGACGCCGTCGGCCTCGAGCTCGCGGTAGGCGCGGGCGACGGTGTTGGGCGCCAGTCCGAGCTCCCCGGCCAGGCCACGGACCGTGGGCAGCTTCGCCCCGGGCTGGAGATCGCCGGAGGCGGCGCGGCGGGCGATCTGTGACCGGAGCTGGTCGAACGGGGCCTGGTCGACGCCGGGGTCCGGGGGATGGATCCGCATGGCTCGGACACTACTCTCGCGCGGCGGCGCCGGATGCGGTAGCAATTGGACATGTCAGAGTCGGCGCTGGTCGTGGGGGAGTCCCTCGTCGACCTCGTGCGCGGTGCCGACGGCAGCACCACCGAGTTCCCCGGTGGGAGTGCGGCCAACGTCGCTGTCGCGCTGGCCCGGCTCGGACGTCACGTGAGGTTCGCGACCAGCTGGGGGGACGACGACCGCGGCCGCATCCTCGCCGAGCGGTTGCACGAGGATGATGTGGAGCTCGCCGGTGATCCGCACGCGGTCGGTCACACCTCGACCGCGCTGGCCACCATCGGCGCCGACGGCGCCGCGTCGTACGAGTTCGACCTGGCGTGGCGGCTCAACCCGGTGGAGTCCGGGCTCGATGCGCGCGTGGTCCACACCTGCTCGCTCGGCGCGGTGCTGACGCCCGGGTGCGACGACGTGCTGGCGCTGCTACGGCGGGTGCGCGAGACCGCGACGATCAGCTACGACGTCAACGCGCGTCCGGCGATCACCGGCACGGGGCCGGAGCTGGTGTCACGGGTGGAGGCGGTGGCTGGACTCAGCGACCTGGTCAAGGCCAGCGACGAGGACCTCGCGGTGCTGTACGACGACAACGACCCGATCGCCGGCGCGAAGCGGCTGCTGGCGCTCGGGCCGTCGGTGGTCGTGGTGACGCGCGGCCAGGACGGCGCGACCTGGCTGACCCGGACCCAGGAGATCGACGTGGCGTCGGTCCCGGTCGTGGTCGCCGACACCATCGGCGCCGGCGACACGTTCTGCGCGGGCGTGATCGATGCGCTCTGGAAGCGCGACCTGCTCGGCGCCGACCGGCGTCGGCGGCTGGCGGACGCGACCCGCGACACGGTGGTCTCCGTGCTCGCCCATGCCGCCCGCGCGGCCTCCATCACCGTCAGCCGCCCCGGTGCGGACCCGCCGTACCGTCGCGAGCTGCCCTGAGCATCAGCCGGCCAGGAGCGCATCCAGCTTGGCGTAGCCCTCCTGGATCCCGACGTCCATGCCGCTGGAGAGCATCGCGTCGCGGCCCTCGATCGAGTCGCACAGCGACTGCGCGTGGAGTCGGGTCCAGCCGTCGCCGAGGTCCTCGAACCACATCGTCTCCAGGGCGATCGCCTCGGGCATGCCCTCCCAGCAGAAGGTCTGCACGATCCGGTGCTCACCGACCTCGGGGAAGGTGCCGCGGAACGACTCGGTGCCGCCCTCGTGCTCGATGACGTAGCGGTAGGAACCGAGGGTGCGGCACTCCCACTCGTCGATCCGGGCGGTCACGGAGGCCGGGCCGATCCAGCGGACGAAGAGCTCGGGGTCGGTGTGGGCCGCCATCACCTGGTCGGGGGTGGCCTTGAAGTCACGCGTGATCCGGACGATGGGCAGGTCGGGGACCGCCTCGACGGCGGCCTCGGCGTAGCGGGTGCTGGTGGGTGTGGTGGTCATGATGCGGTTCCTTCCTGGCGGTCATCGGTCTCGGTCTGGTCGTTCATCGGGTCATTCATCTCGGCAAGCACCGCGTCGAGCGTGCGGAAGCGTTCCTCCGCGCGCTGGCGGTACCGCTCGATCCATTTCGTCATGAGGTCGAACACCTCGGCTTCCAGGTGCACCGGCCGACGCTGGGCATCGCGACTCCGGGTCACCAGGCCGGCGTCCTCGAGCACCTTCAGGTGCTTGGAGACGGCCTGGACGCTCACGGCGTACGGCGCCGCGAGGTCACCCACGGTGGCGTCACCGTCGGTCAGCCGGGCGACCATGTCGCGCCGGGTCGGGTCGCTGAGTGCGGCGAAGACCCGGGAGAGCTGGTCGGTCATGGCGCTCCTTCCGCAACTGATTGGTTGAACAACGAAGGTAGTCCGGCCCGGAATCCTTGTCAACCGTTCGGTTGAGAAGAAGGCGCCTCTAGGATGGTGCCTCGTGCGGCTGCGGATCGACCTGTCCTACGACGGCACCGATTTCCGGGGCTGGGCGATCCAGCCCGATCACCGCACCGTGCAGGGCACCCTCGAGACCGCGCTGGCCACCGTGCTGCGAGTGCCGGCGGTGTCGGTCGTGTGTGCCGGCCGCACCGACACGGGCGTCCACGCCCGTGGTCAGGTCGTCCACCTCGACCTCCCCGACGCGACGTCGTACGACGTGCGGCTGATGCGGCGCCTCAACGGGATCCTGCCGGCGGACGTCCGGGTGCTCGCGGTGGCGCCCGCGGCCGACGGCTTCGACGCCCGGTTCTCGCCGCTGTGGCGCCGCTACGCCTACCGGGTGGCCGACGAGCCCTCGCTGGTCGACCCGCTGACCCGCCACCATGTGCTGGCCGGGCCGCACCCGCTCGACCTCGATGTGATGAACCGGGCCGGCGAGGCGCTGCTGGGTCTCCAGGACTTCGCCGCGTTCTGCAAGCGGCGGGAGGGGGCGACCACGGTGCGCACCCTGCTCGACCTCGGCTGGTCACGCGACGAGCGAGGGGTGGCGGTCTGCCACGTCCGCGCGGATGCGTTCTGCCACCGCATGGTCCGCTCGTTGGTCGGCTGCCTGATGGCGGTCGGGGAGGGGCGGCGGGAGCCCGAGTGGGTCGCCGCGATCCTCACGGCGCGGCTGCGCGACCCGTCGCTGAAGGTGGCGCCCGCTCGTGGCCTGACCCTGGAGGAGGTCTGCTACCCCGACGCCGACGAGCTCGCCGTCCGGGCGGGGCGGACCCGGGCGATGCGGGAGGCGTTGTGAGCGACGAGCACTACTTCACCGCCGACCCGTCCGTGCCGTTCGCCCGCGAGTCGTTCAGCTGCGAGGTCTGGGGACACGAGCTGGAGCTCGACAGCGGCGCCGGCGTCTTCAGCCGGGGACACCTCGACCACGCGACGGCCGTGCTGTTCCGCGAGACCGAGCCGCCGGCGCAGGGGCAGCTCCTCGACCTCGGCTGCGGCTACGGAGTGATCGGGCTGGCGATGGCGGTGGCGGTCCCGCTGGCGAACGTCACCGGCGTCGACGTCAACGAGCGCGCGCTGCTGCTCGCCAACGACAACGCCCGCGCGCTCGGGGTGGAGGGGCACTTCATCGCCTGCCGGCCCGACCAGGTGCCCGCGGACGCGACGTACGACGAGATCTGGTCGAACCCGCCGATCCGGATCGGCAAGCCGGCGCTGCACGAGCTGCTGCTCACGTGGCTGCCGCGGCTGCGCGAGGGCGGTCGGGCGGTGATGGTCGTCGGCAAGCACCTCGGCGCCGACTCGCTGCAGCGCTGGCTCGGTGAGCAGGGCTGGCCCACCACCCGGCTCGCCAGCGTCAAGGGGTTCCGGGTGCTGGAGATCCGCCGCGGCTCGGCCTGAGGATTGGCCCCGAACCCGGTAGTCCAGTGAGAAATCGTCCGCTGTCGGCGGGGGTCACGACGGTTTCCCACTGGACTACCGGCCAGGGTCAGGCGCAGAGCATCGATGAGTGATCGCGGTCTCAGATTGCCCAGCACATCGACATCTGTCAATATCTACGTATGCCGAAGTCACTCACGATGGTCGAGGCCGTCGCCTGCTGTTCCCCGCTCGCCTCGGAGCCGTTGAGCGCCGAGGCCGCCGCCGGCGTCGTACCGATGCTCAAGGCGCTCGCCGACCCGGCCCGGCTGCGTCTGCTCTCGCTGGTCGCGTCCCACGAAGGCGGCGAGGCCTGCGTCTGCGACCTCAACGACGCCTTCGACCTCTCCCAGCCCACCATCAGCCACCACCTCAAGGTCCTCCACTCCGCCGGCCTGCTCGAGCGCGAGAAGCGCGGCGTGTGGGTCTACTACCGGGTCGACGCCGGCGCCCTGGCCGAGCTGGGCGCGCTGATCGGGAGCGCGGCGCGGTGACCGGATCCACCACCGAGCAGCAGGGCGTGGTCGCACACCTCTCGCTGCTCGACCGCTTCCTGCCGGTCTGGATCGGGCTCGCGATGGCGGCCGGGCTGCTGCTCGGTCGCGCCGTACCCGGCCTCGACGAGGCGCTCGGTGCGGTGGAGGTCGACGGGATCTCGCTGCCGATCGCGATCGGCCTGCTGGTGATGATGTACCCGGTGCTGGCCAAGGTCCGCTACGACAAGCTCGACACCGTCACCGCCGACCGGCCGATGCTGGTGGCGTCACTGGTCCTCAACTGGGTGCTCGGCCCGGCGCTGATGTTCGCACTGGCCTGGCTGCTGCTGCCCGACCTGCCCGACTTCCGCACCGGACTGATCATCGTCGGCCTCGCCCGCTGCATCGCGATGGTCATCATCTGGAACGACCTGGCCTGCGGTGACCGCGAGGCAGCCGCCGTGCTGGTCGCGCTCAACTCGGTCTTCCAGGTCATCGCCTTCGCGGGACTCGGCTGGTTCTACCTCGAGGTGCTCCCGGGCTGGCTCGGCCTCGAGACCGCGGCCCTCGACATCAGCGCCTGGCAGATCGCGAAGTCGGTGCTGATCTTCCTCGGCATCCCGCTGGTGCTGGGCTATCTCTCGCGCATCGGCGGCGAGCGGGCCCGCGGCCGGGAGTGGTACGAGGAGACGTTCCTGCCGAAGATCGGACCCTGGGCGCTGATCGGGCTGCTCTTCACGATCGTCATCCTGTTCGCGCTGCAGGGGGACCAGATCACCAGTCGGCCGTTCGACGTCGCACGGATCGCGCTGCCGCTGCTCCTCTACTTCGGGCTGATGTGGGGTGGCGGGTTCATGCTCGGACGTGGGCTCCAGATGTCCTACGAACGCACGACCACGCTGGCCTTCACCGCCGCCGGCAACAACTTCGAGCTCGCCATCGCCGTCGCGATCGCGACCTTCGGCGTCACCTCCGGGCAGGCGCTCGCCGGCGTCGTCGGGCCGTTGATCGAGGTGCCGGTGCTGGTCGGCCTCGTCTACGTCAGCCTCGCCCTCCGTGACCGTTTCCCCGACCGAGGAGTCCTGCGATGACCGAGCGTCCCAGCGTGCTGTTCGTCTGCGTCCACAACGCCGGCCGGTCCCAGATGGCGGCTGGTTGGCTGCGCCACCTGGCCGGTGACCGGATCGAGGTCCGCTCGGCCGGCTCCGCCCCCGCCTCCTCGATCAACCCGGTCGCGGTCGAGGCGATGGCCGAGGTCGGGATCGACATCGCGGCGCAGTCGCCGAAGATCCTCACGCCCGACGCGGTGGAGTCCTCCGACGTCGTGGTGACCATGGGCTGCGGTGACGCCTGCCCGTTCTTCCCCGGCACCCGATACGAGGACTGGGTCCTCGACGACCCCGCCGGCCAGGGGATCGAGGCGGTCCGCCCGATCCGCGACGAGATCCGCCGCCGCGTCGAGGTGCTGGTCGCCGACCTGCTGGGCTGATCCCGCCCCGGCGGTGGATCCTGCACCGTTTGCTCCGCCGAAACGGTGCACCAGCCACCGCCGGCCGGGCCGCTGCGCACCGACTGACATGCTGGAGCCATGACCTACGAAGCAGCCGGCAACCGCTACGACGACGCGATGGAGTACCGCTTCACCGGGCAGAGCGGGTTGCAGCTGCCGGTGCTGTCGTTGGGCTTGTGGCAGAACTTCGGCGACGACCGGCCCGAGGAGACGCAGCGGGCGATCCTGCGCCGCGCGTTCGACCGGGGCGTGACCCACTTCGACCTGGCCAACAACTACGGCCCGCCGTACGGCCGCGCGGAGGAGAACTTCGGGCGGTACCTCAAGGACGACTTCAAGCCCTACCGCGACGAGCTGATCATCTCGACCAAGGCCGGCTGGGACATGTGGCCGGGGCCGTACGGGCAGGGTGGGGGCAGCCGGAAGTACGTGCTGGCGAGCCTCGACCAGTCGCTGGCGCGGCTGGGGCTCGACTACGTCGACATCTTCTACAGCCACCGCTTCGACGCTGAGACGCCGGTCGAGGAGACGATGATGGCGCTGGACACCGCGGTCCGCTCCGGGCGCGCGCTGTACGCCGGCATCTCGTCCTACTCACCCGACAAGACCCGCGAGGCCGCGATGATCGCGGCCGAGCTCGGCACGCCGCTGCTGATCCACCAGCCGTCGTACTCGATGCTCAACCGCTGGATCGAGGGCGACCTCCTCGACGAGCTCGAGGTGCACGGGATGGGCTGCATCGTCTTCACCGCGCTGGCACAGGGGCTACTGACCGACCGCTACCTCGACGGCGTGCCCGCCGACTCCCGCGCTGCGCGCGAGAACTCCAGCGTCACCGGGCTGGACGACGACGTGCTGCGCCGGGTGCGGGCGCTCAACGAGATCGCCCAGCGCCGCGGCCAGAAGCTGGCCCAGCTCGCACTCCAGTGGGCGCTGCGCGACGAGCGCGTCACCAGCGCCGTCATCGGCGCCTCCAGCGTCGAGCAGCTCGACACCAACCTCGACGCGGTCGGTGGGCCCGACCTCACCGACGACGAGCTCGACGAGATCGACGAGTACGCCGTCGAGTCGGGCGTCAACCTCTGGGCGAAGGTGACCGAGGAGTGACCGGCCTGCTCGAACCGCTCCCGCCCGACCTCCACGACGAGGTGCTGACGCTCAACCGGACCCACGAGCACCTCACTGCGCCGATGGACGCCGACTTCCTCCACTACCTGACCGGGGTCGCCACGGTCGAGGTGTTCCGGGCCGGGGCCGCGTTCGCCGGGCTGGTGGTGACGGTGCGGGGCGACTCGACGTACGCGGGGGAGAACTTCCGCTGGTTCGCCGAGCGCTACGACAGCTTCGACTACCTCGACCGGATCATCGTGCACGACGACTTCCGTCGGCAGGGCCTGGCCGGTCGGGTCTACGACGAGGTCGAGGCCCGGTCGGCAGCGAGGGTGCCGGTGCTGACGCTGGAGGTGAACATCGAGCCGCCGAACGAGGCGTCGCTGGCATTCCACGCCGCCCGCGGCTACGAGCAGGTCGGCGAGCGTGACGTCGAGGACCACCGCGTGGGGCTGCTGGTCAAACGGCTCGAGTCACGTCAGTCCAGCGGGTCGATCATCGCGTAGTCGTCGATCCCGTCAGCGAGCCGGGCGAGGTGCAGGTTGCCGTCGCCGAGCAGGTGGTCGAGGACGGTGAGCTGGGCGACCAGGCTGCCGACGCTGTACTCCGCGGTCATCGCGATGCCGCCGTGGAGCTGGATCGCCTCCTGCCCGACGTGCCGACCGGCCCGGCTGACCTGGAGTGCGGCCCGGGTGGCGGCGTCGGACATCGCGTCCGCGTCGCCGGTGGCGACGACCATCGTCGCCCAGTCGACGATGCTCTGCGTCAGCTCCTGCGAGACGTACATGTCGGCTGCCCGGAACGTCAGGTCCTGGAAGGTGTTGAGCGTGACGCCGAACTGCTTGCGGCTCGTGAGGTAGTCGGTCGTCGCCGACAGCGCCGTCCGCATCGCGCCCAGCGACTGGTTGGCCGCCATCACCCGGGCGAGGTCGAGCACGGTCGCGATGCTGGCGGTGAGGTCGCGGCCGGACTCGCCCAGCGGAGTGGCCGGGGTCGCGTCGAGGTCGACGCGGGCGGCGCGGCTGCCGTCGTAGACGGCGTAGTCGGTCACGGTCGCCGTCGCAGGGTCGACCAGGAACAGTCCGGTCCCGGCACCGTCGGGCAGCGCTGCGCTCACGACGAGCACGTCGGCGCGGCCGCCGTGCAGCACCGGTTCCTTGGTGCCGGTGAGGGTCCAGCTGTCGCCGTCCACCGACGCGGTGACGGCACTCGCCGAGGCGCTCCAGCGGCCACCGGGCTCGGTGTGGGCCAGCGCGGGGATGAGCTCGCCGCCCGCCAGCGGGGTGACCACCTCGGCGCGCTGCGCAGGGCTGCCGCAGGCCGCCACCAGCCCCCCGGCCATCACGACCGCCGCCAGGTAGGGCTCGGGCGCGGCCACCCGGCCGAGCTCCTGGCACACGATGCCGATCTCGACCGGGCCCGCCCCGACCCCGCCGTCGTCCTCGGCGAAGGGCAGCCCCAACAGGCCCATCTCGGCCATCCGCGCCCACAGCTTCTCGTCGAAGCCGGGCGCCTCCTTGGTCGTCGTACGCCGGTGCTCGTGGTCGGCGTAGGTCTTGCCGACCAGTCCGCGCACGGCGTCGCGGAGCGCCTGCTGCTCGTCGTCGTACTCGAAGTCCATGTCGTTCCCCTCAGAGCCCGAGGATCCGGCCGGCGATGATCTGCCGCTGGATCTCGTTGGAGCCGCCATAGATGGAGGCCTTGCGGTAGTTGAGGTAGCGCGGCGTGGTCCGCCGCTGCCAGCTCTCCACCGCGGAGTCGTCGTCGGCGCCGCTGGCCAGCGAGCCCGGACCGGCCAGGTCCACGGCCAGCTCGCTGACCGCCTGCTGCAGCTCGGACCCCTTCAGCTTCAGCACCGAGGACGCGGGGTGTGGCTCGCCGTCGGCGGAGTGTGCGGCGACCCGGAGCGCGGTCAGCTCGAGGGCGAGCAGCTCGTTCTCGAGCTCCGCGACGCGCGCGCGTGCCAGCGGGTCGTCGGCCAGCACGTCGGCCGCGACGTCCTTGAGCCGGGCCAGCGCGCGCTTCGTCGCGGTCACCGGGGCGACGCCGACCCGCTCGTTGCCGAGCAGGAACTTCGCCATCGTCCAGCCCTGGTTCTCCTCACCGACCAACATGTCGCCGGGCACGCGGACGTCGGTGAACCACACCTCGTTGACCTCGAAGCCGCCGTCGATCAGCTCGATCGGGCGGACCTCGACGCCCGGCAGGCTCATGTCGATGAGCAGCATCGAGATGCCGCGCTGCTTCTTCACCTCCGGGTCGGTGCGGACCAGCATGAAGATCCAGTCGGCGTGCTGGCCGAGCGTGGTCCAGGTCTTCTGACCGTTGACGACCCAGTCGTCGCCGTCGCGCACGGCAGTGGTGCGCAGCGAGGCCAGGTCGGAGCCGGCATCGGGCTCGGAGAATCCCTGCGCCCACCAGATGTCCACGTTGGCGGTCTTCGGCAGGAACTCCGCCTTCTGCTCCTCGCTGCCGAACTGGGCGATCACCGGCCCGATCATCGAGGCGTTGAACGCCAGCGGCGGCGGGCAGCCGGCGCGCTGCATCTCGTCGTACCAGATGTGGCGCTTGAGCTCGCTCCACCCGCGCCCGCCCCACTCCTCGGGCCAGTGCGGCACGGCGAGCCCGGCGTCGTTGAGGACCCGCATGCTGTCCACGATGTGCTCCTTGCTGAGCTCACCGCCCTCGATGACGTTGCGGCGGATCTCCTCGGGCACCTCGGTGGTGAAGAAGGTCCGCATCTCCTCGCGGAACGCGCGGTCGTCCTCCGACAGCTCGAGTCTCATGTCTGCATCATGACCGGTCCCCGGTGATATCGGGATGCGCGTCCTGCCCGCTGGCAGGACAATCAGCGCCATGGGTCACGTGGACGTTGCCGGAGTGCGCTACGAGCTCCCGGACGGCCGGGTGCTGCTGGACGACGTGTCGTTCCGGGTGGGGGAGGGCGCGAAGGTCGCCCTCGTGGGCGCGAACGGCGCCGGCAAGACCACCCTGCTGCGCATCGTCACCGGTGAGCTCGTGCCCCACGCCGGGGTCGTGACCAGCTCGGGCGGGCTCGGCGTGATGCGGCAGATGGTGGCCCACGGCCTCGCCGACCAACCCACCGTCGCCGACCTGCTGCTGTCGGTCGCGCCGGTCCGGGTCCGGCGGGCCCACGCCGAGATCGACCGGCTCGAGGTCGCCCTCATGGAGCACGAGGACGAGAAGACCCAGCTCCAGTACGCCGCGGCGCTGTCCGAGTACGCCGACGCCGGCGGCTACGACCTCGAGGTCACGTGGGACGTCTGCACCGTCGCCGGGCTCGGCCTGCCCTACGACCGGGCGAAGTACCGCGAGCTCCGCACGCTCTCGGGCGGCGAGCAGAAGCGGCTGGTGCTGGAGTACCTGCTCCGCGGACCCGACGAGGTGCTGCTGCTCGACGAGCCGGACAACTACCTCGACGTACCCGGCAAGATCTGGCTGGAGCAGCGGATCCGCGACTCCGACAAGACCATCCTCTACATCAGCCACGACCGGGAGCTGCTCAACAACACCGCCACCCGCGTGGTCACCGTCGAGCTCGGCAGCGGTGGGCCGGGTGCGGGCAACCTGGTGTGGACCCACCCGGGCGGGTTCGCCAGCTACCACGAGGCGCGCAAGGACCGGTTCCTGCGCTTCGAGGAGATGCGCCGCCGCTGGGACGAGGAGCACGCCAAGATCAAGGCGCTGGTGCTGATGTACAAGCAGAAGGCGGCCTACAACGACGGCCTGGCCAGCCGCTACCAGGCGGCCCAGACCCGCCTGCGCAAGTTCGAGGAGGCCGGCCCGCCGACCGAGCAGCCGCGCGAGCAGCAGGTCAAGATGCGGCTCAAGGGCGGTCGGACCGGCAAGCGCGCGGTGGTCTGCGAGGGGTTGGAGCTGACCGGGTTGATGCAGCCCTTCGACCTGGAGGTCTGGTACGGCGAGCGGGTGGCCGTGCTGGGCAGCAACGGCTCCGGCAAGTCCCACTTCCTGCGGTTGCTGGCGCTGGGCGGCAGCGACCCCGACGTCGAGCACCAGCCGGTCGGCGACGTACCGATCGAGCCGGTCGGTCACTCCGGCCGGGCCCGGCTGGGGGCGCGGGTGCGGCCCGGCTGGTTCGTGCAGACCCACGAGCACCCCGAGCTGATCGGGCGCACCCTGCTGGAGGTCCTCCACCGCGGCGACGAGCGCCGCGACGGCATGGGACGTGAGCAGGCGGCGCGGGTGCTGGACCGCTACGAGCTGGCGCACGCCGGCGAGCAGACCTTCGAGTCACTCAGCGGCGGCCAGCAGGCGCGGTTCCAGATCCTGCTGCTGGAGCTGTCCGGGGCCACCCTGCTGCTGCTCGACGAGCCCACCGACAACCTCGACGTCCAGAGCGCCGAGGCACTGGAGGAGGGCCTGGAGGCCTTCGACGGCACCGTGGTCGCGGTGACCCACGACCGCTGGTTCGCCCGCGGCTTCGACCGGTACCTCGTCTACGGCGCCGACGGGTCGGTCTACGAGTCCGACGGCCCGGTGTGGGACGAAGGGCGGGTGGCCCGCACCCGCTGACCTCGCGGTCTCAGCCCACCCTTCCGACCCACGTCCGGGACGGGCTACCGCAGCCGTACCTTCCGTCGGAGCTGTCGCTCGTCACGGAGCAGGGACCCGCCCGTCACGGTGGCGACGGCGTTGACGGCGGTGACCCGGTAGCGCCCGTCGCGGAGCTTGAACTGCTTGCGCCAGGTCGAGGTGCCGCCGTTCCACGCCACGACCCGCTCGAACCGCTTGACCACCGTGCGGCCCCTGCGGATCTCCACCAGCTGGGCGAGGTGGGAGTCGGCCGGGAGGGCGGAGGATGCGGCCTTGAGCACCAGGGTCCGCTTCGTCGAGGACCGGTTCTTCGACTTCACGGAGACCTTGCCGCCGGTCAGGAAGTCGGCGCTCGGCGCGTCGCCCGTGAGCCGCGTGGTCGAGCGCACGTCGCCGTCCTCGTCACGGACCGTGACCACGGTCGGGCGGCCGCCCAGGTCGGCCCAGTCGCCCGGCTTCACCTGGAGGGTGTCGCCCGGCTCCAGGGCGGTCGGCGGCAGCTCGACCTGGCCGGGGGTCCCCGCGGGGCCGATCCAGCCGAGGAGCCCGGTGACGGTGGCCGGCTGGTCGCCGTTGGTGGCGGACAACCCGCCGCCACGGTTGCTCAGCGCCACCGAGACCGGCCCGTCGCCGAGCCCGGAGAGCTGCAGCCCCGCCGTGCGTACCCCGTCGCCCCCACCGCCCTCGCGACGTGCGAGCTCGACCGTCAGGTCACCCAGGTCGCCGGCCGCGTCGACGCCGATCTCCCCGCTGCCCGGGTCCGTGGTCACGATGTCGGTCTGTCCGGGCTGGCCCTCGATCCCTTCCACCGACGCGGCCAGGCCGCGCGCCAGGAACCCTTGGCCGTAGCTGGCGGTCGTGGTGGGTTCGGCGCGGTAGGTCAGCGCGCCCCCCTGCCGCGGCACGGCGAACGCGAACCCGCCGTCGCCCGCGCCGTCCAGGTTGGGCAGCACGGCGCCGTCGTCCATGGTGCTGCTGCCGTCGACGGCGAGGGTCTCGCCCCGCGAGTCGGTCAGCTCGCCGCCGGTCGCCCCCATCGGGATCAGGATGCTGAAGAGCGAGTCGGGGTGGATCGGCAGCGTGGGGTCGCGCGGCCAGTCGGAGTAGCCGACCAGCTTCACGTCGGCCTGCCCGCCGGTCCAGTCGGGGTCGAAGCCGGTGTAGGTCCACCGTCCGGCGTCGAAGGAGAGCGTGCTCAGGCCCATCCGGTTGCGGTGGGTCACGCCGGTGGTGTCGGTGTTCTCCTCGACCGAGAACGGGTAGTTGGAGTCGATGGTGTCGATCTCGAAACGGTCGCCGCCGAGGTCGCGGAACCCGTAGCCGATGATCGCGTGGCCGGACCCGCCCTGCGCGAGCGACACCATCACCGGCCCGCGCGCGATCAGGGTGCGGGCCTTCTCCTTGAAGGCCGAGCGGGTGAGGGAGCCGTTGCTGACGCCCTCGGTGATCCAGCGGTTGATGAACTCGGTGCTCAGCTGCACGGTGTGCCAGCCGGCGATCGTGTCGTCCAGCCGGGGCGACGGAGCGGTGATGCCGGCGAGCTCCCAGGGAGTCCGGGCACCCGCCGGCGCGTACGGCGTCATCGGCTCGGCCCCGCGCGCCATCCGGGTCGACGCGGCCGACCAGCCGAAGCACGAGCCGTTGCCGCCGACGGCCACGTTGAAGATCCCCATCGCGATCGCCGCGAACGGATCGATCAGGTCGGTGGTGATGGTGCAGCCGAACGGCCAGCAGAGGTCGATCTTGAAGTTGACCTCGTCGCGGCCGTAGGTGTCGATCAGGATCTGCTGGTTGACGCCCTCACTGACGTAGTTGTCGAAGCGGAAGCCGTTGTCCTGGCGGGGGTCACGCACGTCGTACGGGTCGAGGGTCGCGACCGCTTCACCCGCCGTGGCGGTGAGCTCGCCGTCGGTGGCCAACCGCGGCACGGTCAGCGTCACCGAGGTCCGGTCGGCGTTGTAGGCGCTGGGGGGCGGGGTCACGGTCGCCAGGTCGTTGCCGAAGCGGAAGCTGGTGCCGGCACAGAACCCGCTGCCGCGGATCGTCGCCGTGCCGCCCGGCGTGAGTCGGGTGGGCGTGACGGAGGTGATCGCGGGTGGGACGACGGTCAGCGTGACCGGCTGGGGCTGCACCGAGCCGTTGTCGCCGGTGGTGTTGCCGTCGACCTCGGCGAAGTACGTCGTGGCCCGCGCCTCGGGAGTGGGGACCACGGTCAGGGTGTGCCGGGTGAAGTCGGTGGTGCCGGCCGGTGAGGTCGACGGTGCGAACAGGGTGTCGAAGTCGTCTCCGACGGAGAGGTTCGTGGTCAGCTGCACGGCGCCGGTGTAGCCCGGGAAGCGGGTGAGGGTGAAGGGCGCCGAGGTGCCACCACCGCACTGCTGCGTGGTCATCGTCGTGGGACCGCGGACGGTGGCGGAGGTCTGCACCTCGCCCTGCATGATCACGGTGCGCGGCGAGCCGCCCGCCCCGGCGCTCGGGTGCGCCCACACGGTGAACTCGAAGGTGCGTGGGACGGAGGTCGTCGCGAGCGTCAGCGTGGTGCTGGACCCGCTGGCGGGGTCGGGGGAGAACGTCGCGGAGACCCCGGGCGGCAGCCCCGTCGCGCTGAAGTCGATCGGACCGGTGGAGCCGTTGAGGCGGGTGATCGTGAGGGTCGTGGTGGCCGGGACCTCGGGCGCGACGCGCAGGTAGTTGTCGGCGACGCTCAGCGAGAAGTCGGGCTGGGGGCCGGTCTCGGGGGTCGTGACCGCCAGGGTGTCGACGCGGATCTCGCAGCCCTGCTGGTTGTCGAAGAAGCGGATGAACGCGATCGCGGAGTTGGTGGGGTCGGCGACCGACACCTGCTGGGTCGACGACGACGTCACCGCGGCCGCCTGGGTCGAGATCACGGCACCCCCGGCGGTGTACGCGCGCAGGCTGACGGTGCTGGAGGCGCAGCCGGCGCCGGTACCCACGCGCGCGGTCACGGTCGTCGCCGTGGTGCTCAGGTCGGCCCGGATCGTGCGCGGCACGAACTCGCAACCGAAGCAGGTGGACTGGATCAGGTTGGGGGCCGTGTGGGCCTGTGCGCCGCTGACGACCACCGGCAGGCCGGTGGCGCCGAGAGCCCCCTGAGGTGCGCTGAAGGTGACCCCCTGCGCGGCGTACTCGTTGTCGACCACGGTGCCGGCGGCCAGGTTGTCGAAGTTGATCGTGACCGTGCCGGCCATGGCCGTGGTCGCCGGCAGCAGGGTGGCGACCAGCGCGAACGCCGCCAGGGTCGCGATCCGGCGCAGTCCGCGTCGGGTGATGGGTGTCGACATGAGCGCCTCCGAGCCGATCGGACAGATCCACTGCCACGCTAGGAGCGGCGCTGCCGCACGGCATGACCCACTCGGGTGGTTGGAGGTATGCGGTTCGGCAGACGCGTCGCCCGGGCACGGGCACGGGCGGTGCAGCCGGATCACGGCTATGGTCCCCGGCATGGACATGCTGACGGGGGAACAGATCGCCGAGGCCGACCTGCGCGACTGGCGCAAGCTGGCACAGGGGCTGCATGCCCGCTACCTGGTCGACGACTTCGGTGTGGGTGTGCGGTTCCTCGCCGCCGTGGGCGAGGCAGGCGATGCGCTGGGACACCACCCGCGCGTGTCGATGGGCGTCGGGTACGTCGACCTCAAGCTGGTCAGCGACGACGCCATCTACCGCGACGGCGAGGGCACCGAACTCGTCGTCGAGTGGGTGACCCAGCAGGACGTCGAGCTTGCGCGACGGATCACCGAGATCGCCGCCGGCCAGGAGCTCGACGCCGACCCGTCCTCGGTCAGCGTCATCGAGCTCGGCCTCGATACCGCAGACTCCGCGACCATCGCCCCGGTCTGGGCCGCACTGCTCACCGGGAGCGCCGAGGCCCAGGGCCGCGGCACCCCCAGCGACGAGGTCCGGGACGCCACAGGTCGGGTGCCGAACCTGTGGTTCGGGGACGCGGACGGGCACGCGACCTCGCGGCAGCGGTTCCACGTCGAGGTCTATCTTGCGCCTGAGGTGGCCGAGGAACGAGTTGCCGCTGCGGTCGCCGCGGGTGGGACCGTCGTCGACGACAGCAACGCGCCGTCGCTGACCGTGATCGCCGACCAGGACGGCAACCGTGGAGTCCTCTGCGTCGCCTGAGACGCGATCAGTCCGTCACCAGGCCGTCCTCCTCGGCCCGCCGTCGCAGGTCCACCACTCCGGGCGCAGCCCGGCCGGCTCCGGCGTACTTGCTGCGGATCCGCTCGAGGTGGGTCTTCACGGTGCCCTCCCCGATCCCGAGGGCGTGGCCGACCGCCGCCCGGGTCAGGCCGGCGGCGACCAGTCGCAGCACCTCGGTCTCGCGGCCGGTGAGGGAGACGGGAGCGGGCGCGGTGAGGAACGCGTAGGCGAGGCTGCTGCTCAGGTGACCCTGACCCCGGGCGGCCGCGGTCACCGCGTCGATCAGCTCCTCCAGGGGCGCACTCTTCGCGACGAACCCGAGCGCACCCGCGGCGAGCGACTCGCTGACGGCGGCGACCGTCTCCCGGCCCGAGTGGATGACCACGGCCAGTCCGGCGTCCCGCAGCCGTCGTACGTTGTCGGCCGGGAGCGACCCGTCGCCGAGGGCCAGGTCGAGCAGCACCACGTCCGGCCGGGCGTCGTACGCGAGCAACCCGGGCACGGTGCTCGCGGTGGCGAGGACCTCGATCCGCCCCGCCGACTCCCGGTCGAGCCAGAGGGCGGCTCCGTCGAGGTACATCGGGTGGTCGTCAACGAGGCCGAGACGACACGGTGGTGAGGCTGGAGCGGTCACCGGGCACCTCCTCCCCGCTGGTCGTGGCCGGAGCGTGGGCGGCCGGCGCCGCAGCGGGGAAGACCCACTGCTGCCACGACTCGGTGCCGTGGCGTCCGCGACGGTGATGGGTCGACGCGGTGGTGGCCTCGTCGTCGCGCTGCTCGGCGAGCTGGGTCCCGACGCCGACGAGTGAGACCCAGACCCCGGCCGGGTCCGGGAGCAACGTCAGGTTCATGGCCGTCAGACCAGGCCGCCCGACCAGCTCCGCCGCGGCGCGCGCGACCTCGTGCCGTGCGCGAGGCCGGAGCTGGTGCCACGACTCCTCACCCTGCACGTGGACGTCGACCGCATCGGCGTGCGCGGCCGAGACCAGCTCTGCGGCGAGCACCTGCAGCTCACCGCCCTCGGCGGCCGCCAGCAGCGCCGCCCGGAGCCGGGCCTCGGCTGCCCGGCAGCGGCTGCGGACCTCGGGGTCGGTGGGGATGGCCTCGCTCGCAGCGAGCTCGGCGAGCACCAGGCGTGCCGGTGCGGCGGCGGGCAGCAGGGTGCGGATCCGGTCGGCGGTCACCGCCCCGCGAATCTCCGACTCGGCCACCGCGGCGTCGGTCTGGCGCTGCTGGGCGATCAGGCGCCCGGCCTGGACCCGCAGCGCCGTGCTGATCACCAGGCCGGTCAGGGCGGCCGTGGAGCCGGCGACCTTGCCGACCAGGTCGGCGGAGGTGTCGAACCGCACGAGGAGGACGACGGTGTAGACCGCCATCCACGCCAGCATCAGCGCCACGGTGGTGCGGGGCCGGGACGTGAAGGCGACGTAGACCAGCAGCACGCTCATGGTGGTCGGGAGCCAGCCTGCGGAGGCGGGTACGGCGGCATAGCCGGCGATCAGGACGAGCGCCAGCACCGCCGGGGCCGGACCCGGCGCGCGGGTGCGCCACGCGATCACCACGAAGAGCGCCGATGCGGTGCCCCACGTGGCCCAGGCGACCGGGCCCGGCGCGACCGGGTCACCCTGGGCGACCAGCAACCCCGAGCTCACGGCGTAGAGCAGCGACAACGCCAGCATCACGCCGCGGATCGACCCTCCGTAGACCAGCCACAGGGCTCTCATCGGCCGGGCTCCCGCGGCACCAGGATCTCGACCCGGGTGCCGTTCCCGGGGCTGGACCGGAGGTCGACCCGCCCTCCGGCTGCGCGGGCGCGGCCCTCGAGACACTCGCGGATCCCGACCCGCGCGACGTCGGCCGGCTCGAAGCCGCACCCGCGGTCGTCGACGACCAGCCGGGCCGCGTCGGTCGGCCAGTCGAGCACCACCGACGCCGACGTGGTCCCGGCGTGGCGGGTCACGTTGGCCAGCGCCTCCCTGGCGCCGCCCACGAGGGCGTTCGCCGCTTCTCGCGACACGGTCCCCGACGGCGACGGCTCGATCCGCAGGTCCACCACCAGCCCCGCGGCCAGGGCCGCGTCGACCACGTCGCGCAACGCTCCCTCGACCTCGGCGGGCGCCCCTTCGACGTCGAGGTCGGGCGCGGCGTACTGGTCCAGCAGGGCCAGGTCGCTGGCGCACCGGCGACGCAGCGTGGCCGGGTCGGCGGGGACGCCGTGCGCCACGGCGGTGAGCGTGCTCAGCGCCGTGTCGTGGAGGGCCCGCAGCCGGAGCACCCGCTCGCGGGCGACCGCCTCACCGGCCCGCGCCATCCGCTCGGTCGCAGCGAGGCCCGCGATGTTGGCCTCGGCGGTGAGGGCGGTGCGTCGGATGACCTGGAAGGCGATCACCATGAACGCGTAGAAGACCGCGACCTCGATCGTCAGCGTGGTCGCCCAGGCCGGGGCAGACCGGTGCTCGACCTCCCACCCGGCGAGCAGCAGGGCCAGCATGGTCAGGTGCGCTGCCGGCACCCGCAGCGCCGAGGCGATGGCGGCCACCGGGCCCAGCATGGTGGCGACGCGGACGGGGACGTCGACGTCGTACTGACGGGTGCCGGCCGCGACCATGGCCACGAGCACGACGGCGCCCCAGCCCAGCACGGCCGGCCACGACGGTCGGCGCCCGAGCACCAGGCCGCGCAGCAGCAGGGCGCCGGCGGCGACGACGGCGACCTGGGTGAGCGCCACCAGGACGAGCGCCCCGGGAGTGTGGGCACCGCTGACGGTCTGGTGTCCGACGACCAGGACACCGGCGACCGCGGACAGGGCGACGAGGCCGATGCCCACGGACCGCACCACGGCGGTGTAGGTCGGCCTCCACTCCGGCAGGGTCGTCCGATCCCACGCTGCCGCCGGCGGCGGTTGCACTGTCGCAGACTAGTGCCTCGGCACGTGGTGCGGTGATCAGCCGAGGAATCCGCGCAGCAGGGCGGCGGTGCCGTCGAGGTGGTCGAGCATCGCCGACCGGGCCGCCTCGGGGTCGCCGTCGAGGATGGCGACCACCACCTCCGTGTGCTGCTGGTTCGCGTGGTCGAGGTTGGTCGGGAGCAGTGGGATCCGGTCCAGCAGCGAGTTGACGCGGGCGCGGGTGTCCGCCACCGCAGTCAGGAGGCTCGGGCTGCCGCTCAGCTCGGCGATCCGCAGGTGCAGTCGGGAGTCCAGCGGCCGGTACTTCTCCACCGAGGAGGCCGTCAGCTCCTCGTGCAGTGACCAGAGCTGTTCGCGCTGCGGCTTGGTGGGCCCGCGTTGGGCAGCCAGCTCGGCGGCAGCGGGCTCCAGGATGCGACGCAGCGTCAGGACGTCCCAGACCTCGTCGGCGTTGAGGGGCGTGGCCGGGTGGTCCGGCAGCGAGTCGGCGACGTAGGACCCGCCGTAGCGACCACGTCGTACCGTCACGTAGCTGTTCGCCTGGAGCTCCGCGAGGGCCTCGCGCAGGGTGGTCCTGGAGACCCGCAGCTCCTCGGCGAGGTCACGCTCCGGGGGCAGCCTGGAACCCGGCGGGAACTGTCCGAGACGGATCGCCCGCACCAACCGCTCCATCGTCTCCTCGAAGACGTTGCCGACCCGGACCGGGGAAACGGGCGGCCTGATCTGCTGTGGCACGACGTCAGGCTACGCCCGCATCCCGGACTCGGGAGCGACCCTTGACGGCCCCCGCCCAGAGGTCCAGACTCCGGAGGAGTCAATGGTCTACAACTGATCCAATGAGCCGAGGCGGCGTGGCATGAGAGACGGCATGAAGAAGTCGAGTGTCGATTACACGACAGCCCAGGCCGGCTACATGGAGCACCGCCAGCTCAAGGCAGGCGCCGCCGGCTGGGTCCTGCTGGCCGGCCTCGGGGTCAGCTATGTCATCTCCGGCGACTTCGCCGGGTGGAACTTCGGGATCGCCGAGGGCGGCTGGGGCGGCCTGTTCATCGCCACGATCCTGATGGGCATCATGTACACCTGCATGGTCTTCGGCCTCGCCGAGATGTCCTCGACCCTGCCCACCACCGGTGCCGGATACGGCTTCGCGCGTCGCGCGCTCGGCCCGCTGGGCGGCTTCGCGACCGGTGTGGCTGTCCTCATCGAGTACGCCGTGGCCCCGGCGGCGATCGCGGTGTTCATCGGCGGCTACATCGACGCTCTCGACCTCTTCGGCATCACCGACGGCTGGTGGATCTACCTGCTCGCCTACCTGATCTTCGTGGGGGTGCACCTGTGGGGTGTCGGCGAGGCGCTGAAGCTGATGTTCGGCATCACCCTGGTCGCCGTGGTGGCCCTGGTCGCGACCGTGATCGGCCTGATCCCGAAGTTCGACGCGTCCAACCTGGTCAACATCGACCCGGACGGCTCGGCGATGTCCAGCAGCTTCTTGCCGATGGGCATCTCGGGACTGCTCGCCGCGTTCGTCTACGGCATCTGGTTCTTCCTCGCGGTCGAGGGTGTGCCCCTGGCCGCCGAGGAGACCTCGGACCCCAAGCGCGACATGCCGCGCGGGATCATCGTCGCGATGCTCCTCCTGCTGGTCTTCGCGGCGCTGATCCTGACCGTGGTGCCGGGCGCTGCGGGCGCCCAGGTGATGGGCGAGTCGAGCAACCCGTTGCCCGAGGCGATCCGCATCGCCTACGGCAACAACTCGCTGCTGGCGGACTTCGTGAACTACGCCGGTCTGGCCGGTCTGGTCGCCAGCTTCTTCTCGATCATCTACGCCTACTCGCGCCAGCTGTTCGCGCTCTCCCGCGCCGGGTACCTGCCGCGGTGGCTGTCGCTGACCGGCGGCCGCAAGACGCCGTGGGTCGCGCTCATCGTGCCCGGCACCATCGGCTTCCTGCTCGCCGCGATCGTCCGGGACGGCGACATTCTGATCAACATCGCGGTCTTCGGTGCCACCGTCTCCTACGTGCTGCTGAACCTCTCCCACATCCTGCTGCGCCGCAACGAGCCCGACCTCGAGCGCGGCTACCGCACTCCGGGCGGGGTGGGCACCACCGGCGTCGCGCTGGTGCTCAGTGTCATCGCCGTGATGGCGACCTTCGTGGTCGACGTCCGCGCCGCGGGGATCACGGCCGCCGTCTTCGTCGCCTTCGTGGCCTACTTCTGGTTCTTCAGCCGGCACCGCCTGGTCGGATCCGCCCCCGAGGAGGAGTTCGCCCAGATCACCCAGGCCGAGTCCGACCTGCGCTGAGCCGTCCCACCCTGCAAGGAGCCGTACATGCCCGACACCCACCACCCGCGCAGCCCCCGCATGCTCACTGTCGACGAGGTGCGGGCCGCGATCACCGGTGGCGAGGTCGACACCGTCGTGGTCGCGTTCACCGACATGCAGGGCCGGTTGCAGGGCAAGTTCCTGCACGCCTCCTACTTCCTCGACCATGCGCTGGTCGACGGCATCGAGGGCTGCAACTACCTGCTCGCGGTCGACACCGACATGAACACCGTCGAGGGCTACGAGATCTCCTCGTGGGAGTCGGGCTACGGAGACATGGAGTTCGTGCTCGATCTCGACACGATCCGGTGGGTGCCGTGGCTCGACCGCACGGTGATGGTGCAGTGCGACCTGGCCACGACCGAGGGTGAACCGGTGCCGATGTCGCCGCGCTCGATGCTCCGGGCCCAGGTCGACAAGGCCGCCGAGCGCGGCTGGAAGGCCGTGGCCGGCACCGAGCTGGAGTTCGTCGTCTACCGCGACAGCTACGAGGAGGCGTGGACCAAGGGGTACCGGGACCTCACCCCCGCCAACCAGTACAACGTCGACTACTCGGTGATGGGTTCCGGTCGCGTCGAGCCGCTGCTGCGCCGGATCCGCGGCGACATGTACACCGCGGGCATGGTCGTGGAGTCCGCGAAGGGGGAGTGCAACTTCGGCCAGCACGAGATCGGCTTCCTGTTCGACGAGGTGATGTCCACCGCCGACAACCACAGCGTCTACAAGACCGGCGCCAAGATGATCGCCGCCGATCTGGGCCAGTCGGTGACGTTCATGGCCAAGCCGAACGACCGCGAGGGCAACTCGTGCCACATCCACCTGTCGCTGCGTGGCCAGGACGACGGCACCATCTTCTGGGACGAGGAGACCGGCGAGCGGACGCCGCTCTACGAGCACTTCATCGCCGGCGTGTTGGCCACCATGTCTGAGTTCACGCTGTTCTACGCCCCCAACATCAACTCCTACAAGCGTTTCGCGCAGGGCTCGTTCGCCCCCACGGCGGTCGCGTGGGGGATGGACAACCGGAGCTGCTCGGTGCGGCTGGTCGGGCACGGCGCCTCGGCCCGGCTGGAGAACCGGCTGCCCGGCGGGGACGCCAACCCCTATCTGGCGCTCGCCGCGATGATGGCCGGCGGTCTCTACGGCATCGAGCACGAGCTGGAGCTCGAGCCGATGATGGTCGGCAGCGCCTACGAGTCCGACGCCCCGCACGTGCCGCACACGCTGCACGAGGCACGTGACCTGTTCCGTGACTCCACGATCGCGCGGACCGTCTTCGGGGACGAGGTCGTCGACCACTACGTCCACTTCGCCGACGTGGAGATCGAGGCCTTCGACGCCGCGGTGACCGACTGGGAGCTGCGCCGAGGATTCGAGCGCCTGTGAGCGGGCGGGCCCCCCGGGTCGGCCTGACGACGTACTTCAAGGAAGCTGCCTGGGGTGACTGGCGACGGGTGGCGGCACTGACCCCGGCGACGTACGTCGGGGCGGTCGTCCGCTCGGGCGGCACCCCGCTGCTGCTGCCACCGTTGGGCACGGACACCTCGGTGCTGGAGGTTCTCGACGCGCTCGTGGTGATCGGCGGCAGCGACATGGAACCCGGCCGCTACGGCCAGGAGCCACACGCCACGACCCGTCCCGAGCCGTACCGCGACGACCACGACCTGGCCCTGGTCCACGCGGCCCTGCAGCGCGGCACGCCGCTGCTCGCGATCTGCCGCGGGGTGCAGGTGCTCAACGTCGCACTCGGGGGCACGTTGCACCAGCACGTGCCCGACGTCGTGCCCGGGGTGGCCTGCGAGCCGGCCGGTGCCACCGTCTACCAGCCTGCTCCCGGCCAGTACGGCGAGGTCCGGGTGCGCACCGAGCCCGGCTCACGGATCGCGGCCGCCCTCGGGGAGGTGACCACAGCCCCCTGCTATCACCACCAGGCCGTCGACCGGGTGGCGGACGGGCTGCGAGTCACCGCCCGCTCCGACGACGGCCTCGTGCAGGCGCTGGAGCCAGCCGGCCCCGCCTGGGCGCTCGGGGTCCAGTTCCACCCGGAGGAGGACCCCGACGACGACCGGCTCTTCGCCGCCCTGATCCAGCACGCCCACCGCCTGGAGGACACCCACCCATGACCACATCCGTGCTCAACCCAGCCACCGCACAGCCGATCGCCGAGGTCGAGAGCCTCGACACGGCCGCCACCGACGAGGCGATCGCGCGCTCGACGCGCGCGCTGCTCTCCTGGCGGCGTACGTCGGCCGCGGACCGGGCGCGGCTGCTGCGCCGGTTCGCCGAGGTGGTCGACGGCCACGTCGAGGAGCTGGCACAGCTGGAGGTGCGGAACGCGGGTCACGCGATCGGGAACGCCCGCTGGGAGGCCGGGAACGTCCGGGACGTCCTGGCCTACTACGCCGGTGCGCCGGAGCGGCACCTCGGACAGCAGATCCCCGTCGCCGGTGGCGTGGCGATGACCTTCCACGAACCGTTGGGTGTGGTGGGCGTCATCGTGCCGTGGAACTTCCCGATGCCGATCGCGGGCTGGGCCATCGGCCCCGCGCTCGCGGCCGGGAACACCGTGGTGCTCAAGCCCGCCGAGCTCACCCCTCTGACCGCTCTGCGTCTGGGTGAGCTGGCGCTCGAGGCGGGGATCCCGGAGGGCGTGCTGCAGATCCTGCCCGGCAAGGGGTCGGTCGTCGGGGAGCGGTTCGTGACGCACCCGGACGTGCGCAAGGTCGTCTTCACCGGGTCCACGGAGGTCGGCCGATCGATCATGCGCGGCTGCGCGGAACAGGTGAAGCGGGTGACCCTGGAGCTGGGCGGCAAGAACGCCAGCATCGTCTTCGCCGACGCCGACCTGGCGGCAGCCGCGGCCGCCGCCCCGGGAGGTGCCTTCGACAACGCGGGCCAGGACTGCTGCGCCCGGTCCCGGCTCCTGGTGCAACGCCCGGTCCTCGAGGAGTTCCTCGCGGCACTCGCCCCGGCCGTCGAGGGCTTCGTCTGTGCCGACCCGGCCGACGAGACCACCGACATGGGGCCGCTCATCTCGGCTGCCCACCACGAGCAGGTCTCGTCGTACGTCACCGGGCGGGAGGTGCTCGTGCAGGGTTCGTGCCCGACCGGCAACGACGGCTTCTGGTTCCCGCCCACGGTGCTCGGTGCGGAGACCCCCGACGACCCGGCGTTCACGGACGAGATCTTCGGCCCGGTGATCAGCGTGCTCCCCTTCGACGACGAGGAGGAGGCGGTCCGGCTGGCCAACGACACGGCGTACGGCTTGGCCGGGTCGATCTGGACCCGCGACGTCGGCCGGGCGATGCGGGTGGCCCGGGGCGTGGAGGCCGGGAACCTGTCGGTCAACTCGCACGCCTCGGTCCGCTACAACACGCCCTTCGGCGGGTTCAAGCAGTCCGGTCTCGGGCGCGAGCTGGGCCCGGACGCGCTCGACGCGTTCTCCGAGGTCAAGACCGTCTACATCGCCGACCACTGAGCCCCAGCCACTGCCCTAGGAGACGACCATGATCGCGAAGCAGGACCTCACCCAGCGGTTGGCCGGCCGGGTGGCCGTGGTCACCGGCGGAGCCGGTGGGATCGGCCTGGCCAGCGCACGTCGGCTGGCCGCGGAGGGCGCCCGGGTGGTGGTCGCGGACATCTGCGACGAGCAGCGCGGCGAGGCGGTGGCCGAGGAGATCGGTGGCATGTTCGTGCGCACCGATGTCGCCCAGGAGAGTGACGTCGAACGGCTCTACGCCAGGACCCAGGAAGCCCTCGGTTCCATCGACATCGCCTTCCACAACGCCGGCATCTCACCGACCGAGGACGCCTCCATCCTCACGACCGGCATCGACGTGTGGCGCCGGGTGCAGGAGGTCAACCTGACCAGCGTCTACTACGGCTGCAAGCACGTGCTGCCCTACATGCTCGAGCAGGGCAAGGGCTCGATCATCAACACCGCCTCCTTCGTGGCGGTGATGGGCGCGGCGACCTCCCAGATCTCCTACAGCGCCTCGAAGGGCGGCGTGCTCGCGATGTCTCGCGAGCTCGGGGTCGAGTTCGCCCGCAAGGGCGTGCGGGTCAACGCCCTGTGCCCGGGGCCGGTCAACACCCCTCTCCTCCAGGAGCTGTTCGCCGCCGATCCGGAGCGCGCCCAGCGCCGGTTGGTGCACGTGCCGATGGGACGGTTCGCCGAGCCCACCGAGCTGGCGGCGGCGGTCGCCTTCCTCGCCAGCGACGACTCGTCGTTCATCACCGCCAGCGAGTTCCTGGTCGATGGCGGCATCGGTTCGGCGTACGTGACCCCGCTCGACGACTGACTAACCGTCGGTGCCCGACGCGTCCGACCCGAGGGTGACGGTCGCCGTCTGCTGCTCGCCGCCCCGCTCGTAGGTGACGCTGATCTGGTCGCCGGGGCGGTACGAGCGGACGGTCGCGACCAGCGAGTCGGAGCTGGTGATCATGCGGTCGTCAACGCCGGTGATCACGTCGTCGGGCTGCAGACCGGCCTCGGCCGCGGCCGAGTCCTTGCTCACCTCGCTGATCGTGGCGCCGTCGGGGACGACGGCACCGCCGTCGCTGGAGGCGGCGTCACCGACCGACACCCCGATCAGCGCGTGGGTCGGTGTCTCGCCGGCGAGCATCTGCTCGACGATCGGCATGACCTCGTCGATCGGGATCGCGAAGCCGAGGCCGATCGAGCCGCTGGCGGCTCCCGCGCTGGTGCCGCTGGTGCGGATCGAGGAGTTGATGCCGATGACGTTGCCCTCCCGGTCGACGAGCGGACCACCGCTGTTGCCGGGGTTGATGGCGGCGTCGGTCTGGATGGCCGGGTAGACGGTCGCGTTGCCCTCGGCGTCGGAGCCGACGTTGACGGGTCGGTCGAGCGCGCTGACGATGCCCGACGTGACGGTCGCGTCGAGGCCGAAGGGCGAGCCGATGGCGACCACGTCCTGGCCGACGTCGACGTTGCCGGACCTGCCGATGCTGGCCGGGGTGAGGCCGTCGACCCCCTCGGCCTGGATCACCGCAGTGTCGGTGAGCGGGTCGGTGCCCACCACGGTGGCCGTGGCGTGGCTGCCGTCGTTGAAGGAGACGGTCAGGCCGGCTCCGTCACCGCCGCCCTCGACCACGTGGTTGTTGGTGAGGATCTGGCCGTCGGAGCTGAGGATGATCCCGGAGCCGGAGCCCTGTCCCTGCGGCCCGTCCACCACGATCCGGACGACCGAGGGCAGGACGGCCGTCGCGACCTGCTCGACGGACCCCTCGGCGGCTGGCTGGTCGCCGGTGTCGACGACCTGCGCGGTCTGTCGGTCGCCGCTCGGGGACGACGGGGACGAGCCGTCCCCCTGGAAGCTGTCCCAGGCTGCCGCACCGCCGACCCCGGCCGCGCCGCCGACGACCAGCGCGCCCGCCATGACGGCTGCAGCGAACCCGCCCCGGCCCTTCGGACGGGACGGCGGCTGCGGGGCGGGTGGGAACGGGGGCAGGACATGCGTCTCGGACATGTCGCCCAGCGTGTCCACCGACCCTGTGAGGTCACTGAGAACTGGCTGGCCGACGGTCAAGAAGTTGGCTACCGGTCGCAGCCGCCCTCCTTGTCGGGGCGCGAGAGCGGCCGGGAGAGGTCGTCGATGCCCTTGTAGGCGTAGGGATCCTGCCCGGCGACCATCACGATGTCGCGGAAGTCGTGCTTGCCGACGTGGACGTCCTCGGGCACCGACTTCCACGGCAACAGCGACTCGGCGCTCATGTAGTGGTTGGCCAGGGCCCGGCGATAGCCGTGCGCGCCGGTGTTGGGGAGCGAGCGGTGAAGCAGGTAGCCGTTGAAGATGACGGCAGCGCCCGCCGGTACTTCGACCGGCACCGCGTCCTCGGAGCGGTAGGGGAAGTCGTAGGCCTCCGTGGTGCAGTCGAAGCGGTCGTCCTCCTGGTCGCGATCGGGGTAGAGCACGCCGCGTCGATGCGAGCCGGGGAGCACCCACAGGCAGCCGTTCTCCACCGTGGCGTCGTCCAGCGCGATCCACACGGCCGTCAGGGAACGGTCCCGGGTCGGGATGAAGAACTCGTCCTGGTGCCAGGCCTGACCCGGCTTCCCCTCGGACTTGATGAAGAGCATCGACTGCATCGCCTTGACGTTCGGCCCGATCACCCGCGTGAGCACGTCGACCACCGGCGGTGCGTGCAACGCGTCCAGCGCGACCTGCGAGACCTTGTGCGGGTAGTGGATGCACAGGAAACGGCGCAGGACGTCGTCGGCGGTCTCGTCCGAACCCACCTCCGGCGCGTTCTCCACCGAGGCGAGCTCGCCCCGGCAGAGTCGGAGCGCCTCCTCGTGCAGGGCGGCGACCTGCTCCGGCGAGAGCGCTGCGCCCAGCACCGCGTAGCCGTCGTGCGCGAACTGGGCCACGAGGTCGTCGGTGACCCGGTCATGGATCCGCACGGCGGAGTCGGTCAGCAGTGGCGTTGTGGTCATCGTGTCCTCGGCTGTGTGTTGTCTGTCAATGACTCGTTTCGGTTCCACGATGCCCACAGTCGAGGCGCAGAGCAATGCCCGGTCGTTGCAGACTAATATCTGATCATGACCTCAGCAGGTCGGCTCGTGCCACGCACGGAGGTGCGGATCGCCGACTACCCGCGCGCGGCGACCTTCGGGCCGCGCCGGTTGCCGGACCACGAGTTCGTCTGGATGCTCCGGGGCACCGCCGCCTGGGTGATGGAGGAGGACCACCCTGAGCACGGACCGCTGCGCCACGAGCACCTGCTGCGCCCGGGCACCCTCGCCCTGGCCCGTGCGGGCTGCATCGACTCCTACCGCTGGTCCGCGGAGCAACCCTCCACCCACGCCTACGTCCACTTCACCGTCGACCTGGCAGCGGGTGACCTCCCGCCGCACGACTGGCCCCTCGTGCGACCGCTGCACCCCGACGGGCCTCTGGCCGGCCTGTGCGGTTACCTCCTCGACCTCACGCGCACCGCGGACCAGTCGGAGGGACGGGCTCGCAGTCGCCAGGTGCTGGAGCTGCTCTGGGACGTCTTCGTCCAAGGCCCGCTGCCGGGCAGCGACGACGGCGTTCTGGTCCCGGTGGTGCTCCGGTCGGCGCTGGACCTGGTGCGCGCCACCTGGGAGACCGAGGGGATGCGACTCGTCGGTGTCGAGCAGCTCGCCGCCGCGGGTGGCGTGTCCGCCGGGCACTTCTCGCGCAGCTTCGCCCGCGAGTACGGCTGCGGCCCGGCGACCGCCCTCGAGCTGGTCAGGCTCGCGCGCGCCGCGACCGCGCTCGAGCGCAGCAACCTGCCCCTGGCCGAGGTGGCGCGCGTCTCCGGTTTCAGCAACCCGTACCACTTCTCGCGACGGTTCTCGGCCGCCTACGACCAGCCGCCGGGGCGCTACCGCCGCTCAACCGGCCGACTCGATGCGCTGCAGCCGCTCCGGCAGCACGGGCTGATGGGGTTGTGGCACCTCCTCAGCCCGAGCCAGAGCCGAGGCTCGACCGCCGGTTCACCTGGCCGTCGTACGGAATCCGACGTTGGCGGCCGCTGAGTCCGGGGTGTTCGAGGTCCGGGCCGCGTTGCGGTAGCGGTTGCAGTAGGAGTCGTGGCACAGGAAGGAGCCGCCCCGCATCACCCGGGTCGCTCCGGCGTCGGGTCCGCGAGGGTCGCGGCAGTCACCCCGGCGGTAGGTGTCGGCCGCGAACCAGTCGTGGCACCACTCCCAGACGTTGCCCACGGTCTGCCACATCCCCCACTGGTTGGGTGGGTAGGCGCGCACGGGTGCGGTGCCCGCCCAGCCGTCCTCCGCGGTGTCGACGTCGGGGAAGCTGCCCTGCCAGATGTTGCAGGGCCACCCGGCCTCCTCGATGGCGGGACGAAGGTCGTCCCCCCACGGGTACCGGCGGCCCTCGAGCCCTCCCCGCGACGCGCACTCCCACTCGGCCTCGGTGGGGAGCCGACGACCGGCCCACCGGCAGTAGGCCTCCGCGTCGTTCCAGCTCACGTGCACGACCGGGTGGTCGTCGCGAGCGGTGAGGTCGGACGCCCGGCCCTCGGGGTGCCGCCAGTCGGCGCCGCGGACACCGATCCACCACGGGGCCCCAGCCACCCGCGAGAGCACGTCCTCGGCATCACCACGGAAGCCGAAGGCGAGAACGGCTGATGCCCCGAACGCCTCGGACTCGGTCACGTGGCCGGTGGCGTCGACGAACTCCGCGAACGCAGCGTTGGTGACCGACGTAGCGTCGATGGCGTACGCCGACAACGTCACCTCGTGGACCGGCGTCTCGCCGTCGGCGGGGTGTCCGTCGCCGTGGGCGTCGCCCATCCGGAAGGCGCCACACGGCACCGCGACCTGGTCGATGGCGTGCGGCTCTCCACCCGGGACGATGCCCAGGCGCGAGGTGGAGGTCGACGCGGTACCACCCCGCGCAGGTCGCGCGGGAGCGCAGCAGGGCCCGCCGGTTCTGCCGATCGCCCGACTGTCGTCGATCACCGGGCGAAGGAGAGGGTCTGCTCGTCCATGAAGGCCAGCATGCCGCTCATCCCGCCCTCGGTGCCATGGCCGGAGTCGTCGCGACCGCCGAACGGAACCTCGGGGGTGTTCGGTGCGCCGTTGTTGATGCCCACGATCCCGACGTCGAGCGAGCGGGCCAGGGACAGCTGGTGCTCCGGGTCCTGGCTGATGAGGTAGCCCTCGAGTCGCGTGCGCCAGCCGTTGACCGTCGCGACGAGGGCAGCCTCGTCGGTGAACCGCCGGATGCTGACGACCGGGCCGAACACCTCGGTCGTCCACGCCGGTCCATCGTGCCCGGACTCGACCAGGGCGACCGGCGCGAACCAGCCGTCCGCCGGAGCCTTGCCGTAGGTCGTCACCCGATCTCCGCCGTGCGCCGACGACTCCGCGAGGGACGCGACGCGCTCCACCTCGTGCGGCCGGACCAGCGGGCCCAGGCCGGTGCCGGGATCGCGGGGATCGCCGATGACCAGCGCGTCGAGCCGCTCACGGAGCGCGCCGACCACCTCGTCGTACCGCTCGGCGTGGACGAAGATGTTGTTGGCCGCGAGGCAGGACTCGCCGTTGTTGCGGAGCTTGGCCACCATCAGCGCCTCGACCGCCACCGCCGGGTCGGCGTCCTCGCACACCACGAAGGGCGCGCGACCGCCGAGCTCCAGGACGGTGCGGGTGAAACTGCTCGCGGCCCGCGCGGCCACGACTCGGCCGATCCGGGTGGACCCGGTGAAGGTGACGGCACGGACGGCGTCGTGGTCCAGCAGCGCGGGGGTGAGCTCCGCGCCGTCGCCCAGCACCACGCTGACGAGTCCCTCGGGGAGCACCTGCTCGGCCGCGACGGTCAGCGCCAGGGTCGAGAGGGGGGCGAGCTCGGACGGCTTCTGCACGACACCGCACCCGGCCGCGAGTGCCGCGGCCAGCTTGCGCACCGGGATCGAGAGCGGGAAGTTCCAGGGGCTGATGGCCGCAACCACGCCGACCGGCCGGCGTTCGACGAGGAACCGGCGGATGGGTGTCTCGTAGTGAGCCGACTCGATGCGGGTCGTGGCGTCGGCGAACCAGTCGAGGTAGCGGCCCGAGAAGTGCACCTCGGCCACGGCCTCCTCGCGGCGCTTGCCGGTCTCGGCGCAGATCAGGTCGCCGAGGGGCTCGGCCCGGTCTCGCAGCAGGTCGGCCAGCTGCCGCAGCGCTGCGGCACGCACCCGTGGGTGGGTCGCCCACCAGTCGGGCTGGGCGGCAGCTGCCGCACGCGCGGCACGATCCACGTCCGTGGCCGTGGCCCAGCCGACCTCGGCGAGATCACTGCCATCGGCGGGGTCGGGCACCGGCTGGCCGTCGCCGGCGAGCACGCGGCCACCGATCCGTCCAGCTCCGAGGCTGCCGTTCCGATCCGGCTCGAGGCCGAGGTCAGACCACTGCACTGAGGTCACACTCCGTTCGGTCGATGGTGTAGCGCGCCACGATGTCGTGGTCGAGCGTCACGCCGAGCCCCGGCCCGGCCGGGACGGCGATCCTGCCCTGCTGCGGTGTGAGCGGGTGGTCGAGCAGCTCTTCGCGCAGAGGGTTGGGGCGGATGTCGAGCTCGAGGTAGGGAACCGCGTCGCCGAAGGCAGCACCCACGTGGACGCTCGCGGCGGTGACGACACCTCCGCCGTAGCAGTGGGGAGCCACCCGGGTGCCCGCGGCGAGCGCCCCAACCGCGGCCCGCGCCATCGTGAAGCCGCCACACTTGGCCAGGTCGGGCTGGAGGACCTCGATGACACCGGACCCGGCGTAGCGCGCGAAGTCCTCGGCGCCGTAGAGGTTCTCGCCGCAGGCCAGGGGAACCGTGGTCCGACCGGAGAGGTCCGTGAGGTCCTCGAGCCGGTTGCCGACGATCGGCTCCTCCAACCACCCCAGTCGGTACTGCTCACTCCATTGACAGAACTCCACGGCCTCCGGCAACGTCCAGGCCTGGTTGGCGTCCGCGAAGACGGCCAGGGTGTCCCCGACGGCGGCCCGGGTGGCGTCGAGGGTTGTCTGGTCGCGATCGCGGCCGAAGCCGACCCGGGCCTTGACGGCACCGAACCCAGCGGCCATGGCGAGCTCACAGTGCTTCTCCACGTCCGTGGGTCCGATCCCGCTGGCATACGCCTCGACGTACGCCGCCGCGTCCGGTCGGTCGCCGAGCAGCTGCCACGCCGGTAGTCCACGGGCGCGACCGAGCAGGTCCCACAACGCGATGTCGATGGCACTGACCGCCTGCCAGATCGGCCCGGGAGCACCCCACTGGCGGGCGACGCCGCCGAGGTGGTCGATCAGGTGCGTCTGCACCGCGACCGGGTCCGAGACGTCGCGGCCGGCAAGCAGTGGAGCCACGCCGCGGACGAGGGTCGCCATCCGCTCGGTGGCCGCCCAGGCCGGGTAGTTGACCCAGCTCTCGCCGAGGCCCACGAGTCCGTCGGCCTCGAGCTCGACGAGCACCATGTCGCGGGAGTCGAGCTGCGAGAACGACATCGGGACCGGATCGGTGAGCGGTGCCGACAACACCGTGACGCGCATCCGGTCGAGCTTCACGACGTCGCACCCCGTTCGTACGCGCGCGCGACCGCGATGCTGTCGCGGGACCCGTGGCCGCGGTCGACCGCGCGCTGGTTGAGGGTGACCACGGCATCCGCGATCGGTGTCGCCACGCCCATCGCCGAGCCCAGCTCACGCGCCAGGCGGTTGTCCTTGGCCAGCAGATCGAGCGCGAAGACCGGGTCGTCGTCCCCGGAGGCGAGCCGCGGGGCGATGTCGCGGAACAGGTTGGAGACCGTGGCGGCCCCCGAGTCGATGACTGCCTCGACGAAGGCAGTCCGGTCGATCCCGGCGGCCTCGCAGACGTGCATGGCCTCCGCGGTGACCGCGTTGATGGCGCCGAACATCAGGTTGTTGAGGAGCTTCACGACCGACCCGGCGCCGACGTCCCCCACTCGGATGACCTGGCGGGCCAGCGTTCCCTCGAGCAGCGGCCGCACCCCGTCGATCGCGGGCTCGGGTCCGCCGACCACCAGGGTCCACGCCCCGCAGCCCGCCGGCCGGCCGAGGACCGGGGAGTCGAGATAGGTGACACCGAGAGTCGCCAGGTCCTGCGACACCGAGCGGGCCGTGTCGGGGTCGATGGTCGAGAGGTCCACGACGATCGTGCCGGAGGCGGCGTCGCGCAGCGGGCCGTCGGCGAGGGACCGCACGTGCTCCGGCTTGGGCACCGACAGCACCACCACGCGAGCGCCCACCACGGCCGACGCGGCGTCCGGGCTGGTCCGGACACCGGCGGCCTCGGCCCCGGTCCGAGCCGCCTCGACGGGGTCCGCGCCCGAGACCTCGTGGCCGGCCGCGGCGAGTGCCGCTGCGGCGCGGGCGCCCATGGTGCCGAGGCCGAGCACGGCGATGCGTTCAGACATGTGGACCTCCGTCGTCCGTCGGGTTGCTCGTGGGGGAGTGGGTCAGGAGTGCCGCCTCGCGCCGCTCGCGGCGTTCCCGTTGCCGGGCGGGGTCCGCCACGGGCGCGGCGCCGAGGAGGGTCCGGGTGTAGTCGTGCTCCGGACGCGCCGTGACCTGGTCGCCGTCGCCGAACTCGACGATCTCGCCGGCGTACATCACCGCCACCCGGTGGCTGATGTGACGGACCACCCCGAGGTCGTGGGACACGAAGAGGTAGGCGACACCGGTGGTCTCCTGGATCTCGATCAGCAGGTCGAGGACGCGTGCCTGGGTGGAGAGGTCCAGCGCCGACACGGGCTCGTCGCAGACGATCAGACGCGGCCGCAGCGCCAGCGCGCGGGCGATCGCGATCCGCTGCCGTTGACCGCCGGAGAACTCCCGGGGATAACGTCGCCCCGCATTGGCGGGCAGTCCGACCTGCTCGAGCAGCGCCGCGACCCGGGTCCGACTCTCCTGGCCGGACACGGATTGCGCGATCAAGGGCTCGGTGAGGATGTCCTCGACCGCGAGCGCCGGGTTGAGCGAGGAATAGGGGTCCTGGAAGACCACCTGGATCTCGGGGGCGAGCCGTCGGCGGTCGCGACGGCGCAGGTCGTGAATCTCGTGACCGTCGAAGCTGATGCTGCCCGAGGCCACGGGCACCAGGCCCAGCACCGCCCGTCCCAGGGTCGTCTTGCCGGAGCCGGACTCGCCCACGAGCCCGACGGTCTCGCCGGGCGCGATGTCGAGGCTGACCTCGTGGAGGGCGCGGAACGGCGGGGCACGCCATCCCCTCTGGGGAAACGTGACCACCAGGTCGCGGACGTCGAGCAGGCTCACGGCGCGCCTCCCGTCGGAGAGGTCTGCAGAGGTGGGCGAGCCTCGGTGTCGTCCAGGTTGGCCGCCAACAGAACCCGGGTGTAGTCGTGCTGGGGATCGGCGAAGAGCGTGGACACCGGCGCTGTCTCCACGATCCGGCCCGACTGCATCACCGCCACGGAGTCACACAGGTCGGCCACCACGCCGAAGTTGTGGGTGACGAGCAGCAGTCCCATGTTCCGGTCCCGCTGCAGCCGCCGCAGCAACGACAACACCTCCGCCTGGACCGTCACGTCGAGCGCGGTGGTGGGCTCGTCGGCGATCAGCAGGTCGGGGTCACCCGAGATCGCTCCGGCGATCAGGACCCGCTGCGCCATACCTCCGGAGATCTGGTGGGGGTAGGACCGGAAGGTGCGCAGGGGATCGGGGATCCCGACCTCGGCGAGCAGGTCGAGAGCCCGGGCCCGCGCGGCAGGGCGCGACAGCCCACGAGCGCGCATCGGCTCGACGAGCTGCTGGCCGATCCGGAACGCCGGGTCGAGGTTGGACATCGGCTCCTGGGGCACGTAGGCGATCGTGGTGCCGAGCAGCTTGCGCCGGTCCCGGCGTGACCCGCTGAGCACGTCTCGGCCGCCGATGGAAATGGAACCGGCGAGCACCTCACCACCTCGGGGGAGCAGGCCCAAGATGGCGAACGCGGTCTGGGTCTTGCCCGACCCCGACTCACCCACCAGGCCCAGCACCTCGCCGCGCTGGATGGCCAGGTCGGCCTGCTCGACCACCACGACCGGAGCGCCGTCGGGCTGTGGATAGCCGACCTGCAGTCCCCGGACCACCAGCAGTGCGTCGGGCGCCGGGGAAGCCTCGGCGCCGGAGGCGGGTAGTGGGGCAGACCGGACCGATCGCCGGCGGGCGCGGGTGGGTGCGGTTCCCTGGACGGCGTCGCGCAGCCCGTTGCCCAGCAGGACCAGCGATGCCACGGTCAGGCCGATCGCGAGACCGGGCCAGAGCATCGCTGTCGGCGCCTGGTAGATCACGGCGAAGGCGTTGGCCAGCATCCCGCCCCAGGTGGCCTGGCTCGGGTCACCCAGGCCGAGGAACTCCAGGCCGGACTGGACGATGATCGCGATCCCGGCCAGCACCGCCGACTGGATGATCATCGGTGCCCGGACGACGTAGAAGATGTGCCGGCCGATGATGCGCACGTCGGACAGGCCGGAGACGATCGCGGCATCGACGTAGAGGTCGTGGCGCACGCCGCGCGTCTGCGCCCGGACCAGCCGGAACAGGTGGGGGGAGAGCAGGACACCGAAGGCCGTCATCGTGATGAGCACCGAAGGACCGAAGGCCGAGATGACCGCCAGCAGCACCACCTTGCCCGGGATCGACAGCAGCACGTCGGCGACCCAGCTGGTGACGGCGTCGAACACGCCTCCGTAGTAGCCGGCGACCAGGCCGGCGGGTACGCCCACCAGGAGCGCCATCACGGTCGCGAGGGCCGCCCCCAGCAGTGTCAGCCGGGCGCCGAAGATGAGCCGCGAGAGAATGTCGCGGCCGGCGCCGTCCGCCCCCAGCAGGTGGCCGGGCGTGCCGGGCTCGGCGTTGCGGAGCCTGAGGGCGGTCTGCATCGGGTCGTCGGGCGCGAGCACGCCGGCGAAGATCGCGACGAGGGTCATCAGGACCAGGATCGTCAGCCCGGTCAGCGCCAGCGGGTTCCGGACGATGAGCGCGAGCAGGCTGCGGCGTACCGGTGCCGTCGGCACCGTCAGCTCGTCGGCAGGGACGTCGGTCATGAGAGCGTCACCTTCGGGTTGACCCAGCCGTTCAGCACGTCGAGGAGCAGGTTGACGACCACCACGATGACCACAGTGACGACGACGACCCCGAGGAGCACTGGGACGTCGCCCTGGAGGGTCGCGGTGACCGCAGCCGATCCCAGCCCCGGAAGGGCGAAGACCTTCTCGATCACGATGGCTCCGCCGAGCAGCCCGATGAACTGCAGGGACAGCACGGTCAGTGCGGGCGAGGCGGCGTTCTTGAGCGCGTGCCGGAAGAGGATCGACCGGTCGGAGAGTCCGCGCGAGCGCAAGGTGCGGACGAAGTCGGCCTCGAGCACGTCGATCACCGCGCCCCGCACCTGCTGGGTGGCGGACGCGATGCCGCTGAGCGCGAGGGCGGCGACGGGCAGGGTGATACTGGCCAGCCAGCCGCCCAGGGACACGTCCGGCGAGACGTAGCCGGTGGCAGGGAAGATCTGCCAGGTCACGGCGAAGAACACGACGAACATGAGGCCTACCCAGAAGTTGGGCAGCGCCATGCCGACGACCGAGAGCATCTGGACGACCCGGTCGGCCCAGCCTCCCCGGACCGCTGCCAGCATCCCGAGGCCGATGCTGAGCACCGCCGTGACCAGGACGCCACCCGCCACGATGGACAGCGTGACCGGGATCCGGGTCACCAGGATGCTCCAGACGCCGTCGGCTGAGAAGTACGACTGCCCGAGGTCCCCGGTCACCGCGCCGCCGAGCCAGTCGAGGAACTGCACCAGCAAGGGCCGGTCGAGCCCGAGCTCGACCGCTCGGGCCTCGACCTGCGCCTGGCTGGCGTTCTCGCCGAGGATGTTGCGCGCGATCGTCATCGGATCCCGGTAGACCAGGAAGAACGTCAGCGTGGTCGCGAACAGGACCAGGCTGAGCCCGAACGCCAGACGCCGGACGATGAACCCGATCACGCCGCTCCGTTCACTCGGCCGGGCGGAACGACCAGAGCGAGGGCACCGCGTTCTGCGCCTGCATCTCGGTGTCGGTCTCGGCAGTCGTCCCGAAGATCTGCTCCTGGCGGAAGAACGGGGCGAACCACGCCTCCTCGACGAGCCAGCGGTTGATCTCCTGGAAGGCGGCGGCCTGTTCCTCGCCGCTGGCGTCGCGGGCAGTCGTCAGCAACTGGTCGAGCTCGGCGTCCTGTGCCTTGAGCATGTTCCACGGCGCCGTCGGCGTGATCCAGGTCTGCATGTCCTGCCAGGCGCTCGCGGACGCGAGCGGGAAGAAGGCCACGGGGTAGTCGCCGGAGAGCACGGTGGCGATGGCCTGGTCCGGCGGCACCTGGTCGTACTTCACGGTGACGCCGATCTCGGCGAGCTGGTCGGCGATGATCGGGAACAGGTCGTTCCACGGCCCGTCCCACTGCGGCAGGGTGATGGTCACGTCGTCCGCGCCGGCGTCCTTCATCAGCTGCTTGGCCTGCTCGACGTCGAAGGGGTAGGCGTCGTCCAGCGCCTCGTCGTAGGCGTCGTTCTTGACGAACAGCTGACTGGTCGGCTCGCCGTACCCGCTCAGGATGAACTCCACGATCGCCTCTCGGTCGATGGCGTAGTTGATGGCCTGGCGGACCCGCACGTCGGCGAGCTCGGGCACCTGCTTGCCCTCACGGTCGGCGATGATCAGGCCGGCCCAGGCCACCGACAGGGTGTGCAGGGTGACGCCCGACGACTCCGACTCCTCGGCCACAGCGGGCGTGAGGGAGGCGCCGTCGATCTGCCCCGTCTTCAGCGCGTTCACGGTCGGGGTGATGTCGCTCATGGGACGGACCTCGACGGCGTCGTACGGGTAGTCGTCAGGGTTCCAGTAGTCCTCGTTGCGCGTGTACTGGTAGCTGGTGGCCGGGGTACTGGCGTCCGCGTCGAACACGTACGGGCCGGAGCCGACCGGCTCGCTGGCGATCGAGTCGGACTCGAGGGCTGCGGGCGAGGCCATCACGCCGGCCACCCACGCGAGGTAGGAGAGCAGGGAGGGGACCGGCGAGGAGAGCCGCAGCTCGACCTCTGTCGGGGAGTTGACCACGACCTCCTCGATGTCGGCGACCATGAACTGGTTCTGGCCGGTGCCGGCCTTGATGTGCTCGATGTTGGCCTTGACCGCCTCGCCGTCGAAGGTCTCGCCGTCGGTGAAGGTCACGTCGTCGCGCAGCTGGAGCGTCAGGACGGTGTTGTCCTCGTTGTAGGCCCACTCGGTCGCGAGGTTCGGCTGGGGCTCCGCGTCGGGGTCGAGCCGCAGCAGCGTGTCGTAGACCGGCTGCCAGTACTGGACGCGGTTGCCGATCTCGAGATCGGCCGGGTCGAAGGAGTTGTTGTCGACCCGCGCGCCGATCGTGAGCGTGTCGTCGGCGCTGGCGCCACCACCGTCCGGCGAGTCACTGCCCCCCTGGGAGGTGCAGCCTGCGAGCACGAGTGCGGCGGTGGTCGCCACGGCTGCGACACCTCGAGTGAACTTCATCGTCATCGTCATTCTCCCGGTGCTGATGTCAGTGATTCGGGCGACACTACGTCGAGGTGCACATTACATGCAACATGTTCGGACGTAGTAGACTGGAGAGATGCCCCGTGATCAGTCCCGGCCCCCCCACGTGCTGTGGATCTCCACCCACGACATCTGCCCGGACATCGGTCCCTACCGGGGCGTGTGGCCCGGCGCCGAGTACGCCGACACCCCGGCCCTCGATGCGCTGGCCGCCGACGGCGTGGTCTACGACCACGCGTTCGCCAGCTCCCCGGTGTGCGCGCCCTCGCGGGCGGCGCTGATGACCGGCTGCCACCCGTCGGCCGTCGGCACGCTGCCGATGCGGACCAAGGCGGCCCCGCCGCCCGAGGTCCGGCTGCTCAGCGAGTACTTCCGCGAGGCCGGCTACTACACCACGAACAACTCGTTCACCGACTTCCAGGTCCAGACACCACCGGTGGCCTTCGACGAGTGCAGCACCACCGCGCACTGGCGGGACCGGCCGACGCCGGACACGCCGTTCTTCGCGGCGTTCCACAGCAGCATCACCCACGAGTCGCGGCTCTACTACGACGACGACGCGTTCTCCGCGGAGACGGCCGGCGTGACGCCCGAGCGTCGGCACGACCCGGCGACCGCGCCGCTGCCGCCCTACTACCCGGACACGCCGACCTTCCGGAACACCTGGGCGCGCTACGGCGACCTGGTGACCCAGATGGACCTGTGGGTCGAGGGCCTCCTCGCACAGCTCGAGGAGGACGGCCTCGCCGACGACACGATCGTCGTGTTCTGGGTCGATCACGGGGTCGGGCTGCCCCGAGCGAAACGGTGGGTGAACGAGGCCGGGCTCCGGGTGCCGCTGATCCTGCGCTGGCCCGGAGTCGTGCCACCCGGCCGGAGGTCCGAGCTGGTCCACGTCATGGACCTCGCCGCCACGATGCTGACCGCCTGCGGCATCCCGGTGCCCGACCACATGCACTCGCAGCCCTTCCTCGACGCAGAGGGTGGGCACCTCGACCCGAACCGCGCGGTGTTCGGTGCCCGGGCCCGCATCGACGAGCAGGAGGACGCCTCTCTCACGGTTCGCGACCAGCGGTTCCGCTACGTCCGGCACGCTCACCCGGACCGCTCGCCGATGCAGCACAGCGCCTATCCGGACCGGTTCGCGACCTGGCAGGAGCTGCGTGAGCTCGCCTTCGAGGACGCCCAGGCGGTGGCCCGGGGGGAACCGGGGCGGCGACTTGACGAGACCCAGCGATCGATCCTGGCGCCGGGCCGCCCGGCCGAAGAGCTCCACGACCTGGTCGCCGACCCCCACGAGCTGACCAACCTGGTCGACGATCCCGAGCACGCCGACGACCTGGCGCGGCTGCGCGGCTGGCTCGACGAGTGGCAGGCGGAGTACGCCGATCCGTGGCCCCTCGACGAGGCCGCGCTGCTCGAGTCCTGGCGCCCCGGGGGCGACTACCAGCGCACCGCCGACCCCGTCGTCACCGAGGAGGACGGGCACTGGGTGGCCTCGTGCGCCACCCCGGGAGCGTCGATCGGCTGGACCACGCAGCCGCCGGGTGAGGTGCGCGAGCGGACCGATGTCGAGGTGTTGATCGGTTCCCCGGAGGACGACGGGCGACACTGGACCCTGTACGGGCAACCCGTGCCGCGCCACTCGGGTGTCGTGAGGTTCCGGGCGTGGCGTCTCGGCTTCGAGCCGAGCGAGGAGGTCGTCGTGGTGGGTGGGTCGTCGTGACGACGTCGGCGTTCGAACCGTTCCCGGCGCTGCCGCAGCAGCGGCGCGTGGCCGACAGCGTCCACGACACGCTTCGCGACGCGATCTTCGCCGGCCGCCTGCCACCCGGCAGCCGGCTGAGCGTGCCGCTCCTGGCCCAGCAGCTGAACGTGAGCCGCAGCCCGGTGCGGGAGGCGGTCCAGCGTCTCGTCCAGGAGGGCCTCGCGACCGAGGAACCCCACCGGGGCGCGGGTGTCGCTGTGCTCGACCCCGCCACGCTCGCCCCGCTCTACGAGGTCCGTGAGGTGCTCGAGGGGCTCGCGGCCCGGCTGGCCGCCGTGCACGCGACCGACGAGGAACGAGCCGAGATGCGGGCGGCGTACGACGAGCACTCGACGGCCCTGGAGCGCGGCGATGCCGCGCACCACGTCGCGCTCGACATGGCATTCCACGCCCGGCTGCGGGCTGCGTCCCACAACACGGAGCTCGCGCAGTACCTCGAGCGCGTGCAGGGACGGATCGCGATCGCCATCCTCGGCGGGAACCCGCTGGTCTGGTCCCGGCAGGCGATCGTCGAGCACCGTGCCGTCCTCGAGGCGGTGCTCGCCGGGGATCCCGACGCGGCCGAGGCGGCCGCGCGTGCCCACGTGCGGCGGATCCGGTCCGACATCGCGGCCCTCCAGGCCGCGTCCGACCCCGCGCCATGACCCTCGCGCTCGACGGCACCTGGCTGTCGGAGCTCGTCGGCAGGCTGGACCTCGAGCGCAAGGTGCTGCTGCTCACCGGCCGCGACCACTGGCACACCCAGCCGCTCCCGGAGATCGGGCTGCGCGCGATGCGGATGTCCGACGGTCCCGTCGGCGTGCGCGGGGAGGTGTGGGACGAGCGCCGACCCTCCACGAACCTGCCCTCGACCACCGTGCTCGCCGCGACCTGGGACCCGTCGCTGGCCCGCGACTACGGTCGGGTCCTCGCCGCGGAGGCGCGGGACCGTGACGTCGACGTGCTGCTGGCGCCGACGGTGAACCTGCACCGTTCGCCGCTGGGCGGTCGCCACTTCGAGGCCTTCAGCGAGGACCCTCTGCTGACCGCCAGGGTGGCGGCCGGCTTCGTCGCCGGCGTCCAGGACGGGGGCGTCGGGGCTGCGGTCAAGCACTACGTCGCCAACGAGTACGAGACCGAGCGGTTCACCGCCAGCAGCGAGGTGTCCGAACGGGCCCTGCGTGAGATCTACCTGCTGGCGTTCGAGGAGTCCGTCACCCGGGCCGGGGCCTGGCTGGTGATGTCGAGCTACAACGCGGTCAACGGGGTGACGGCATCGGAGAGCCCGCTGCTGCAGGTGCCGCTCAAGACCGAGTGGGCCTTCGACGGGGTGGTGGTGAGCGACTGGTCGGCGGTGCGTTCGCTGGCGTCCGCGGCCAGCGGGCAGGACCTGGTCATGCCGGGGCCGCACGGGCCGTGGGGCCAGCCGCTCGTCGACGCGGTGCGCGAGGGCGAGATTCCGGAGGCCACCATCGACGACAAGGTGCGGAGACTGTTGCTGCTGGCGGCGCGGGTGGGTGCCCTCGAGGGCGCGACGCCGGCCACCCGGGTCGACGACGCGCTCGAGGCCGGACCCGTGGCGAGACACGTGGCCGTCGAGGGCACCGTGCTGCTCCGCAATGACGGCGTGCTTCCCCTCGACGCCGCACGGTTGCGCCGGGTCGCGGTCATCGGCGACAACGCTGCCCGTGCCCGGATCCAGGGTGGTGGATCGGCCACGGTGCTGCCGCCGTACGCCGTGAGCCCGCTGGACGGGCTGCGCGCGGCACTTCCGGACGCCGTTGTCACCCACGCCACCGGCGCACTCGTGCGCACCGGTGTCGATGCCTTGCCGCTGGACGAGGTCGCCCACCCAGAGACCGGGGAGCCGGGGCTCCTGGTGCGCTTCCTGGCTCAGGATGAGGAGCTGCATCGCGAGCACCGGCTGTCCACCGATCTGGTCTGGTTCGGGGGAGACGCACCGGTCCGGGCCACCGACGAGCTCGAGCTCCGCTTCACGTGGACGCCGGCCGGGACCGGGACCCGGTGGGTGGGGTTCGCGGCCATGGGGTTCGGGCAGCTGTACCTCGACGGTCGCCCCGTGCTGGAGGGCAACGGGGAGCTGCCGGCCACCCGGCTGGGGGCCAGTCCCCTCGCGCCTCCGTCCATCAGCATCCCGGTGGAGACCGTGGCTGGTGAAGCGCTCGAGGTCGTCGTCAGGCTCCGGATCGACGCGCAGAACCTGGGCCCGGCCGGACTGCTGGCCATCCGCGTCGGCGTCGAGGCACGGGCGGATGCCCAGCCGCTGATCGACGAGGCGGTCGCGGCCGCGACCGGCGCGGACGTGGCGGTGGTCGTGGTCGGCACCAACAGCGACGTCGAGTCGGAGGGGTTCGACCGTGCCTCGCTGGGGCTCCCCGGACGCCAGGACGAGCTGGTCCGTGCCGTCGTGGCCACCGGCACGCCGTGCGTGGTGGTGGTCAACTCCGGGGCGCCGGTGCTGCTCCCATGGCGCGACGAGGTAGCCGCGGTCGTGGCACCGCTGTTCGGTGGCCAGGAGATGGGTCACGCCCTGGCAGACGTGCTCCTGGGTCGGGCGGAGCCCGGCGGGCGACTGCCCACGACCTGGCCCGACGCGGAGCCGTCGCGGAGCGAGGTGACGCCGGTGGACGGACGGGTCAGCTATCGCGAGGACATCCATCTCGGCTACCGGGGCTGGCTGCGGGACGGGTCGCGTCCGGCGTACCCCTTCGGACACGGACTGGGATACACGACGTGGTTGGCGTCGGGCCTCGAGACGTCCCCACCCGGACCCGGACGGGACGGCCAGGCCGTGCTCCGCGTGCGCAACACCGGGGCGCGGGCCGGCAAGCACGTGCTCCAGGTCTACCTCTCACGGGAGGCCTCCGACGTCGACCGGCCGGTGCGCTGGCTCGCCGGACATGCCGTCGTCCGTGCGGACGCGGGGGAGTGCACCCCCGTGACGATCCCTCTGCCGTGGCGGGTCTTCGCGCACTGGGCGGACGGCGCCTGGCACGTTGAGCCCGGTCGCTACACGGTCCGGGTCGGCCGGTCGGTCGCTGAGCTCACGCTGCGCGGCGAGGTGGATGTGCCCGCTCATCCGGCGGCGACATGGGCCGCTGACGGACCTACGTGCTCGTGAGGATCACCAACCGCTGGGTCGCCCGGGTCATCGCGACGTAGCGGTCGACGGCTCCCTCGATGCCGTCGCCGAAGGTCTCCGGGTCGATCAGGACGACGAGGTCGAACTCGAGTCCCTTCGACAGCTCCGGCGTCAGCCACCGGACGCGGGGCTGTGCCAGGGCCGGAACCACCGGCGGCTCGCCGACGCCGATGACGACGGCGATGCCGTCGAGGTGCTCGGCGAGCCAGGAGTCCAGGAGCCGGTCCAGGTCGGCGAGGCACCCGTGCTCGACGGGAACACCGGTGCTGCGGACGGAGGTCGGCACGTTGGCGTCCGGGAGCGCCGCCCGGATCACCGGTTCGGCCTCGACCATCACCTCCTCCGGAGTCCGGTAGTTGATGTTCAGCGACGCCAGCTCGACCTTGTCGAGCCCCACTCGGGCGAGCCGTTCGGGCCACGACTCGGTGAAGCCGTGGCGAGCCTGGGCCCGGTCACCGACCACCGTGAGGCTCCGGGAGGGGCACCGGAGCAGCAGCATCTGCCACTCCGCGTCGGTCAGCTCCTGCGCCTCGTCGACCACGACGTGGGCGAACGGGCCGGCGAGCAGGTCCGGGTCGGCGCCGGGCAGCGCGCTCTCGTCGATGATGATGCTCTGCGCGTCCTCGACCCGCAGCATCGACATCACCTGCAGGTCGGAGTCGTCGGTCGCGACCAGGTGGTCGACGACCTTCGCCATCTCGTCGCGCTCGGCTGCGAGGGCGGCCTCGCGCCGGCGCCTGCGGCCCGACGCCTCCACGTCGCCGAGCCGTTGCCGGGCCGCGTCCAGCAGCGGCAGGTCCGACACCGTCCAGGCGTGGGGATCCTCGCGCTGCAGCGCGCGCACCTCGTCGGGCTCGAGATGGGGCGCGCACCTGCGCAGGTAGGCGGGCACCGACCACAGGTCGCCCACCAGGTCGGTCGCCTCGATCATCGGCCAGGCCCTGGTCAAGGTACGGCGCAGCTCGGTGTCCTGGCTCAGTGACCTGCGCAGGAGTTCGGGCGAGACGTCCTCATCGTCGTCGAGCTTGCCGACCAAGATGGTGAGCAGCTCCTCCCAGACCTCGTCGCGCCCCTCGTTGTGCGGGGTGCCCGGGGCAGGCGCGTCGAACGCCTCGGCCCAGTCGACCGGGCTGACCCAGACGTCGGCGTACGGCGTCTCGACCTCCATGCCGTCGGTGGGCGGCTCCTCGTACAACCGGACGGCCGGCTCGATCGCCTTCACCATCGCGGCGGAGGCCTTGAGCCGGGCCACCTCCGGGTCGGGCTCGACCGCGGCGGTGGCGCCCTCGGGGACGAGCTCACGCAGCGTGCAGGTCTGCACGCCCTCCTCGCCGAGGCTGGGCAGGACGTCGCCGACGTAGGCGAGGTAGGGCTGGTGCGGGCCGACGAACAACACCCCGCCGCGGCGGTGCCCGAGCCGCGGGTCGGAGTAGAGGAGGAACGCGGTGCGGTGCAGGGCGACGACGGTCTTGCCCGTGCCCGGCCCGCCGTCGACGACGAGCGCGCCTCGCGACCCGGCACGGATGATCGCGTCCTGGTCGGCCGCGATGGTGCCGAGCACGTCGCGCATCCGTGGCGACCGGCTGGTGCCGAGGCTGGCGATGAAGGCGGACTGGTCGTCGAGCGCGGCATGCCCCTCCAGCCCGTCGGGGGTGAAGACCTCGTCCCAGTAGTCGACGATCCGACCGCCGGTCCAGCGGTAGCGCCGGCGGCTGGTCAGCCCCATCGGGTTCGCGTGGGTGGCACCGAAGAACGGTTCCGCGGCCGGTGACCGCCAGTCGAGCAGCAGACGACGCCCCGAGCTGTCGGTCAGGCCGAGCCGTCCGACGTACACAGCGCCGGGGGTGTCGGCATCGTCGGCGCCCACCATCCGACCCAGGCACAGGTCGAGGCCGAACCGTCGCAGGGTGCGCAGCCGCGCGGTCAGCCGGTGCACCTCCTGGTCGCGGTCCAGGGCCTCCTGGTAGAGGCCGATGGGGGCTCGGCGCCCGGCCTCCAGCCGTTCGTTCAGGTCGGCGATGGACTGCTCGAGGCTGTCCCTGATCGCGGTGAAGTGTCGGTCGTCGTCCGATACCAGGCCGGGCTCGGCCTTGGCTGCGAGGTGGTCGGGGAGGTCGAAAGCGCTGGTCACGATCCGCGATTCTCCGTCGCCGAGGGGGTCTTGCGGCAAGCCCCCCGGTGCGCTATACCTTGGAAATGGAAGGGAGCGGCGCTCCCTTCCATTGCTGTCTCCGGAGCCGGTCGTGCAACACAATCGCTCCGAGCGCCGTTTGTGGGACGTGGACGCGACAGCAGTGCGGGACGAGGTGACGCCGGTGGCCGCTCCCGACTTCGACGAGTGGGTGGCCGCGCGCGGGCCGTCGCTGCTACGACTGGCGCGGGTGCTGACCGGCAACGCCGCAGAGGCCGACGACATCGTGCAGGAGGCGTTGTCGCGCGCCTTCCTGCGCTGGTCGCGGATCTCGTCGATGGCCGACCCGGCCGGCTACGTCCGCCGGATGGTGGTGCACGAGCACACGTCGTGGTGGCGTCGCTTCCGGCGACGGGAGACGCCCACCGACACGGTGCCCGACGACGTCGTCGAGGACGCGGTCTCGGAGGATCACGACCGGATCTGGGCCGCCTGCCGGCGGCTGCCAGAGGCGCAGCGCACCGCGGTGGTGCTGCGGTTCTACGAACAGCTGGAGTACGCCGAGATCGCCGGGCTGACCGGCGTCCGCGAGGGCAGCGTGCGCTCACGTGTGTCCCGCGGGCTGGCCGCCCTGCGTGAAGACCTGGGAGAACGAGATGAGTGAGCGACTGGAGGACCGGCTGTCCGGTGCCCTGCGGGCGCACGACGGTGACGACGGTGGGGTGGCCGGGCTGGCCACCGGTGCGCGAGTGCGCGCGACCCGGCGCGCCCGGCGTCGTACGGCCGGGGTGGTGGTGGCCGCAGCGATCGCGGTCGCCGCGGTGCCGACCGTGATCGCGCTGAACGGTTCGTCGCCCTCCGTCGGGCCGGCGCCGTCGCCGCCGGCCACCTCGGACGGCTCGCCCACGGGGGACGCCACGCCGTCCGGCGTACGCGTGGAGTCGTGGCGGAACCTGACGGTCTCGGTGCCGGACGGGTGGGGTTACGGCGGTGGGTCGGACTGGTGCGCGGTCGACGGCATTGGGAACCGGCCGGAGGTGGTGCGTTCCGAAGCGGGCGTGCGCGACATCCTGTGCACGCCGCGGGCGTCGTACGGGCTGCACTTCATCGACGGCGCGGCGATCCGTTGGGCGGTGGAGAGCGGCGAGGTGTGGCAGTACGGCTGGGACGCACCGGACCAGGTGAAGATGTATCCCGAGGACGCCTGGCTCGGTCACTTCAGGGTCGGCGACCACGCGCTGATGGTCGTCACGCGCGATGAGGCCACGGCGCGGGCAGTGGTCGATTCAGCCCGAGAGGTGACCGGGTCCGACCCGAACGGCTGTGCACCCCGGGATGGGCAGGACGCCGCGACGGGCGACGGTGACCGGTGGAGCGTGTGTCGCTACTCCCGCGACGGGTGGCTCGTCCAGAGCGAGCTGCTCACCGCCGACCAGTCGCAGAAGTTCGCGGCCGCAGTGGAGACTGCGCCACCCTTCGCGGTCGTGGACGAGTGTCCCGCTCGGCAGGAGTCGACTGGTCGCGTGACAGCCGGTGCGGGCGGCGACCTCGGGTCCGTGTCAATCGTCTTCGAGGACCCGTGCTTCCAGAGGAACGGGGTCTTCTTCTCGGGCACGAGTGCCGCGCTGACCGAGGACGTCCTCTACTGGGCCCTCAGTCCCGGCTGGCAGGGCGGCGTCGACGGCTCCGTCCCGCTGCCACGGACAGCTCCGCAGAACTGACCGAGGGAACCTGGTCGGCGAGTCCTGCACTTCATGCGCAATTTTTACCCCCAAGTGACTGGTTTCCCCGGTCGGCCGGGGAAACCACCGCGACGAAAACTCAGGCCCAGCGCTCCGAAGCGGGCACGAAGTCGAGGGTCCGGTCGCCGGTGTAGATCTGCTTGGGGCGGGCGATCTTCTGGTCCTTGTCCTGCACGAGCTCGTGCCACTGGGCCAGCCAGCCGGGGGTGCGGCCGATGGCGAACAGGACGGTGAACATCTCGGGCGGGAACTGGAAGGCCTCGTAGATCAGGCCGGAGTAGAAGTCGACGTTCGGGTAGAGCTTGCGCTTGACGAAGTACTCGTCCTCGAGCGCGATCTTCTCCAGCTCGAGCGCGATCTCGAGCAGCGGGTTGGTGCCGGTGACCTCGAAGACGTCGTCGGCGGCCTTCTTGATGATCCGGGCCCGCGGGTCGTAGTTCTTGTAGACGCGGTGGCCGAAGCCCATCAGCCGCTCGTTGCCCTCCTTCACGCCGTCGATGAAGGAGGGGATGTTCTCCTTCGAGCCGATCCGCCGGAGCATCCGCATGACGGCCTCGTTCGCGCCGCCGTGGAGCGGGCCGAAGAGGGCGCCGACGCCGGCGCTGACGGCGGAGTACGGGTCGACCTGGGTCGAGCCGACCGAGCGGACCGCGTTGGTGGACGCGTTCTGCTCGTGGTCGGCGTGCAGGATGAACAGCACGTCGAGGGCCCTCACGAGCCGCTCGTCGGCCTCGAACTTCTTCTCGCTCATCTTGAACAGCATCGAGAGGAAGTTCGCCGTGTAGGACAGGTCGTTGTCGGGGTAGATGAACGGCTTGCCCTGGGCGTGGCGGTAGGACCAGGCGCCCAGCGTCGGCATCTTCGCGATCATCCGCACGATCTGCATGTGGCGGTTCTCGGCGTCACCGATGTTGCGGGCGTCGGGGTAGAACGTCGACAGCGCGCCGACCGAGGCCATCAGCATGCCCATCGGGTGGGCGTCGTAGCGGAAGCCCTCCATGAACGACTTGACGTTCTCGTGGACGAACGTGTGATAGGTGATCTCGTGCACCCAGGCGTCGTACTCGACCTTGGTCGGCAGCGCGCCGTGGACGAGGAGGTAGGCCACCTCGAGGAAGTTCGACTTCTCGGCGAGCTGCTCGATGGGGTAGCCGCGATACTCGAGGATCCCCTTCTCGCCGTCGATGAAGGTCACGGCGCTGCGGCAGGAGGCGGTGTTGACGAAGCCGGGGTCGTAGACCGCCAGACCCGGGTCGTCCTCACTGGTCGCCTTGATCTGTCCCAGATCCGCGGCCTTGATGGTGCCGTCGGTGATCGGGACGTCGTACTCCTGTCCGGTGCGGTTGTCGCGGACGGTGAGAGAATCAGTCACGCGCCCAACCTAACGCCGGGCGCTGCGGGGTGCGAATCCGAGTCTTGCGGCCGGGTGCCACGTTTTGACCCGTACGCCGACACGCCGGTAATCTGGCCAGTCGCGTCATCTGCCGCGTTCCGACCCTCCGCGTGAGGTCGGGATGCAGTCCCGGACTGAACTGTGAGCCGGGCCGTGTTCGTCAGACGTCGCAGCTCCACCACCGGGTCGGTGACCGCCGGCCCGGACCACGAACGAGAAGGGCACACTCACGTGCGCACTTACAGCCCCAAGCCGGGCGACATCCACCGCGAGTGGCATGTCATCGACGCCACCGACATCGTGCTGGGTCGGCTCGCCGTCCAGACCGCCAACCTCCTGCGCGGCAAGCACAAGCCGATCTTCGCGGCCCACATGGACGTCGGCGACTTCGTCGTCATCGTCAACGCCGAGAAGCTCTCGCTCTCCGGTGACAAGGCCACCAAGAAGCTCTCCTACCGCCACTCCGGCTTCCCGGGCGGCCTGACCGCCACCCCGGTCGGCGAGATCCTCGAGAAGGACGCTCGCAAGGTCGTCGAGAAGGCCGTGTGGGGCATGTTGCCGAAGAACAAGCTCGGTCGACAGATCATCAAGAAGCTGAAGGTCTACTCCGGCCCGACCCACCCCCACGAGGCCCAGCAGGTCAAGCCGTTCGAGATCACGCAGGTCTCCCAGTGACTGCCAACGACGAAGGACACGAGGACACACAGGTGACCGAGAACACCACCGAGGTCGAGGAGACCTTCGAGACCAACGAGCAGGGCGTCGCCTACAGCTCCGAGAGCGACCCGGCCGCCGACGCGCCGGTCAACGCGACCATCGCCCCCGCCGCCGCGACCGGCCGCCGCAAGCAGGCCGTCGCACGGGTGCGGATCATGCCGGGCACCGGCCTCTGGACGGTCAACGGTCGTCCGCTCGACGCCTACTTCCCGAACAAGCTGCACCAGCAGGTCGTCAACGAGCCGTTCGCGGCCACGCGCCTCGAGGGCCGCTTCGACGTCATCGCCCGCATCCACGGCGGCGGCATCACCGGCCAGGCCGGCGCGCTGCGCCTCGGCGTGGCCCGGTGCCTCAACTCCGTGGACCTCGAGGCCAACCGTGCCGTGCTGAAGGCCGCTGGCCTGCTCACGCGTGACGCGCGCGTCATCGAGCGCAAGAAGGCCGGTCTCAAGAAGGCCCGCAAGGCGCCCCAGTTCAGCAAGCGCTGATCGAGTAGCGCTGCCAGGATCTTCGGACACATGGCGAAGCGCTACTTCGGCACGGACGGGGTCCGGGGTCTGGCCAACGGTGATCTCACCGCTGAGCTGGCCCTGGACCTGTCCGTCGCCGCGGCCCACGTCCTCGCGGACGCGGGCGAGTTCGAGGGCCACCGACCGTTCGCGGTCGTGGGCCGGGACACCCGGATCTCCGGGGAGTTCCTCGAGGCCGCGGTCGTCGCCGGCCTCGCGTCGGCCGGTGTCGACGTGCTGCTCCTGGGCGTGCTCCCCACACCCGGTGTCGCGTTCCTGACCGAGAAGCTCGGCGCCGACCTCGGCGTCATGCTCTCGGCGTCCCACAACCCGATGCCGGACAACGGCATCAAGTTCCTCGCCCGCGGCGGACTGAAGCTCGACGACGCGGTGGAGATCGCGATCGAGCGCCGGATGGGCGAGGACTGGCCCCGGCCACGGGGCGGAGCCGTCGGTCGGGTGGCGCCGTACGCCGACGCCATCGACGACTACGTCGCGCACCTCATCGACTCGATCGACTACCCGCTGGTCGGGATCAAGGTCGTCCTCGACTGCGCCGAGGGCGCGGCCTCCGACGCCGGGCCGCGCGCCCTGGTGGGTGCGGGCGCCGACGTGAGCGCGATCCATGCGATGCCGGACGGCGTCAACATCAACGACAACTGCGGCTCGACCCACCTCGAGTCGCTGCAGGCCGCGGTCCTCAAGGACGGCGCGGACGTCGGGTTCGCGCTGGACGGCGACGCCGACCGCTGCCTCGCCGTCGACCACGAGGGCAATGTCGTCGACGGCGACCAGCTGCTGGCGGTCCTCGCGCTGTCGCTCCACGAGCAGGGCGCGCTCGCCAAGGACACCGTCGTCGCCACCGTGATGAGCAACCTCGGCTTCGTGCACGCGATGCGTGACGCCGGTATCGGGGTGCGCCAGACCAAGGTGGGCGACCGCTACGTGCTCGAGGCGATGAAGGTCTCCGGCTACTCCCTGGGCGGTGAGCAGTCCGGTCACGTGATCATGAGCGACCACGCCACCACCGGCGACGGCATCCTCGCCGCGATGGCCGTCCTGCACCGGATGGCCACCACCGGGAAGTCCCTGAAGGAGCTCGCCTCGGTGATGACCAGGCTGCCCCAGGTGCTGCTCAACGTCCCCGACGTCGACAAGTCGCGCGCCGACGACGACGCCGTGGTCGCGGCCGCGGTGGCTGAGGAGGAGGCCGGGCTCGCGGGCGCCGGCCGGGTCCTGCTCCGGCCCTCCGGGACCGAGCCGATCGTGCGCGTCATGGTCGAGGCGCCCACCGAGGAGCAGGCACGCTCGGTCGCCGAGCGGCTCGCGGGCGTCGTACGCCGCCAGCTGGCGCTGTGACCGCGGCCGCTACAGCTTCCTGAGCCGCACGTAGCGGACCGAGTGGTCCTGGTCCTTCCGCAGCACCAGCGTCGCCCGGGAGCGGGTGGGCAGCACGTTCTGGGTCAGGTTCGGCCCGTTGATCGAGTCCCACAGCTCCCCGGCCATCTCGACCGCCTCGTCCTCGCTGAGCGCGGCGTACTTGGTGAAGTAGGAGCCGGGGTCGCGGAACGCGGTCTCGCGCAGCCGGCTGAAGCGCTCGACGTACCACCGCCGGATGTGCTCGGTGCGGGCATCGACGTAGACGGTGAAGTCGAAGAAGTCGCTCAGCGTCAGCCCGGCGCGACCGTCCTCGCGGACCCGCGCCGGCTGCAGCACGTTGAGCCCCTCGATGATCACGATGTCGGGGCTCTGGATGACCAGCTTCTCCTCCGGGACGACGTCGTAGACGAGGTGCGAGTACGTCGGCGCGACGACCTCGTCCTTCCCGGACTTGATGTCCACCACGAACCGCAGCAACGCGCGGCGGTCGTAGGACTCCGGGAACCCCTTGCGGTGCAGCAGCCCGCGGCGCTGCAGCTCGGCGTTCGGGTAGAGGAAGCCGTCGGTGGTCACCAGCGAGACGTTCGGGTGCTCGGGCCAGTGCGCGAGCAGCTGCGCCAGCACCCGGGCCGTCGTCGACTTGCCGACGGCCACCGATCCAGCGAGCCCGATCACGAACGGCGTGCGCCGCGGCTGCTGCTCGCCCAGGAACGACTCCTGCTCGCGGTGGAGCCGACCCGCGGCGGCGACGTACATGCTCAGCAGTCGCGAGATCGGCAGGTACACCTGCTCGACCTCCTCGAGGTCGAGCGCGTCGCCGAGGCCACGGAGCTTGGTGATCTCCGCCGCGCTCAGCGGGCTCTCGGTCTCACGGCCCAGGGCCGCCCACGCGGCACGGTCCAGCTCGACGTACGGCGACGGCTCTCGGCCGTTGTCCTCGGCCGGGCCACCGCCGTGGGGAGACATGCGCGGCATTCTTGCAGTGACCCCACGCCCTAGACTCGCGGCCATGTGCGGAATCGTCGGGTACGTCGGCCCCCAGCAGGCCCAAGGGGTGGTGATCGAGGGGCTCCGACGGCTCGAGTACCGCGGCTACGACTCCGCGGGGATCGCGCTCGTCACCGACGGGGCTCTGGCCACCGACAAGCGTGCCGGCAAGCTCGCCAACCTCGAGAAGGCGATCGACGAGACGCCGCTGCCGGCGTCAACCACCGGCATCGGCCACACCCGGTGGGCCACCCACGGCGCGCCCACCGACCGCAACGCCCACCCTCACCTGGGTCGGCAGACCCGGGTCGCGGTGGTGCACAACGGCATCATCGAGAACTTCGCCCACCTGCGCTCGGAGCTCGAGGCGGCCGGGCACGAGATGCTCTCCGAGACCGACACCGAGATCACCGCGCACCTGCTCGAGCTCGAGGTCGACGGCGGCGCCGACCTCACGACGGCGATGCAGCGCGTGTGCCGGCGGCTGACCGGGGCCTTCACCCTGGTCGCGGTCGACGCCCAGGACCCCGACCGCGTGGTCGCCGCGCGACGCAACTCCCCGCTGGTCGTGGGCCTCGGCGAGGGCGAGAACTTCCTCGGCTCCGACGTCGCCGCCTTCATCGAGCACACCCGCGAGGCACTCGAGCTCGGCCAGGACCAGGTCGTCACGATCACCCGAGAGGGAGTCGAGATCACCGGGTTCGACGGGTCCCCGAGCGAAGGGAAGCGCTACCACGTCGACTGGGACCTCTCCGCCGCGGAGAAGGACGGCTACGACTGGTTCATGCGCAAGGAGATCTTCGAGCAGCCGCGGGCCGTCGCCGACGCCCTGCTGGGCCGGCACACCGAGGCCGGGCTGCTGCAGCTCGACGAGGTCCGGCTCTCCGACCAGGAGCTGCGTGACGTCGACCGGATCGTCATCGTCGGCTGCGGGACCGCGGCGTACTCCGCGCTCGTGGCGAAGTACGCGATCGAGCACTGGACCCGGATCCCCTGCGAGGTCGAGCTCGCCCACGAGTTCCGCTACCGCGATCCGATCCTGACCCGCAACACCCTCGTCGTCGCGATGAGCCAGTCGGGCGAGACCGCCGACACCTTGATGGCGATCCGGCACGCGGCCGCCCAGGGCGCCAAGGTGCTGGCGATCTGCAACACCAACGGCTCGACGATCCCGCGCGAGTCCGACGCGGTGATCTACACCCACGCCGGGCCCGAGATCGGGGTCGCCTCCACCAAGGGCTTCCTGACCCAGCTGGTCGCCTGCTACCTGCTCGGCCTCTACCTGGCCCAGGTGCGCGGGACCATGTTCGGCGACGAGATCAGCTCGGTCGTCGCGCAGATCGACTCGATGCCGGCCCACCTCGAGCGGGTGCTCGGCGACGCCGACGCCGTCTACGCGCTGGCGCAGGAGCTGGTCGACACGCGCACGGTCCTGTTCCTCGGTCGTCACGCCGGCTACCCCGTGGCCCTGGAGGGGGCCCTGAAGCTCAAGGAGCTCGCCTACATCCACGCCGAGGGCTTCGCGGCCGGGGAGCTCAAGCACGGTCCGATCGCCCTGATCGAGGAGGGCCTCCCCGTCTTCTGCATCGTGCCCCCGCGTGGTCGCGACCAGCTGCACGACAAGATGGTGAGCGCGATCCAGGAGATCCGGGCCCGCGGCGCCCGCACCATCGTGCTCGCCGAGGAGGACGACGACGAGGTGACGCCGTACGCCGACACCCTGATCCGGCTGCCCCGGGTCCCGGTGCTGCTCCAGCCGGTGGTGGCCACGGTGCCGCTGCAGCTGTTCGCGTGCGAGCTGGCGACGCTGCTCGGCCACGACGTCGACCAGCCGCGCAACCTCGCCAAGTCGGTCACGGTCGAGTAGGCAGCGACACACATGGCCGTGCTGGGCGTCGGCATCGACGTCGTCGACATCTCGCGCTTCATGGCGTCCCTCGAGCGGACGCCGAGCCTGCGCGAGCGGCTGTTCACGCCCGCCGAGGCGGTCCGCCCGCCGGCGTCGCTGGCGGCCCGGTTCGCCGCCAAGGAGGCGCTCGCCAAGGCGCTCGGCGCCCCCGTCGGGATGGCCTGGCACGACGCCGAGGTCGAGTCGGAGGAGACCGGCCGCCCGCTCTTCACCCTCCGCGGCAGCGTCCAGGCCCGCGCCGACCAGCTCGGTGTCGGCTCGGTCCATCTCTCCCTCTCCCACGACGCCGGCATCGCCTCCGCGGTCGTGGTCCTGGAGTCCTGAGCGGCTCTCCGCCACTAGGGTCAGGTGCCATGCGAGGCGCGCACACGGTGCAGCAGGTCCGGGACGCCGAGGCGGCGCTGATGGCCACGCTGCCGGAGGGGGCGCTGATGCAGCGCGCCGCGGCCGGGCTCGCGCACGCGGTGATCGACCTGATGGGCGGCGCGTACGGGCGCCGGGTGGTGCTGCTGGTCGGTGCCGGCCACAACGGCGGCGACGCGCTGTGGGCGGGAGCGATGCTGGCCCGCCGTGGTGTCGCGGTGGAGGCGTGGCTGCTCGCCGAGGACGTGTACGCCGAAGGCCTGGCCGCCCTGCGAGCGGCAGGTGGCCGGGTCGCCGAGCCCCACGACGACCACCACGCCGACGTCGCGGTCGACGGCATCGTCGGCATCGGCGGACGGCCCGGGCTCCGCGAGGAGGCGGTCGCCGCGCTCGGCCACCTCGGTGGCGTGCCGGTCGTCGCGGTCGACGTCCCCAGCGGCGTCGACGTCGACTCCGGCGAGGTGGCCGGACCCCACGTGACCGCCGCCCTGACCGTCACCTTCGGCGCGCTCAAGGTCGCCCACCTGGTGGATCCGGCGTCGGCGGCCTGCGGCGTGGTGCACCTCGTCGACCTCGGTCTCGACCTGCCCGAGCCGGTGCTCGAGGCGCTCCAGCCCGACGACGTCCGGCGGTTGGTGCCGCGACCCGGCGGCGACGACCACAAGTACACGCGTGGCGTGGTCGGGGTCCGGGCCGGGTCCGCGCAGTACCCCGGCGCTGCCCGGCTCTGCGTCGCCGGCGCGGCCAGCGGCCTGGTCGGCATGGTGCGCTACGTCGGCGACGCGGCCGACGCCGTGCACACCGACCACCCCGAGGTCGTCGGCGCGGGACGGGTCCAGGCCTGGGTCGTCGGCTCGGGTGGCGGGGACGGCGCGGGGGAGGAGCTGGCGACCGCACTCGCTGACGGCGTACCCCTGGTCGTCGACGCCGACGCCCTCCACCACGTCGACGGACCCTTGCCGGTCGACGCCGTCCTCACCCCCCATGCCGGCGAGCTGGCCGCCATGACCGGCGCCGACCGCGCCGACGTCGAGGCCCGCCCGCTCCACCACGTCCGGGCGGCTGCCGAGCGGTTCCAGTGCGTGGTGCTCCTCAAGGGCCGCCACACGCTGGTCGCCCACCCCGACGGCCGGGTGCGCGCCACCACCACCGGTCTGCCGTGGCTCGCCACCGCCGGTGCCGGTGACGTGCTGGCCGGACTGGTCGGCGCCCTGCTCGCCTCCGGCCTCTCGACGTACGACGCCGCGTCGGTCGGGTCGTGGCTGCACGGGGCCGCCGCGACCGTGGCCTCGCGGGGCGGTCCGCTGCAGGCCGGGGACGTCGCGCGGGCACTCCCCGAGGCGGTGCGTCTGGTCCTCTCGGGTCGACCGGACGTGGGGATGAAAGAATCGGCTCAATGAGCCGGGGCCGTGCGGAGATCGTCATCGAGCTGCCCGCGATCCGTCACAACGTGCGCGTCCTGCGCGACCACACCGGGGTCGACGTGATGACGGTCGTGAAGGCCGACGGCTACGGCCACGGCATCCTGCCCGCCGCGCGGGCCGCCCGCGAGGGCGGGGCCACCTGGCTCGGTGTGGCCACCATCGACGAGGCGCTCGTGCTGCGTGCGGGCGGCGACACCGGCCGGGTGCTGTGCTGGCTCGGCGTACCGGGAGAGGACTACGCCGCCGCGATCGCTGCCGACGTGGACGTGACCGTCTACTCCGAGGCCGAGCTCGGCGAGGTCGTCGCCGCAGCCGCCGCGGGCGCTGCCCGGGTGCAGATCAAGGTCGACACCGGGCTCTCGCGCGGCGGCGCTCCCCGAACGGACTGGCACGGCCTGTTCGCTCTGGCCGCCGACCTCGAGCGCGCGGGCCGGATCCGGGTCACCGGCATCTGGTCCCACTTCGCGTGCAGCGACGAGCCCGACCACCCCGCGAACGACGCCCAGCAGGCTGCGTTCGAGGAGGCGTTGGCGGTGGCCGCGAGCGCCGGCCTCACCCCGGAGGTGCGCCACCTGGCCAACTCCGCCGCGGCCATCCTGCGCCCGAGCGCCCGCTACGACCTGGTCCGGTGCGGCATCGCGTCGTACGGCCTCGACCCCGCGCCGGGTCACACCCCTGACCTCGGTCTCCTCCCGGCCATGACCGCCCTCGCCCGGCTCGCCCTCACCAAGGAGATCGCGGCAGGCGACGGGGTCTCCTACGGCCACACCTGGCACGCCGACCGGCCGACCCGTGTGGGGCTGGTCCCGGTCGGGTACGGCGACGGCGTACCCCGCCACGCCGGCAACCGCGCCGAGGTGCTGGTCGGCGAGACCCGGCGTCCGGTCCGCGGCCGGGTCTGCATGGACCAGTTCCTGGTGGAGGTCGGCGCTGGCGACGACGCCGGCGATCTGGTCATGCTCTTCGGGAACGGCCTGCTGGGCGAGCCCACCGCGCAGGACTGGGCGGAGTGGTGCGACACCATCAGCTACGAGATCGTCACCCGGATCGGCGGCCGGTTCGTCCGTCGCTACAACGACGAGGCGACGCGGTGATGAGCGTGCGGCGCCGGGTGCTCCGGGTGGCCGCGTCGGCGGCCGGTGTCGCCGTCGCCGGTACGGCGGTGGGCTTCGCCCGTCGTCGCCACATCATCGCCAACCGCGGAGCCGGGGACGCGACGCCGTTCGGCGGCCTGCGGTCGACACCGACGACGGTCGTCGCCGACGACGGCGTACCCCTCCACGTCGAGGTCGACGAGGCACCCCGGTCGCCGCTCACGGTCATCTTCGTCCACGGCTTCGCACTCAACCTCGACTGCTGGCACTTCCAGCGCGCCGGCTACCGCGGCCTGGTCCGCGCCGTGTTCTACGACCAGCGCAGCCACGGCCGCTCCGGCCGCTCGACCGACGAGCACGCCACCATCGAGCAGCTGGGCGTCGACCTGCTGCAGGTGCTCGACGAGGTCGTCCCGGACGGGCCGGTCGTGCTGGTGGGCCACTCCATGGGCGGGATGAGCATCTTCGCCCTCGCCGAGGCCCACCCCGAGCTGTTCGGCGACCGGATCGTGGGCGTCGGGCTGATCTCGACCACCGCCGGCGGCCTCAGTCCCCACCGGCTCCTGGCGCCCGCGTTCCCGTCCGGGCTGGGCAGCGCGCTCGCGATGCGGGCGGTCGCGACGCTGGCGCGTGGCCACCGGGCCGTCGACGGCGTACGCCGCATCGGCAAGGCGGTCGCCACCGTCGTCACCGACGGCTTCGCGTTCGGCGACGAGGTGCCGGCCAGCTACGTCGAGTTCGTCGACCAGATGCTGTCGGCCACGCCGTTCGAGGTGATCGCCGAGTTCTTCCCGAACTTCAGCGCGCTCGACAAGTTCGAGACGGTCGAGGCGCTCGGCGAGGTACCGGTCGCGATCATCTGCGGTACCGCGGACAAGATCACCCCGATCGGCCACAGCCGCAAGCTCCAGTCCCGGATCCCCGGCTCCACCCTCGTGGAGTGCGAGGGTGCCGGCCACATGGTGCTGCTGGAACGACACGAACAGGTCAACGCCGCGCTCGACCAGCTGTTCGCGGCCGCAGGGGAACGGGTCGGTCGCCGGTGAGCGTCGAGATCGACCCGATCGGCCCGGACGACGCGGCCACGCTGCTGGCCGCCATCCGACCGGCCTTCGAGGCGCGTCCTCCGCTGGACCCGCCCGCCGCCACCCTCACCGAGACCGTCGAGTCGCTGGGTGAGCTGCTCTCACACCGGGGCGGCCTGCTGGCCCGGCTCGACGGCGTACCGGTCGGCGGGCTGGTGCTGGATCCGGACGGCACCACGATGTACGTCCGACGGTTCGGCGTACTCCCCGAGGTGCAGGGGCACGGCATCGCGGCGCGGCTCATCCAGGGCGCGGTCAAGGCCGCCGAGGGGTTCGACGACCTCACCGTCGTCGCGCGGCTCGAGCTGCCCGAGACGGTCGGGTTCTGGGAGCGTCGCGGCTTCCGGGAGGTACGCCGCCACGAGCCGAACGTCGAGCTGCGCCGGCCGCTCAACACGTTCCTGTTCGACGTCCCGGACGCCGACGCGATGCGGGACCTCGGCCGGTCCCTGGCGGAGCAGCTGAAGGCCGGCGACCTCGTCGTACTCAGTGGGCAGCTCGGTGCCGGCAAGACGACCTTCACCCAGGGACTGGGTGCCGGGCTCGAGGTGCGCGGTCCGATCACCTCCCCGACCTTCGTGATCGCGCGGGTCCACCCCTCGTTGGTCGGGGGGCCGGCGCTGGTGCACGTCGACGCCTATCGCCTGGGCGGGGTCGACGAGCTCGACGACCTCGACCTCGACACCTCGCTCGACGACGCGGTGACGGTGGTCGAGTGGGGTGAGGGCATCGCCGAGGGACTGGCCGAGTCGCGGCTGGAGGTGCGGGTGATCCGGGCCCTGGCCCATGCCGACGACCACGTCGACCACGATCCCCGTCGGGTGCTGATGATGCCGGTCGGGCCGCGGTGGTACGAGCTGGAGGTCCCCAACGACCGGCCGCCGCTGGCCGCCAAGCCGGGCGAGACCCTGCTGGTCGACTTCTGGGCCTGCGCGGAGGCAGACCTGCTCGACCTCGACCGCGACGTACCGCTGACGATGTCGATCCTGGTGCCCGAGCACGACGCCCGGGTGCTGCTGGTCCACAACTCCCGCACCGCCGAGTGGGAGCTGCCGTTGGCCCGGCTCGGCGACGACGGATCGCCGCGGAAGGCCGTCGTCGACCAGTTCCGGACCGCCACCGGTGGTGATCCCGGTGAGGTGGAGTTCGCCGGGGTCGCCACCATCCAGTACGGCCACCAGCGGCGGATCAAGCGGGTCGCGGTCTTCCGCAGCGCCCTGCCCGGCATCGCCGGCCTCAGCGCCGCCGGCGACGTCGACGGCCTCGCCTGGTGGAACCCCGCCGAGGACCACGCCGGCCTCTCCGAGATCGACGCCCACCTGGTCCGCGTCCTCCGCAACACCTGACCCCACCCACGGTTGAGTCGCCAGGAAATCCGGTCGAGTCGCCAGGGAGTCCCGCACTACCTGGCGACTCAACCCGATTTTGTGGCGACTCAACTCAGGAGGGGGAGGGGGCCTGATCTAGCCTGAGGGCGTGCTGCTCGCCTTCGACACCGCGACTCCGTCGGTGACCGTTGCCCTGCACGACGGGACCGACGTGGTGGCCGAGCTCACCAGCGACCACACCATGAAGCACGGGGAGCAGCTGGCCCCGCTCATCGCGCAGGTGATGAGCGACGTCGGGATCGTCCGGCAGGACCTCACCGCGATCGCGGTCGGGGTCGGGCCGGGTCCGTTCACGGGGCTGCGGGTCGGGCTGGTCACCGCGCGGACCCTCGGCTTCGTGCTGGAGATCCCCGTGTACGGCGTGTGCACCCTCGACGTGCTCGCGGTCGAGGCCGTCGACACCGGCGCCGTGATCGGCGACTTCGTGGTCGCCACGGATGCTCGCCGCAAGGAGGTCTACCTCGCGTCGTACGACGAGGACGGTGTTCGCCTCACCGGGCCGGTCGTCGACCGTCCCGACGTCCTCGCCACCGACGCGCAGGTCGTGGGAGAGGGGGCGCTGCTCTACCCGGACCACTTCCCGACCGCGACCGGCCCGACCAGGCCCGGCGCGGGCTGGCTGGCCCGCACCGTGGCCGAGGAGCGCGCCGAGCTCAGCGATCCCGAGCCGCTCTACCTGCGTCGGCCTGACGCCGTGATGCCCGCGGCACGCAAGCCCGTCTCGTGAGCGTCGGCCCGGCCAACGCCGCTGACATCGCGGCGATCGTGCGGCTCGAGGAGCTGTGCCAGGGCCTCGACGCCTGGTCCGGGACGCTGATCCGCGACGGCGTGACGAGCGGTCTGCCGACCGTCCACCACCTGGTGGCGCGGGCGAACGAGGTGGTCGGCTACGCGGTGGTCAGCGTCGCCGGCGACGTCGTCGAGCTGCAACGCATCGGTGTCGACCCGGCCCACCGCCGGGCCGGCATCGCGTCCGGACTGCTGGAGGGCGTCCTCGTCCTCGCCGAGACCGAGGGAGCCGAGCGGATCCTGCTGGAGGTTCGCGAGGACAACGCCGGCGCGCTCGCCTTCTACGCGGCTCGCGGCTTCACCGAGATCGCGCGCCGACAGCGCTACTACCGCGACGGCGCCACGGCGGTCGTGCTGGAGCTCCCGGCCACCGGCCCCGACGTGAAGGTGTGGACCACCTCGTAGCCGAGGCCGCGGTAGGTGCGCAGCGCGGGCTCGTTGTCGACGTACACCCCCAGCGAGCAGACCCCGGAACTGCCCATCGCCTCCCGGGTCAGCGCCCGCGACAGCTCTCGGCCGAGCCCTCGACCGCGATGGTCCTCGGCGACGGCCACCGCACGGACGTGGCCGGTACCGTCCGGCTGGCGCAGCACACCGCCCACGGCCACCACCCGGCCCGAGCTGCGGATCCCCAGCCAGGACTCCATGCCCGGTGTCCCGGGCCGGGCGTGTGAGTCGGGCGCGACGACGTCGAGCAGGGCGGTGACCTCGTCGTCGGTGACCGGAGCGACCAGAGCCGTGGGCGGCTCCGGTCGGCGCGTGGTTCGCATCCAGTGCCACTGCCGGACCTCCGCCAGCGGCCAGGCGCGCGGGATGGCCTCGGCCGGCGCGGTCACCATGACCCGGTCGGGGGCAGGGACCCTGTCGGCGACCGCGGAGAGGAGCCCCGGGAGGTCGTGCTCCCCGAATCCGGTCGCGACGGTGACCAGCCCCGAGACCACGGCGCGGCGCACGACGACCACCGCCGCGTCGCCCTCCCGCCAGGCCCCGGTGATCAGCACCGGGTCGAGCTGGTGGCGGACGAACGGCAGGTGACGGAGCTCTTCGACCCCCACGGCGCGCATGGCTCCATTGTCGTCGGGGATGATGGCGTCATGGACGAGCCCCTGGTCCTCGGCATCGAGACCTCCTGCGACGAGACCGGCGTCGGGATCGTGCGCGGTCACACGCTGCTGGCCGACGCGGTCGCGAGCAGCGTGGACGAGCACGCCCGCTTCGGCGGCGTTGTCCCCGAGGTCGCCAGCCGCGCCCACCTCGAGGCCATGGTGCCCACGATCGAACGCGCCTGCGAGACCGCCGGCATCCGGATCCACGACGTCGACGCCATCGCCGTCACCAGCGGCCCCGGGCTCGCCGGCGCCCTGCTGGTCGGCGTCGCCTCCGCCAAGGCGCTCTCGGTCGGGCTCGGCAAGCCGCTGTACGGCGTCAACCACCTCGCCGCGCACGTCGCGGTCGACCAGCTGGAGCACGGGCCACTGCCCGAACTCTGCCTGGCGCTGCTGGTCTCCGGCGGCCACTCCAGCCTGCTGAAGGTCGAGGACGTCACCGGCAACGTCGAGCCGCTGGGCGCCACCATCGACGATGCGGCCGGTGAGGCGTTCGACAAGGTCGCCCGGCTGCTCGGGCTGCCGTTCCCGGGCGGTCCCCACATCGACCGCGCCGCCCGCGACGGCAACCGCATCGCCATCGACTTCCCGCGCGGGCTCAGCGCCCGCCGCGACCTCGAGCGGCACCGGTTCGACTTCTCGTTCTCCGGCCTCAAGACCGCGGTCGCCCGCTGGGTCGAGGCCCGCGAGCGCAGCGGTGAGCCGGTGCCGGTCGACGACGTCGCCGCGTCGTTCCAGGAAGCGGTCTGCGACGTGCTCACCCGCAAGGCGATCGACGCCGCGCTCACCCACGGCATCGACCACCTGCTGATCGGTGGTGGCGTCGCGGCCAACTCCCGGCTGCGGGTCATGGCCGAGGAACGGGCGGCGGCCGCCGGGATCCGGGTCCGCGTACCGCGACCGGGCTTGTGCACCGACAACGGCGCGATGGTCGCCGCGCTCGGCTCCGACATGGTCACCCGACGGCGTACGCCGTCCGCGCTCGACCTGCCGGCCGACTCCTCGCAGCCGGTCACCGACGTGCTCGTCTGAGCCCTGCGCCTCGGCTCAGCCGATGACTCAGCCGATCACCGGGGGTGCCGCGTCCTCGTCGTCGGTCCAGTCCTGGTCGTCGAGCAGGTGGTCGGTCCTCGCGGCTTTGTCGTGGTCGGACTTCTTGCCGCCGCGCCCGCCCCCGGCGCCCGCGCCACCCGCGCGCCGGGCACCCGCCTTGCCCTGACCCGACGTGCCGCGGCCAGCCGTCTGGCCTCCGGCACCCGCTCGGGTCCCGGCCCGCGATGCACTCCCGGGCGCGGCCGCCCGGCTGGACGAGCCGGCGCCACCGAGGGTGCGCGCGGCACCGGTGCGACTGGTGCTGCCGATGGCACGGGCACTGGAGGAGCCGCCCGAGACGGGCGCGGACCCACCCCGGGCGCCGCCCATCACACCGCCGGCGCCGCCGAGAAGGCCACCGCCGACCGCGCCCGCAACTCCGCCAGCGGTGCTGCCGAGGCCGCCGGAAGCAGCCGGCGCCGCGGTCGCGGCTCCGGTGCCAGGTGTCGGCACGGCCTCGCCACCCAGGATCGGCCCCTGGGGCGTGCCGGTCGAGCCGGGGGTGGTCGTCGTGCCGGAGCCGCCCGAGCCGCCGGATCCTCCAGACCCGCCGGAGCCTCCCGAGCCACCCCCGCCTCCGGTCTCGAAGCCACCGGTCGACGTCGCGCTGACGCCAGAGCCACGGGAGACGCCGCCTCCACCACCGGCAGCACCACCCCCGACGCTGCCGGGCCCGCCGCCGCTGGGGCCGGCGGGCTGCGGGACCGGGTCGGGCTCGCCGTGGATCGACTTCATGACCGCGGTGGACTCCTGGAACTGGTTGTCCATGGCCTGGTTGTGACCCCGGGCGAGGGTCTCGTTGAAGCGCCGGTTCTTCTCATAGGTCCCGGCCGCGCTGTCGTAGTCCGACTTCGCCTTGACCTCCTCAGGCGTCTTCGGCTGGCTGGGGCCGGTGTAGGTGCCGGGGTCGTCGAGCGGCTTCAGCTTGGGACGGTCGTCCTTCGCGGCCTGGAGGACCCGCCCGGCCTGACGCAGCGCCTTGGCGCCGCGGTCGAGCTCGACCGCCTTGTCCTCCATGCCTTGGGCTGACGTCTCGAAGGCGTCGCTGATCTTGGGGCCCGTGTGGGGGGAGATCGTCGTCGCCGTTCCGGTCTTCGCCCGGAGCGCCCGGGCGACGAACCGCAGGTTGCCGGCCGCCGCCTCCCAGTCGTCGGCGGCACGCTGGGGATCGTTGGGTGCGGAGCCGTCGACGGCTGCCTCGTAGCGGGTCTGTTCGGGGCCCTTGGTCACTGGTCGCTCCCCGGCACCTCGCAGGTCGGATTCGCGTGGAAGTTGTTCTGGCCGAGGCAGGCAGTGCCGGCATCGATGCTGGGCTCGCTCAGTCGCTGGGCCACGCGGGTGAACCCGGTCGCGACCGTGTCGTCGGTGTCCAGCACGTCCTTGCGGAGGTGGGCGACGTTCTCGTGGTACGTACGCAGCCCCTGAGCCATCTGGGTCATCGCGTCGATGACGTGGTGGTGGGCCTTGCCGGCGTGGAGGCCGAGCTCCGCGGCCGTCGGTGCGCCGCCGTACGAGCCGGCGGGTGCGAGCTCGATCCGCTCGCTCTTCTTCACTGCGTCCTGGGCATCGGTCAGCATGGCCAGGATCTGCTCGACCGTCGAGTCATCCATGCCCGCCTCGGTCAGCGCTCCTCTGAGAAGCATCTGGTGCTCTCCCCCTCGCGTCGTACGGCTTCGTCGCTGCGGGTCGCGGACCCGCCTCCAGCGTCCTACCCGCGTCCCACACGTGGCAAACCTCCGCGGACCGATCTGGTTACGGTCGATTATGCTGCGTCGTGATGATTCGCGTGCGGTATCTCGGGGCACTCGCGACGGTGCTCGCTCTCCTCCTGGCCGGTTGCTCCGACGACGAGCCGACCCAGCCGGGATCGTCCTCGAGCCCGACTGAGGCCTCGCAGTCCCCGAGTCCCACCGAGCCCACCGAACCGGCGGTGGAGCCGGCGACCGGGGAGATGATGGCCGGCGACAGTGCTTCCGCCCGCGCCCCCGAGGGCTTCCGGGTGAGCGAGTTCGGCTTCGGCATCCTCAACGCCGAGAAGGGGCGCACCAGACTCACCTTCGCCGACTTCGGCGCCGTCGCGGTGCGGACACCGAGACAGCTCGCCGAGACCGGGCTCACCAACTTCAAGGGTCGACCGACCGTCACCTACGACGCCGACCTGGGGGGCTCACTGGCCTATCTGGCAGTCGGGACGAACGGATCCGGTCCCTACGTCGAGTACGGCTCGGTGCGCAGCGGGAACGCCGTCGTGGTGGCCTTCGCCTTCCCCCGCAGTACGCAGGAGGACGAGCAGGACGCCCTGATCGCGTCCGTGCTCGCCTCCTTCAGCTGGAGCGTCTGAATCAGTTCTGCCCGAAGGTCTTGCTCGGCAGGGAGAAGTGGATGCTCATGTCGCGTTGCGGGCGGATGTCGGAGACCCGGGTGAGCGAACCATCGGCCTCCGCGCGCAGCACCGCCTGCTCGCCTTCGATCTCGACCACGGCCAGGATCGTGTCGTTGTCGTCCCAGACGGCCGACAGCACGGAGGTGGGCGTGTTCTTGTCGCCGGTGAACTCCACCACCGGCAGTCCGGTCGTCGAGTCGAGGATGGCCAGCGTCGGCGACCCGTAGTCGTAGTACGACGCGTAGCCGATCAGCCACCGGCCGTCGGGACTGAACCCGCCGAGTTGGTAGTCGCAGGTCGGGAAGACGACCTGCTCGGCGGCGATGTCGCGCACCTCCGAGCAGGTGCTGTCACCGTTGTACTCGGTCTGCCCGGCCACCAGCCCGGCGGTGAGCGAGCTGGCCCGCACCCACTGGAAGGGCCTGAGGTCGCCGGCGCCGTTGAGGACCCGGCTGTCGAACTCGCCCTGGGGCCCTGCCTCGTTGAAGAAGACCTCACCGGTGGTCTGGAGGGTGTACTCGGTGGCGACGATGTCATCGGCCAGGAAGCCGACCGGCCGGGTGTTGGCCGAGGTTGGGGTCCGGATCGGTTCCCCGCCGTCCGTCGGCGCATTGACGACCGTCCAGTCGCCCTCGTTGCCCACGTTCTCGACCCAGGCCACCCGGGAGCCGTCAGGGCTCACGACCACGCCACTGTCGGTGGGTGCGGTCGAGAGCTCCTCGAGGTTCGCATCGAGAGTGACGACATCGTAGCTGCCCGCCTGCTGGTTGCTCGCCTCCCGGAGGCCGATCCAGCCACCGTCGTACGGCACCAGCTGGAAGTAGAAGCCCGGGAGCTGCTGGGTGCCCTCGGGGGTGACATACGCCTTCTCCGTCGGGATGAGGTAGCCGCTGTCGGGCAGCTGACCCTCCGGCACGTCGAGCGTGAGCGGGAACGTCCCGTCGGGGCGAGGCGTCGGCGCGACCGCCCGGGTCGGCTCCTCGGTCGGGGTGTTGGTGACCGGGGGCTGCTGGCTGTCGGGCGTGAGCTGGGTCAGCCCCAGCGGAACCACGATCGCGAGCACGGCGGCGACGACTGCGCCGCCCGCGGCGGCGCGCCGGGTGCGGCGGATCGAGCGGGCCTTGCCCTGCACGCTCTCCAGGGTCAGCGGAGCGCCCTGCCAGTCATCGGCCTGTGCGTGGAGCTGTCGGCTCAGTTGGGTGGTCAGGTCGTCGTTCATCGCTCCTCCTCCCGGGGGTGTCCGGTGCGGTCAAGGGTCTGGGGTGCGCGGTCGCGCAGGGTGGCCAGCGCCCGGCTGGCCTGGGACTTCACGGTCCCGACGGAGATGCCCAGGATCTCGGCGGTCTCCGCCTCGGAGAGCTCCTCGTAGTAGCGGAGCACCACGACTGCGCGGGCCTTCTTCGGCAGGGTCTGCACGAGGTCCCAGAGCTCCCGGCCGACGCCGTCGTCGTACGCGTCGTGGTGGTGCTGGTCGGGCACCGTCTCGCTGGCCTGCTCGCGACGCTTCCACGCGCGGCGCCACAGCGAGTTGTTCTCGTTGACGAGGATCCGACGGACGTAGCCGTCGATGGAGCCTTGGTCGCGGACCTTGTCCCACGCCAGGTAGAGCTTGGCGAAGGCGATCTGGACGAGGTCCTCGGCCGTGTGCCGGTCTCCCGTCAGCAGGTACGCCGTCCGCAACAGACTGGCCTGCCGCGCGTGCATGTACGCCGAGAAGTCGGCGTCGCGCTCGGTCGTCGTACTGCCACGGTCGGCCATGGTCACCCCCGTTCCTGCGAGTGCGTGCATCCGTTGCACCTCCATTCCATCGCCTCCAAGACGCGAAATGGGGCAGGCGGGTTGCAATCGCGCGCCGTAGGGTCGGAAGGTGAGCATTCCGGTGAAGATCGATCAGCTGCCCGACGCCCTGTCCGGGCGCGGCGCGGGCTACCTGTTGACGGCCGACGGGCACGGTCGCGTCAAGGCGGTGAGTGTCGAACCGACGCTCGTCGACGGCGTGCTGCACTGCCCGCCCAGTCGTGGCTCGGCGCGGAACCTCGAGGCGCACCCGGCCGCCACGCTGCTGTTCCCGCCGCCCGAGCCGCGCGGCCACACCCTGCTGGTGGACGGCACCGCGACCGCCGGCGACGACGGGATCACCTTCACCCCCGAGTCGGCGGTGCTGCACCGCCCGGCCGACCACGCGGACGGGGCTCCGGTCGCGTGAGCCCGACCTGGATCCCCGCGTTCGCGGCCGACGAGGCGACCACCCTGCTGGCCTTCCTCGACCATTCCCGGGCCACCCTCCGGCGGCAGACCGACGAACTGGACGCGGCCCAGCTGGACACCCGGCTGCCTCCCAGTTCGCTGACGCTCGGCGCGCTGCTCAAGCACCTCGCGCTCGTCGAGGGCTACTGGGCCACCGAGATCCTGCTCGGTGGCGAGCTGGGCGAGCCGTGGTGCTCGGTGGACTGGGACGCCGATCCCGACTGGGACCTCACGTCGGCCGCGGACGACCCGCCCGAGGAGCTGCGGCGGATCTTCGACGCCGAGGTGGCGGCCGCCGACGCGATCCACCGGCGGGTGCTGGCCGAGAGCGGGCTCGACGCGCTCGCCGTACGCGCCCGCTACGGGGAGGCACCCAGCCTGCGCTGGATCCTGGTGCACCTGGTGGAGGAGTACGCCCGCCACTGCGGCCACGCCGACCTGATCCGTGAGTCGATCGACGGCACGGTGGCCTGGTGAGCCCCAGCTGGATCACCGCGTTCCTCGACCTCACCCCGGAGACGTACGACGACGGCGTCCGGTTCTGGTCCGAGGTGAGCGGTTGCTCGCCGTCCGCCCCGAGGGGTGCCGGCGGCCAGTTCACGACCCTCGTCCCGCCGACCGGGGACGCCCACCTGCGCGTGCAGCGGCTCGCCGCAGGATCGGCGCGGATCCACCTCGACCTCCACGTCGCCTGGCCGCGGGTGGCAGCCGACCGGGCCCGGGGCCTGGGTGCACGGGAGATCGCCGACCTCGGCTACGTCGTGATGTCGTCGCCGGGCGGTCTTCCCTTCTGCTTCGTGCCCGAGGGCGAACGCGAGCCCGCACCACCGGCCGAGTGGCCGGGCGGGCACCGCTCCCAGATCGACCAGGTCTGCCTCGACGTCCCCGCCGAGCTGCACGACCGCGAGCTGGAGTTCTGGCAGGAGGTGACCGCGCGCGAGCTGGTCCCCTCATCGGGCCACCCCGAGTTCCACCGGCTCGAGCGACCGATCGGCCAGCCGTTGCACCTGCTGGTCCAGCGGCTCGGTGAGCCACTGGGGGAGGTGCGCGCCCACTTCGACCTCGCCACGTCCGACCGTGCCGCCGAGACGGCCCGCCACGAGGCACTCGGAGCCACCGTGGTGGTCGCCCGGGAGGGCTGGACCGTGCTGACCGATCCCGCCGGCTCGGCGTACTGCGTCACCGACCGGGAGCCGCGATGACCGATCCGTCGATCCGGCCCGCCACCGCCGACGACTGGCCGGCGATCTGGCCGATCTTCCGCGACACCGTCGCCGCGGGGGAGACCTACGCGTTCGCCGAGGACCTCACGTCCGAGGCGGCGAGCGCGCTGTGGATGGAGTCACCGCCCGGCCTCACCGTCGTGCTGGAGGAGGACGGGGCGATCCTCGGGACCGCCAAGATGGGACCGAACCGGCCGGGCCGGGGCGACCACGTCGGGACGGCGTCGTTCCTGGTCGACCCCGACGCGCGCGGCCGCGGCGTCGGTCGGCGGCTCGGCGAGTGGGTCGTCGACTGGCACCGGGACGCGGGATTCCACGGCATCCAGTTCAACGCCGTGGTCGAGACCAACACCGCGGCCGTCACGCTCTGGCACTCGCTCGGCTTCGTCACGGTCGGCACCGTCCCGGGAGCGTTCCGCTCGCGAGCCCACGGCCACGTCGGGCTGCACGTGATGTGGCTGGACCTCACGTCGTCGGCGGACTCCTGAAGCCCGGCAGCTGCTCCTCCATGATTGCCCGGAACGGCACCTCGGCCTCGAGCTGGCTGAGCACGCCCAGCCCGCCGAGCCAGGTGCGGTGGATGAGCAGGTACGACGTGGGCAGGTTCAGCTTGGTCGCGACCGTGAACGACGGGTCGCGCGGGTTGTTGATGCGTTCGAACTGCTCGCGCATCCAGCTGCGCGTGAAGCGGAAGGTCTCGTACTGGGTCGCTTCGATGAACGGTGAGAGGTAGTCGAGGACCAGCTCGGGATCCACCCGGATCCGTTCCTTGATGAAGCCCTCCTCGCGCAGGCCCGAGACCAGCTCGTCGGCGCCGCTCTCCGCGGCGACCCGCATCAGCCGCCCCATGGCCTCCGGCAGCTTCTGATCCGGCAGCCGGGCCACCGCCCCGAAGTCGAGCACCCCGAGCCGGCCCGGCGACCCGTCCTCGTTCGGCAGCACCCGGTAGTTGCCGGGGTGGGGGTCGGCGTGGAGCATGCCGGTGCGACGTGTCCCCTCGAACAGGAACGTCACGAAGAGCCGCCCGTAGTGGTCGCGCTCGGCCTGTGTGCCCTCGCGGATCACCCGCGACAGCGAGAACGGGCTCTCGAGCCACTCCGTGACCAGCACCTCCTCGCCGACCTCGACGACGTCCGGCACGACGATGTCCGGGTCGTCGCGGTAGGCCTCGGCGTACGCCGCCTGCGCGTCGGCCTCGAGCTGGTAGTCGAGCTCGTCGGCGGCGCGGGCCTGCAGCTCGGCCACCAGCGGCAAGATGTCGATCCCGGGGAAGACCGGGGCGATGCCGCGGGCCACGCGCGCCAGCTGGCGCAGGTCGGACATCAGCGCCTCGCCGGCGCCGGGGTACTGCACCTTCACGGCGACGTCGCGGCCGTCGTGCCAGCGGCCGCGGTGGACCTGGCCGATCGACGCGGCAGCCGACGGCGCGCCGTCGAGCCACACCAGCTGGTCACGCCAGTCGGCGCCCAGGGAGCGCCCGATCTGCTCCCGCACGGTCTGGGTCGGCATCGGCGGCGCCGAGTCCTGCAGCGCGGTGAGGTGGTCGCGGTACGGCGCGGCGACCTCTTCGGGCAGCGCGGCCTCCAGCACGCTCAGCGCCTGCCCGAACTTCATCGCCCCGCCCTTGAGCTCGCCCAGGGTGCGGAACAGCTGCTCGGCGGTCCGCTGCTGGACCTCGGTCAGCACCGCCTCGGCCGACTTGCCCCCGAGCCGCTTGCCGAGGCCGACGGCCTGGCGCCCGGCGTACCCCAGCGGCAGGGCGGCGAGGCGCGCCGTCCGTGCGGCGGCCTTGCGGGGCAACTCGGGCATGGCTCCAGTGTGGGGCACCCCCGGTTGCGCCGGGCACAGTTGGTGCACGATGGGGTCATGGCCCGAGTGCTCCGCGTCGTCGTCTCCGCCATGCTGCTCGCCGTCACCGGCTGCAGTGGCGCCGCCGAGCCCGCCACCCACTCGCACGCGGGTGGCGCGATCATCTCGCTGCCGGTCGGGGACGGGACGGAGTCGGTGAAGGTCGGCTACGAGCTCGTCGACGTGTCGTTGCCGGAGCGTGCCGGCACCACCGGGGACGTGCAGTTCCGGATCGAGACGTTTCGCGGCGAGCCGCTGACGGCGTACCTCGAGGAGCTCACGAAGGATCTCCACCTCTACGTCGTGCGCGACGACCTCGCGGTCTTCCGTCACCTGCACCCGACGATGGCCGACGACGGGACCTGGACCGCACCGGTGTCGCTGCCGGCCACCGGCAGCTACCGGGTCATTGCCGAGTTCGTCGCGGAGGACGCCGGCGGAAACGGCGACCACGTGATCCTCGGGGAGACGCTGGAGGTGACCCAGGGTGCCGACGCCGATCCGGCCCCCGCGGACACCGCACTGCAGGTGGAGGTCACCGAGCCTCCCACGGTCAGCGCGAACGGCCGGATGGCGTTGTCCGTGCGCGACGCGGAGGACCGGCCGGTCCTGCTCGGCACCTACCTGGGGACCTTCGGGCACGTGACCGGCTTCCACCGGGAGACCGGCGCCATGGTCCACCTGCACCCACTGTCGGCCCCGGACGTGACCGAGGCGGGGAGCAGCCTGGACTTCCACACCGAGATCGAGGACGCCGGCGACTACCGGCTGTTCGTGCAGGTGCGGGTCGACGGTTTCCTCCACACGGTGCCGGTCGACGTCGCAGCCAGCTGAGGCCGGAGCCCGTCACTCGGACTCGGGCTCGGCGACCTCGAACCGGACCGTGGTGACCGGGTTCTCGAACCGGCTCACACGCAACCCGACCGCGACCTCCCAGGTTCCGGCGTTCGGCAACAGCACGTGGGCGGTCCAGGTGCCGGCGTCGGAGCTGGTGACCGGCACCGTGCCCAGGTCCAGGTCGCCCGACCGGAGCTGCACCTCGGGTCGCCGCTGCGTCACGACCGGTTCGCCGGCCTGGTCCTGCAGCTGGATCAGCAGCGTGTTCGGGCCGGCCCGCTGCGGCGTCATCAGCACCAACACCTCGACGTCGGCCAGGCTGCCGTCCTGGACGCCGGTGCGCCCGGCCGGCACCTCGACCGGGGCGGGCCGCGGGGACTGGTTGACCAGGAAACCCGACACGACCAGCACCACCACCAGCAGCAGCCCCTCGGCGCGCACCGTGCGGGTCACCAGGCCGGCGGCGCGACCGCGGTCGGCGAAGCCCGCGGCGGCCCTGACCCGCGGCAACAGCCGGAAGCGGTTCCAGCCGCCGAGGGCGGCGACCAGGAGCGCGAGGCCGATCTTGATCAGAAGCAGGCGGCCGTAGTTGGTGTCGAGGAACGCCGACCAGGTGCCGAGGATCCGCCACGCGAGGACGCTGCCGGTGGCGGCGACGGCAAGCACCAGCCCGCCGGCGATGGTCGAGAAGCGGGCGAGCGTGGTCGTGGCCAACTGCTCGCGACCGGCCAGCGCCCGCAGCGCGAGGACCAGGCCCAGCAGCCCGCCCAGCCAGGTCGCGCCCGCAGTCAGATGAAGTGCATCGGCGACGATCAGCAGCGTGGAGGGCTGGTAGGAGCGGGGGTGGCCGACCAGCGACGGCCCGAGCAGCGCGACGAGCGACCCGACGAGCAGCAGGATCCGACGGCGGGTCGTGGGGGCGCGGTCGGTCAGGGTCGCCGCGGCCAGGGCCAGCCCGACGAGGACCAGCAGCGCGGAGAGGGCCTCGTCCGCGACCAGGGCCGGGTCGAAACCGCCGACCAGCTCGGGCAGCTCGCCACCCTGCGCGTTGACCGAGGCGACCGGGATCGACACCAGCGCCGCCACGGCCGCAACCCCCGCCGCGAGGCGGGCGATGACCCGGATCCGCCGACGCACCTGCTCCCCGTCGTACGACGTCGGCAGGACGATGGCCACGAAGCCGGCCAGGCCGGCCGCGACCAGCAGGCCGAGGTACATCGTGCCGGCCACGACCCCTTGCGTCCCGGTCACGACCGAGGACGAGGTCGGCGGCGCGGGTGGGGCAGCGACGTCGTCGCTCCGCTCGCCGACGGAGAAGGTCAGCGAGCCCGAGATCGGGTGGCCGTCGGCGGAGACCACGAACCAGCCGACGACGAACGTGCCGCGCTCCATCGCCACCGGGTCCTCGAGCTCGATGACGACATCGGTGTCCGAGGTGCGGGCGCTGGCCGCGACCAGCCCGCCGTCGGCGTCGTAGACGCTGATCTCCTGCGACGTCAGCCGGACCGGCTCGTTGAACGACAGGGTGATCTGCTCCGGCGCCTGCTGGAGCAGCGCGCCGTCGGTCGGGTCCGTGCCGGTGAGCTGTGCGTGCGCCGAGGCCGGCGAGGCCCCCGCCAGCAGCAGCCAGCAGCCGAGCAGGAGGGCGGCCGCGAGCCGTGCCGACCCGCGCCACCCCCCTGCCCGCCACCGGTGTGTCATGCGTGCTTGCGCGTCCTCACCAGAGCCGTGCCGCCCGCGACGGCTCCCAGCGCACCCAGCCCCAGCCCGGCCCAGCCGACGGCGTTGGAGTCGCTGTCGTCGGAGATCTCCGCACTCTCGCTCCCCGCACTGTCGCTGTCATCGTGGGCGTCCTCGGCCGGCGCGCCGTGGCCATCGCCCTCCTCGGCGGCCGGGAGGACCTCGAACGCCGGCGCAGGGTGCTCCAGCTCGGCGTCGTCGCCCTCCTCCGCGACCTCGACCCATCCGGTGCGGCCCTTCTCGCAGGTCTGGATGGTCGGGAACGCCAGGGTCTCGCCGGCCAGGTCGGGCACCTGGAACGACAGCTCGAACGTGTCGCGCTGGCCCTCCGGCAACGGGGACTGTGCGGTGTAGACGATCGAGGCCACCCGCTCGGTGATCTCGTTGCCGTGGGCGTCGGTCAGCGGCTCGTCGAGCTGCTGGATGTTGACGTCGAGGTCGTAGAGGGGGTTGCGCGTCGGGGTCACCGACAAGATCGGCTCGGGGATCTGGAACTCGACCTTGGTGGTCGGCGAACCATCGCACCCGTGCGGGACGCTCATGGTCAGGATCGTGAAGGAGCCGGCGTTGGCGACCGACGGGGTGCCGGAGACGTGGGCCCCGGCAGGGGCGGCCGCCAGCCCGACGAGGGCGGCGGTGGCGGTCAGGGCGCCGAGGCGCGTGAGGGTACGACGAACGGACATGACGGGATCTCTTCCTGGTCTGTGGAATGGGTCTGGACGGAGTGCTGCGAGCCTCGGAAGGAGGCTCAGGCGCAGCTGGGTGCCGTCGGGGGACCGCGCCTCGGCGCGGCGACCAGGAGGATCAGGTGGGAGGCAGGCCGGGGAGGGTCGGTTCGCGTCCTGCGGGCGGCGCGACGACCCGCGACCATCGGTGCGAGTCGGAACAGGGTCACCACGACCACGACAGCTCGACCGCACAGGTGCCAGACGAGCGCGGTCAGCACGGTGACCGCGAGGTGGGCCAGCACCATCTGCCAGGTCCACGTGGCCGCGAGCCCGGTCTGGCCCAGGTGTTCGGTGTGGCTCGTGGCCGACACGACGGAGGACGCGTGGAGCCCAGCCTGCGCCAGCGCGATGACCGGCAGGAGAGCGAAGCCGGACACGGTGCCGCGCAGCACCAGCAGGCTGCCACCCAGCACGAGTGCCGCCAGCGCGATCACCACCGAACCGTCCGGGAGGTGGCCGCCCGCCCAGGTGTGGGCGAACACTGCTCCGGCCATGACCAGGACCGTGGCGGCCAGGGCACGCCACCCGGCGTACGGCGCTCGCTGGATGTCGACGGTCATGGTGGTGCCACGATAGAGGAATGGAGGAGTTCCGGACCGTCGAACCGGCCTCGACGCCGGCCCGCTGGGCGATGGGGGAGTACTTCGCCGAGATCACCGCCCGGTTCGGTTTCGAGGTCGGCACCGCGCTCGACGACGCCGCCTCGGCGTTCGCCGAGCCGCGAGGTCGCTTCGTCCTCGCCGGGCCCGACGAGGCGCCGCTGGCGTGCGGCGCCGTCCAGTTCCTCGACGCCGACCGCGCCGAGATCAAGCGGATGTGGGTCGCACCCGATGCGCGCGGCCGGGGCCTCGCCCGGGCCCTGCTCGCCCACCTGGAGTCGCTGATCGTCGAGGCGGGTCGCACCGAGTCCCTGCTCGACACCAACAGCTCGCTGACCTCCGCGGTGGCGCTCTACGAGTCGAGCGGATACCGCTCCGTTCCCGACTACAACGGCAACGCCGACGCCGACGTGTGGTTCGCCAAGCCGCTGGGCTGAGGGAACCCTCAGGCCCGCGCGTCGACCCGTCGTACGTCGGGCCCGAGCTCCGCCCCCAGCAGCGCCCGGTCGGCGGTGACGAGAGGCAACCGCTCCTCGAGCGCCTGGGCGCACAGCAACCGGTCGAACGGGTCCCGATGGGGGAGCCCAGACAGCGAGCGGGAGCTCCACACGTGGCCGGGATGGACAGGCAGCCACTGCAGCCCCGCCTGCTCCACCCTGGCCGGGAGGTCGTCCGGGACGGCGAGCTTGCCGAGGCCGGACTTGATCGCGATCTCCCAGAGACTGGCTGCCGAGACGTGCAGGGCGGGCGCGGCGAGCAGGGCTTCACGGGTGCGGGGGCCGAGATCAGCCGAGTCGTCGAGCAGCCAGAGGGCGACGTGGGTGTCGAGCAACATCAGTGGCCTTCGAACGCCTCGGCCACCTGCGCGTCCGGGTCGTCGAAGGTGCCCGGGTCGTAGTCGAGGAGACCGGAGGCGGTCCCGAACACCACGTCGACCCGCTGGTGGGGTACCAGATCGGCGACCGGCTTCCCGGCGCGCGCGATCACCACCCGCTCACCTGCGGCCACCCGTTCGAGCAGCTTGGAGAGCGTGGTCTTCGCCTCGTGGACGTTCACCGTGGTCGTCATGCAACCTAGAGTACTGGACTAAGTCGGACTAAGTCGGACTCAGCCGAGGGTGAGCCAGAGCCCGATCACGCCGGGCACCAGTCCCAGCGTCAGCCACGCGGACATGATGCTCTTGGCGTGGATGGCCCGGAAGGCGATGACGGCGATCACCCCGAACGCGGCGGCGATCAGGTTCAAGCCGACCTGGGCGCCCTGTCGCGGGTCGTCGAGGAACATGGCGGCCAGGACGAGCCCGCCTGCCAGGTGCAGGATCGTGGTCACCGCCAGCGTCGACATCACCCATCGCTGCACCCGGGTGAGGCTCTGCTGGTCCCGGGCCGAGTTGCGGGCCGGCCGCGGCGCGTCCGGGTCCATCAGGTGCTTGCGCCGCTTCTCGGGGACGGGGACGGGGGGGTGGCTCACCCAGCCATCCTCTCAGCCCAGGCGTGCGCGGGAGGCAGTGGCCGGGTCCGAGCGGATCCCGCTGTTCAGCGCGCGGCGGACCCTGTCCCGAAGCGGCGAACCTCCTGGGGCCAGCCGCAGGCCACGGCGACCTTGCCGGCCCACATCCGGGCCTGCTCCTCGTCCGGGACGTCGACGATCGTCAGCCCGCCGAGCACCTCCGTGGTCTCGGCGTAGGGCCCGTCGGTGACGGTCAGCGTGCCGTTGGTGTCGTCGGCGTGGGCGACCGGGCCGTCCTCCTCGAGCCCTCCGGCGAAGACCAGGACGCCGGCCGCCTCCATCTCCTGCACGACAGTCATCGCCAGCGGCCCGCGCTCGCGGAACCACTCCTCGGTGTGGTCGCCGACCCACTGCTGGTTGAAGTAGATGAGGTAGTGGGTCATGCCTTGCTCCTCGTGCTCCGTGGCGGGCCAGGTGCCCGCCGTCGCCTCAGTGACGAACGGAGACCCGCGAGATCGACATGATCATGCCGGGAACTTCACGCCCGTGTTCGCGTGACAGCGGTAGCCGAACGGGTTCTTGGCCAGGTACTGCTGGTGCGGGTCCTCGGCGTAGTAGTACGGCGTCTCGCTCGCGGCACGGATCTCGGTGGTGATGTCGCCGAGGCGGCGCCGGGCGAGCTCGTCGCCGTAGACCTGGGTCAGCTCCCGGGCGGTCTGCTCCTGCTCGGGGGTGGTCCAGTAGATCGCGGAGCGGTACTGGGTGCCGACGTCGTTGCCCTGGCGCATCCCCTGGGTCGGGTCGTGGACCTCGAAGAACCGCTTCACGAGGTCGGCGTACGACACCACGCTCGGGTCGAACACGACCCGGATCGCCTCGGTGTGGCCGGTGCGGCCCGAGCAGACCTCCTCGTACGTCGGGTGGCTGCTGTGACCGCCGGCGTAACCGACCGACGTCGACCAGACGCCGGGGAGCTGCCAGAAGATCTCCTCCGCACCCCAGAAGCAGCCGAGACCGAAGATCGCGGCCTCGTGCCCGTCGGGCAGCTCGTCGGTGACCACCGGGGTCTTCAGCACGACGTGCTGGCCGAGCGTCCAGGGCTGCTGCTCGCGGCCGGGCAGCGCCTCGTCGGCGGTGACCAGGTCCGTCTTCTTGCTCAGGCCGAACATCGGTGCTCCTCGTCTGGGGCGGTCGGGTGGTGCCTCCAGTCTGTCCAACACCTGGGTGCCGCCCAACCTTCCCGGGGCAACGGCCCGTTACCCGCGCCACGCAGCCGGCCGCATCCGGGACCCACCGGCTGAGTAGGGTCGGGCACGTGACCCAGGAGCATGCCCAGAAGGCCGGATTCGAGACCCGCGCGATCCATGCGGGCTACGAACCGGACCCGACCACCGGCGCGGTGATCCCGCCGATCTACGCGACGTCGACCTACAAGCAGGACGGCGTCGGCGGGCTGCGCGGGGGCTACGAGTACAGCCGCTCCGCCAACCCCACCCGCACCGCCCTCGAGGGCGCGCTCGCCGCGGTCGAGGAGGGGGAGCGCGGGTTCGCGTTCGCCTCCGGCCTCGCGGCCGAGGACACTCTGGTCCGCAGCGTCTGCTCGCCGGGTGACCACGCCGTGATCCCCGACGACGCGTACGGCGGCACGTTCCGGCTCTTCGACAAGGTCGAGAAGATGTGGGGCGTCGCCCACAGCCCGGCACCGGTCTCCGACATCGACGCGGTCCGCGCTGCGATCCGTCCCGGTGAGACCAAGCTGGTCTGGGTCGAGACGCCGACCAACCCGATGCTCAACATCGGCGACATCGAGCAGCTGGCCTCGGTCGCGCATGACGCGGGCGCGCTGCTCGTCGTCGACAACACCTTCGCCTCGCCCTACCTGCAGCAGCCGCTCACGCTCGGCGCGGACGTGGTGGTCCACTCGACGACCAAGTACGTCGGCGGTCACTCCGACGTCGTCGGCGGCGCCCTCGTCGTCCGCGACCTCGACCTCGCCGAGCAGATCGCCTTCCACCAGAACGCGATCGGCGCCGTACCCGGCCCGTTCGACGCCTTCCTCACCCACCGCGGCCTCAAGACGCTCGGGGTCCGGATGGACCGCCACTGCGACAACGCCGAGGCCGTCGTGGAGTTCCTCAGCACCCACCCGGCCGTCAGCCAGGTCGTCTACCCGGGACTGGCCGACCACCCCGGCCATGCTCTCGCCACCCGGCAGATGAAGCGGTACGGCGGGATGGTCTCGTTCCGGGTCACCGGCGGCGAGGAGCACGCGCTGCGCGTGTGCGAGCGGACCCGGGTCTTCACCCTGGGCGAGTCGCTGGGCGGCGTGGAGAGCCTGATCGAGCACCCGGGCCGGATGACCCACGCCAGCGTCGCGGGCACCGACCTCGAGGTGCCGGCCGACCTGGTGCGGCTCAGTGTCGGCATCGAGACCGTCGAGGACCTGCTCGCCGATCTCGACTTCGCGCTCGGTGGCTGAGGTGATCTGCGTCGACTTCGGGTCGACGTTCACCAAGGCCTCCCTCGTCGACCTCGCCGCCGGCCGGATCGTGGCGGCCGCCAGCCATCCCACCACCATCGACACCGACGTCCTCGAGGGCTTCGCGGCGTGCCGCGCCGACCTGACGCGGCAGGACGCCCGCGCCGACGGAGCGGCCGTGCTGGCCTGCTCGAGCGCGGGCGGCGGGCTGCGGATCGCGGTCCTCGGCAACGAGGAGCTGGTCAGCGCCGAGGCCGGGCGCCGCGTCGCGCTGTCGAGCGGTGGCAAGGTCGTCGGCGTCTTCGCCCGCGGCCAGGACCTGGCCGGCCTCGCAGAGCTCGCGCCCGACGTGGTGCTGCTGACCGGCGGCACCGACGGCGGCAACGCGGAGTCCCTGGTCGAGAGCGCCACAGCGCTCGTCGACGCCGGCTGGGCCGGACCCGTCGTGGTGGCGGGCAGCATCGACGCCAGTGACGAGGTCGCCACGATCCTGGCGGGCCTGCCGCACGTCCTGACCGGGAACGTCGTGCCCCGCATCGGCGTCCTGGCGCCCGAGGGTGCCCGCGCCGCGATCCGCGAGATGTTCCTCGAGCACGTCATCGGCGGCAAGCACCTCAGCGCCAGCGACGACTTCCGGCAGATGGTGCGCGGGGCGACCCCGGACATCGTGCTCGCCGGTGTCGAGCTGCTGGCTCGCGGGCTCGACGACGACCACCCCGGTGCCGGTGACGTCGCGGTCGTCGACGTCGGCGGCGCCACCACCGACGTCCACAGCGTCGTCGCGCTCGACCCCGAGGATTCCGGCCTGTCGCGCGACGTCGTCGCCGTCACGCCGGTGACCCGCACCGTGGAGGGCGACCTCGGCATGCGCTGGTCGGCGTTGTCCACGGTCGAGGCCGCAGGGCTGACCGAGCTGGCCGCCCCGGCGAGCATCCGTCGCGACCGCCCCGGCTTCCTGCCCGAGGACGACCGCGAGGCCGACATCGACGAGCAGATCGCCCGCGCCGCCGTCGGCCTCGCGCTGCGGCGTCACGCGGGCCGCTCCCGGGTCGTGGTCAGCCCCGAGGGCCGGGTCCTCGAGCGGACCGGCAAGGACCTGCGCGAGATCGACCTCCTGATCGGCTCTGGTGGCGTGCTGCGCAACGGACGGGACGGCGTCGCGCTCCGGGTGCTCGACGACAGCCTCGGCCCCGACCACGAGGGGGGATGGCAGCTGCCACGTTCACCTCGCGTCGTGGTCGACCACGACTACGCGCTCTGCGCGATCGGGCTCCTGGCCGGACCCGAGCCGCAGGCGGCGTACCGGCTCGCCCAGCGGCTGGCCGGGGAGACCAGCGGTGCCGAGTAGCGTGTCGGGCGTGAGCAGCAACCCGGAGGAGGGAGCGGAGCGGGAGTCGCCCCAGCAATCTCCACAGCGTTTCGCCGAGCGCGTCGCGCAGCAGTGGGCTCAGGCCCGCGCCGAGCGTCGACCGGAGCCGCTCCCGATCGAGCCCGGCACCACCAACCTCGCCCGCGGGCAGGTGCCGTACGGCGTGGACCTCGCGGCCGCCTGGGCCTGGCGGTTCCTGGTGATCGCCGGTGCCGGCTACCTCATCCTCTGGCTGCTCGCCTACTTCTCACTCATCGCGGTTCCGGTCGCGATCGCCCTGCTGATCACCGCCCTCGCCTCGCCTCTCGTGCGCGTGATGACCCGAGGCCGCGTGCCTCGCGGCCTGGCCACGGGGCTGGTCGTGCTCGGGGGCCTCGCCACGGTCGGGCTCCTCCTCACCTTCGTGGGTGCCCAGGTCGCCTCGGGCGCCACCGACCTCGCCGACTCGGTGGTCGCGGGCATCGACGAGATCAAGGACTGGCTCAAGAACGGGCCGCTGCATGCCACGGACTCGCAGATCGACGATGCGCTCGGTGGCCTGCAGGACGCGATCATCTCCAGCACCCAGGAGGGCGGCGCCGTGACCCGCACGGTCGAGGTCGGCACCGCCCTCGGCCACGTGGTGGCCGGCTTCTTCGTGGTGCTGTTCTCGACGTACTTCTTCCTCGCCGACGGCGAGCGGATCTGGGCCTGGCTGGTCCGCCTCGCCCCCCGCGCGGCTCGCGAGCAGGTCGACACCAGCGGCCGGGTCGCCTGGCACAGCCTGACCATGTTCGTCCGCGCGACCGTGCTGGTCGCGGCCGTCGACGCGATCGGCGTCATGATCGTCGCCGCCGTCCTCGGCGTGCCCTTCGTGCTCGCGATCGGCGTGCTGGTCTTTCTCGGCGCGTTCGTGCCGATGATCGGTGCGACCGTCGCCGGCACCGTGGCGATCCTGGTCGCGCTCGTCGACCAGGGTCCGATCACCGCGCTGCTGATGCTCGGCGGCGTGGTCCTCGTGCAGCAGATCGAGGGGCACGTGCTGCAGCCGTTCCTGATGGGCCGCTTCGTGTCCCTCCACCCGCTCGGCGTGATCATCGCGATCGGTGCGGGCGTGCTGACCGCGGGCATCGTCGGCGCCCTCATCGCCGTCCCGCTCGCAGCCGCGCTCAACGCGGTCGTCCAGCACCTTGCCGCCTTCACCCAGGTGGGATCCAACGATCCGGTGGAGGAGCTCGCGGAGGACTACGACGAGACTGGCGAGGTTCCACCGGAAGGAGCCCGGTCGTGACCGACCTGCCCACCCCCGCCGACATCCAGGCGGCACGCGAGCTGCTCGAGGGCGTCGCGGTGGTGACGCCGATGGAGGAGTCACGCTGGTTGTCGGCGATGGCCGGCGGCCCGGTCAGCCTCAAGTGCGAGAACCTCCAGCGCACCGGGTCCTTCAAGGCTCGTGGTGCCTACGTGCGGATGGCGCGGCTGACCGAGGACGAGCGGGTGCACGGTGTGGTCGCCGCCTCGGCCGGCAACCACGCCCAGGGCGTCGCGCTGGCCGCGCAGATGCTCGGCATCAAGTCGACCGTCTTCATGCCGGAGGGCGCACCCATCCCCAAGGAGAAGGCGACGCGCGGGTACGGCGCCGAGGTGGTCTTCCACGGCCGCTACCTCGAGGACGCACTGGTCCGCGCCCGCGAGTTCGCCGCCGAGACCGGGGCAGTGCTGATCCACCCCTTCGACCACGTCGACATCGTGGCCGGCCAGGCCAGCTGCGGGCTGGAGATCCTCGAGCAGGCCCCGGACCTGCAGACGGTGCTGGTCCCCACTGGCGGCGGCGGGCTGCTCGCGGGCATCGCGCTGGCGGTCAAGGAGCACTACCCGCACGTGCGGGTCGTCGGCGTCCAGGCCGAGGGGGCCGCCGCGTTCCCGGGATCGCTCGCCCAGGGTTCACCGGCCGCGCTGGAGTCGATGCAGACCATGGCCGACGGCATTGCCGTCGGTCTGCCCGGCGACATCACGTTCCGCGCGGTGCAGGAGTACGTCGACGAGATCGTCACCGTGTCCGAGGAGTCGCTCTCGCGGGCACTGCTGGCGCTGCTCGAGCGGGCCAAGATGGTCGTGGAGCCGGCCGGCGCCGCCGCAGTCGCTGCCCTGCTGGAGCAGCCGACGGCGTACCGCACCCCGCTGGTGGCAGTGCTCTCCGGTGGCAACATCGACCCGCTGCTGCTCGGCAAGGTGATCCGCCACGGCATGGCCTCGGCGGGTCGCTACCTCTACCTGCGGGTGTGCATCTCCGACCGGCCCGGCGGGCTGGCGCGGTTGCTCGCGGAGCTCGGCGAGGCGGGCGCCAACATCCTCGAGGTCTCCCACGAGCGCATCTCACCCGTCCTCGCCGTCGACGAGGTCGAGGTGCGGATCCAGATGGAGACCCGCGGCGAACCCCACGCCGAGCAGGTCATCACCCGGCTCCGCGAGTGCGGCTACCGCATCTTCGAGTGAGGCAGGCTCACTCCGAGAACGGGACCGCGTCGATGATCTCGATCTTGAGCGTCTTGCCGTTCGGGGCATCGAAGTCGACCGTCGAGCCCTTGGTCGCGCCGAGCATGGCCGAACCGAGCGGCGACTGCGGCGAGAAGACCTCGATGTCGGGGTGGTCGTCGTCGATCTCGCGGGCGCCGAGCAGGAACGTCTCGTTCTCGTCGTCGCCGGCGTAGCGGTAGGTGACGACCTTGCCGGCGGACACGATGCCGTCGTCGGCGGAGGCCTCGGTGGTCGCGTTGCGGAGCATCTCCTCGAGCTGGAGGATCCGCGCCTCCATCTTGCCCTGCTCGTCCTTGGCGGCGTGGTAGCCGCCGTTCTCCTTGAGGTCGCCCTCGTCGCGGGCCGAGCTGATCCGCTCGATGATCTCCTGGCGCTGGGGCCCCTTGAGGTCCGCGAGCTCGGCGGTGAGCCGGTCGAACGTGGTCGTGGCCAACCACACCTGGGTCGGCTGTGCGTGCTGCGTCATGGGTCTCAACTCCTGGCGACAAAAAACAAAACCCGCCGGGTACCTCCGAGCTGTGCGGCGGCCCTGCGGGGTGAACTGCTGACAGTTTACCAACTCGGCGTGACAAACGCAGGTTGTCGAGCTCCCAGGGTCCTCAGCAGGGTCCTCAGCAGGGACCTCAGCGGGGTCGCGGCTGATCGGGCGCCGTGCACCCGATCAGGGTGACCGAGGTCGCCCGGCGCTCCGTCCGGATCGCCACCTCGTTGCGGCCGTCGACCGGCGCGAAGGCCAGCTCGCCGACCGTGGAGTGGTCCTCGGCGAAGGCGCGCAACGTGCAGCTGGCGATCACGTCGTCCTCGAGCGCGACCGAGACGACGGCGGTGGCGCTGTTGTCGTCGACGATGTCGAACGCCGACAGCTCGGACTCGACAGGAGGGCTGGCGTGGAAGACGGTCGTCCACACCAGCCAGCCCGCCAGCGCGGCGACGACGAGCGCGATGGCGGCGAGGCCCAGCCAGCGGCGTACGGGTGAGGAGGCGCCGTACCGCTCAGCCAGGTCCGTGGTCACCCGTGAATCCTCTCACTGTCGCGATCCCTAGACTTCTGCGCATGTCTTCTTCGGACTCTTCCTCGGGCGCCGAGCAGAAGCCCCTGGCGGGCTTCCGACTGATGCACGTCCACGCCCACCCCGACGACGAGTCGAGCAAGGGTGCCGCCTCGACCGCGCGCTATGTCGCCGAGGGGGTCGACGTCCATGTCGTCACCTGCACCGGCGGGGAGCGCGGCTCGATCCTGAACCCGAAGATGGAACGGCCCGACATCCTCGAGAACATCACCGAGGTGCGCCGCCAGGAGATGGAGCGTGCCCGCGACATCCTCGGCGTCCGTCAGGACTGGCTCGGATTCGTCGACTCCGGCTGGCCCGACGGTGATCCGAAGCCGCCGCTGCCCGAGGGCTGCTTCGCTCTGGTCCCGGTGGCGGAGGCGGCCGAGCCGCTGGTCCGGTTGATCCGTGAGTTCCGGCCCCACGTGGTCACGACGTACGACGAGCGCGGGGGCTACCCGCACCCCGACCACATCGCGTGCCACCTGGTCTCCGTGGCTGCCTTCGAGGCCGCCGGCGACCCCGAGGCGTACCCGGAGGCGGGGGAGCCGTGGCAGCCGCTCAAGCTCTACTACCACCACTCCTTCAACCGGCCGCGGATGGTGGCCATCCACGAGGCGCTGCTCGAGCACGGGCTGGAGTCGCCGTGGGGTGAGCGGCTCAAGGACTGGAAGCCGGAGCCGGAGTGGGACGCGCGGATCACCACGAGGGTGCCGTGCTCCGACTACTTCGGGGTCCGCGACCAGGCGCTGCTGGCCCACGCGACGCAGATCGACCCGGACGGGCACTGGTTCGCCGTCCCGCGCGAGCTGCAGGCCGAGGTGTGGCCGACGGAGGACTTCGAGCTGGTCGTCAGCCACGTCGACGCGCCCACGCCCGAGGACGACCTGTTCGCCGGGATCCCGCGGCCGACCTGAGCCGCACGACCTGAGAGACTGGGGCCATGCAGCTGATGCTCGTCCTGGTGCGGCTCACCGACCAGCTCCCGAAGGGCCCCGAGCCCGAGGACGTGAAGGCCGGCTGGACCGCCTTCGCGATCTTCCTGCTGCTCGGGATAGCCCTCGTCTTCTTGATGTTCAGCATGGTCAAGCAGCTGCGGAAGGCCCAGGCCGCCAAGGACGCCGGCGTCTACGGCGAGGCCGACGAGCAGCCCGAGCAGAGGCGTTTCCCCCGCACCGACTGACGGTTCAGCGGCGGGTGAGCCGGACCAGGCAGTCCCACGCCGTCGCGGAGGCCTCGCCCCGGTGGTCGTCCCCGACGGCCACCTCGCGCGCCACCCGGCCGGCTCGCACCACGTCGACGTCGATCCCGTCGAGGTCGGCCAGCACGTCCTCGGCGCTCATCAGCACCGCGGGGTCCTGGGGGCCGCCGGTTCCCTCGGCGAGGTTGGTCGAGTCGTGGGCGACGAGCAGAAAGGTGCCGCCCGCGCGCAACGACTCCACGGCGTGACGGTTCGCCGCGCGGCGCTGTGCTGCGGGCAGCTGCAGGTAGGCGATGAGAGCGAGGTCCAGTGGCTGCTCGGAGCGCCACTCGGTGGCGTCGCCGACGATCCACTCGACCTCGGTGTCGCCGGCCAGTCGGGCACCCTTGTCGAGGGCGACCGCCGAGAAGTCCAGGGCGGTCACCTGCCAGCCGCGCCGCGCCAGCCAGATCGCGTTGCGGCCCTCCCCGGCAGCCAGGTCGACCGCGCGTCCGGGCGGCAGGTCGGTCAGCTCCTCGGCGACGAAGCGGTTCGGCTCGGCCGACCACACCAGCTCGTTGGCGGCGTACCGCTCGTCCCAGGCTTCGGCGTCCATGGACCGATTGAAGCAAAGCCCTAGCCTCGAGTCATGCACCGGAGTCGCATCGGAGTCGTCCTCATCGATCACCCAGAGTCGTCGTACGCCGCCGGCGCGGCCTTCTGGTCGGCGGTCGCCGGACGCGACCGGGAGCCTGAGGAGGGGCCGTACGAGTCGCTCGGCCTGTTGGCAGGCGCTCTGCCGCTCGAGCTCCAGCGCACCGGTGACGACACCCCCGCCCGGGTCCACCTCGACATCGAGACCGACGACGTCGCCGCCGAGGTGGCGCGGGTCCTGGCGCTGGGCGCGGCCGTGGTCGAGCAGCGCGACGGCTACACGATCCTCACCGACCCCGGCGGCCTGGTGTTCTGCGTGGTGCCGGTGCAGCGCCCGGACACCTTCGATGACCACGCCACCACGTGGGCCTGAGCTGGATCCTGAGTCGGAATACCGCGGCCCATCAGCACGTTCTGCCAAGTGATTCGACATTCAACTAAACCGGCAGGAGCGGAGTCATGATGCAGTTCGGGATCTTCACGGTCGGGGACGTCACCGCCGACCCCACCACGGGTCGCACGCCCACCGAGCACGAGCGCATCAAGGCCCAGGTCGAGATCGCGAAGAAGGCCGAGGAGGTCGGCCTCGACGTCGTGGCCGTCGGCCAGCACCACAACCCGCCCTTCGTCGCGTCGTCGCCGACCACGACCATGGCCTGGATCGCGGCGCAGACCGAGCGGATCATCCTGTCGACCTCGACCACGCTGATCACCACCACCGACCCGGTGCGGATCGCCGAGGACTACGGCACCCTCCAGCACCTCACCGACGGCCGGATGGACCTGATGCTGGGGCGGGGCAACACCGGCCCGGTCTACCCGTGGTTCGGCAAGGACATCCGCGAGGGCATCAACCTCGCGATCGAGAACTACGCGCTGCTGCACCGGCTGTGGCGCGAGGACGTCGTGGACTGGCAGGGCCGGTTCCGCACGCCGCTGCAGGGTTTCACCGCCACCCCGCGGCCGCTGGACGGCGTCGCGCCGTTCGTCTGGCACGGCTCGATCCGCAGTCCCGAGATCGCCGAGCAGGCGGCCTACTACGGCGACGGCTTCTTCCACAACCACATCTTCTGGCCGGCCACGCACTCCCGGGAGATGGTCGCGCTCTACCGCCGCCGCTTCGAGCACTACGGCCACGGCAGTGCTGATCAGGCGATCGTCGGGCTCGGTGGGCAGGTCTTCATGCGACCCAACAGCCAGGACGCGGTGCGGGAGTTCCGGCCCTACTTCGACAACGCGCCGGTCTACGGCCACGGCCCCTCCCTGGAGGAGTTCACCGCGCAGACGCCGTTGACCGTGGGCTCGCCCCAGGAGGTCGTCGAGCGGACGCTGGGTTTCCGCGACTACGTCGGCGACTACCAGCGCCAGCTGTTCCTCATGGACCACGCCGGACTGCCGCTGAAGACCGTGCTCGAGCAGCTCGACCTGCTCGGCGAGATCCTGCCCGACCTGCGGGCCGGCTTCGCCGAAGGACGTCCGGCGCACGTGCCGGACGCGCCGACCCACGCGTCCCGCGTCGCGTCAGCCAGCGCGACCGACACCCGCAACGACACCGACCAGGAGGTCTCGGCATGACCCGCCTCGTCGTCGTGTCCGCCGGCATCGGCGTCCCGTCCGCCACCCGGCTCCTCGCCGACCGCCTCGCCGAGGCCTCGGTCGCGGCGCTGGGCGGCGACGTCGAGCTGGAGGTCGTCGAGCTGCGGCCGCTCGCACATGCGCTCGCCGACCACGTGCTGACCGGCTTCGCCGGCGACGAGCTCGCGGCAGCGATCGAGACGGTCCGGTCCGCCGACGCCGTGATCGCCGTGACGCCGGTCTACGCGGCGTCCTACAGCGGGCTGTTCAAGATGTTCATCGACGTCCTCGACCGCGAGGTGCTCGACGGCACTCCCGTGCTGCTCGGCGCCACCGCCGGGACGGCGCGACACTCCCTGGTCCTCGACCACGCGCTCCGACCGCTGTTCTCCTACCAGCGGGCCGTGGTGCTGCCGACCGCGGTCTTCGCCGCGACCGACGACTTCGGCACCGACGCGGACCTGTCCGGCCGGATCGCGGCCGCTGCCGCCGAGCTGGCGCAGTGGCTCCGGCCGGGAACCGGCGTGGCGAGTCCCACCGGGCAACCCCCGCGGCTCAGGGCCGCGTCGATCGACGACCCGGTGCCGTTCGAACAGCTGCTGCGTCAGGCGGCCGGCTCCTGACCCGGGCGGTCCCGGCCGGACCGGGTTGTGTCGACGTACCCCATCTCCTACGATCTTCCAAAGATCATTGGAGGAATGGTGGACAACGACGCACTCAGGGAGCGGGTCTTCGACGAGCTCGCTGTGGTCGGGAAGGCCTTCGGCAGTGCCAAGCGGCTCGAGCTGGTGGACCTGCTCGCCCAGGGCGAACGCACGGTGGACAGCCTGGCCCGCGCGGCCGGCATGGGGGTGAGCACGGTCTCGGCCCATCTCCAGGTGCTGAAGCTGGCCAACCTGGTGCTGACCCGGCGTGAGGGCACCAAGGTGCACTACCGGTTGGCCGGCGACGACGTGGCCCACCTCTACGCCGCCATGCGAGCCGTCGCGCGAGATCGCTCGGCCGACGTCGGGCGAGCGCTCGATGCCTACCTGAACCTGCCGGGAGCCGATGAGGTGGGACTGGTCTCGCGCGAGGAGCTCATCGGCCTGCTGGAGACGCGGCAGATCACCCTGCTCGACGTCCGGCCGACGGAGGAGTACGTCGCCGGTCACATCCCGGGCGCACGCAGCGTGCCGGTCGACCGGCTGGCCGACGAGGCCGAGAGCCTGCGCTCCGCCCCGGCCGTGGTGACCTACTGCCGCGGCAGCTTCTGCGTGATGGCTCATGACGCCGTCCGCCTGCTCGGAGCCGAAGGGGTCGCGGCGCTCCGACTGGAGGACGGCATGCTCGAGTGGCGCACCGGAGGCCACCCGGTCGCCGTGGGTTCCGCATGATCGCGGCGCCCCTCTCGGTCCTGCTGCGCTGGACGTTCCCCCGCTGGCTCGCCGCGGGCGCCTCGGCACTGGGCATGGTGCTGCTGGTGGCCATCCCCACCGACCTGATCGACACCCCGGTGTTCGGTCGGGAGATCCCGCCGACCTGGTGGGCCTGGCCCTCGCTGCTGGTCTCCGCAGTCCTCGGCGGCCTGCTGGTCGCCACCTACGTGCGCGCCCCCGAGCAGCCGGATCGGGCCGGGAGCCGGCGCGGCGGCTGGGCCGGGGGCGCGCTCACCTACTTCGCGGTCGGCTGTCCGGTGTGCAACAAGCTCGTGCTGGTGGCGCTCGGCAGTGCCGGTGCCGTCACCTGGTTCGCGCCGGTCCAACCCGTCCTGCAGGGCGCCGCGATCCTGCTTCTCCTCTGGGCGCTGCGGAGCCGGTTGCTCGGAGAGCTGTCCTGTCCCACCACCACGTCTGGAGTCCCGACCCGTGTCTGATCTTCGCAAGAGCCCCGTGATCCCCCTCGCCATCGCCGCCGTCGCGGTGCTCGCACTCGGCATCATGCTGTTCTCCTCACTGTCGTCAGACGGTGGGGAAGACAGCGCGGCCGACGTTTCGGCCAGTGGCGCGGAGCAGGGTCAGGCGCCGGCCGAGACCTGGGAGAAGCTGGTACGCCGCACCCCCGATGACCCCATGGCGCGGGGTGAGGTCGACGCGCCGGTGGTGATGGTCGCCTACTCCGAGTTCCAGTGCCCGTTCTGCGGCAAGTTCGCCCGCGACACCGAACCCACGCTCGTCGAGAAGTACGTCGAGGACGGGACTCTGCGCATCGAGTGGCGCGACTTCCCCTACCTCGGTCCGGAGTCCATGACCGCTGCCGAGGGCGGGCGGGCCGCCGCGGAGCAGGACAGGTTCTGGGAGTTCCAGGAGGAGATGTACGCCGACCAGCTGCCCCCCAACAGCGGCCGACTCGACGAGTCCTACCTCGTCGACGTGGCCGAGCGGGCCGGCCTCGACGTGGACCAGTTCCGCGAGGACCTCGCCTCCGACTCGATCGGTCGTGACATCAAGCAGGACTTCGCCGAGGGCCAGGCGATCGGTGTCACCGGCACCCCGGCGTTCATCATCAACGGAGTGCCCGTCATCGGTGCCCAGCCGACCGAGGTCTTCGAGGAGACCATCGACGAGGCGGCCGAGGACGCCGGGTCGTGAGCGAGGTCGGACTGCTCGCCGCCCTGGCGGCGGGGACGCTGACGCTGCTCTCGCCGTGCAGCGCGCTGCTGCTGCCGTCGTTCTTCGCCTATGCGTTCGCCAGCCGGCGCGCCCTGGTCGCCCGGACCCTGGTGTTCTACCTGGGGTTGCTGGTGACCCTGGTTCCGCTCGGCACCGGTGCGAGCGCGGCCTCGTCGCTGTTCTACGGCCAGCGACCGCTGCTGATCGCGGTCGCTGGCTGGACCATCATCGGGCTCGGCGTGCTGCAGCTCCTCGGTCGCGGATTCACCGTTCCCGGCGCGGCGCGCCTCAACAGCGCCGTCACCGCCCGCGGCGGCGACGGCTGGGCCTCGACCTTCCTGCTGGGCTCGGTCTACGGGCTTGCCGGGTTCTGCTCGGGTCCGGTGCTGGGCGCGATCCTCACGGTCGCTGCCACCCAGGAGTCGCCGTGGCAGGGCGGAGCCCTGCTGGCGGTCTACGCGCTCGGGATGGCGGCGCCCCTGCTGGTACTGGCGGCGGTGTGGGACCGCTTCGACCTGGGCAGTCGCCGCTGGCTGCGCGGGCGCACGCTCTCGCTCGGTCGGCTGCGAGTGCACTCGACGTCGCTGGTCTCCGGCCTGCTGTTCATCGCCGTCGGCGTGGTGTTCCTGCGCTACGACGGCACGGCCGGCCTGACCGGCGCGCTGGGGGTCGGTGACCTCACCGACCTGGAGTTCGCGGCACAGCAGGCCGTGAGCGAGTGGACCGCAGCGGTCCCGGCCTGGGCGGTGCTGCTCGCGGTCGCGGTCGTGGCGGCGTACGTGGGGTGGCGTCGCGCCCGGCCCGCGCCGGAGGCGGCCGATGATCCCTACGTGGACGAGCTGGTGGGTCGACCGCGCCGGATCCGCGACAGCGGCGCCGGCGGCTGACCGAGGGGGTTCATCGCGGCCACCTCGTCCATGGCGTCGAGGATGTTGCGCAGGTTGATGACCAGGGCGCCGTGGACCGGCCAGCTCTCGGCCAGCGATCCGGCCGGGGCCTCGTCGACCAGGCTCTCCAGCTGCGTCCTGACCACGGCGATGGCGTCCGGGTCCGCGGCCTTGACCGCGTTCCCTGCTTCGGTGAGCAGCCGGGTCCAGCTCGCGGCGAAGGCGTGGTCCCACGTGGACCGCTGGGCGTGCTGCCTGCCGAGGGTGCGGGCCAGGCTGCGGGTCTCCGCCACGGCCTGTTCCATCCGGCGCAGCAACCCGTGCCACTGCTGCGGGTCGCGGAACTCGCTGGCGGAGCGGCGCGGGTTCATCCGCGTGCTCTCCTTGGCCTGCCGCACCAGCGCCCAGGCGTGGTCGATCTGGCCGTCGAGGTCGCGGCTGCGCTCGACCCACACCTCGACGTCGGAGTGGATCCGGCCTCGCGAGATGCCGTCGCCGATGTCGGCCAGCAGCTCGCCGATCCCGCCGTCGATCCGGTCCATCGCGATGATCGCCGTACGCCGGCGCAGCGGCGGCCACACCACGAAGTTGACGAGCAGCCCGACCCCCACCCCGATGCCGGTGTCGAGCAGCCGGGAGAGCAGCAGGGTGTCGTCGGTGAATCCGGTGGTGAGCACGATCAGTGCGGTGGTGGCGATGGTGGTGACCTCAGCCCCCAGCCAGGGCACCGCCCCCATCGCCAGCGCGAGCGTCAGGAGGACCGCCACCGCGACGGTGTCCAGGCCGAGCAGGTTGCCGACCAGGGCGGCCAGCAGGACGCCGGCCACCGTGCCGGCGACCTGTTGCAGGCCGCGGGAGAACGTCCGGTAGACCGTCGCGTGCACGACCAGCAGGGCTGCCCACGGCGCCAGGAACGGTTGCGGCAGCTCGAGGACGCTGGCGGCCACGACCCAGGCGATGACGGCGGCGACCACCGTCTTCACCAGCTGGACGACGTCGTTCCAGAAGATCGGGTCGCGCACCCGCTCCCCCCATGGTCCGTGCATGGGGGGAGCCTAGGCGCACGGGTCGGTCAGCTACGCCCGAAGAGCTTGCCGAAGAAGCCGCCTCCGGTGCGCTCCGGCTTCGGGTGACCGGGGCAGCGGTTGCTGCGGGGCACACCGGCCATCACCTGGTCGACGTGCTGGCCGCACCCGGCCCAGGTGGTCAGGCCACAGGTCTTGCATCGGACTGCTCGGCACATGTGGATCTCCTTCAGTGGTGTCGGGCTGAGAGGTCAGCCGTGTGAGAAGCGGACGGAGGGCAGTACCCGCTCGAGCCACGCCGGGACGTACCAGGCGGCGCGACCGGTGAGGCGGAGCATGACCGGCAGCAGCACCAGCCGGACCAGGAAGGCGTCCAGCAGTACGGCGATGCCGAGGATGATGCCCATCTCCTTGGGCGGGAGCGGGCCGGACAGGGCGAAGGTGAAGAACACGGCCACCATCACCGCGCCAGCGGCGAAGATCACCCGACCCGAGTGGGCCAGTGAGCCGACCATGGCGTCCTTCGGATCGCCACTGCGCTCGAAGTGTTCCTTGGCCGAAGCCAGCAAGAACACCGTGTAGTCCATCGCGATGGCGAAGATCATCGCGAAGAAGAACACCGGGGCCCAGGCGTCCAGGAACCCCTGGGACTCGAAGCCGAAGAAGCCCGCGCCCCAGCCTTCCTGGAAGACCAACCGGGCCACGCCGAAAGCCGCCGCGGTCGAGAGCAGGCTGGCGAGCGTGCCCAGCAGAGCGATCAACGGTGCCTGGAGCGCGATCAGCAGCAGCAGGAACCCGAGGGCGAGGATCACGCCGATCACGAGGGGAGTGGAGTCGTCGAGCTGGGCCTTCAGGTCGAGGTTCTCCACGGCGGCACCACCCACGAGGGCGGAGTCGGGCAGCTCTGCCCGGAGCCGGTCCACGGTCTCGGAGAGCGCGGGGTCCGACGGGTCGACGGTCGGGACCGCCGAGATCAGCACCAGGTCACTGTCGTCGGCGGCGGGCTGGCCCGGCATGGCACCGGCGATGCCTGAGTCCTGGTTCAGCACCGCGGTGACGGCCTTCGCGTCGGACGTCGAGGTGACGATCTGGAGGGTGCCCGGAGCCCCCTCGCCGAAGCTGTCCTGGACCTGGTCGTAGCCGACTCGCGCGCTGGCGTCGTCGGGCAGCACCTTGATCGACGGCATCGCGGTCTTGAGCCCCAGGATCGGTGCGGCGAGCACCAGGAGCACGATGACGGATGCCAGGCCGAACACGACCGGTCGCTTCCACAACCGCTCACCCCACGCAGCGAACCGCTTCGAGCGGTGCTCACCGGTGTGGACCCAGCTGAGGGCGAACTTGTTGATCCGGTGGTCCAGCTTGAAGAGCACCAGGGGGAGCAGGGTCAAGGTCGCGGCCAGCACGAAGACGACCGCGAGCATGATGCCGCCGGCCATCGACCTGAAGGCAGGAGAGGGCACCAGCATGACGGCGGACAGCGAGATCAGCACGGTGGCGCCGGAGAGCAGCACCGCCTTGCCGGCGGTGTCCATCGTCTCGGCGATCGCCCGGCGCGGTGAGGAGAGGGATCCCCACCTCGAGGCCCGGTAGCGCACCACGAGGAACAGGGCGTAGTCGATGCCGAGCGCGAGCGCGAACATCATCGCGAAGTTCATCGCCCAGATCGAGACCGGCACCAGCTCGTTGATGAGCACCAGGGAGCCGGCCGAGGCGACCAGCCCGGCGAGGGTGAGGATCAGCGGCAGGCCGGCGGCGACCAGGGCGCCGAAGGCCAGCACGAGGATCGCCAGCGTCACCGGCCACGAGATCATCTCGGACTTCAGCATCGCGTCGAGGTTCGCCTCGTTGAAGTCCGACCACAGCAGCGAGGCGCCGGTCGGATTCACCTCGACCCCGTCACCGGAGAGCGCTTCGAGCTCGCCCTTGAGGTCGTCGGCGACCCGGACCATCTCGTTCGGGTCCGCGCCGGCGCCCGCGAGGATGACGGCAGTCTCACCGTCCTCGCTGAGGGACACGCCCGGTTGCGGCGCGATCACCTCGGCGATCCGTGACTCGTCCTCGAGGAGCGCGGTGGCCTCGGCCAGCACCTCCTGGCCCGCACCTTCGGTGACCGGGCCGTCGGTGCTGTGCACGACGACCTGGATCGCCGAGCTGGCGTTCCCGCCGAAGCTCTCCTGGGCCAGCTCGCGGACAGCGACCGACTCGGAGCCGTCGGCCTGCCAGCCGGCGCCGGACAGGTTGGCCTCGACCTTCGGCGCGAACGCACCGAGGCCGACGATCAGCAGCAGCCACACGATCGCGGTCAGCTTGCGGTGGCGGGTGACCCCCACGCCGAGGCGACCCAGCGGGCCGGGACGGAAGTCGAGGTCGCGGTCGAGGTCGAGCTGGGGGTCGAGCTCGGGGTCGTGGGGCTGAGGGACGTGGCGACCAGTGGTCGTCGTGGACATGCGGAACCGCTTTCTGTTCGGGGGAGTGGAGCGGGGTGATCGGGTGGTTCAGGCGAGCGCGGGAAGGGCTTGGGAGGCGGTGGCCACGGCGACCGCGACGACCAGGGCCGCGAACGCGCCCGTCAACCGTCGGGTGTCGGTGTGGGCGGCGATCCGGGTCCCGAGCACCGCCCCCGCCGCCGAGGCGGCGGTGAGCGCCAGCACGAGCATCCAGTCCGGTGAGATCCCGGAACCGGCGCGCGCGACCAGCGCAGCCGCGCTGGTGATGGCGATGACGACCAGCGAGGTGCCGGCGGCGTACTGCATCGGGAGGGCGAGTGCGAGCAACAGCGCCGGTACGACGAGGAACCCGCCGCCCACGCCGAGGAACCCGGTGAGCAGTCCGACCACGGTCGCGGCCACCACCACCTTGAGCGCCCGGGGGCAGTGGCAGGCGAAGGTCGGGCTGAAGGTGATGATCGGATCGTCCAGGGCCGCCGTTCGCTGCGGGTCCTGCTCGGGCTGACGGCGGCTGCGGAACAGCCTCACCACCATCACGACGGCGACGACCAGCATCAGCGCTGCGAACGACGCGAGGAGCACCGGTTCGGGCACGAGGGCAGCAGCCTTGGCGCCGGCCACGGCACCGCCGATGGCCACGAGCCCGAAGGCGACTCCGCGTCCGAGCAGGACCGAGCCTGCACGCTGTGCGGCGATCGCGCCGATCACCGCCGTCACGCCGACGACCACCAGCGAACCGGTGGTGGCCTGGGCCGCGCTCTGGTCGAGTACGTACACCAGGACCGGCACCGCCAGGATCGAACCTCCGCCGCCGAGGGCTCCCAGGCTGATGCCGATGAGAGCCCCCGCGACGAGGGCCACGACGATGGTCACGCCTCGGGGCCGACCAGATGGAGACCGGCGGACTCGGCGTTGTCGAACGAGTCGTCGATGGCGACCAGGGTGCGCCCGGTCGCATCGAGCATGGACGCCGCGATGGCCGCTCGGTAGCCGCCGGCGCAGTGGACCCACACTTCACCCGCGGGGACCTCGTCGAGGCGCCCCCACAGCTCGTGGATCGGCACGTTGACGGCGCCGTCGATCCGGGCATCGTCGTACTCGTCGGTGCGACGTACGTCGAGGACGACCACCTCGCGGTGGTGGCGCACCTGCGCGAGGTCGGCGAAGGTCGCGATGGGGAACGACGCGAGCTCGCGGTCGCTCCAGTCTCCGGGCTTGCCGGTGGCCTGGGCCGCGGGGCGGTCGATGCCGATGCGGACCAGCTCGCGCTGCGCCTCGGCCACCTCGTCGGGCGTCTCGCCCAGCAGGGTCACCGGAGTGCCCCAGGCGATCAGCCAGCCCAGGTAGGTCGCGAAGCCGCCGTCGAGACCGAAGTTCAGGGTCCCGGGGGCGTGGCCCGCGGCGAACGCGGTCCGGGTGCGCAGGTCGACGACCCACTCGCCGGCCTCGATCCGGCCGCGCAGCTCCTCGGCGTCCGCGCTCTGCGGCGGGCTGAGGTCGGGGGCCGAGGGGCCCTCGGCGTTGCCGGGGCCCATGTGGACGTAGTACGCCGGCCAGGCGCCGAGGCCGTCCAGCAGCTCCTGGACGTAGCTCTCCTCGTCCTGCGTCAGCACCGGGTTGGTCTTCTTCTCCCGGCCGATGGTGGACTCCGTGGCGTCGGACTGCGACGCCGAGCAGAAGGATCCGAACCCGTGGGTGGGGAAGACTTCTGCCTCGTCGGGCAGCAGGTCGGCCAACCGGTGGGACGAGGCGTGCTGCTTCCGGACCAGGGTGTCGGTGTGCTCGTCGCCCATCAGGTCGGGTCGGCCGGTCGCACCGAACAGCAGCGAGCCACCGGTGAACACGCCCACCGACTCCGCCACGTCGCCGGCCACGGCCAACGCGTAGGACAGGTGGTTGAAGGTGTGTCCCGGGGTGGCCAGCGCGGTCACGCGCATCCGGTCGCCCACCTCGACGGTCTCGCCGTCGCCGATCGGCGTCCGGTCGAAGGAGACGTCGTCGTCACCATTGACCAGGTAGGCAGCGCCGGTGGCCTCGGCGAGTGCGAGCCCGCCGGTGAGGTAGTCGTTGTGGATGTGGGTCTCGAAGACGTGGGTGAGCTGGACGTCGTGCTCGTCGAGCAGCGCCTGCACCCGGTCGATGTCGCGTTGCGGGTCGACCACGAAGGCCACGGTCCCGTCATGGACCAGGTAGCTGCGGTCGCCCAGGCTGGCGGTCTCGATCGTGAGGACGGTGAGTCCGTGAGGCGTGGTCACAGGCCCACCTCCACGTGACGGCCGGAGTCGATCCAGCCCTGGGTGCCACCCGCGACCGAGACGGCGTCGAAGCCGGCGGAGACGAGCACGTCGGTCATGGCCTTGGAGCGGCCGCCGGAGGCGCACACCACGTGCACGGGGCGGTCGCGGTCGAGCTCGTCCATGCGTGAGGTCAGCTGCGACATGGGCACCAGCACGGCGCCGGGCACGTGGGCCTGGGCGTACTCCGCCCGCTCCCTCACGTCGACGGTCAGGCCGTCCGGGTGCCGGGAGGCGAACTCCTCAAGTGAGATCTCGCGGGTCTGTTCTGTCATCACGCTGGTCCTCTCTCGAGTCGGGCTGTGCTTCCTTCGAGTGATACCGTAGGGGGTATCCGGGATGGATGCAAAAACACCCCCCCGGGTATCCTGAACACCTCGTCCAGACGATCGACCAGACCTATCGACCAGACAAGGAGCTCACATGGGTGACTACACGCTGTCCGCCACCATTGCGATGCCGTACGCCGAGGGTGTCGAGGCTACTCGTCAGGCCCTGTCCGACCAGGGCTTCGGGATCCTGACCGAGATCGACCTCAAGGCCGCGCTGAAGGAGAAGCTCGACGTCGACATCGAGCCCCAGGTGATCCTGGGCGCCTGCCGGCCGCCGCTGGCCTACGAGGCCATCCAGATCGACCCGTCGATCGCCGCCGTCCTGCCGTGCAACGTCGTGGTGCGCTCGCTCGACGACTCGACGACGCGGGTCGAGGCGTTCGATCCCCACGCGATGATGGGGCTGGCCGACAACGGCGCGCTCGACTCTGTCGCTGCTCGACGCCAAGCAGCGGATCACCGCGGCGCTCGCCGCCCTCACCCAGTCACTCACGCAGGAGGACTGATGGAGCTCGATCCCACGGAGATGATCCCGGTGATCAACCGGATCAAGCGCGCCCAGGGCCAGCTGGCCGGGGTGTTGCGCCTGATCGAGGAGGGGCGTGAGTGCGAGGACGTGGTCACCCAGCTGGCTGCGGTCTCCAGCGCGCTCGACAAGGCGGGGTTCGCCATCGTCGCCAGCGGCCTCCAGCAGTGCCTGATCTCCGGCGACGGGGTGGACAGCGTCGACGTGAAGAAGATGGAGAAGCTGTTCCTGTCGCTCGCCTAGGTTGGAGCCCATGACCCGCCCCGTGACTCGCACAGCACTGGTCCTCGGCGGCGGTGGCATCACCGGCATCGCCTGGGAGCTCGGCATCCTGACCGGGCTCGCCCGCGCCGGGGTCGACCTGACCGACGCCGACCTGATCGTCGGGACGTCCGCCGGTTCGGTGGTCGGCTCGCAGCTGGCGTCGGGCCTCCCGCTCGAGGACCTGTACGCCGAGCAGCTCGAGCCGGCCGACGCGGAGATCGGAGGCCGGCTCTCCCGGGTGGCCCTGCTCAAGCTGGTGCCGCCGTACGCGCTGCCCGGCAGTGGCCGCGACAAGCTGCGCCGGGTCGGCGCCGTGGCCATGAAGGCCCACGCGCCGGGCTCGGTCGACCGCGAGTCCGTGATCCGCTCCCGGGTCCCCGTCAACGACTGGCCCACCGACCGCGAGCTGCTGATCACGGCAGTCGAGACCGAGACCGGCACGTTCACGGTCTTCGATCGCAGCTCCGGTGTCGACCTGGTGACCGCGGTCGCGGCGAGCTGTGCTGTCCCGACCGTGTGGCCGCCGGTGGCGATCAACGGTCGCCACTACGTCGACGGCGGCATGCGCTCGGCCGCCAACGTCGACCTCGCCGCCGGCGCCGACCGGGTCGTCGTGCTGGCCCCGCTGCCGCGCTCGCTCTCCAAGAAGACCTCGATCCGCAGCCAGCTCGAGCAGGTCGGGCCGCAGGAGTGGTCGGTCGTCGCCCCCGACCCGCAGGCGCTCGTCGACTTCGGCAAGAACCTGCTCGACCCCGAGAAGCGCGCCGACGCCGCGCGCGCCGGCCTGCGGCAGTCCGACGACCTGGTCGACGAGCTGCGCCACGTCTGGCTCGGCTGAGGGGCGACCCGCTCAGTGGGGCCGTTGGCCCTCACGCAGGACGGTCCGGTAGTTCGCGATACGGTCCGCGACCGGGTCCAGGCAGCAGCTCGAGCACTTCGACTGCTCTGCCGAGGTGTAGTAGAGACAGCAGGTGTTGCGCAGGTAGAAGAGCCCGTCGCGGCCGTCCTCGCTGAGTCGGATGACTCGCCCCAGCTTCTCGAAGCCGATATCGGTCGCGGCGAGGAACCGGTGGTAGCGCTCCTCGAGGAGGTCGACGTCGTGGCCCATCCTGCTCGCCAGGCAGAAGGCCGCGGCGCACCCGTGGGCGGCGCCGCCCATCAGCTGCCGCCGACCGGCGCGCGTCCGCTCCTGCATGGCCTCGACGAGTGGCACCAGGTGTCCGTGGACGACCTGCTCGACCAACAAGTCGACGGAGCCCCCGGCCACGACCGTGGGCTCGCGCAGCCCGTACCCCTCGAACCCGTGGTGGTCGCTGAGTCGCACCGCGACATTCGACGCACGCATGTCGATGACGACGTCCTCCAGCGCCCACGCCAGCATCGCCGCCGAGGTGACGGTCCCCGCGTAGACCGCCATCACGGTCAGCGCGGTCGCATGGTCGGACACCTGCCCGCTGGCCACGCGCTCGGCCTCCAGCACCGCGGCGAGCTCGTCGGAGTGAGGATCGTGCAACCTCTCGCACGCGATCCAGTCGTCGGCGCCCGACAGGTCGGGTTGGAGGGCGAACCGGTCGCCGACGTCGGCGAGACGGTCCCAGAGGCCGGCCACGTCGCCGGGGTGCTCGGTGCGTGCGATGGGAAGCATGGTGCTCCTTGATCCTCAGTGGTGGGACGCCGCGAGGAGCTGCGCGGTGTACTCGTGCTCGGGGCTGGTGCTGATCTGGGCGCAGTCGCCGGTATCGACGATCCGGCCGTGGCGCAGTACGACGATCCGGTCGCACGACTGGATCGCCTCGCCCATGTCGTGGGTGACGAACACGACGGCGAGTCCGCGCTCGGTCGCCACCGACCGGAGCGTGGTGGCGATCCCACCGCGGGTGGACACGTCGAGCATCGAGGAGGCCTCGTCGGCCACCAGGAGCTCCGGGTCGTTGACCAGGGCCCGGGCGATGGAGACCCGCTGGCGTTGGCCACCCGACAGCTGTCCCGGGAACCGGTCCAGCAACGACTCGGGCAACCCAGCGGAGGCCAACGCGGCGCGCACCTTCGCGTCGCGATCGCCGCGCGGCACCCGCGAGATCACGAGCGGTTCGGCGATCAGGCTCCACACCTTCATCCCGGGGTGCAGGGAGTCGTAGGGGTCCTGGTGGACGAAACCGACCCGGCGCTGCAGGCCCCGCAGCCGTCGGCTCCGGGCGCTGGTGACCTCGTCGTCACCGAGGTGCACCCGCCCCTGGGTGGGGCGGATCAGCCCGAGCGCGATCCGGGCCAGGGTCGACTTGCCCGACCCGCTCTCGCCGACCAGGCCGATGATCTCGCCGCGGCAGACCTCGAGGTCGACGCCGTCCAGTGCGGTCGTCGTGCGCGAGCGGGACCGGTAGACGTGGTGGATGCCGGTCATGGTGAGCACCGGCGTGCCGCACTCGCTGGTGGCCCGGGGGACGGCGGGGTAGGTGGCGTTGCTGGCGACGTCCATCCGGTGACACGCCACCTCGCTGTCCCCGAGCACCCGGAGCGGGGGTCGCACGGTGTGGCACTCGTCGACGGCGATCGGGCACCGCGGCGCGAATCGGCAGCCGTCGGGGAGGTCCCCGATCGCGGGGGCCGCGCCCGGGATGCTGGCCCAGGTGATCGTCCGGTCCGTCGACGGCGTGGCGGCGAGCAGACCAGCGGTGTAGGGGTGGTGGCGACCGTGCTGCAACGCCGCGACCGGCACCACCTCGGCCAGTCGACCGGCGTACATGACCGCGATCCGGTCGGCGTACGGCAGCAGGCCGGTCAGGTCGTGCGACACGATGAGGGTGCTGATGCCGAGCGAGGAGATCAGCTTCAGGATCGTGCCCTGCACCACGGCATCGAGCCCGGTCGTGGGCTCGTCGGCGATCAGGAGGTCGGGGTCGCCGGCGAGCGTGAGCGCGATCGCCACGCGCTGCCGCTGGCCGCCCGAGAGCTGGTGGGCATAGCTGCGGAGCTCACCGGCGCTCAGGCCGACGCGCTCGAGCAGGTCGGTGGGGTCGGAGCTGCCCCCGTGGAGGGTGAGCATCTCGCGGAGCTGGGTCTCGATGCGGTGGATCGGGCTGAGTCCCGACATCGCGCCCTGGGGGACGATCCCGATGCGGCGGCCACGGATGCCGCGCCAGTCGGTGAGCGCGCCGAGGTCGAGGTCGGGGTGGCGATCGCTGCGGAGCACACCGCGGCCACTGACCTCGGCGTTGCTGGGCAACAGGCCGAGCAGGGCGCGGGCGAGGCTGGTCTTGCCGCAGCCGCTCTCCCCGACAACGGCGACGACCTCACCGTCGGCGACCTCGAGGTCGACGTGGTCGACGGCGAGCTTCCCGCCGTAGCTGACGGTGACGTCCTGGACCGACAACGTCATCGCGACTCCTGCAGGTTCGGGTTGAGACGGTCCTCGATGGAGGTGCCGATCAGGGCGAGCGAGACGACCGTCAGCGTGATGGCCACACCGGGCGGTCCGGCCCACCACAGCCACGCGTCGGAGAGGAAGACGCCGTTGACCTGGACCCAGTACAACGTGGTGCCCCAGCTGGGCACGGTCGGGTCACCCAGTCCGAGGAAGGACAAGGTGGCGTCGTAGATGATCACGCGCATCGCGGTCCGCACGAAGACCGGGACGAGCAGTGGACCCAGCAGGTAGGAGGCATGCCTGGCCAGCAGCCACGCCTGTCCGGCACCCATGGCGCGAGCGGCCTCGACGTGGGCCCGCGACCAGGTCGTGAGCACGGCGGCCCGCAGCACCCGCGCGGGCACCGGCCACAGGATGACAGCGAGGATCGCGGCCCTGATGCCGAAGCTCTGCCCCAGGAACGTGGCCGCGAGGATGAACAGCACCAGCTCCGGCAGCACCAGCATCACGTCGATGCCGCGCATGATGATGCCCGAGAGCCAGCGCGGTCCGATGCCGGCCAGGCCGCCGATGATGGCCGCGAGCACGGTGGTGACGGCAGCGACGATGAACGCCAGCGTCAGGGAGGTGCCGGCCCCGACCAGGAGCTGGTCCAGCAGGTCGCGGCCGAGGTCGTCGGTGCCGAGCGGGTTCGCGCCGGACGGCCTCTCGTAGGGCAGTCCGACCCGTGCCCTGCCGGCATCGTCGGGGAGGACGAAGAACCCGTACGCCGCGGTGCCGACGATCAGCGAGAGCAGGACGGCGCCGACCCGGCCCTGACGGCCCAGCAGGTCGCGGCGGCGGTTGCGGGCCTCGACCGGTGGTGAGGTGGCGGCCGCGCTCACTGGTGGGCCCCGGTCCGTGCCCGCGGGTCGAGCAGCGGGTAGGTGAGGTCGGCGAGCAGGTTCATCAGCACCACCATCAGGGTGAGGACGAGGAAGGTTCCTTGCATCAGGGGGTAGTCGCGGGCGGCGATGGCGCCGAACGTGAGCCGGCCCAGGCCGGGGTAGGCGAAGACGGTCTCGACCACGATCGCGCCGGCCGCCAGGAAGCCGATGTCGAGCATGATCAGGGTGTGGACCGGCAGCAGCGCCGGGCGGAGCACGTGGCGGCGTACCAACCGGCCGCGCGGGATGCCGCGGGCGTGTGCGTGCTGGACCGGCTCGCTGGTGAGGACACTGAGCATCGAGGACCGGGTGTACATGAAGATGTAGCCGATGCCCGTGACGGTCAGGGTGGCCACCGGCAGCACGAGGTGCTGGGCCAGGCCCGAGACGGTGGTGCCGTCCGGCCCGGTGGCCCCGAAGGTCGGCGCGATCTGCCACTTCACGCCGAACCACACGATCAGCAGCATGGCGAGCCAGAACTGCGGGATCGAGTCGACCACGATCGCGCCGATGAGGGTGAAGGCTCCCTTGCCTTCCCGGCGGCGCATCCCGCCGATGACGCCGAGGGTGATGCCGATGAGCGTGGTGGCCACGATGCTGGTCCCGACCAGGAGCAACGTCCACGGGAGCGCGTCGGCGATGGCCGCGGTGACTTCGCGGCCGTCGGAGAGGGACGTGCCCAGGTCGAGGGTGACCACGCTCTTGAGGTAGTCGAGGAACTGCAGGTGGATCGGGTCGCCGAAGCCGTACTCGGTGGCGATCTGGGCACGTTCCTCCGCAGTGAGTCGGGCCAGTGACTCCGGGCTGCCGAACAGCTTCAGCGGTCCGCCAGGCAGGGCCCGGGGGAGCAGGAAGTTCAACGTCAGCGCCACGAAGAGCACGCCCAGGTACTCCAGGATGCGACCGCCGAGATAGGTCAGACGTCCGCGCCTGGCCGCGGGGGTGGCGACAGGCGCGGACGTCTGGATGGCACTCACAGGTCGTAGTCGACGAACGAGAAGCCGTGCAGGGCGGACTTGCCGTCCTGCCACGTCCACCCGCTGTAGGTGTCACTACGGAACGCGTACGCACCGTTTCGGTAGTACAACGTGACCCACGGTGCCTGCTCGGCGATCCGGGACTGCAGGTCTCCGGCGGCGGCGATCCGGCCGTCGATGGTCTCCTCGGAGGTCAGGGCGTCGAGCGCCGCGTCGGTGTCGGCATCGGAGAAGCCGACCACGTTGAGCGGGCCGTCGGCCGGCTCGGAGTAGAGCAGCTGGGCGATCAGTCCGCTGGACAGCATCACCGGTGCGGACCACCCCCACATCGACATGTCGAAGTTGCGGCCCTGGGCGACGTCGTAGTCGGGCCACACCTTGGCGTCGAGGGAGTCGGACTCCATCGAGGAGATCTTCACCTCGATGCCGACCTTCGACAGCATCTCGCGGATCAGCTCGGCGGAGCGGAGCCGGTCGGTCGAGGTGCTCTGCACCAGCAGGTCGTAGGACATCGGCTCCCCGTCGAGGACCCGGGTGCCGTTGGCGCCGGGCTCGGCCCCGAGCTCGTCGAGGGCCGCGTTGGCCGCGTCCACGTCGTACGGCGAACCGGTGTCACCGGCCGCCATCGGCGAGGACGGGTGGATGAAGCCCGGGTTGCCGGGCGTCCCGGAACCGAGCAGGGCCGTGTCGACGAGGTCCTGCGTGTCGATCGCCTGGGTGATGGCGCGGCGAACGGCCGCGTCGTCGAACGGCGGGCGGCCGTTGTTGAAGAGGAGCAGGGTCGAGGCGTACTCCGTGCCCTCCACGATGCCGATGTTCGGCTGGGACTGCAGCTGGTCGAGCTGCTGCGGAGGCACGATCCGGGTCGAGAGGTCGATCTCCCCGGTGCGCAGCGCGGCGAACTGGGTCGACTCCTCGGGGATGATCGCCACCTCGATCGTGTCGACCTTGACCTCGCCGATGGCGTAGTCGGGGTTCGCGGTCAACGTGTAGCCGCGGGCGTTGTCGTAGTTGTCGAGGACGTAGGGGCCGGATCCGACGGCCAGGTCGATGCCGGCCTCGCTGACCTTGGTCACGTCTGCCCAGAGGTGCTCGGGGAGGATCGCCATGTCGGCGAGGACCATGCGCGGGAACTCGGGGTCGGGCTGGTCGAGCACCATCGTGACGGTGCTCCCGTCCGCGGAGACGTCCTCGATCATGCTGACGTCGACCGCGGAGTCACCCTCGGCGTGGTCCCGGTAGAACTCCACGCTGAACACGACGTCGTCGGCCGTGAGCTCCTCGCCGTCGTGCCAGGTCACACCGTCGCGCACCGGAAGGGTGTAGGTCTGGTTGTCCTCGCTCTGGATCTCCTCGGCCAGCAACCCCACGACGTCGTCGCCCTGCACCACCGCGAGGGTGTCGAAGATCAGCTTGACCAGGTTGTTGCCCGGGTAGCCCGTCTGGTTCGTGAACGGGGTCAGCGTGCCCTCGTCGGAGGCGATGGCGATGGTGACGCTGTCCGCCGTCTCCTGACTGGCACCCGGCTGGGTCGGGGTGGTTCCGCCGCCCCCTCCGCACGCACTCAGGATCAGGGCGAGCGTGGCGACCGAAGCCGTCGCGAGCTTTCGTCCACGGAACTGCACGAGGTACCTCCCAGGGGTATGGACCGACGTGTGGGTCACAGTAGGGCGAGTCGACGGAAGAAGGAAGGGGCAGCAGCGAGAACGTGACTTGTTTGATACCCAATGGGGGTATTAGGCTCTTGGTCATCGAGGCGCGAGTACGCCGCCCACTCGTCAACCCCCACAAGGAGATCGCATGTCCCAGACCCAGACCTACACCGTGACCGGTATGACGTGCGGCCACTGCGTTGCGTCCGTGACCGAGGAGATCCAGGAGGTGTCGGGCGTCGAGGACGTGTCCGTGGTGCTCGAGACCGGAGCGGTGACCGTGACCAGCGCGGAGCCCGTCGACGACGCCGCGGTGAAGGCCGCGGTGGAGGAGGCGGGCTACCAGCTCGCCTGACCCGGTCCACCGAACCGGTCACCCCCGGTTCGCCTCCTGACGTTCGAGGTAGCGCTGGCGCGCCTCCGCGCTCACGTGGTGGCCCGAGAGCTCGTGGAGCTCGTCATCGGCCGCCTCAGCGGGATGGAGGTGGACGACCATCGCTTCCACGTGCGGGACGGCGTGAAGCATCGCGTGCTCGACCTCGTCGGCGATCTGGTGAGCGGCGAGCACGTCGAGGTCGTGCGGGACCCGGATGCTCGCGTCGCCCTCCAGGCGGTGGCCTGACCAGCGGGCACGGACCCGGTCGACGCCGAGCACGCCGTCCGTGGCGGCGGCAGCCGCGGTGAGGCGCTCGACCACGTCGTCGTCGACGCCGTCCATCAGTCGCCTCCCGACCGTCCGCATCGAGCTGACCAGGATCCACAGGATGGCCAGGCCGATCAGGAAGCCGATGATCGCGTCAGCGCGCTCGAAGCCCAGCCACACGCCGACCACGCCGACCACCACGGCGATCGACGTGAGCCCGTCGGCGCGCGCGTGCTGGCCCTCCGCGATGAGCGCGGCCGAGCCGATCCGCTTGCCAGCGCGGATCCGGTAGACCGCCACGATCTCGTTGCCGAGGAATCCCACCACGCCCGCGGCCAGGACCCAGCCCAGGTGGGTGACCTCGCGCGGGTTGAGCAGCGCATCGACCGACTCCCAGATGATGATCGCGGCGGTCGCGGCGACGATCAGCCCGATGAAGAGGCCGACCAGGTCCTCGGCTCGCCGGTAGCCGTAGCTGTAGCGCCCGTTCGCGGGTCGACGGCCGAGTCGGAAGGCGATGATCAGCGGGATCGTGGTCGCGGCGTGGCCGAGGTTGTGGACGGTGTCGGCGAGCAACGCGATCGAGCCGGAGATCGCGACGATCACGACCTGGGCCAGGGCGGTGGCCATCATTCCGGCCAACCCGATCCAGGCCGCCCGGATGCCGTGCCCGCTGGCCTCCTCGGCGGACTGGATGGCGTCGTTGGCGTCGTGGGAGTGCGGCACCACCACGTGCTTCACCCGGGCCCACCAGCCGTGTGCGTGGTCATGGTCGTGCTGGTGGTCGTGCTGGTGGTCGTGCTGGGGGGCGTGGTGGTCGTGCGCGCTGCCGGCCATGGGCGGACTGCCCTCTCTGTGATGACTCAGTGATGCATCACAGTACGACGCCCGGTCCTCGGCGGCAAGGGTCAGGTGCGCGGGCCGAGCAGCGCCTCGATCACGCGCTCGCGGGCGGCTTCGATCTGCGCCTCGCACAGCGCCCGCGCCCGTGCGGCGTCGCCGACCAGGATCGCGTCGTACATGTCGTGGTGCTCGTGGGTGTGGTCCGCGCCAGGGTCGCGCGCCACGAGGCTGAGGAAGAACAGCCGCTGCATGTCCTCGAGCAGGGTCCGCAGCGCGTGCGCGAGCCGGCGGTTGCCGGCGGCTTCGGCGATCTGGACGTGGAACTCGCGGTTGTCGACGATGTACTGCTCGTAGCTGGCGGGGTCGGCGTGGTCGTAGCGGGAGTGGGCGAGCTCGTGCAGTGCCTGCACCGCCTCACGCGGGGCCCGCTGGGCGGCGAGCTCGACGGCGTAGGGCTCCAGCAGCCGTCTCATCTCGAAGACCTCGCGCACGTCGGCCAGGTCGAGCGAGGTGACCCGGTATCCCTTGCGGGGGCGGAGGTCGACCAGGCCGTCGGTGACGAGTCGGCCCAGGGCGCCCCGGACCGCGCCGCGGCTGAGCCCCGTGGTCTCCACGAGCCCCAGCTCCCGCAGCTCCTGCCCGGGCGCCAGCTCGCACACCAGGATCGCGCGCTTGAGCTGCTCGTACGCGTCGTCGGTGTGGGTCACGCTGCCTCGTGCTCCTCTCGGGCCACTTGTGATGAATCACTGATAGCGTGGGTGATCAAGCATCGCACGGTACGCCGACCGGCCGCCACGAGAGGGAGCACTCAATGAGCCACGTCCTGATGATGGCCAGTTTCGGCCTGGAGATCGTCGAGTGCGGAGGAGCCATCGCCCGGGCGCTGGCTGCCGGCGACACGGTCAGTGCCGCGGTGCTGATGTGTCGCGAGGAGAGCAAGCCCCAGGTCCGTCGCGCGGCGGCCATCCTCGGTGTCGAGGAGGTCGAGTTCCTCGACGTACCGACCGGGGACGTCGAGTTCCACGGGGCGCACAAGCGCGCGGTCGTCGAGCTGGTCCGCCGCGTGAAGCCGGACGTGATGATCATGCAGGACCCCGAGCACGCGCAGCACGACCTCGACCCGGACCGTCGGGTGATCGCGATCCTCTACGCCGAGGCGCTGGCCGTGGCCGGGCGCGACTGGCGGATCGAGGAGTGCGGCGGCCACGACCCGCACCCGGTCCCGGCCATGTACTACATGACCCCGGAGACCCCGAACTGCGTCGTCGAGATGGGCGAGACCCTGCCGCTCAAGCTGCGTGCGCTGGCGGAGCTGTCGTCGCAGAACTCGTTCAGTGCGGAGCACTGGCTCGCCCACACCACCCCGGAGATCCTGCGCCAGGTCATCCCGGCGTGGGACGACGACGACCTCGAGACGCTGGGCCGCGAGGGCCAGCAGGCGTTCTTCACCGCCCTCGCCCTGTCCCACGGCCTGGCTTCCCACTCCGGAGCCGTGCTGGGGGAGCCCTACCGCCGGGAGGGCACGTTCGTGATGGACCGGCTCACGCCCTGACCGGCCTCCCGGGCGACGGCCGCTTCCCGCACCCTCACTAGGGTCGGGGACGGAGGTGCTGATGCCGAACCGCCTGGCGAACGCGACGTCGCCGTACCTGTTGCAGCACAAGGACAACCCCGTCGACTGGTGGGAGTGGGGGACCGACGCGTTCGACGAAGCACGGCGCCGTCACGTCCCGGTGCTGCTGAGCGTCGGGTACGCCGCGTGCCACTGGTGCCACGTGATGGCCCACGAGTCCTTCGAGGACGACGCGACCGCGGCCTACCTCAACGAGCACTTCGTCAGCGTCAAGGTGGACCGCGAGGAGCGGCCGGACGTCGACGCGGTCTACATGAACGCGACCACCGCGATGACCGGCCACGGCGGCTGGCCGATGACCTGCGTCCTCGACCACGACGGCAACCCGTTCTTCGCGGGGACCTACTTCCCCGACCGGCCGCGCCACGGCCAGCCGAGCTTCGGGCAGGTGCTGGAGGCGATCACCGACGCCTGGCAGAACCGCTCCGACGACATCGCAAAGGTCGCGGCACAGCTCCGTGACCACCTGCGCCAGCCGCTCGTCGCCGCGGCCGCGCCGGTCGACGCCGCCGTGGTCTCGGCGGCCGTGACCACGCTCGAGAAGGAGTACGACGCCGACCGCGGCGGCTTCGGCGGCGCTCCCAAGTTCCCGCCGTCGATGGTGCTCGCCTTCCTGCTGCGCGAGGGGTCGGACCCGGCGCGCGCGATGGCGGCCGGGACGCTGGAGGCGATGGCCCGCGGTGGGCTCCACGACCAGCTCGCCGGCGGCTTCGCCCGCTACAGCGTCGACGCCGACTGGGTCGTGCCGCACTTCGAGAAGATGCTCTACGACAACGCGCTGCTGCTGCGGGTCTACGCCGAGTGGGCCACCGTGGAGCAGCACGAGGTCGGGGTCCGGGCGGCCGAGGGCATCGCCGGCTTCCTGCTCGACGAGCTGCGCACCGACGAGGGCGGCTTCGCCTCGGCGATCGACGCCGACTCCGAGGGTGCCGAGGGCACCTTCTACGTCTGGACCCCGCAGCAGCTGACCGACGTGCTCGGTCCCGATGACGGCCCCTGGGCCGCGCGGCTGCTGTCGGTGACCGAGGCCGGCACCTTCGAGCACGGCTCGTCGGTCCTCCAGCTGCTGGAGGACCCCGACGACGTCGAGCGCTGGTCCGACTGCCGGCGACGGTTGCGGGAGGCCCGTGCCCAGCGCGAGCGCCCCGCCCGCGACGACAAGGTGGTCGCGGCCTGGAACGGTCTCGCGATCAGCGGTCTGTGCGTGGCCGGCACCCGGCTCGACCGGCCGCAGTACGTCGAGGCAGCGGTCGCGGCCGGCGAGCTCCTGAACCGCCTCCACCTCGTCGACGGCCGGCTCCGCCGGGTCTCCCGCGACGGTGTCGTCGGCACCCCGGCCGGCGTCCTGGAGGACCACGGCTGCGTCGCGGCCGGCTACCTCGACCTGCTGCAGGCCACCGGCGACCCGGTGTGGCTGGAGCGTGCCGGCGAGCTCCTCGACCTCGCGCTCGACCACTTCGGCGACGGCGACGGCGGGTTCCACGACACCGCGGACGACGCCGAACAGCTCGTCGCCCGGCCCCGCGACCCCTCCGACAACGCGTCGCCGAGCGGGTTGTCGTCGATGGTCCACGCCCTCTCCATCTACGCCGCGCTCACCGGCTCGGGCCGGCACCGCGACGCCGCCGAGGCCGCCCTGTCGACGGTCGCCGCGATCGCCCAGCGGGTGCCGCGATTCGCCGGCTGGTCGCTGGCCGCGGCGGTCCCGATGCTCGACGGGCCCGAGGAGATCGCGGTCGTCGGGCCGGCCGGGCCGGAGCGGGACGCACTGGCATCGGCTGCCCGCCGGCGACTCGGCGCGGTCGTGGTGGTGGCAGACGGACCCAGCGACGACATCCCGCTCCTGGTCGGGCGCACCGCCGTCGACGGCCGCCCGGCGGCGTACGTCTGCCGGGGTTTCGTGTGCGAGCGACCGGTGACCGACCCGCAGCTCCTGTGAACCGCGGTTGCCACGTGCCACGCTGAGTTCCATGGAGCAGCTCACGGGCCTGGTCACCGACACGACCCCGAGCAACTTCGTCCCCGATCCGCCGGTGATCAAGCTCGAACGGGTGACCCGCACGCGCAAGCGGTGGTGGAAGATGCGCGACGTCGAGGAGTTCGTGCTCCTCGAGCCGATCGGCTATCGAGCCGAGCTGGGCACGGAGACCTTCACGGTCACGGTGCCGGCTCCCGGTGTGGACTTCACCACCGACTTCACGTCGGTGCCGTCGTGGTTCACCTGGCTGGTGCCGAAGTCGGGGCAGCACCTGCCGGCGGCGCTCATCCACGACGGGCTGGTCCTGGACGATCCGCAGGTCATCACCTATCAGCTGAGCGACCAGAGCGACCCCGACCGGACCCACGTCGACCGCGTCGACGCGGACACCATCTTTCGCGACGCCATGCGAGACACCGACGTCGGCAGGGTGCGGCGATGGGTGGTGTGGGCGGCCGTGGTCATCGCGTCCCTCGTGCGGAACGCCCGCGTGGAGTGGCCGTGGTGGAAGCGCCTCTACTACTCGCTGGTCCTGGCCGGAACCGTCCTGGTCGTCGTCTACCTCGGAGTGTGCGCCAGCTTCGACCTCGCGGACACCGTGCCCACGAGGGTCGAGGGATGGTTCTGGATGGGCGACCTGCCGTGGATGCCGGAGGGCCGGTGGTGGTGGGAGCTGCTCCACGGTGGCGCCGGTGCGGTCGTCATCCCGCTGGGCCTGTCGCCGGTGTGGCTGTACTACTGGCGGGCCGGTGCCATCGCCGGGGTGGCACTGGCAACGCTCGTGCACGTGACGGCGGCCGTGGCCGTGGTGGCTGCCCTCTACTGGCTCAGCGAGTGGCTCTACCAGGGCCGACGCTGGGGCGCCTGGTGGCTGGTGGCCACCGTGGTCGGCTCGCTGGCGATCTTCGTGTGCGCGGTCACCTGAGCGCGTACGTCGCGAGCGAGACGCCGACGTAGTGGCTGACGAACGCCAGGATCGTCAGCGTGTGGAAGACCTCGTGGAAACCGAACCAGGTCGGCCACGGGTCGGGCCGCTGGAAGCCGTAGACGACGCCGCCGAGCGTGTAGAGGATGCCGCCGACCGCGACCATGATCAGTGCCGCGACGCCGAAGCCCGCTCCGGTGCGTGAGAGACCGTCGGCGAACTGCGGGATGAAGAACACCGCGGCCCAGCCGAGGGCGATGTAGATCGGGGTGTAGAGCCAGCGGGGCGCGTCGGTCCAGAACACACGGAACACCACGCCCAGCAGCGCCCCCGACCACACGGTCGTCAGCAGCACGGTCTGGGCGGTGCCCTCGAGGAAGATCAGGGTGAAGGGCGTGTAGGACCCGGCGATGAGGATGAAGATGTTGGAGTGGTCGAGCCGGCGCAGCACGTTCCACGTCCGGAACGACCAGGTGCCGCGGTGGTAGATCGCCGAGCACGAGAAGAGGATGAGCGCCGAGCCGACGAACACCGACGAGCCGATGCGGGTGTCCGCCGTAGGAGAGAGCGCGATCAGCACGATCCCGGCGGCCAGCGCGAGCGGGACGGTGCCGAGGTGGAGCCACCCGCGCAGCCTCGGCTTGATGTCGGCCCGCATGTCGGCGAGGTTGTCGGCGAGATGGTCCAGACCGTGCCTCACCGAATCGCTCATGTCGCCCAAGGTACGGGAGCACCGGTGGCCGTGGCGCGCTTCGCGACGGACGTCACGGACCGGCAACAGGTTTACCATCGGAGCGTGTCGACGATGAGGCGGGCCAAGGACGCCGTACGACGTGCCCTGTACCCCGCCTACGAGGCGCGGATGCTGCGGACGTTGGACGCCGACCAGCTCCCCAAGCACGTCGGCGTGATGCTGGACGGCAACCGGCGCTGGGCCAAGGCGGTCGGACGCGACACCGCCCACGGCCACCGCGCCGGCGCGGCCAACATCGAGCCGCTGCTCGACTGGTGCGAGGAGGTCGGCGTCGAGCTGGTCACGCTGTGGCTGCTCTCCACCGACAACCTCAACCGCACCCCCGTCGAGCTCGAACCGTTGCTCGAGATCATCGAGGAGGCGGTGGCGAGCCTGTCCCAGCAGCAGCGTTGGCGGCTCCACCCGGTGGGCGCCCTCGACCTGCTCCCCGCCGCCACGGCGGCCCGGCTCAAGCAGGCGGAGGACGAGACCCGCGACGTGGACGGGATGCTCGTCAACATCGCGGTGGGCTACGGCGGCCGCCGCGAGATCGCCGACGCGGTCCGGTCGCTGCTGACCGAGCAGGCCTCGATGGGCACCAGCATCGAGGAGCTGGCGCAGGTCATCGACGTCGAGCACATCGCCGACCACCTCTACACCAAGGGACAGCCCGACCCGGATCTGGTGATCCGCACCTCGGGCGAGCAGCGGCTCGGCGGGTTCCTGCTCTGGCAGAGCGCCAAGTCGGAGTTCTACTTCTGCGAGGCCTTCTGGCCCGATTTCCGGCGCGTGGACTTCCTCCGCGCGATCCGCGCCTACGCCCAGCGCGAGCGTCGCTTCGGCTCCTGACCGGGTAGCGGTCACCCTGCGTTCGGGCGTGTCTGCCCGGTCACAGCCGATCTCGGGCGTACTTTCACAACCAACGGCGAGTGGGGAAGCTCTCCGTACTGGGAGGCAAGTTCGTGAGAATTCACGTCCGTCGCACGAAGCGGCAGCCCCGCTTCGCGCACGGGGGCCGGCACTCCGGTCCACCCTGCTCGTCCCGGTCCAACTACGCATAACGTGGACCGGGCGAGGAGTGCGCGCGCCGGTCCGTGAGGGGTGACATCGTGCCGAACACGGCCAGCAAGACCAAGGCGCCCGCCTCCAGCAAGTCCCGCACCCAGCAGGTCGACACACCCACCGGTCGCACGTTCGTGCTGGACACCAGCGTGCTCCTGGCGGACCCGACCGCGTTGCGCCGGTTCCACGAGCACGAGGTCGTGCTGCCGGTCGTGGTGATCACGGAGCTGGAGGCCAAGCGGCACCACCCCGAACTGGGCTACTTCGCCCGATCCGCCCTGCGTTTCCTCGACGAGCTCCGCGTCAGCCACGGTCGGCTCGACGAGGCGGTCCCGATCGGGGAGGAGGGCGGCACGGTCCGGGTCGAGCTCAACCACACCGACGCGGGGTCGCTGCCCTCGGGATTCCGGCTCGGCGACAACGACACCCGGATCCTGGCCGTCGCCTACAACCTGGCCAACGAGGGCCACGACGTCACCTTGGTCTCCAAGGACCTGCCGATGCGGATCAAGGCGTCGGCCGTCGGCCTGGCTGCCGAGGAGTACCGCGCGGAGTCGATCAGCGACTCCGACACCGGCTACACCGGGATGTCGGAGCTCGACGTGACGGCCGACGACGTCGACGAGCTCTACGCCGACGGCACCCTCGAGCTCGAGGCGGTGCGCGACCTGCCCTGCCACTCGGGGCTGGTCCTGCTCTCCGACCGGGGTACGGCGCTGGGGCGGGTCGGTCCCGACAAGCAGGTCCACCTGGTGCGCGGCGACCGTGAGGTGTTCGGCATCCACGGCAGGTCCGCCGAGCAGCGGATCGCGCTGGAGATGCTGCTCGACCCCGAGGTCGGCATCGTCTCACTCGGTGGCCGGGCCGGCACCGGCAAGTCGGCGCTCGCGCTGTGCGCCGGGCTCGAGGCCGTGATGGAGCGCCGTCAGCACCAGAAGGTCGTCGTCTTCCGACCGCTGTTCGCGGTCGGCGGTCAGGAGCTCGGCTACCTGCCGGGCTCGGAGGCCGAGAAGATGAACCCGTGGGGCCAGGCGGTCTTCGACACCCTCAGCGCCGTCACCTCCCGTGAGGTGATCGAGGAGGTGCTCGACCGGGGCATGCTCGAGGTGATGCCACTGACCCACATCCGTGGTCGCTCGCTCCACGACTCGTTCGTGATCGTCGACGAGGCGCAGTCGCTGGAGCGCAACGTGCTGTTGACGGTGCTGTCGCGGATCGGGGCCAACTCCAAGGTCGTGCTGACCCACGACGTCGCCCAGCGCGACAACCTCCGGGTCGGTCGCCACGACGGCGTGGTGGCGGTGGTGGAGCGGCTCAAGGGCCACCCGTTGTTCGCGCACGTCACGCTCACCCGCAGCGAGCGCTCGCCGATCGCCGCCCTGGTCACCGAGATGCTGGAGAACGTGACCCTCTGATCCCCCGGGACACCGGCCCCCGACCCGTCTTGACGGAGCCTCGGGGGCTGGTGTGATTTCTGGTGCTGATGTGGCCGGATGTGACGCCGTGTGGCGAGGATCGCGCGGTATTTCCCGTGTTCGGTTTGCATCACCTCCCTTCCTCCTGCAAGGTGGCCCGTGATCGTTTCGTTACCTAGGGTGTTTCGGGCACCCCCGGTTCGTGGTGATCCCGACCGTGTCGCCTACCCCCGAACCCCTCCTCCATGCCCCTTGCGAACCAGTCACGTCAGAAGTACGTCCCCCAACACCGCAAGTCCCGCTCGAGCACGATCGCGCACCGGGCACCGCGGATGGTCGTGCGCAACGCCGCCCTGTTGTCGACCGCTGCCGTGGCCGCCACCGGTGTCGCGGTGGCCAACGGCGTCACGACCAGCACGGTTGCCTCGAGCAGCCAGCTGGGCGCCTCGCTCGGGCAGTCGGACGTCGAGCCGCTGAGCAAGGCCGAGCTCGAGGACCGCGCGACGATCGTCTCGCGCTCCGACAGCCGCGACCGCACGGACGCCACCAAGGAAGCCGCGCTCGACCAGGACCAGGGCGGCGCCGTCACCCGCACCGAGGCGATCTCCGAGGCCGACCCCCGCGACATCGGCATGGCGCTGCTGTCCGAGTACGGCTTCTCCGCCGACCAGTTCTCCTGCCTCGACGCGCTCTACGTGAGCGAGAGCAACTGGCGCGTCGACGCCGACAACCCGACCTCGTCGGCGTACGGCATCCCGCAGGCACTCACCTCGATGCACGACCTGCCGCCCGACTACTACACCTCCGCCGAGGCCCAGATCCGCTGGGGACTGGAGTACATCCAGGACTCCTACGGCTCCCCGTGCAGCGCGTGGTCCTTCAAGCAGGCCAACAACTGGTACTGAGCCCGGTGACGGAGGTCGCCGGTCCTAGGTGTGGGTAGTCCAGTGGGAAATCGTCGTCATGGGCGCCCTCCCACGACGATTTCCCACTGGACTACCGCGCAGGCGCAGCGTCAGGGGCGGGTCATCCGGCTGACGTCCAGCGCCTCGTCGAGCTGCTCGGCGGTGATCTCGCCGCGCTCGACGTAGCCCATCGCCACGACGGTCTCGCGGATCGTGGTGCCGTCGGCCATCGACTGCTTGACGATCTTCGCGGCCTCCTCGTAGCCGATGATCCGGTTGAGCGGGGTCACGACCGAGGGTGAGCTCTCGGCGTAGCCGCGCATCCGGTCGGCGTCGGCGGTGATGCCGTCGACGCAGCGCTCGGCCAGGACGCGGGTGGAGGTGGAGAGCAGTCGCGCCGACTCCAGCACGTTGCGGGCGATCACCGGCAACATCACGTTGAGCTCGAAGTTGCCGGCCGCGCCCGCGGTCGTCACGGTCACGTCGTTGCCGATGACCTGCGCACACACCATCAGCGTCGCCTCGGGCAGCACCGGGTTGACCTTGCCGGGCATGATGCTCGACCCCGGCTGCAGGTCGGGGAGCCGGATCTCGGCGAGCCCGGTCGTGGGCCCGCTGGCCATCCAGCGCAGGTCGTTGCAGATCTTGGTGAGGCCGACCGCGATGGTGCGCAGCACACCGCTGAGCTCGACGAGGGAGTCACGGGTGCCCTGGGCCTCGAAGTGGTTGCGCGTCTCCCGGAACGGCTGCCCGGTCAGCTCCTCCAGCACCTCGATCGCGCGGGCCGCGAAGCCCTCGGGGGTGTTGATGCCGGTGCCGACGGCGGTGCCGCCCAGCGGCAGCTCGCGCACCCGGGGCAGCACGCTGTCGAGCCGTTCGCCGGCGAGCTCCAGCGTCGCGGCGTACCCGCCGAGCTCCTGGCCGAGCATCACCGGCGTCGCGTCCATCAGGTGCGTGCGCCCCGACTTCACCAGGTCGGCGAACTCCTCGGCCTTGGCGGCGAGGCTGTCGTGGAGTACGCCGAGCGCGGGCTGGAGGTCCTCGACGACGGCCAGCGTCGCGGCGACGTGGATCGCGGTGGGGAAGGTGTCGTTGCTCGACTGGCTGGCGTTCACGTGGTCGTTGGGGTGCACCTCGGTGCCGGCGCGACCGGCGAGCGAGGCGAGCACCTCGTTCATGTTCATGTTGGAGCTGGTGCCCGAGCCGGTCTGGAAGACGTCGACCGGGAAGTGGTCGCCGTGCTCACCGGCCGCAACCGTCGCGGCAGCCTCCTCCACCGCGGTGGCGATGTCGGCGTCGAGGACCTCCAGCTCACGGTTGGCCCGGGCCGCCGCCTGCTTGACCAGCGCCAGCGCCCGCACCAGCCGGGGCTCGAGCGGCGTACCGCTGATCGGGAAGTTCTCCACTGCGCGCTGCGTCTGCGCGCGCCACAGCGCGTCGGCGGGGACCCGTACCTCGCCCATCGAGTCGTGCTCGGTCCGGAAGTTCTCAGTCACGGCCCTGACGCTATCGGTTGCACATAGGTAACGAATGTGTTACCAATAGCGGGTGGACAGCTTCACCGCCCTCGCCGACGACGTACGCCGCGCGCTGCTGCTCCGGCTGGTCGCCGGCCCGGCCCGCGTCGTCGACCTCGCAGCCGGTCATGGCATCAGCCGGCCCGCCATCAGCCGGCACCTGCGAGTGCTGGGCGAAGCCGGACTGGTGACGGTGGAGGAGCGGGGGCGGGAGCGGCACTACGCGCTCGACCGCGCCGGGCTGCTGCCCGTCCGCCAACTGCTGGCCGATCTCGCGATGCCGGTCCACCTCGACCCGCGCGTGCTCGACGGACTCGACCTCGAGGTCCGCCGCACGGTGCGCGAGCGGGTCACCCACGCCACCGCACCCGACGAGGAGACAGCATGAGCCACCCCGAACCGACCGGCCGCCGCGAGCACCGCGACGGCCAGGACTTCCTGGTGATCGAACGCCGCTTCACCGCGCCGATCCACGCTGTCTGGTCAGCGGTCACCGAGCCGGAGCGGCTCGCCCGTTGGATCGGCACCTGGACCGGCGATCCCGCGAGCGGGTCGGTGGACTTCCGGATGCTGTTCGAGGGCGAAGGCGGGGGGACGGAGGTCTTCACGATCCTCGAGTGCGAGGAGCCCCGACGGCTCTCGGTGACGTCCAAGGTGCCCGTCGAGGAGGGGCGACTCGTCGAGTGGCACCTCACGCTCGACCTGACCGAGACGGCCGGCGTCACCACGCTGGTCTTCGGCCAGTCCGTGCCCGAGCCGGCGATGGCCGAGAGCGTCGGGCCCGGCTGGGAGTACTACCTCGACCGGCTGGTCGCCGCGGAGTCCGGCGGTGATCCGGCGTCGCTCGACTTCGACGACTACTTCCCGTCGCAGTCGGAGCACTACCGCTCGACGTTCTCCTGACGACCGACGAGCAGCCAGTACTCCTCGTCGCGGTCCTGCAGCCGCACCGGCTGCCGGTGCGCGGCCACGTCGTCGAAGACACCGGCCATCGACTCCTGGAGCGCGGGCGCGTCGTCCATCGACCAGATCGCGAGGCTGCCGCCGGGGCGCAGGATCCGCCGTGCCTCGCGGAGGAACTCGGGCTCGTAGAGGCGGGCGTTGGACTCGTGGACCAGGAAGTTCGGGCCGTTGTCGACGTCGAGCAGGATCAGGTCGTACGACGCGTCGGCGGCCTCGGCCAGCGCGACGGTGACGTCGGCGACCACCGGGTTGGCGCGCGCGTCGGCCAGCATGGTCTGGCCGTGGGGGATGGTGCCGTCCCGCATCCAGCCGACCAGGGCCTCCTCGATCTCCACCACCGTGCACCGCTCGACCCGCTGGTCGGCCAGCACCTGGTGCATGGTGAAGCCGAGCCCCATCCCGCCGACGAGCACGTCGCGCGGCTCGTCGACCAGGTCGAGCGCGGCGGTCGCCAGCGCCAGCTCGCTGGTGAACTCGGCGTTGTCCATCACGAAGACGCCGTTGGCCCGCAGCTCGAGGACGGCCGGGCCGCCCTCGTGGGTGCGTCGGCGCAGCACCAGCTCACCGCGCTCGGACTCGGCGCGCGCCACCTCGACGTACTCCACCTCGGTCACCGGGCGGTCACTGGGCCGAGCGGACCCGGATGCCGGTCAGCGGGATCGTGACCGCGCCGGAGGGGTCGGTGAAGAAGTCGTTGCCCTTGTCGTCGACGACGATGAAGGCGGGGAAGTCCTCGACCTCGATCTTCCACACCGCTTCCATGCCCAGCTCCTCGTACTCCACAACCTCGACCGAGCGGATGCAGTCCTGCGCCAGCCTCGCGGCCGGGCCGCCGATCGAGCCGAGGTAGAAGCCGCCGTGGGTGTCGCAGGCCTCGGTGACGACCTTGCTCCGGTTGCCCTTGGCGAGCATCACCATCGAACCGCCCGCGGCCTGGAACTGCTCGACGTAGGAGTCCATCCGGCCGGCGGTGGTCGGCCCGAACGAGCCGGACGCCATGCCGTCGGGGGTCTTGGCGGGGCCTGCGTAGTACACGGGGTGGTCGCGGAGGTACTGCGGCATCTCCTCGCCGGCGTCGAGCCGCTCCTTGATCTTGGCGTGGGCGATGTCGCGCGCCACGACCAGCGGACCGGTGAGCGAGAGCCGGGTCTTGACCGGGTGCTTCGACAGCTCCGCGAGGATCTCGGCCATCGGCTGGTTGAGGTCGATCGAGACGACGCTCTGCCCATCCCCGGCACCGGAGATGTCGTCGACGATGCCGGCGTCGGGCATGTAGTGGGCCGGGTCCTCCTCGAGCTGCTCGAGGAAGACGCCCTCGGCGGTGATCTTGCCGAGTGCCTGCCGGTCGGCCGAGCAGGACACCGCGATCGCGACCGGGCACGACGCGCCGTGGCGGGGCAGCCGGACGACGCGCACGTCGTGGCAGAAGTACTTGCCGCCGAACTGCGCGCCGATCCCGAACTCCTGGGTCAGCTTGAAGACCTCGCCCTCGAGCTCGAGGTCGCGGAACCCGTGCGCAGCAGGGGATCCCTGCGTCGGCAGATGGTCGAGGTAGTGGGCCGAGGCGAGCTTGGCGGTCTTGAGCGCGTACTCCGCCGACGTGCCGCCGATGACGACCGCGAGGTGGTACGGCGGGCAGGCGGCCGTGCCCAGCGAGCGGAGCTTCTCGTCGAGGAACTCCAGCATCCGCTGGGGGTTCAGGATCGCCTTCGTCTCCTGGTAGAGGAACGACTTGTTGGCCGAGCCGCCCCCCTTGGCCATGAACAGGAACTTGTATTCCGGCTGGTCTCCAGGGACCGAGTAGAGCTCGATCTGAGCCGGCAGGTTCGTGCCGGTGTTCTTCTCCTCGTACGTCGTCAGCGGCGCCAGCTGCGAGTAGCGCAGGTTGAGCTTCGTGTACGCGTCGTACACCCCGTGGGAGACGGCCGCCGCGTCGTCGGCGCCGGTGAGCACGCCCTCGGTCTTCTTGCCCATCACGATCGCGGTGCCCGTGTCCTGGCACATCGGGAGCACGCCGCCCGCGGAGATGTTGACGTTCTTGAGCAGGTCGAGCGCGACGAAGCGGTCGTTGCCCGACGCCTCCGGGTCGTCGATGATCCGCCGCAGCTGCGCGAGGTGTGCGGGGCGCAGGTAGTGGGCGATGTCGTGCATCGCCTCGGCGGTGAGCCGCCGGATCGCCTCGGGGTCGACCTTGAGGAAGGTGCGGCCGTCGGCCTCGAACGTCGAGACGCCCTCGGCGGTGACGAGCCGGTAGGGGGTGTCGTCGGGCCCGATCGGCAGCAGGTCGGAGTAGCGGAAATCAGGCGGGGTGCTCACGGGCCCAGAGCGTACGCCGGGTCCGCGACGGGGCGCCTGCTCGGTCGGCACGGGGTGAATGCCACAACTACGCCTGCGGGGCCCGCCGATGATGGATCATCGACCCGTGGAGCGGGGAGTGGCACACCATCGGGCCAGGGTGGGCGCTTCGTACGTTGCTGCCCGCGATCACTTCTCAGGTTGGTCGGCCGGCGACCTCAAGGCCTCCGCGGCGGGCCGGGAGCTGCTGGGCCAGGACCCGGACCTGCTCGTGTCGGCAGCCGTGGTGGCTGTCGCGGACCTCACAGTGCGCCAGGACTCGGAACTGGTCGGCGAGGAACAGCTCGGCGACGAGATCGTCGGGCAACGCGCATGGGTCGGCCCCCACCTCTTCGCGGCGGCTGTCGTCGACGCGCTACGTCGACGCCGGCTGCCCTGGACCGCCGAGGAGGTCACCCTCGTGCTTCGGGTGGTGACCGAGGGCTTCGACCAGACCGCGATCACGTTCGCGCTCGGTGTCGCCCGTGCGTTCAGCAGCCAGCAGCCGGGTGATCCCGCCGTGTACACAGCCCTCCAGAACCTGCGCCGCCGGCTCGACCGGCAGCCGGACCACGTCTACCAGGTGCCCGAGCTGAGGCAGCGGTTGACGGCTCTGTTGGCCGACCAGATCCCATCGGGCGTGCCCGACCTCTCGGCGATCGACACCTCCGACCTCTGGGGGCCCATGGCCCGCGAGCTGGTCCGGGAGGCGGTGACTGATTCGTCGGGCCCCGGCGACATGGTGGCGTTGTGGAGCCGGGCGACGAAGGCCCGACCCAGCCAGAGGTGGACGAGGACGGTCTCCGCTCGAGCCACCGGGTCGCCGGCGGTCGCCCGTCTGATCCGCGATCTCCTCGAATTCTTCCTCACCGTGGAGCTGTCGCCCGTCGTGGTGGTGCACGGACCGCCGGAGGCGCCCTTCCCCGGCTCGTGGCTGGTCTCACCCGCCAACGCGGTGCTCCTGCGCGGCATCGTCCTGACCAGCGAGTTCGTCGATGGCGACTGGGTCGCGCCTTTGCTCGGGCACGTCGCCCTCAGGTCCGCGGCCAACCACCCCGCACCCGGCGAGCCCGCCTCCCTGTGCGGACCCGCGGTCGGCGCCGCGATCGACGTGCTGGGTCGACGCCGGCTGGCCGGAGACCCCCGGGCCGCCGAACAGCTGGGGCTCCTCGGACGCGAGATCACGCGGCGCAACCTGCAGGCGCGGATCGCGGCGGCGCTGGCATGACGCGGACCGCCGTATGTCGCACTCTTGACGGTCGTTGCGGAGGGGCCATACGTTGCCGGGATGGACCTGCTGCCCTCCGCGCACGTCGACACCTTCTGCCGCGACCACCTGCCGCCGGCCGAGCAGTGGCCGGAGCTCAGCTTCGACCTGCCGGAGCTCGCCTACCCGGACCGCCTCAACTGCGCGACCCGGCTGCTCGACGACGTGATCGCCGAGCACGGCGCGAACCGGCCGTGCCTGCACGCGCCGGGCGCGGAGACCTGGTCCTACGCCGACCTGCTGGCCGCCGCGAACCGGATCGCCCACGCGCTCGTCGACGACCTGGGCATCGTCCCGGGCAACCGGGTGCTGCTGCGGGGGCCGAACAACCCATGGCTGACCGCGTGCTGGTTCGCGGTGCTCAAGGCCGGTGCCGTCGCGGTGACCACGATGCCGCTGCTGCGGGCGGGCGAGCTCGCCACGGTCCACGAGATCGCCGCGCTCGACCTGGCGCTGGTCGATGCCCGGTTCGTCGAGGGCACCGAGGGGTTGTCCGGCGACCTGGGCGTGCGCGTGGTCGCGTTCGGCGGTGACGCCGAGCTGGATGAGCTGGCGGCGGACAAGCCGACGACGTACGACGAGGTCGCCACCTCGGCCGACGACGTGGCGCTGCTGGCCTTCACCTCCGGCACGACCGGTCGGCCCAAGGCCACCATGCACTTCCACCGCGACGTGCTGGCGATCTGCGACACGTTCTCCCGCCACGTGCTGCGGCCCGGTCCGGACGACGTGTTCACCGGGACCCCGCCGTACGCCTTCACCTTCGGGCTGGGGGGCGTGCTGCTCTTCCCGCTCCATGCCGGCGCCTCGACGGTGCTGGTCGAGAAGGCGACCCCGGTCGAGCTGGCCGCGATCATCGACGAGTTCGCCGTGACGACCTGCTTCACCGCACCCACCGCCTACAAGGCGATGCTGGCCGCCGGCGCGACGCTGCCGTCGCTGCGCGCCGCGGTCTCCGCGGGCGAGCACCTGCCGGCCGCCGTCTGGGAGGCGTTCCACGAGGCGACGGGGGTGCGGATCATCGACGGGATCGGCGCCACCGAGATGCTGCACATCTTCATCTCGGCCGCCGGCGACGACATCAGGCCGGGCTCGACCGGCCGCGCCGTGCCGGGCTACACCGCCACCGTGCTGGACAACGACGGCGCCGAGGCGGCGCCGGGGGAGGCCGGGCGGCTCGCGGTGCGGGGCCCGACCGGGTGCCGCTACCTGTCCGATCCACGGCAGACGACCTACGTGCAGGGCGGCTGGAACGTCACCGGCGACACCTTCAGCCGCGACGAGGACGGCTACTTCTGGTACCACGCCCGCAGCGACGACATGATCATCTCCTCGGGCTACAACATCGCCGCCCCGGAGGTGGAGGAGGCGCTGCTGCGGCACCCGGAGGTCACCGAGTGCGCGGTGGTAGGGGTCCCCGACGAGGCACGGGGTTCACTGGTCAAGGCGTACGTCGTGCTCGCGGCGCCTGCCACGGACGACTCCGCGAAGGCGCGCGAGCTGCAGGACTTCGTCAAGGCCGAGATCGCGCCCTACAAGTACCCGCGCGCGGTCGAGTTCGTCGACGAGCTGCCGCGCACCGCGACCGGGAAGCTGCAGCGGTTCCGGCTGCGGCAGGAGGCCTGACCTTCGTGGAGCCGGCGCCGCGGCAGCTGATCCTGTCGCTCTACGGCCTCTACGCCCGCGACGAGGGCAACTGGCTCTCGGTGGCGTCGCTGATCGCGCTGATGTCCGACCTGGGCGTCGACTCGCCCGCGGTCCGGTCGTCGGTGTCGCGGCTGAAGCGCCGCGGGGTGCTCGAGCCGGCCTCGCGGGGCGGGCAGGCCGGGTATGCGTTGTCCCCCGGGTCGCTGGCGGTGCTGCGCGAGGGTGACCGACGGATCTGGTCGCAGCCGCGGGCGACCGCCGCGGACGGCTGGCTGGTGGTGGTCTTCTCGGTGCCCGAGTCCATGCGGGAACGCCGGCACGCGTTGCGGTCGCAGCTCTCGCGGCTGGGTTTCGGGACTGCGGCGCCGGGGGTCTGGGTGGCTCCCGCGACGTTGTACGACGAGACGCTGCGGGCGCTGGACGAGGCCGGGCTGACGGCGTACACGGAGTTCTTCCGGGGCGACTACCTCGGCGCGGGCGACGTGGCTGCCCGGATGCGGGAGTGGTGGGACCTCGACCAGCTGACCAGCTTGTACGCCGACTTCTGTGACGCGTGGCGCCCGGTCGCCCGACGTCGGACCGCGTGGTCGCCGGCGAGCGCCTTCGCGGCGTACGTCCCGATGCTCACCTCCTGGCGGCGGCTGCCCTATCTCGATCCCGGGCTGCCGCTCGAGCACCTCCCGGCGACGTGGCCGGGCATCGAGGCGGGGGAGCTGTTCGCGACGTTGGACGCCCGGCTCCGCGACGACGCGCACACGCACGCGCTGCACACCATCGGCGGCCCGGTCACCGCTGTCTAGAACGGGACCTGCTGGGTCATCAGGCCGGAGGCGGGAGCCCGGCCGGACAGCATCCGGCAGAACTCGAACGCATCCAGCTCCACACGCTCTGCGTCGCCATTGCTCCAGCGTCCGCCTGCCGGCCCCGTGAGCACCAGCTGGTAGGGCTCGCCGTGTCGCCCGGCCCACTCCCGGACGACGTCGTCGACGATGACGCCCTCGTGGCCGGGCTCGGCACGCATCACGGTGCCAGTGGCGCGGGTGATGTCGACGCGGTGCAGGAACGGGTCGCGGGTGAGGATCACGTCGAGGAGGTAGCCGAACGTCCACGCTTCCTGGCGCTCGCCCACGTCCTGCAGCCCGGGCATGGTGCGGGCGCGGACGAAGCCCGGGGTGCGCCGGCGTGCCCGGGCGGCCCTCGGGCCGACCCGACGCATCTCGTCGACCAGCTCACTGGGTGTCAGGTCGGCGTTCTTGTCGACCTGGAGCGCGGTGAGCCCGTCGAGCACCGGGGTGCCGTCCCGCTTGGCCCGTCGCTGCGACCCGACCTGCTGGCGCACCGTCTCCCGCACCGTGGCCGCCATCTGCGCCATGCCGAGCATGTGGCCGGCCATGGCCCGGACGTCCCAGCCGGTGCAGTCGGTCGGCGCCGACCACTGCTCGGGGGTGAGGGTCGCGAGGAGCGCGACGACGCGGTCGTACTCCGTGGCAGCGAGGCGCATCGCCGCCTCATGATCCAGCTGGCTGGTGCGCGGGGCGGTGTCGGTGTGTTGCTGGGTGTCCACGATCTGTCCTTTCCTGCGGGTCAGAGGCCCACGTTGTCGGCGTACATGTCGATGGCTCGGTCGAGCAGGCGGGCGTAGCGATCTCCCCCCGGGTCGTTGGCCAGGTGGCCGTCGACGAGACCGCCGACGATCGCGGTGTAGAGGTCGACGTCCTGGTCCCGGCCGATGCCGTAGGACGCCATCCGTTCGCGCAGCAGGGCGATCACGGCGACGGCGGGGGCGTAGGACTCCTCCGAGGGGACGAACCCCGGGATGGTCCGCTGGTTCATCAGCTGGTGACGGGCGAGGTCGGCCACGGCGAAGTCGAAGAACAACCGGGCGTAGCGCCGCAGAGCGGACCGCGGCGTCCGTGGGGCAGGGGTGTCAGCGGCCCGGGCCGACTCGAGGAACTCGCTCCACGCCTGGCCGAACATGGCGTCGTAGATGGCGTTCTTCGACTCGAAGTGGGAGTACAGCGAGGGAGCCCGCATCCCGACGCGGTCCGCGACCTCGCGCAGGGTGACCTGAGCCAGGCCGTGCTCGCGCGCGGTGGCCCACGCCGCCGCGAGGATCTCCTGCCGCGTCGCCTCGCGCCGTTCGGTCTGCCTATCACGGTTCGGTGTACCTAACACCGTTAGGACGGTACTCCCATCACGGACCCAGGTCCAGAGGTCCTGCCGAGGTCATGCAGGACGGCGCCGGGTGGGCCACTATGGAGGGCATGAAGCGCCTGGTGGTGTGCTGCGACGGGACGTGGAACAAGCCGGACAACGAGATCATCACCAACGTCGAGAAGCTGGCGCGCACGGTGCAGAGCGATCCCGGTGCGACGGGTGGCGCCTACCAGCTCGTCTACTACGTCAGCGGGGTCGGCTCGGGGAGCTACGGGGCCGATCGGGTCCTGGGTGGCGCGTTCGGATTCGGGCTGTTCCACAACGTGATCGCCTGCTACCGGTTCCTCGCGCAGAACTACGAACCGGGCGACGAGATCTTCATCGTCGGCTTCAGCCGCGGCGCCTACACGGCGCGCTCGTTGGCCGGGATGGTCGGGCGGGTGGGGCTGCTCTCCAAGGTGTCCCTCGTCGAGGAGCGACTGCCCGCGGCGGTCCACATGTATCAGCGCAAGGACCTGCCCGGCGGGGCCTTCGGGGCGAGCCTCGAGGAGTTCAAGCACGACCACTGCCACCCGGCCAAGGTGGACTTCCTCGGCGTCTTCGACACGGTGGGCGCCCTCGGCGTCCCCGGCTTCATGAGGCATGCGCCCCGGTTCCACGACGTCCAGCTCAGCGACCAGGTCGTGCGCGCCCGGCACGCGCTGGCGGTGGACGAGACCCGGCTGAAGTTCGCCCCCACGTTCTGGGAGGCACCCGCGGAACCTGCGGGCGCTCCGGTCGAGGACGACCGGGTCAAGCAGGTGTGGTTCGAGGGTGCGCACTCCGACGTCGGGGGCGGCTACCGCGAGACCGGGCTGTCGGACACGTCGCTGCTGTGGATGGCGCGCGAGGCCCACGACGCCGGCCTGGTCTTCGACGTGCCGCTGTTGTCCCACTACGTCCACTGCGGGTCCGACCCCATCCGCCACAATCCGCTCAATCCGATGTTCAAGGCCGACAACTGGCTGCTCGCCGCGAAGCAGAAGGTCGGTGCGAAGAAGCAGGCCGCTGCGTTCAGCGGCGGGCTGCGCCGACTGACGAACGACCGCGCCCTGTCCGTGCGGGTGGCCAGCAGCGCGGTCAACCACTTCCAGGGCGGTGGCTACGAGCCGGCGAACCTCACCGCACTCGCGGGCGGCACCAACGGCTTCGAGAACATCGTCGAACCGGTCGTCGCGCTCCCGGAGAAGGGGATCGACGTGTCGTTCCTGGGCCGGCCCGCCTCCGCATGAGTGATCCGCTGGAGGCCGCCCTGGATGCCGTCACGCGACAGTATGTGGACGGCAACCCCGAGAGTGCGCGCCTGGCGCGGGCGGCCGCCGAGGTGATGCCCGGCGGCAACACCCGGTCCGTGCTGCACACCGAGCCCTTCGGCGTACGCATCGCTGGTGCGGACGGCGCCATGCTCACCACCGTCGACGGTCAGCAGGTCCTCGACCTTCTCGGCGACTACTCCGCCGGACTGGTCGGACGCCGGCCGGAAGTGGCTGACGCGGTGCGTGGCGTGCTCGACCGCGGCTGGGGGTACGGCGCCATGAGCGAGCCCGAGACCGTCTTCGCGCGGGCACTGGTCGAGCGGTTCGCCTCCGTCGAACAGATCCGGTTCACCAACTCGGGCAGCGAGGCCGACCTGATGGCGGTGCTCACGGCCCGCCACGTCACCGGCCGCGACCGGGTGGTGGTCTTCGAGGGCGGCTACCACGGCGGTCCGATGACGTTCCTGCCCGGCAGCGAACCGCTGCGGGTGCCGTTCACGTTCACGGTCCTGCCCTACAACGACATCGCCGCCGTCGAGGCCGAGTTCGCCGCGCGCGGGGAGCAGATCGCCTGTGTCCTGGTGGAGCCGATGCTCGGCGCGGGTGGGTGCATCCCCGGGTCGGGGGAGTTCCTCTCGACGCTGCGTACCCTCACCGAGGACCACGGCGCTCTGCTCGTCATGGACGAGGTGATGACGTCCCGGCTCGCGGTCGGCGGCGCGCAGGAGCTGCTCGGCCTCCGCGCCGACCTGACGGTGCTCGGCAAGTACTTCGGTGGCGGGTTCTCCTTCGGCGCCTTCGGCGGCTCCCGGGACGTGATGGCGGCGTACGACCCGGCGCGGGGTGGCCTCACCCACGGCGGGACCTTCAACAACAACGCCTTCACCATGAGTGTCGGCCCTGCGGTCGTCGAGCTCCTCGACGCCGACACGCTCGCGGGCCTCAACGCCCGCGGCGAGCGGCTCCGCGACCGTTTGAGCGAGGTCCTGGCGCCGGTCGGGTTCTGCGTGACGGGGACGGGTTCGATGATGTCGATCCACCCGACGCCGGGCCCGGTGGTGCGCTGGTCAGACCTCGCCGGCGTCGACCCCCGGTGGCGCCGGCTGCTCTTCCACGACCTGCTCGTCCGCGGCTTCTACATCGCGGAGCGCGGCTACCTGGCTCTCAGCCTGGCTGTGACGGACGCCCACCTCGACGCGTTCGTCGAGGCGGTCGAAGCGTTCGTCGAGGAGTACGCCGACCTGACCGTCCTGCCCCGTGCCAGTTCGCTGGCGACGTACGATGGGCTCATCGGGTGATCCACCCAAGGAGGCGTCGATGGCAGCGAATTCGTCGGCGTCGGACCGGGCTCGATTGGAAGCCATTCGTCGCCAGCGCGCCGAGTTGCGCGAGTCGATGAGCGCACTGGAACTCGCGTTGGCCGGGGCAGCGCCCGCGCCCAGCGGTCAGGGGCGATGGGCCGAGCGGGTCAATGTTGCGCTCGTCGAGCTGTCCGCCGATATCCGTGAGCACGTTGATCTCACGGAGGGGCCGGATGGGCTGTACGTCGACATCCTCGAGACAGCGCCGCGTCTGTCCGGTGCGGTGGCGCGTCTCGCCAAGGAACACGCAGAGATCAGTGACCTCGTCGATGACTTGCTCGCCCGACAAGCCGCACTGGCGAGCGAGGACGTGGATCAGGTCCGCGGACTTGGCACGTCGCTCCTCGGATTGCTCGTCAGCCACCGACAGCGCGGCTCCGACCTGGTCTACGAGGCCTACGAGTTCGACGTCGGTGGCGAGACCTGACTCGCAGCGATGCCGGCCTTACCGATCACACCATCGGCGGGAGTGCGGGCGGGGCGTGGGAGCGGTAGGTGTGCCCGGTGGGGGTTCGGATCTCGACCGCATGTCGCCCGGGTCGGGGATCGATCACCCGGGCTCGCCAGCCGGGCAGCTCCTTGACCAGGTTGTGCGCCTCGCAGAGCCCCTGGCCGTTGCTGCGGGTGGTCTCGCCGTCGTCGGCGACGCGGACGACATGGTCGTGGTCGGCGATGTCGGCGTCGCAGCGCGGGTGGCGGCACGTCTGGTCGCGGAGGTCGAGGAACCGGGCGTCCTCGCTGTTGAACCGGCGGCGTCGCGGGTCTGAGGCAGTGGCGACGCCGGAGACCCGGTCGGTGAACAGCCGGCGGAGCCAGCGGGGTGCGTCGGTGCGGCGGGCGAGGTCGCGCGCGGTCTGCGCCGGGACGACGCAGTCACCGATGCGGGCGGGCCGGTCGGAGGCTCCGACGAGGGAGTCGAGCGTCATCACGAGCTGGATCTCGACGGGCACAGCGCTCGCGGTGGTCTGGCCGGTGAGCCGCTGGACGAACAGGTCGGCCATCAATTGAGACTCGGTGCGCTCGTCGCCGGCTGCCTTCTCGGCCCTGGCGGCGGCCTTGAGGCTGGCCCACACCGCGACGCCCTGGGCGACGGGCAGAAGCCCGGTCACGTAGGCCATGGTGTCGGGGGCCGGCCGGATGCTGACCCGCCGGTCGGTCTCGGCCTTCGCGCTGCGGCGTACGGCGGCCTCGGGGTCGAGCTCGGCTGCCAGCGCGCGGGCGGCGCCGGCGACCTTGCGGGGCGTCCAGCCGAGCACGAGCGGTTCGCTCACCTCGCCGGTGGCGGCGTCGACGGTCATGGCGCACAGTCGCTCGTCGACGTACTGGCGGTCCTCGAGGGTGAGGATCGCGGTCTCGCGGACCAGCAGGGTCGCGGTCCACTCGTCGAGGTGACCGTCGCCGAGCAGGGCGAAGGTGTGGGGCATCTCCGCCATGGCCTTGGCGAACCCGAGGTGGCGGGCACCCTGCGACGCCGGGCACCCCCGCGCCAGCGCCACCTGGTCACCGATGCCCCGGCCGCGCTGGTCGCGGCGTACGCCGGCGGCATCATGCTGGGCCAGCTGGGACCGCTCGAACTCCACGGTGATCGAGGCCTGCGCCGCGGCCGCGGCCGCCTTGATCTCCTCGAGGAGGCGGAGCTGGTCGATCCGGTGGATGTCGGACATGGGATCGCTGCGCCCGGGATCACCCGTGATCGCCGCCAGCTCCTCCCGCAGCCGCACCAGTCGCTCCGTCCCCGCATGCTCGAACACCGGGTGGACCCCGGGCGTCTCGAGCTGCGTTGTGGTCATGGGTCAACCCAAGCACTGCCCACTGACAACGAGGATGGTCGCGCCGCCCGCGCTGTGGACAACCGTCGACGCGGTCGTTGCGCGCGCTTGGTGTCGGCTCAGTGGTCTTGAAGGGTGCCCGGCTGATACTCGAGACGTGATCGGGTTCGGGGCCGCCGACCGCGTCACGGAAGCGCACGGTGCCACGGGCGATGCACGCCGTGACGGCGGACCAGGACAGGTTGGTGGTCCGCAGACGCTGCGAGGGGCCGGTGACCGATGGACCTGGCGTCCTCCGGGGAACAGGGACCAAAGACCCTGACCGGTGCGAGCGGGGTCGGACTAGCGTCGTGTGGAGGCGACGCTCCAGGTCGCGTTCCGGTTCAGGTTGATTGCTTTGCGGCGGATGGGAGACACATCATGGCCGACGTCGACGCGGCGACCGTGCGGAGTGACGCCCGGCACTGGCGCGGGCTCATCATCACAGGGGCGTGGTGCGCCTTCGCGAGTGTCGTGATGATCGCGGTGCAGATCCCGCTCTACGTCGTCTGGCCGCCACCTGAGTCGACGGAGGGGTTCTTCGAGCTTCTGCTGGACAAACCGATGAGGGGCCTGATCTCACTGGACGTGCTGTACATCGTCTCGAACGCCCTGATGTACCTCGTCTATCTCGCGCTGGCGGTCGTGCTGTGGCGGGTCAGCCGATCGGCCGTCGTGATCGCGCTCGCGTTCTGCGTCGTCGGGATAGCCGCCTTCATGAGCAGCGCGCGCGCGGTCGAGGTGTTCACCCTCGCCCACGCGTACGCCGACGCCGACGCCGAGACGCGCACCGCTTTGCTGGCCACCGGAGACGGCATGCTCGCGACGTGGGCTGGCACCGGCTACGACATCTACTACTACTTCACCTTCGTGACCTTGGCGGTCCTGGCCGTTCTCATGCTGCGCTCCTCGATCTTCAGTCCGGCCACGGCGGTGTGGGGACTAGTGAGTGCCGCCCTCATGAGCGTCCCCACCAACTTCGGTCAGGTCGGCATGGCGTTCGCGATGGCGTCGTTGGCGCCGTTCTCGGTATTCGCCTTCCTGGTCGGGAAGCGCCTGCTGCAACTCGGGAGCCCTCAGCAGGCAGTCGCCGCAGAGGCATCCCCCGAGCGCGCAGGGCTCGGGTCGGCCGGCGCGAGGTGATGGCCGTGGGGAGCGAGGCCGGCTCTCGGTTGCCATGATTCATAGTTTGGCGTACTGTACGCCACATGATGAAGTATCTGGATTCGGCGGACCCGACACTCGACCGTGTCTTTCTCGCTCTCGGTGACCCTTCGCGGCGTCACATCGTCAGCCAACTGGCCGAGCGTGGCGCACTGGGCGTGGGTGAGGCCAGCGCCGGTCTGGCGCTGTCCCCGGCGGGGATCACCAAGCATGTGAAGGTGCTGGAGGACGCTGGTCTGCTGTCCCGGCGGCTGGACGGTCGCCGACACGTCCTGAGCCTTGAGTCCGAGCGACTGCTGCTCGCCGAGGACTGGATCGACCGCTACCGCACGTTGTGGACCCACAGCCTGACCCGGTTGGCGGCCGTGGCGGCCGAGCTCGAGGACCAGCTCGATCGCGAACGACCCGAAGGGGAATCACGATGATTGAACCCGCGCAGCTGTCACTCGAGGTCGACCAGCTGGTCGACGCGACTCCGGAGACCGTGTTCCGGCTCCTCACCGAGGCGCCCCTGTACGCGCGGTGGTTCGGCCCCGAAGGCTCCCAGGTGACCGTCGAGGAGATGGACGTCCGCTTGGGCGGCCGGCTGGAGTTGGCCATCCACATCCCGGCCGCGGACATCACCGTGCGGGTCGAGGGTTTCTATGAGGTGATCGAGCCTCCCACCCGACTCGTGCACACCTGGCGTTCCCTTGACGAGGACCTGGTCACGGCGGTCACCTTCGCCCTCGAACCCCTTGGGACGCGAACGCGGGTGACCGTCACCCACCGCGGGTTCGTCGATCCGGTCGACATGGAGAACAACCAGGGCGGCTGGGTCGACCACCTCGCCACGATGGCTCAGCTGGCGGCTCACCTCGAGACGAGCTCGTCATGAGGGCGGCCACTTCCGTCGCCGGCAACACCGCGACGCGCTGGACTCGCCCTGCCGCGGCCGCCTCGCTCGGATTGTGGGGCCTGCTCCACCTGGTGGGCGGGAGCTCGCTCATCGCCATGAGTGGCAGTGCCGGGCTGGAGACGCTCGGCCCGAACGCGCCCACGCCGGCGCCCCGTGACAGCGGCGAGGCCGCCGAGGCACTCCTGCACTTCCACGGCCTCAACATCGCCGTCGCCGGACTGGCGGTCATCGTCCTGGCGTTCGCGTGGTACCGCTCGAACCGGGCCTGGCACGTGAACGTGAGTCTCGGCGTCGCGGTCGTCCTCGACACCGGCCTGCTCCTCTTCCTCGTGGCCCCCGGACTGCTCCCCGCCAGCCAAGGACTTCTCGGTCCTGGCCTGCTGGCGGTCGCGGCAGCCTGCTACCTGACGCATCTCGCCTCCCATCCGGCCGACCGGCGACTCAGCCGAAACCCCATCCCGTCAACAGCGAAGGCAGAACGATGACACCTCTCGACGGCCTCTCCCTCGCCCTCTCCACGGTGGGCGACCTGATCGACGCGGGTCCCATCGACCCGGCTGCGCTGGGCCGGCCCACACCCTGCAGCTCCTACGACGTGGCGGCCCTGGCGGATCACATTCGTGACACCCACATCCTCCTCACCAACGCAGCCGGCGACGCTGACTCCGAGGTCGACCGGGCCCTGGCCGACGTGCATCGCGACCTCGCCGAGAACGCCGTCAAGGCATGGCAGATCAGGGGCGTGGACGGCACGGTCGACATCGCCGGCATCGAGCTGCCCGCAGGCTTCGCGTTGGCGCTGCACACCGTGGAGACGGTGGTCCACGGATGGGACCTCGGCCGAGCGCTCGACCGGCCGTTCAACCCTGCCGACGATCTCGTCGACCACGTCTGGTCCCTGCTCCCCCTCGTCGTCTCCGACCAAGCCAGGGGAACCCAGGAAGGCGCCGCGTACCTACCGGCCGTGCCGGTCCCCCACGACGCCCCGCTCCTCGACCAGGTCATCGCCTTCACTGGCCGCAACCCGGCGTGGACGCCGGATCGACGTAGCGCGCTCACCGACGACCGCTGACTCAACAGGATCTCCCTTCAGTCAGATCAAGAACGGCCGTTCGTTGGGCGAGGCGGCTGCCATCTGGAAGCCGCTCGTCGCGCGGGCAGACCACGCTTTTCCGCCGCGTAGGACTGTCAAGGGGATGGCCCCTAGCGAGGGAGCGGATCCGCCGGAGCCTCGTCATTCCACGCGACCGGACACCACCACGATCGGTCATCCGTGACAGGTGTCATGCGAAGGTCGTGACAACTCCCCGAAGGCTCATCGCTCCCTGAGCTGGAGGGTGGGGGTCATGACCACACCAGCACTCCAGGCGATCGGCCTGACGAAGCGGTTCCGGGGACCGGGCGGCGAGACCGTCACCGCGGTCGACGGCATCGACCTGACCATCGGCTCCGGCGAGATCGTCGCCTTCCTCGGTCCCAACGGGGCCGGCAAGACCACCACCGTCGACATGTTCCTCGGGCTGACCTCGCCGACCAGCGGGACGATCGAGGTGTACGGCGACACCCCGCACCGCGCCGTCGCCGACGGGCGGGTCTCCGCCGTGATGCAGACCGGGGGACTGCTCCCCGACTTCACGGTGCGCGAGACCATCCGCGCGATCGCAGCACTCCACGGGCGGCCCGAGCGGGTCGACGTCGTCCTCGAGCGGGCCGGGCTCGGTCCGCTCGCCAACCGGCTGGTCAAGGCCTGCTCGGGCGGCGAGCAGCAGCGGCTGAAGTTCGCCCTGGCGCTCGTGCCCGACCCCGACCTGGTGATCCTCGACGAGCCCACGACCGGCATGGACGTGGGCGCGCGTCAGGAGTTCTGGGACACCATGCGCGCCGACGCCGCCGACGGCCGCACGATCGTCTTCGCGACCCACTACCTCGCCGAGGCCGACGCGTTCGCCGACCGCACGGTGCTGATGGCCCACGGCCGGATCCGGGCCGACGGCCCGACCGCCGAGGTGCGTGCGGCGTACGGCGGCCAGACGATGACTCTCCGCCCACCCGCCGACGTGGTGGGTGTGAACGGCATCGACCAGGCCTGGCTCGACGACGTCCGCAAGGCCGTCGCTCCTCTCGGCATCACCGACCTCGAGGTCGCCAGCGCCAGCCTCGAGGCCGCGTTCCTCGCCCTGACCGGGCCAGAACCGACCGGCGCGTCCACCGAGGCCGAGGAGGCCCTGCGATGAGCACGATCGTGACCACCGACACCCAGGCCCCGGCGGCCACCGCGTCACCTGCGACGCGACCCCTGGCGATCACCTACGCCGGCCTCGACCTGAAGCGCCAGCTGCGCGACAAGGTGGGGATGTTCTTCATCGTGGCGCTGCCGGCGTTCCTGTTCTTCGTCTTCGGCATGGGCGACGGCGAGACCTACGGCAGTGCCAACGTCGCGATGTACGTGATGGTCTCGATGGCGGCGTACGGCGCGGTCACGGCCACCACGACCGTCGCCGGATCGGCGGCGACCGAGCAGACGATGGGGTGGGGACGGCAGATCGCCCTGACACCCCTGCGACCGTTGAGCTTCGTGGCGATCAAGACCGCCGTGGCGATGTCGGTCGCGGCCGTCCCGATCGCACTGATCTACGCGATCGGCGCGGCCACCGGCTCGTCGGGCAACGCGTTCGACTGGGTGGCGAGCGCCGCCATCGTGTGGCTCGGCTCCGCGGTGTTCGCCGTCTACGGCCTGGCGATGGGCCTGGTCTTCAAGGGCGAGAACGCCTCCAGCATCGCGTCCGGGCTGATCGTGATCCTGAGCTTCCTCGGCAACGTCTTCACCCCGATGGACGGCATCATCTTGGAGATCGGCCGGTTCACCCCGCTCTACGGGTACGCCGGGCTGGCCCGCTACCCGATGTCGGAGGGCTACCTGCCCATCGATGCCGGACACGACTCGGTGTGGCTGCTGCTCGCTAACGTGTGCGCGTGGACGGTGATCTTCGCGGCGCTGGCGGTCTGGGGGCTGCGCCGACGCCGGGAGCGGGTGTGACAGCCCGCGTCGCCGTTGCCCACACCACTCGCTCACCCTGGGAGCGGTGGGGATGGGTGGTGGCGGCCATCTGGCTGGTCTTTCTCGCCTACCCGGTGACCGAGACGTTCCAGACCGACGCGTCGGCACCGGCCACGGGGCTGACGCTGGCGCTGATCGCGGCGTACGCCGTCATCTACCTGCTCGGGTGGAGCGTGTGGCGTGCCCACGCGCTGACGATCTGGTTCGCGATGGGGCTGCTCGCCCTGGGGACGGTGCCGGTGATCGGCATCGAGGCGATCGGGCTCACCCCCTACCTCGGGGCGTACTCCGCGCTGTTGGTGCCGGCACCGTGGTGGAAGGCCACCACGGTGGTCAGCGCCCTGCTGCCGACCCTCTCCCTGATCGGCGGTGACTTCCCGGCGTTCTTCTTCCTGCTGGTGTGGCCGATCATCGGGTTCTGTGCGGCGATGCGGGTCTTCTCCCAGCTCGAGGAACAGTCCGAGGACGCCCGCTCCGAGCTGGCGCTGGTCGCCGAACGGGATCGGGTCGCCCGCGACGTGCACGACGTCCTCGGCCACTCGTTGACGGCGCTCTCGATCAAGGCCGAGCTCGCCGCCCGGCTGATCGACGTCGACCCCGACCGGGCCCGCGCCGAGCTGCAGTCGATCCAGGAGACGGCCCGGCAGGCGCTCGCGGAGGTCCGATCGACCGTCGGCGGCCTGCGGGCAGCCAACCTCGAGGCCGAGCTGGCCGCCGCGCCCCGCGTGCTCGCCGACGCCGGCATCGAGACGAGACTGGTCGGCACCCTCGCCGACACCGACCCGCGGCACCGCACCCTGCTGGCCTGGGTGCTGCGGGAGTCGGTGACCAACGTGGTCCGCCATGCCCGCGCGTCGGTGGTCTCGATCGAGCTCTCGCCGACCGGCGTGGTCGTCGCCGACGACGGCGTCGGACTGGCGGCCAACGACGGCCACGACGGCAACGGGCTGCGCGGCATGCGCGAGCGGGTGTCCGCGGCCGGCGGCACCCTCCACCTGTCGGGCGGTCCCGGCACCCGCGTGGAGGTCGTGCTGCCGTGATCCGGATCCTGCTGGCCGATGATCAGGCGCTGGTCCGTGGTGCGCTCGCAGCCCTGCTCGACCTCGAGGCCGACCTCGAGGTGGTCGCCCAGGTCGGTCGCGGCGACGAGGTGGTGGCCGCCGCACGCTCGTCGCAGGCCGAGGTGTGCCTGCTCGACATCGAGATGCCGGGCCTCACCGGCCTCGAGGTGGCCGAGCAGCTGCGCGCCGAGCTGCCGGACGTGCGGGCGCTGATCGTGACCACCTTCGGGCGGCCGGGTTACGTACGCCGCGCCCTCGACGCCGGCGCGGCCGGCTTCCTGATCAAGGACACGCCAGCGCGCGAGCTCGCGGACGCCGTACGACGGGTGCATGCCGGGCTGCGCGTGGTGGACCCGAACCTGGCGGCCGAGTCGCTGATGGCCGGCCCCACGCCGCTCACCCCCCGGGAGGCCGAGATCCTGGCGCTCGCGCTCGACGGCTCACCCATCGCGGCGATCGCCGCCCGCGCCCACCTCTCGGTGGGCACCACCCGCAACCACCTCTCCGCCGCGATCGGCAAGACCGGCGCGTCGACCAGGGTCGAGGCGGCGCGGGTCGCCCAGTCGAACGGGTGGATCTGAGCCGACCGGTGGGCGATGGGACTCTTTCCTGAGCGGAAAGAAAGTGCTAGTTTTCCGCTGTGGAAAACGAATCGACGGCAACGGCCCGGGAGCAGCTCGAAGCACTGGCCTCGAGCCGTGAGCTGGCGCTCGAACGGATGGTCCTTCCCCGGTGGCATGTCATCGGTCTGGCCGTCGCGATGAACGCATGCCTGCTCACGGTGGTGGTGCCGATCGTCCTGTCAGACGGCTGGACCCTGCTCATCCAGATTGTCTTCACCGGAGCCCTGCTTGCCCTTGTCCTGCAGCAGAGGAAGAGCCCGGGCGTGAAACGTCCCTTGCTCCGGGTCGACGGTGCATGGATCGTGACAGTCGTCGGTTCCATCGGCTTTGCTTCAGCGTTCGCCATGGCGATCTACGCCCGATCGCAGGACGACCCGTGGCTGGGGGCCGCCGCCCTCGTGATCAACTTTGCCTCCTACCTCGCCGCGTACGGCGGACTGGGCTTCCTCCTCCGTCGCCAGTTCGCCCAACTCGGATGACGGATCCCCGCTTCGATCCGCTCATCCACGAGCCGACGCGGCTGCAGCTGTGCGGCCTGCTCGTGACGGTCAGGGAGGTCGAGTTCGCAACGCTCCGCGACTCTCTCGACATTGCTGACTCCGTGACGAGCAAGCACCTCAAGGCGCTTCAGGACGCCGGCTATGTCGAGTTGCGCAAGCGTCGACCCACGATTGGTCGGCCACGGACCTGGGTGGCGCTCACCAGCCGTGGGCGGAGCGCCTTTGCCGGACACCTGGCCGAACTGCAACGGCTGGCCGCGCTGGGCCAGACCTCACCGCCTACTTCGTGAGGGCTTCGGCGAGGGGCGCCGCGACGTACTGGCCGGCCAGGTAACCCACGATGCAGGCGAGGACGAGGAAAGCGAGGCCCTTCTTCCAGGTGGCACGAGCGTCGGCCGCAACCCGTCTCCAACCCGTGTGCGCTTCCGTCACGGGTTCATCGTGCCACGTGCATTGCGCGGCGCGGCCTCACGGATGCGACCGAGTGGATGAGCGCATCTCGGCGGGCGGCACGGACCTCGTCGAGCTTCGCTCGGCAGTCGGTGCAGCGGGAGCGGCGCGTGCAGCAGTGGGCATCACGCACCTCGGCCTCGAGTCGGTCGGCGTGCGCGCTGCGGGTGAGCGTGGCGTGCATCATGGTCTCCCTGGGCGTTGGCGTGGATCTGAGTCTGTCGTCCGGACCGGCTGACGCGCATCGGCAGTTCTACCGATATTGCTACGAGCGGTCAGGCGCGGCCGTGGCCGGGAGGGCGCGTTCTGCTCGTCCGGCATCAGGATCCACAGCACCGGGTAGATCAGCAGCTGGCTGCCTGGCACGACCATCAGCAGCAGCACGAAGAGCAGTCGGGAGATCCACGGTGTGAGGCCGAAGCGGCGCCCGATACCGGCGCACACACCTCCCAGGACTCGGCCGTCCCGCGGGCGGATGAGGCCCTGATCGGCGAAGCTGGAGCGGATGTCGGTCATGGTGTTCCTCCAATTGCTTGAACTGTCAGGACCAGCCTGCGTCCTGGGGCAGCTGCGCACCATCGGGATCTGCCCTGAGCCGACCCCGACCTGTCGGCCCTGGACCGCGACTTTCACCCCCTACGCCCCGAGAGTCCTGGCGGTGGTTCATACTGAGGACGTGTCAGCCTCTCTCGCCAGAGGCTGACTCCGCGGACGTGGTGTAGTTGCAGCACGCTTCCCTTCCAGGGAAGGAGTCGAGGTTCAAATCCTCGCGTCCGCTCCATACTTTGAAGCCCGTGGGCTTCGCGTCCCCCGCCCGCGACCCGGAGGCGACTGTGCCCCGGATCTGTGCCACCTGGTGGCTTGGATGTGGGGCGCTGTCAGCCGGTCACGGAAGTCGGACCCGCGCGCTTGCCGGCCTGCGTCATGCCGCCGATGAGCATGAGCTCCCAACCTCCGGGGCTGGTGACGTGCGTGACCATGCCTGGACAGTACGAGTTCCCGGAGGTGAACTCAGCCTTCGGTGTCCTCCGGGAGCAGATCGTGACGAAGGGCGATTGCGGCTGCTTCGGTGCGGGTGTGTACGCCGAGCTTGGCCAGGATGTGTGAGACGTGGACGCTGGCTGTCTTGGGCGAGATGACGAGCTCGCGAGCGATCTCGCCGTTCGTGCGCCCGGCCGCCACCAGCCGGAGCACGTCTGCTTCGCGCAGCGTCAAGGCGAGCGCTCGCTGCGGGTCAGGTGGCTGCAGCCCGATGTCGAGCCTCGCCGGCCGCGCGACCCGGGTGACCGCCTCGATCAGTGGCTCGGCCTTGAGGCGTCTGCCGATCTGGAGCGCTGTCGCGAGCGGCTCCACGGCCCGTGCGCGATCCCGGTTGCGGAGGTGGCACTCACCCAGGCGCATCGACGCCCAGCCCTGCTCGTGCGCGCGCTCGATCCGCGCCCATGAGCTGACCGCCTGCTGCCACGGCTCCGGGTCGGTCACCTGGGCGAAGCGGCCCAGCTCGCCGTCGAGGTGCGCGGTCCACGCCATCCCGACGTCGCCGTGAGCATGAACCTTGCCGGCCAGGGACCGGATCGTCGCTGACCACGTCTCGGCGTCCGACACCCCGAGCGTCGGCGACGACGCGCGCGGCCAGCAGAACTTCCATCCACCCGGGCCGGAACGCGCCGTCCGGTTCCGAGGTGATCTGGCTCAACAGAGCGACCGCTTCCCGGTGTCGTCCCCCCGCATCGGCCAACCGGATCTCAGCCCAGGTTCGGAGAGCCCCGTGCACCGCCGGAGACGAGGTCGTCCACAGCAGTCGCGTGGCGTCGGCGAGGGCCTTCTCGGCCTCGGCAGGGTCACCGCGGAGGCACCACAGCTGGAACTGCGCCAGGTGGCGGAGGCCAGCCCGGACGCCGCTGAGGCGGAGGTCCTCCGCGACGTCGAGCCAGTGCTGTGCCTCGTCCCACTCGCCGAGGTCGAAGAGGGCCTCCCAGAGCTCTTCCATGGCGTTGAAGGCGTCGGTCTTGTTGAGCTGGGGGTGGTCCACCCGATCGAGCGCCTGCCGGGCAATGGCGACCGCCTCTCGGCTGCGACCGGCCGTCCTCAGCAGATAGCTGTGCGCGGTCGGAAGCATCAAGGTGACCCAGCCCGGGTAGTCCGCCGCGGCCGCCTCGGCACACACGCGCTCCATGGTCTCGAGCGCCTCGGCCGTCCGGCCGGCTTCCAGCGCCCGCTCCGCGAGCGAGCTCTCGATCATCCAACGGGTCTCCGTGGCGTTCCTGATGCCGTCCGGGTGAGCGCCCCGTGTTCGCTCTGGGGCCAGGTTGTTCCGGCTCACCTGCCACGCGCGCTCCAGCAACCGGTCCGCGTCCGCCGTCCGACCGGTCCACCGCACCAGTTCCCCGTAGTGGAGCAGGGTCCGGCTCAGCAGGTTGCCCTCGCGCTCCGGAGGGGTGCTCAGCAACGTCTCGATGTCGGCCTCGAGGGTGGCCGGCGCATCCGCTTCCAGCCCCAACTGCTGTCTGAATCCGGTCCGCTCCATCTCCAGGTTGATGCGCCACACCGGATCGGTGGCTGCGTCAGGGTGACGGAGCTCCCGCTCGGCGAGCGCCAGACCCGTCGACCAGTCCTCGCAGGCGCCGATCGCCGCGAACGCGTCCCACGCGAAGTCGCGGCGGTCGTACCCGGCGCGGTCGCGGGGATCCGGGAGCTGTCGCCACAGGTCCAGCACCCGGAGATCCCACAGTGCGTGCTCCGGGGCTGCCTGCATCCGCTCGGCCGCGTCGGCCGCCCTCACCGCCGACTTGAACGCGGCGACCGTGTCGTCGGTGTGGAACCAGTGGTGGGCCGCCGCGACCTCAGCCTCGGCGGCTCCGAGCGGGCGGGGGTCGGCGGTGAGCTGCTCGGCCCATCTGCGGTGCCATGCGTCTCGTTGACCCGGCAGCAAGGAGTCGGCCACGGCCTCACGAAGCAACGCGTGGCGGAAGCGATAACCCTGCCGGGAGTCGTCGACCTCGAGGACGTACGCCGCGACGGCCTCCGCGCCAGCGACCTCCGCCGCGTCACCCTCGACCCCGAGCACGCGAGCCAGGAGGGCATGCCACAGGTGGCCCTCACCGAGCGACGCCGCATGGACCAGGTCGCGCGCCGGCTGCGACAGCTCGGCGACGCGCGAGAGCATCGACCTGCCGATCGGGCCGGCGCCGACGTGGGGTCCGGCGACGACCTCTTCGGTCAGGAAGGGGTTCCCCTGCCCGAGGGCCACCACGCGCTCGAGGAGCGATCTCTCCGGCTCCGCCGCGAGGATGTCGGCGACCTGCATCCGGACCTCGTCGGGGTCGAGTCGCCCGAGCTCGAGGTGATCGGCGTTCGGGAGGCGTACCAGCTCGGAGAGGAACCGCTCCAGGTCACTGGAGGGTGGCTGGTCGTGCGTGCGACGGGTGACCAGGACCATGAGCTCACAGTTCGCCACGACCCTGACCAGGTAGTCGATCAGGTCCCGGCTCGAGCCGTCCGCCCAGTGGACGTCCTCGAACACCAGCCAGAGCAGCCCATCCGCTGCGAGCCGTTCCACGAGTGTCGCGAACGCGTCGAACACCTCCGCACGGTCGCGCCCCTTCAGCGCGGCCAGCGCGGCGTCGAGACCGGGGGGCTGCTGCTGGCGGGCGAGGTCACGCAGCAGGTCCGACGCGACCCCGAACGGGATCTCCCCGCCCACCGCGAGTCCGCGGCCAGTGGCGACCAGGTCGGTCGGCTGTCGAAACGCCGTCACGGCCTCTTCGACGAGCCGGGTCTTGCCGATGCCGGCCTCGCCGTCGACGACCACCAGGCGTGGCTGCCGGTCCCGGGCCAGGGCGACGCTGTCCCGCAGTGAGTCGAGCTCGATCTCTCGCCCCACCAGACGCGCGCTCCGCATCCTACGCACACCCTCAGCATCCTCCCGATCGAGAAATAGGGCGACTGCCTGATGTGCCCCGGGCGACTTATCCGCAGGCTCGGTGTTGAGACCCACGACATCCAGGAGGCCGACATGTACATCGGAGACGTCCAGCTCGTGAAGGCGATCATGGCCGAGCGGATGGAAGAAGCAGACAACTATCGTCGCTCCAGCGTTGCGCGGCGGCGACCGGCTCGAACGCGCACCCGCCAGTTCGGCACGCTGCGGCAACACATCCACGTGCCGCACCTCGTCCGGCACCGGGCGGTGTCAGTCGGGGACTCGGTGGGTCATCTCGCCAGGTGGTCCCACAGCGGATCGGTGAACCGGCTCAGCTCCGCGTACGCCGCCACCACCTCGTCGTACGCCGCCTGCGCGGTCGGGTCCGGCTCGACGCGGTCTCCCGGCCGGACCATCGCGGCCACGGCGGCATCGAAGGACGGGTGGGTGCCGTGGCCGACGGCGGCGCAGATCGCGGCGCCGAGGCCGGCCGCGTCGGGCAGGCCGGCCCGCTCCGCCGGGCGGCCGAACACGTCGGCCACGATCTGCACCATCAGGTCCGAGCGGGCGCCGCCGCCGGAGACCACCAGCCGTGACGGCGGCCGCCCGAGCGCGTCCTCCATCGCCTCGACGTGGCCGCGCATCGTCATCACGATGCCCTCCAGGATCGAGCGGTGCAGGTGGTGCGGGCCGTGGGAGCCGTCGAAGCCGAGCGATCGCGCCCGCGGCGGTGCGGGGCGTGGCCGGGGGCCAGCCAGTCGGGACCGTCAGCAGCCCGCCGCAGCCCGGCGGCACCGCCCGCGCCCCCTCGTCGAGCCACGTGCCGCACGCCGTCCGGGTCGACCGCGGCCGGTGCGGCCGGCGCTCACCAGGTCGCGGAGCCACGACACGGTCCACATGCCGCGGCGGATGCCCGCGGCTCTCGTACAGGTAGCGGCCCGGGACGGCGGCGGCGTTGACCCAGTAGCGGTCGTCGGCTCGGCGACCGCGCTCGGTCTCCCGACGGTCATCGCGGCGATGTAGGTGCCCAGCGACAGCAGCACCGTGCCCGGCTCGACCAGGCCGCACCCCAGCGCCTCGACCGCCTTGTCGTTGGCCGGTGGCGTAGACGGGCAGCCCGGCGGGGATGCCGGTCTGCCGCGGCGGCGTCCGGGGTGACGTGGCCCAGCAGTCCGCCGGGGTCGACGAGCGACGGGGAGCAGCGAGGCCGGCATCCCGGTCCGCGCGTAGCTCCGCCGGGTCCGAGGACCACTGCCGGGTCGCCGGGTCGATCGGCCACATCCCCTGATAGCTGGCGGAGCTGTCGCGCCGCTCGCCGGTGAGCCGGGTCGCGAGGTAGCCGCCGGCGCTGGTCACGGTGGCGACGCGGGGTCCACCTCGGGCAGCGGCTGCGAGACCCGGGCGTCCATCCAGCTGAGCACCGGCTCGGTCAGCCGGCCGTCGCCGTCCAGCATCGCCCGGCAGGACCTGATCCCGCACAGCCCGACCGCCGACCACGTCCCGCCGGGCTCACCCGCGAACGACGCCAGCGCCTCGCGCGCCGCGGCGGCCAGGCTGTCCCACAGGTCGTCGTCCGGGTGCACGGCCCGGCCGTCGGGTCCGAGCTCGTAGGGCCGCAGCGCGCACCCGGGCCGTGGCGTGCACCGTCCCCGACGCGTCGATGACCGAGACCTTCGTGCTCTGCGAGCCGCCGTCGATGGCCAGGAAGTACGTCGTCACGGCACCTGTCCCGTCAGCCCAGCCCGCTGAGCACCGCGCGACCGTCGGCGTCGAGCGGGAAGACCGAGCCGGGGTTCATGATGTTGTCGGGGTCGAAGGCGCGCTTGAGCCCGGCCAGCAGGCGCGTAGGCGCTGCCGTGCTCCTCCTGGATCCACGGCGTGCGGTACTTGCCGACGCCGTGGTGGTGGACCATCGAGCCGCCGACCCGCAGCGCCTCCTCGACGACGATCGCGTTGAGCGGCAGGTGGTAGTGGTCGATCTCCTCGCGCGGCTCGCAGGTCGATGTCGTAGTCGTAGACGAAGTAGAGGTTGGTGCCGGTCTGGTAGGAGTGCGAGGAGTGGGCGCCGAGCAGGGTCAGGTCGTCGGCGCGGGGGAAGGTCGTGCGGATCCGGGTCATCACCGCGTCGTAGAGCTCGGCGGTGCGGGACCAGTCGACGGAGACCTCGGTCGTGTAGCCGAGGTGGGCGGTCTCGCGCATCGCCTGCTTCTCGGCCTCGATCTTGTCCGGCCCCCAGTTCAGCGACTCGAACCAGGCGCGGATCTCCTGCTCGGGCACCGGCGTCGTGCGTCGACCTCGCGCGACCGCCGCCTCGATCCCGGCCGTGGTCGCCTCCGACCAGCGGCGCCGGTCCCTCGGCGGAGAGCACGACGAGGTTCTGGTCCAGCGGGTGGTCCGGGAAGTGCTGCCGGGCGTCCTCGGGTGAGTAGAGCCGCGCCACCGCAGGGTCGGTAGCCCGCGGTCACGACCTCGCGCAGCAGGCCCGACCCCGACGGCGAAGTCGGGCAGCAGGAAGCCGAAGTAGCGGGTGGTGTCGGGGTACCACCGGAAGAGCTTCACGGTGACCTCGGTGATGTAGGCCAGGGACGCCCTCGTTGCCGATGAGCACGTGCCGGATGTCGGGGCCGGCGGCCCGCCGGGGCACGTTCTTGACCCGGACGACCCGGCCGCCGGGCAGCACCGCCTCCAGGCCGACGACCAGGTCCTCGATGCCGCCGTAGAGCGTGGAGAACTGGCCGATGGAGCGCGTGGCGACCAGGCCGCCCAGCTGGGCGATCGGCTTGGACTGCGGGGAGTGGCCGGTGGTCAGGCCCTGCTCCCGCAGCGTGTCCTCGAGCACCTGCAGCGGTACGCCGCACTGGACGGTGGCCTGCATGTTCTCGGCGTCGACGTGGAGGATCTGGTCCATCCGCGAGCCGTCGACGACCAGGGAGTCCTCGACGACCGTCTCCAACCCGCCCTCGGTGCTGGTGCCGCCGGTGCGGGGGACGACCGCGACCCGCTCGCGCTGGGCGAGGTCGAGCAGCTGCGCGACCTGCCCGGTCGAGCCGGGGTAGACGATCGCGGCCGGGAGCGGGCCGTCGTAGATGCCGTGCACGGCGGGGTACTTGCGGAACCGGTCGACGCTGCTCGCGCGCAGCCGCGTCCGCGTCGGTGTCGACCCGGTCGGGGCCGAGCAGGTCGGTGACGGCGCGCGACGATGCTCTGCGCGGGTCAGGGTGGAGCGGGAGCGGACCATGGGGTCAGCCTCTCGGGGGTGGCGAGGTCGGCGGGTCGGTGCGGACTCAGCGGACGAGGTAGCCGCCGTCGACGACGAGCACGTGGCCGTTGACGTAGTCGGAGGCGCGCGGAGGCCAGGAACACCGTCGCGCCCATCAGGTCGGCCGGGTCGCCCCAGCGGCCGGCCGGGATGTGCTCGACGATCCGGCGGTGGGTCTCGGGGTCGGCGCGCGTGGCGGCCGTGATCGCGGTGGCGAAGTAGCCGGGCGCGATCGCGTTGACCTGCACGTTGTGCTGGCCGAGCTCGTCGCAGTAGGCCTTGGTGAAGCCGACGATGCCGGCCTTGGTGGCGGCGTACGCCGGGGACTGCCGGCCGCCCAGGAAGGAGAACAGCGAGGCGACGTTGATGATCTTGCCGCTGCCCTGCTGCGCGCATCACCAGGCTCGGCCTCGTGGGCCGTCTCGAAGGCCGCGGTCAGGTTCACCGCGACCATCGGGTCCCACTGCGACCGGTCGAACTCGGCGACCTCGGCCAGCAGGCAGATGCCGGCGGAGTTCACCAGGATGTCGAGGCCGCCCAGTTCGGCCACGCAGCCGGCGACGACCTCGGCCGGGACGCCCGGGCGCGGTGAGGTCGGCCACGCACGCCGGCGTAGCGGCGACCGCACCCGGTGACGAGCCGCTCGGTCTCCCCGTCGTCGTCGAGGATGCTGGCGCACGAAGACGTCGGCCCCGGCGCGGGCCAGGGCGAGCGTGAAGGCACGGCCCAGGCCGGTGTTGCCGCCGGTGACCAGGGCCCGCTTGCCCGGCCAGCGAGAAGACGTCGAGGTCGAAGTCGGTGATCTCCATCAGACCTTCACCCGTGCCGAGGTGGGGTCGTAGAGCGGACGCAGCGACACCTCGACCGGGTGCCGCACGCCGGCGATGTCGACCTCCCAGGTGCCGGCCGCGATCCAGTCCTGGGTGACCGGCTCACCGCCACCGGAGACCATGGCCAGGCCGACCGCGCCGCCCAGGGTCCAGCCGTAGGACCCCGCTCGGACATAGCCGACCGGCACACCGTCGCGATGGAGGACCTCCGCGTGGAACAGCAGCGGATCGGGGTCGAGCAGCCGGACCTGCACGATCCGCTGGCCCATCCCGCCCGCGGCGCCGTTGGCGGCCTTGCGGGCGAGCACGGCGTCCTTCCCGATGAAGCCGCGGGGCTTGTCCAGGGCGAGGGCGAAGCCGAGCCCGGCCTCGAGGGGACAGTCGGTGTTGTCGATGTCGTGGCCGAAGTCGCGGTAGCCCTTCTCCATCCGCAGTGAGCTCAGGGCCTTGAGCCCCACCGGCCGCAGCCCGTAGGCGGCTCCGGTCGTCAGCAGCGCGTCGTACACGGCTGCGGTGTCGGTCGCCGGGATGTAGAGCTCGTAGCCCAGCTCGCCGAGGTAGGTGATCCGCACGCACAGCGCCTCGACGCCCGCGACCTCGATCCAGCGCGCGGTGCGGAAGCCGAACGCCTCCGTCGAAAGGTCTGCGTCGGTCAGCCGGGTCAGCAGCTCGCGGGACAGAGGCCCCTGGACGTTGAGCTGGCCGAAGTCGGCGGTGACGTCGGTGACCATGCAGTCGGCGTCGCCCGCGTGGCGCGCGAGCCAG
>CAWAIJ010000002.1:0-19713 GCA_963782075.1 uncultured Actinomycetota bacterium
GGTGCACCGCGTCGGCGAGGTTGCGCACCGACGTGGCCGGCATGACGGAGTGGGTGATGTCGTTGACGCCGATCAGGATCACGGCGAGATCGGGGGAGGTCGGGAGGGCGCGGTCGACCTGGCCGGCCAGGTCGCGCGACTGCGCGCCGACCACGGCGTACTCCCGGAGGTGGACCCGGCGGTCCGCCAGCGATGCCAGTCCGCTCGCAAGGTGGACGCCCGGGGTCTCCTCGACCCGGTCCACGCCGTACCCGGCGGCGCTGGAGTCCCCCAGCAGCGCGACCTTGATCGCCGGGCCTGGCCGGCCGCGGCCGTACCAGCCGGAGGCGTCCGGCGGCCGGGCGTCGCGCGGTTCGCCGATCGCCTTGCGGGCGAGCATGGCCTCGAGCCGGAGCACGCCGTACAACGATCCGCCCAGCACGGACAGACCGCCCCCGCCGTACGCGGCGGCGGCGGCGAGCTTGCGTGCTGCTGCAGCCTTTCCCACGTCGGCAACCCTACGGGCGCGGTCACAGGTGTCGTGCCGAATCTCGGGTGACGGCCCGGTGGCTCTAGATTGGCCCGATGCAGTACGTCGACTCCTTGCTGGACCTGATCGGTCAGACCCCGCTGTTGCGGATACGTCGCTCCCTCGATGACCTCGAGGCGCCACTGGTGCTCGCCAAGGTGGAGTACCTCAACCCCGGCGGCTCGGTGAAGGACCGGATCGCGGTCCGGATGATCGAGGCCGCGGAGGCCTCCGGCGAGCTGCAACCGGGCGGCACGATCGTGGAGCCGACGTCGGGCAACACCGGCGTCGGGCTGGCGATGGTGGCGCAGGAGAAGGGCTACCACTGCGTGTTCGTGTGCCCCGACAAGGTCAGCGAGGACAAGCGCAACGTGCTCAAGGCGTACGGCGCCGAGGTGGTCGTCTGCCCGACCGCCGTCGCCCCGGAGCACCCCACCTCCTACTACAACGTGAGCGACCGGCTCGCCTCGCAGCCGGGCGCCTGGAAGCCCGACCAGTACTCCAACCCCCACAATCCGCGCTCCCACTACGAGACCACCGGTCCGGAGATCTGGGCGCAGACCGAGGGGCGGATCACCCACTTCGTCGCGGGCGTCGGCACCGGCGGCACCATCAGCGGTGTCGGTCGCTACCTCAAGGACCAGAACCCTGACGTCCAGGTCGTCGGCGCCGACCCGGCCGGCTCGGTCTACTCCGGCGGCTCCGGTCGCCCCTACCTGGTCGAGGGTGTCGGCGAGGACTTCTGGCCCGACACCTACGACCGCGAGGTCGCCGACCGGATCATCGAGGTCTCCGACGCCGACTCGTTCGCCTACACCCGCCGGCTGGCCCGCGAGCAGGGGCTGCTGGTCGGTGGCTCGTCCGGCATGGCGGCGTACGCCGCGAAGCAGCTGGCGGAGGAGCTCGCCGCCGAGGGACGCACCGACGCGGTGATCGTCGTACTGCTGCCCGACTCCGGTCGCGGCTACCTCACCAAGGTCTTCAACGACGAGTGGCTGGGCCAGTACGGCTTCCCCACCAGCGATGAGGGCGCTCCCGACCAGACCGTCGGGGAGGTGCTGCGCGGCAAGGACGGCCGGCTGCCCGACCTGGTCCACACCCACCCCAGCGAGACCATCGCCGAGGCAGTGCACATCCTGCGCGAGTACGGCGTCTCGCAGATGCCCGTCGTCCGCGCCGAACCTCCGATCGTGGCCGCCGAGGTCGCCGGCTCGGTGTCCGAGCGCACGCTGCTCGACGCGCTGTTCGCGGGCGACGCCCGGTTGACCGACCAGGTCGAGGACCACATGTCGGCGGCGTTGCCGACCATCGGCTCGACCGAGCCGGCCCGGTCCGCGGTGGCGCTGCTGGAAGACGCAGACGCGGTGCTGGTGCAGGAGGACGGCAAGCCGATCGGGGTCCTCACCCGGCAGGACCTGCTGGCCTTCCTGGCCCGCGGCTGAGCGAACGGCGGACCGGCCTAGTCAGTTCCGGCCATCTCCGCACCACCAGTCCTGATCCACAACGGTGACGGATCGGATGATCACCAGTGGGGCTGGTGGGATCTGGCGACCCGATCTGGCCCGCCACCTCCACGATTCCCCCACAGATCGTGCACGTCCTTGACATCTGGCTCCGCCCCCCGATGCGCGAGCCATACGTTCCTCCCGCATCGCGGACCCATCAGGGGGACGCACTCCTGAGGGGATCTCAGACATGAACAAGATGATCAAGGGCTCGATCGCCGGCGCCACCGGCGTCGCACTTCTCATGGGTGGCTTCGGCACCTACGCACTCTGGAGCGACAGCGAGAGATCTGGCCGCCAACGGCGTCACTTCCGGGTCAGCTCAACATCGACACCACGGCCGGCGTGTACGACGACGTCAACAACCCGGACCTGGCGACTGGAACGGCGCCGACTTCCAAGATGGTCCCGGGAGACGAGGTCACCTACACCCAGGTGTTCACGATCAAGGGTGACGGCCAGAACCTCGAGGGAACCATCGCGTACGTCGAGCCGGCGCTGACGAGCACGTTCTCGCCGGAGGTCGTCTACGACGTGGATGTCACGTCGAGCAGCGCCACCGTCACCGAGACGGCACCCGGGTCGAACCAGTTCGAGTTCAGCGACCCCTTCGGCACGGCCACGCTGACCGCCGTGGTCACCTACGAGCTGCCCAGCGGCACGTCGGGTACCACCAACCAGAACAAGTCCGCCACGCTTCCTGCGGCGAGCTTCACCATCACCCAGAGCTGACGAACAGCCGTTCTGAGGCCTGCGTCATGAAGTCCAAGATCCCGCTCATCGTCGCCGTGGTCGGCGCCCTCCTCATCGGGGGCGCCACCACGGGGTCGACGCGCGCGTCTTGGACCAGCCAGGCACCGCTCCAGCAGCACTCCGTCGCGTCGGGCCAGATGAACTACACCGCGACCACGCCGACGGGGGTCAGCCGTGAACCAGGCGGCCGGCTCAACCGCCGACCAGCACGTTCGTCCGTCGACGACACCTCAGCTCGGCGACAGAACATCGCCCAGCGGATCACCGCGTCGGTGGCCAGCACGCCCACCGGCGTCACCGCCACCATCGGCACGACCTGCCCGGGTCGCCGCATCTGTGCTCACGTCGACATGACGCCGGCCAGCCCGGACCAGACGCTCTGCGTCCGCGTCACCATCACTCCACGACAGCCGTCAGTCGGGAACGTGACCATCAACCTGGGCAGCGCCCAGCGGCCTACGGCTGGCTGGACCACTGTGAGCATCACCGGGCGGTGGTCGTCACGGTTGATCCGTGACGCCGCGCCCGCAAGCCGGTCATCTCGCTGCGCTGGCGCACCGAGTGGCAACAACTGGCACCGATCAACTGGCCCGCAGTCAGCTGGCGCGACTTGATACACGGTCCACTCAAGCGCGACCGATCCCAGCACGGTACTTCACGACAGTCGGCACCGGATCCCCGGCAGCTCTACGATCGACCGGCATTGGCGGCAACACCACCGAGTACGTCAGGATCACAGCGACCAACTCCGCCGGGACATCGGAGCTTCAGCAACACACTTGCAGGTCACCCGAGACGCCAGTTCGTGTCAACTGCATGGCGTGTGGTCCCGCATGACCGCCGCACGCACGTTCCTCACCCAGGCACTGAGCTGGGCCCTGCTGACAGCCGTCATCGCAGGAGCCCTGGCGCTGATCGTGGTGCCGAAGGTGGCGGGTGCCACGCCGCTCACGGTGCTGAGCGGGTCGATGACCGGAACCTACGAGATCGGCGACGTCGTGATCGTGAAGCCCGTCGAGCCCGACGAGCTGGCGATCGGGGACGTGATCACCTTCCAGGCCCAGTCGGACGACCCCACGCTCACCACGCACCGGATCGTCGGTCTGGCCTTCGGCAGCGAAGGCACCGAGTTCGTCACCCAGGGGGACGCCAACAACGCGGCCGACCTGAGCCCGATCAAGCCCGCGCAGGTGCGCGGCGAGGTCTGGTACTCCGTACCGCTCGTCGGATACGTCTCGGTCTGGCTCGCGGGTGGCTGGTTGCGGAACGTGGTCGACCTGTTCGCGGTGGGCCTGCTCCTCTACGGCGGCTGGTTCATCGCCGCCGGCCTCGTCGACCGACGACGCAAGGCTGTGCCGGCATGATCACGCGGACCCGCCGTACCCTCCCCATCGCGCTGCTCGCAGCGCTCCTCACTGTGGTGGCCCTCGGTGCACCAGCGAACGCGGACCCCGACCGGCTCAGGCTCAGCCTCAGCCAGGCGGGACCGTTCACCGAGTCCCTGACGACGCCGCTCTTCTCCGGGAGCTACGTGCCAGGCACGGCCACCAGCACCTTCTACGTCAAGAACGACTCACCGTCGACGACCCGCGCCACCATCTCGCTGGTCCCCAAGACGGCGGTCAACGCGTTCGAGGCGGCACTGAGCTTCCGGGCGTCCGTGGGTGGACAGGCAGGTGACGTGGCCGTCCCGCTCTACGTGGACAAGAAGAAGAACCAGTGCCGCACCATCGTCACCGGTCCGACGATCAACCCGCGCGGGGTGCAGAAGATTGACGTCACCATGCTGATCGACTCGAACTTCCCGCAGCCGGCGATCCAGCAGACCGCCTCATTCTCCTTCGTGGTGACGCTGAGCCAGGTCACGAACAAGGGCAAGGTCGACGTCTGCGGACCGCAGTCGCCGGGCGGCAGCCAGAGCGTCCAGATCCTGGGTGCCCAGTCGCCCACCGCGAAATCGACCTCGTCGGCGCTGGCGCCCACCTCGAGCGGCGCCGTACGCAGCTCCGGCTTCGTCTTCGGCCTGGCCGCGGGCGTGCTGGGCGCCGGGGCGCTGCTGCTCGCCGCTGCCCGTCGCCGGCGTCGCGTCGCCTGACCGACTCTCGCTGGGTAACGGACCGCTGATGTCGCTCCTGCGCCGTTGTGACGACCCGTGAGCGACACCTACGGTCCGTTACCCAAGCCAAACCCACGACCGGCAGACCCTGACGCAGCCCTTGGGCACAGGACTACCGTCGGCGGGGTGAGTGATGCTCCCACCCCCACCACCGTCGGCGAGCTGCGCGCGAGCGGCCACGTCCACCGGCCGCTGCGCGACGAGATCCGCCACAACCTGCTGGCCATGCTGGCCGCGGGCGAGGATCCGTGGCCGGGCCTCCACGGCTTCGACGACACCGTCATCCCGCAGGTCGAGCGGGCGCTGCTCGCCGGCCACGACATCGTGCTGCTCGGCGAGCGGGGGCAGGGCAAGACCCGGCTGCTGCGGTCGCTGGTCGGGCTGCTCGACGAGTGGACCCCGGTCATCGCCGGGGCCGAGCTCGGCGAGCACCCCTTCGACCCGATCACGACGGCGTCACGTCGTCGCGCCGCCGAGCTGGGCGACGACCTGCCGGTGTCGTGGCGCCACCGCGACGAGCGGTACGCCGAGAAGCTGGCCACCCCGGACACCTCGGTGGCCGACCTGATCGGTGACGTCGACCCGATGAAGGTCGCCGAGGGCCGCCACCTCGGCGACCCGGAGACCATCCACTTCGGGCTCATCCCGCGCAGCCACCGCGGCATCGTCGCCATCAACGAGCTGCCCGACCTCGCCGAGCGGATCCAGGTCGCGATGCTCAACGTGATGGAGGAGCGCGACATCCAGGTCCGCGGCTACGTCATGCGGCTCCCGCTCGACACGCTCGTCGTGGCCAGCGCCAATCCCGAGGACTACACGAACCGCGGCCGGATCATCACCCCGCTCAAGGACCGGTTCGGCGCCGAGATCCGCACCCACTACCCGACCGAGCTCGACGACGAGGTCGCGGTCATCCGGCAGGAGGCCCACCTCGTCGCGGCGGTTCCCGACCACCTGGTCGAGACGCTGGCCCGGTTCACCCGCAACCTGCGTGGGTCCTCCAGCGTCGACCAGCGGTCCGGGGTCTCGGCCCGGTTCGCCATCGCCGGGGCCGAGACCATCGCCGCGGCCGCGCTCCACCGGGCCACCCGCCAGGGCGAGGAGCACGCGGTGGCACGGGTCGTCGACCTCGAGACCGCCGTCGACGTGCTCGGCGGCAAGATCGAGTTCGAGTCCGGAGAGGAAGGCCGCGAGCGCGAGGTGCTCACCCACCTGCTCCGCACCGCCACCGCCGAGACCGTCCGGGCGCGGCTGCGCGGCATCGACTTCGCGCTGCTCGTCGAGGCGATGGAGGAGGGCCGGATGGTCACCACCGGCGCCCAGGTCACCGCGCGCGACTTCCTGGCCGGACTGCCGGTGCTCGGCGAGTCCGAGCTGTACGACGAGGTCTGCGACCGACTCGGCGCCGACGACGACGGCAGCCGCGCCTCCGCGATCGAGCTCGCCTTCGAGGGCCTCTACCTCGCGCGCAAGATCGGCAAGGACTCCGACGGGGCCGAGACGGTCTACGGATGAGTCCCTTCCGGATCCGACCAGCCACGCCCTCTGACGCGGGCGGGGTGGCCGACGTGGGCGCCGAGGTGATCCCGGCGACCTACGGGCCGATCGGCGAGGAGCTCGCCCGCTACGAGCTGGAGACCTGGTGGACCGAGGACGTCCTCGCCGACCGGATGGAGCGGATGCCGCACTGGGTGGCCGAGTCATCGGACGGCCAGGTGTGCGGGGTCTCCGACCTCGGACGCTACGAGGGTCGTGCGGTTGTGTGGAAGATGTACCTGCGGCCCAGCATGCAAGGGCAGGGCCTCGGCAAGGCCCTGCTCGACCGCAGCATCGCCGCGGCCGACGGCGAGGACGTGTGGCTCGATGTCTTCGCCGAGAACCACCGCGCGATCGGGTTCTACAGGTCCCAGGGCTTCGAGGCCGTGGAGGACGACGATGCCCCGCGGGTGCTGGGCCACCCCATGATCCGGATGCGGCGCCGGACATGAGCCGTTACCGGCAGTACGACGGAGGCGATCCGCTCGCGCCGCCGGTCGACCTCGCCGACGCGCTCGACGCGATCGGCCAGGACGTGATGGCCGGCTACAGCCCCGAGCACGCGATGCGGGAGTACCTGCGTCGCGGCGACGGCGACCGTACCGGCCTCGACGAGCTGGCGCGCAAGGTCGCCGAACGCCGCCGCGAGCTGCTGCGCCGGCACAACCTCGACGGCACCCTGCAGGAGGTGCGCGAGCTGCTCGACCGGGCGGTGCTCGAGGAGCGCAAGCAGCTGGCCCGCGACGTCGAGCTGGACGACGCGGACCGGGCCTTCCGCGAGCTGCAGCTGGACGACCTCTCTCCCAACACCGCGGCGGCCGTGACCGAGCTCGCGTCGTACGACTGGCAGAGCCGCGAGGCGCGCGAGGCCTACGAGCAGATCAAGGACCTGCTCGGCCGGGAGATGCTCGACCAGCGGTTCGCCGGCATGAAGCAGGCGCTCGAGAACGCCACCGACGAGGACCGCGAGGCCGTGCAGGAGATGCTCAGCGACCTCAACGAGCTGCTCGAGAAGCACCGGCAGGGCATCGACACCTCTGAGGACTTCGACGAGTTCATGGAGAAGCACGGCGGTTACTTCCCCGAGAACCCCCAGAACGTCGACGAGCTCCTCGACGCGCTGGCGGCCCGGTCGGCGGCCGCGCAGCGGATGCTCAACTCGATGTCGCCCGAGCAGCGCGAGCAGCTGATGCAGCTCTCCCAGCAGGCGTTCGGCTCGCCCGCCCTGATGGAGCAGCTGTCGCGGATGGACGGCAACCTGCAGGCGCTACGCCCCGGGGAGGACTGGGAGGGCTCGGAGCGGTTCGAGGGCGGGGACGGTCTCGGCCTCGGAGACGGCACCGGCGTGCTGCAGGACCTCGCCGACCTCGACCAGCTCGGCGACCAGCTCTCCCAGTCCTACCAGGGCGCGCGACTCGACGACGTGGACCTCGACCAGCTCGCCCGACAGCTCGGCGACCAGGCGGCGGTCGACGCCCGCACCCTCCAACAGCTCGAGCAGGCGCTGCGCGACAGCGGCTACCTCAAGCGCGGCTCCGACGGCCAGTACCGGCTCAGCCCGAAGGCGATGCGGCAACTCGGCAAGGCGCTGCTCCGCGATGTCGCGAACCGGATGTCGGGTCGGCAGGGCCAGCGCGACCTGCGGGCGGCCGGCGCTGCCGGTGAGCTCTCCGGCGCGAGTCGGGAGTGGGAGTTCGGCGACACCCAGCCCTGGGACATCCCGCGCACCGTCGGCAACGCCGTACGCCGGGAGGCGCCCGCACGGCAGTCGGGCCCGTCCGGACCCGTGCGGCTCGAGATCGGCGACGTCGAGGTGCAGGAGACCGAGGCGCGGACGCAGGCGGCCGTCGCGCTGCTGGTCGACACGTCGTTCTCGATGGCGATGGACGGGCGGTGGGTGCCGATGAAGCGGACCGCGCTGGCGCTCCACACGTTGATCCGCAGCCGGTTCCGCGGCGACGCCCTGCAGGTCATCTCGTTCGGCCGGGCCGCGCAGGTGATGGAGATCGAGCAGCTCACGGCGCTCGATGCGAAGTGGGACAAGGGCACCAATCTCCACCACGGGCTGCTGCTCGCCAACCGCCACTTCCGCAAGCACCCGCATGCCCAGCCGGTGCTGCTGATCGTGACCGACGGCGAGCCGACGTCCCACCTCGAACCGGACGGGGAGATCTACTTCGCCTACCCGCCCCACCCGCTGACCATCGCCTACGCCGTGCGTGAGCTCGACAACGCGGCGCGGTTCGGCACGCAGACGACCTTCTTCCGGCTCGGCGAGGACCCGGGACTGGCGCGCTTCATCGAGTCGATGGCGCGTCGCGTCGACGGTCGGGTGGTGTCGCCCGAGCTCGACGACCTCGGCGCGGCCGTGGTCGGCTCCTACCTCGACGACCGGTCACCCGCCTCGTCCTACCGGGACCACTTCGGAGACTGGGCCGGCGGCCGCGGGTTCTGGGTTTCCGGTGGTTGAGGTGCGAGCGCAGCGAGCCTCGAAACCCTCGGAGCCCTACCCGTGCAACAGGGCCGCGAGCTCCTCGACCCCGTCGACCAGCCGGGTGCCGGGCCGGGCCCAGGAGGCGTTCGCGTCGACCGCGTGCACCGGTACGCCGGAAGGCAGTCGGCCCGAGGCGACCAGCGCGTCCGCGAGGACCTGCGAACCGGCCCGGTCGTAGCCGCACGGCGCGGCGATCACGACCTCAGGGCGGGCAGCGTGGATCGCCTCCCAGGTCACCCGCTCGGACTTCGCGCCGCTCGCGCCGAGCAGCGGCTCACCGCCGGCGGCCTCGATCATCTCGGGCACCCAGTGGCCGGGCGCGAACGGCGGGTCGGTCCACTCCAGCAACATCACCCGCGGCCGGGAACGACCCGCGACCCGGTCCCGGACGGCGTCGAGCCGCGACCGCTGAGAGTCCACCAGCGCCGTGGCCTCGGCCAGCCGCCCGGTCGCGCGGCCCAGCTCGAGGATCGAGGCGAGCACCTCGTCGACCGTGTGCGGGTCGATCGTGAGCACCTCCGCGGTGCAACCCAGGTGGGCGAGCGCGTCGTCGACCACCGAGACGTCGACCGCACACACGGCACAGAGGTCCTGGGTGACGACGAGGTCCGCGTCGAGACCGGCCAGGGCATCCTCGGACAGGTGGTAGAGATCCTCGCCGCGCGCCATCGCGGCCGCGACGAAGGCGTCGATCTCCGCGGGCGCCAGGCCCTCCGGCATGGCGGAGGTCGAGACGATGGTCCGGGTCCGCGCCTCGGGCGGGTGGTCGCACTCGAACGTCACCCCGACCACGTCGTCGCCCGCTCCGATCGCGAACAGGATCTCGGTCGTGGAGGGGAGCAGCGAGACGATGCGCACCCCGAAGACTGTAGGACGTGTAGAAAGGCTCCATGCCCCACAGTCCGATCACTGTCTTCCTGCTCGACGACCACGACGTGGTCCGCGAGGGTCTGCGCTTCCTGCTGGAACGCAACGACGACATCACGGTGGTGGGGGAGTCCGGCTCGGCCGTCGAGGCCACCGCACGCATCCCCGCGCTGAAGCCTGACGTCGCGGTGCTCGACGCGCGGCTCCCCGACGGATCGGGGATCGAGGTCTGCCGCGCGGTGCGCGCCGTCGACGACTCGATCCGGGCGCTGATCCTGACGTCGTACGACGACGACGAGGCGCTGTTCGCCGCGATCATGGCCGGCGCCAGCGGCTACGTGCTCAAGGAGATCCGCAGCAGCGACCTGGTCACTGCGGTCCGCCACGTCGCCGCCGGCCACTCGCTGATCGACCCGACACTGACCGCGAAGGTGCTCGAACGGGTGCGCAGCGGCCCCGCGACGGCGCCCGAGCTGGCCGAGCTCACCGAGCAGGAGCTCAAGCTGCTCGCGCTGATCACCGAGGGCCTCACCAACCGGCAGATCGGTGAGCGGATGTTCCTCGCCGAGAAGACCGTCAAGAACTACGTGTCGAGCATCCTCGCCAAGCTCGGACTGGAGAGTCGCACGCAGGCGGCCGTGCTCGCCTCGCGACTCCTCGGAACGGAAGGTCCCACCACGTAGGGACCTTTGACCACCGCTCGCGGTGACCATCAGCACTGCCCCGGGAGCCTGCGGGGGACGAACCTTGAGGTGACGGAGAAACCGTCATTGATCAGGAGGTCGTCACCATGACTGTCACCCGCAACCGGCACACCGAGGGCGTCGAGACCGTCGCTCCCGAGTCCACCCACACGCCGGGGTTCCGCAAGGCGCTGGCCGCGTTGCGGATCGCCTTCGGCGTCACCTTCCTCTGGGCGTTCCTCGACAAGACCTTCGCCCTGGGATTCCACACCGGCTACAACCAGGAGGGCGTCCTGGACCGGTTCGGCTCGGCCGCCTGGATCAACGGCGGCAGCCCGACGGAGGGGTTCCTCACCTTCGGAGTGCCGGCTGACAACCCGTTCGTCGGCTTCTTCAACGGATTGGCCGGCAGCGCCTGGGTCGACTGGCTGTTCATGCTCGGCCTGCTCGGTATCGGCATCTCGCTGCTGAGCGGCATCGCGATGCGGCTGGGCACTGCGGCCGGCGCACTCATGTATGCGTTCATGTATGCCGCCGTTCTTCCGCTGGAGAACAACCCCGTGGTCGACGATCACCTGATCGGGGTCATCGTGATGGCGGTCCTCCTGCTCGGGTCGGCCGGCATGACGTGGGGCTTCGGTCACCGCTGGACAGAATCGGATGTCGTACGCCGACACCCGGTCCTGCGCTGACCCGCTCCGCACGAACGATCCGCCCGGTCCCCGGGCGGATCGTTCGCGTGTCAGCTGATCGGGACCTGCCAGGTGAACACGGTGCCCCGCGGATGGTTGGTGGTCAGGTCGAGCCGACCCCCGAGGTCCGCGGCCCGGCGGCGTGCGTTGCGCAGTCCGCTCTCGGTGATGTCCTTGGCGACGCCGGTCCCGTCGTCGGACACGACGAGCCGCAGGTCAGTCCCGGAAACCACCAGGCCGATGTCGGCGTTCTCCGCGAGCGCGTGCCGAGCGATGTTCGAGACCGCCTCCCGCAGGACGGGCAGCAGGTGTTCGCGGATCTGCGCGGGCACTGCGGTGTCGATGGGACCGCTGGTCCGCACCGTGGGCGAGAAGCCGAGGACCGGCACGTACTCGCGCACCAGGTCCCGGATCTCACCCCGCAACGACGAGCCCTGCCGGTGCTGGAGCTCGAAGATCGTGCCGCGGATGGCGGCGATCGTGTCGTCGAGGGCGCTCACGGCGGCGTCGAGGCGTGCGGCGACGTCGCTGTCCCTCCCGGCGACCAGCGCGACGCCCTGGAGCTGGAGTCCGGTGGCGAACAACCGCTGGATCACCACGTCGTGCAGGTCGCGGGCGATCCGCTCGCGGTCGGAGATGACGGCCAGCTCCTCGCGGTCGGTCACCGCCTGCGCCCGGTCGAGGGAGAGGGCGGCCTGGTCGGCGAACGAGGCCAGCAGCTCGCGCTCCTCGGCGTCACGCTCTCCCGGGTCGAACACCGCGACCAGTGCGCTGGCCGGTGCGAGGTGGGCCCGCAGGGAGATCACGACGACCTCGAGACCGTCCCGGCTGAGGGAGACCGGGTCGGGTTTCGGCGCCGTCAGGGCAGGGTCCTCGGTCAACGAGTCGAGCAGCGCGGTCACCATGACGTCGTCGGCCGGATCGCACGCGACGGTCCGGGCCTCGCCGGAGGTGAGCACGGCTGCCGCCCTGGCTCCCGAGACGTTGCGCGCGGTGGACGTGATGCGCTGCAACCCGCGCTCGAGCTCCACCGGGGGCTGGAGAGCCTCGGCCACGTCGGCGGAGGCCTCGAGCCACTGGCGCCGGCGCTCGCTGAGCCCGTAGGCGCGGGCGTTCTCGACCACGAAGCCGGCCGTGCGGGCGAGTGCCTCGACCAGCACCTCGTCCTGTTCGGTGAACTCGCCGCCGCCCTGTTTCTCGGTGAGGTAGAGGTTGCCGAAGACCGTGCCGCGGATCCGGACCGGGACGCCCAGGAACGACGACATCGGCGGGTGGTTCGCCGGGAACCCCACCGAGGACGGGTGCGCGCTCAGGTCGGCCAGCCGGATCGCCTGCGGCTCGCGGATCAGCAGTCCGAGGATGCCGCCACCCCGCGGCAGCTCGCCGATCTGCTCACGCAGCTCCTCGTCGATACCCGTGGTGACGAACTCGACCAGGGTCCCGTCCGCGCCGATGACTCCCAGTGCGCCGTAGCGCGCGTCGGTCAGGGTGGTGGCGGCCTCGACGATGCGGGTGAGCACGCTGCGTTGGTCGAGGTCGGAGGAGATCGCCGTGACGGCCTCCAGCAGGGCGTGGGCTGCGGGGGGCAGGATGGCGCGGGGCTCGGAGGTCACCGGGCCAGTGTGCCGGGTGGCGTCAGATCGTGCGACGGACCACGAGCTCGCGCACCGGGTCCCAGCTGTCGCCCAGCTGGCGACCGGTCAGCTCGGTCCAGTGGAGCCTCAGGAACAGCGACCTGGACCCCGAAGCCCACGGGCGGGGATCGCGGACCCGCCGGATGCGCTCGATCTCGTCGGTGTCGTGGACCGCCTCGGCGCGGCCACGTGCGACCACGCTCCAGCCGCGTTGCCGGGTGTGGTCGAACTGGTCGACCTCGAAGGCCAGGGTCGTGTCGCGTCCGTACGTGCCGAGGATGCTGTACGGCGAGGTGCGGATCACCACGTCGCCGTCGACGACCGAGTAGTTGACCGGCAGGATGTGCGGCCCGTTCGGCGTGACGAGCGCGACGCGCCCGGCCACCCCGGCTCGCAGCAGGGTCTCGCACTCACTGGTGCTCAGGTCACGGCTTTCCGGCATCACGCACCTCCACGGCAGTTGCTCAGGCAGATCCCTTGTCCACCTCGATGCTGCTCCCACCCGCGGCGCCAGGGCAGGGGCGTAGGTCCCGAACCGCGGGGACCCTCGGCCGCCGTACGATCGGCCGGTGTCCGACCCCACCCTGACCGTGCTGTTGCTGCTGGCCCTGGCGGGGTTGTCAGCGGGGTTCGTGGACGCGGTCGTCGGCGGTGGCGGGTTGATCCAGCTTCCCGCCCTCCTGCTGGGCCTGCCGAACGCCAGCCCGGTGCAGGTCCTCGCGACCAACAAGCTCGCCTCGATCTGCGGCACGAGCGTCAGCGCCGCGACGTACTACCGCCGGATCCGGCCCGATCCGCGCACCTTCCTCCCCCTGATGGCGCTCGCCTTCGTCGGCTCGATGGCCGGAGCGCTGGTCGCGACCCGGATCCCCAAGGAGGCGTTCGACCCGATCGTGCTCGTGGCGCTGGTCCTGGTCGGCGGCTACGTCGTGCTCAAGCCGAAGCTGGGCGGTGCGACCGCACTGCGCTTCTCGGGGCACCAGCACCTCGCGGCTGCGATGGTCACTGGCCTCCTGATCGGGTTCTACGACGGCGCGCTCGGTCCCGGGACGGGAAGCTTCTTCGTCTTCACCCTCGTGGGGCTGCTGGGCTACTCGTTCCTCGAGGCCAGCGCCAAGGCCCGGCTCGCGAACTGGACCACCAACCTGGCCGCGCTGGTCATCTTCATCCCCGCCGGCGCGGTGCTCTGGAAGGTCGGCCTGGTGCTCGGCGCGTCCAACCTGGTCGGCGGCTACCTCGGCGCCCGGCTGGCGATCTCGCGCGGGGCCGGCTTCGTGCGGGTCTTCTTCATCGTGGTGGTCTCGGCGTTCGTGATCCGGATCGGCGGAGACGTGGTCGGCGTCTGGTGAGTCACTACCTGGTCCCCGCCCGCGACGCCTCCGCGGAGCTCGAGGTGAAGCGGTCGCGGTTCCTCGCCGACGTACGCCGGGTGCCCGACGAGGCCGCGGCCCGCGCGGTGGTCGACGAGCTGCGTCGTACCCACTGGGACGCCCGGCACCACTGCTCCGCGTTCGTGCTCGGTCCCGAGCGCGGGCTCGAACGGTCCAGCGACGACGGCGAGCCCGCCGGCACGGCCGGTGCGCCGATGCTGGAGGTGCTGCGCGGCGCCGCCGTCAGCGACACGGTCGCGGTCGTCACCCGCTGGTTCGGAGGCACCCTGCTCGGCGCCGGCGGCCTGGTCCGCGCCTACGGCGACGCGGTCCGGCTCGCGCTCGAGGAGGCCGGGACCCGGCGTCGGGTGCTCGTCCACGAGTTCACCGTCGCCCTGCCCCACACCGACGCCGGCCGGGTCGAGTCGGAGCTCCGCAGCCGGGGCGTCACGGTCCTCGACACGACGTACGCCGCCGACGTCTCGCTCCACATCGGCCTCGCCGACGCGGCACCGCTCGACGGCTGGCTGGCCGAGCTGACCTCCGGCCGGGTCACCGCCGACCCTGCCGGCGAGAGCTGGGTGGACGTCACCGGCTCATGAGCACGTACGGAGTTCCGAATCTGTCGTGCCGCTCAACGGCCGTCGCCCGCACCACCGCGCCGACGCCGGTCGGCGGTTGACAAGCTCGCGATTCCGAGTCACCTGGCGGCACGGAATCGCGAGCTAGTGACGTCGGCGCCCATGCGCCCGGGCTCCGACACCACCTACCTGACGTCACCACGGCTGTGGTTGCATCGCTGACATGCATCAGGTCAGAGCAGTCGTCGCCCACCGCAAGGGTGACCCGGTCACCATCGAGACCATCACCGTCCCCGACCCGGGGCCCGGCGAGGCGCTGGTGAAGGTGGAGGCCTGCGGGGTCTGCCACACCGACCTCCACTACCGGGAGGGCGGGATCAATGACGAGTTCCCGTTCCTGCTCGGCCACGAGGCGGCCGGCATTGTCGAGGCCGTGGGCGACGACGTCACCAGCGTGGCCCCCGGCGACTTCGTGGTCCTCAACTGGCGTGCGGTCTGCGGCGACTGCCGGGCCTGCAACCGGGGCGAGCCCTGGTACTGCTTCGCTACCCACAACGCGACCCAGAAGATGACGCTCGCGGACGGCACCGAGCTGAGCCCCGCGCTCGGCATCGGGGCGTTCGCGGAGAAGACCCTCGTGGCCGCCGGCCAGTGCACCAAGGTCGATCCCGACGCCCGCGCGGCCGCTGTCGGCCTGCTCGGCTGCGGCGTGATGGCCGGTCTCGGTGCGGCGATCAACACCGGCAACGTCAGCCGCGGCAAGACCGTCGCCGTCATCGGCTGCGGCGGCGTCGGCTCCGCCTCGATCGCGGGTGCCGCGCTCTCCGGCGCCTCGAAGATCATCGCGGTCGACATCGACGACCGGAAGCTCGAGACGGCCAAGAAGCTGGGCGCCACCCACACCGTCAACAGCAAGCAGAGCGACCCGGTCGAGGCGATCAAGCAGATCTGCAGCGACACCGGTGCCGAGGGCGCCGACGTCGTCATCGACGCGGTCGGCCGGCCCGAGACGTGGAAGCAGGCCTTCTACGCCCGTGACCTCGCCGGCACGGTCGTCCTCGTCGGCGTACCGACGCCCGACATGAAGATCCCCGACATCCCCCTCATCGACGTCTTCGGACGTGGCGGCTCGCTGAAGTCGAGCTGGTACGGCGACTGCCTGCCGAGCCGCGACTTCCCGATGCTCGTGGACCTCTACCGACAGGGCCGGCTCGACCTCGATGCGTTCGTGTCCGAGGAGATCGGCCTCGACGACGTGGAGTCCGCCTTCGACCGGATGCACACCGGCGACGTGCTGCGATCGGTGGTGATCCTCTGATGACGGTCCGGGTCGACCATGCGGTGGTCAGCGGCACCTTCTCCCTCGACGGGGAGACCTTCGACGTCGACAACAACATCTGGGTGATCGGCGACGACGACGAGTGCGTGGTCATCGACGCACCCCACGACGTGGACGCGATCCTCGAGGTGGTGGCCGGCCGGACCGTCAAGGCGATCATCTGCACCCACGCCCACGACGACCACGTCCGGGTCGCGCCCGAGCTGCGTGAGCGGGTCACGGCGCCGATCCTGCTCCACCCCGACGACCGGCCGCTCTGGGAGCTCACCCACACCGACCACCTGTGGGACGTCGACCTCGAGGACGGCCAGACGGTGAAGGTCGGGGGAGCGGCGCTGAAGGTGCTGCACACGCCGGGCCACGCGCCGGGTGCGATCTGCGTCTACGTCCACGACCTCGGCTGCGTGTTCACCGGCGACACCCTCTTCCAGGGCGGGCCGGGCGCGACCGGCCGGTCGTACAGCGACGAGGACCTGATCGTGGAGTCGATCCGGCGCCAGCTCTTCGCACTGCCCGACGAGACGGTCGTCCACACCGGCCACGGCGACGACACCACCATCGGCGCCGAGCGGGAGAACCTCTAGATCGGCTCGACCAGCAGCGCCGTGCCGTGCCCGTCGACGCGGGTCAGCACGATGGTCGCGGTCGCGTCGCCCCGCAGCGCGAGCCGCTGCCGCAGCTCGTCGGGGACCACCGAGACGCCGCGCTTCTTGATCGTCAGGCTGCCGATCCCGCGTTCGCGCAGCGCCGCCTTGAGCTGCTTCTCGCGGTAGGGGAGCGGTTCGAGGACGCGGTAGCCACGGGCGAACGGCGTTCGGAACGCCTCGTCGCCGGTCACGTAGGCGATCTTCGCGTCCAGCAGCCCGCCGCCTACGCCGGCGGCGACGGCCGTGACCAGGCCGGCGCGGATCACGGCACCGTCCGGCTCGTAGAGGAACTCACCGACCGCGCGTACGTCGGCGCCGGGGTCGTCCTCCTCGGTCAGCGTGGCCAGGCCGCCGTGCGCGATGACGGTGGCGCGGCGCTCGGCCGAGGCGAGCCGTCCCGACCAGAGGGCCGCCTCCTTGACCTCGCCCCGGTCGCTGACCCACTCGGCCTCGACGCCGTCGGGGACCAGCGCGTGCGGGATGCCGGGGGCGACCTTGACGCAGGCGTCGCGGCGCAGCAGCTGCTCGACGAACGACCAGGGTGGCGTCCAGCCGTCGGGGCTGAAGGTCCGGCCCCGGGCGGACCTGCGCGCCGGGTCGGCGTAGGCCGCGTCGAAGGGGGAGGTGTCGAGGGCGGTGGCATCGGCGACCGTCACGGCCCCGGGCAGGCCGAGCGCCGCCAGGTTGGCCTCGGCCACCGCTACCCGGACCGGATCGAGGTCGATGCCAGCGGCGGTGATCCCCGCGGCGGACACGGCGACCAGGTCACCGCCGATGCCGCAGCCGAGGTCGATCAGGGTGGCCGCCGACGCGGCCCGCATCCGGCCGGCGCGGTGGCGGGCGACGGTCAGCCGCGTCGCCTGCTCGAGGCCGTCGGGAGTGAAGTACATCCGGGGAGCCAGGTCGCCGAACTTCGGCTCGGCGCGACGGCGCAGCTCGACCTGGCTGAGGGCGACCGCCACGTGCTCGGGGGACGCCCCGCGCCGCAGGTCCGTCTGCACCGCCAGCTCGTCGCCGCCGTCGGCGAGTGCCGTGGTCGCGGACGCGAGCAGCGCCTGACCATCGTCGGTCAGCAGCCACCGGAATGCGTCGAGATCCACGGGCCGATCCTGTCAGCAGCCCGTGCTGGCACTCGGTTGGGCAGAGTGCTAACGTCAGTGTTGGCACTCTCGCCATGAGGGTGCCAACGCTTGCGAAGATGCACGACCCCCGCGACGGCGTACATCTCCCGCAGGCACAACGTCCCGGAGCGCTCTTAGCTCCTTCATCGGTTGAAGAGAAAGTAGAGGTTGATCTGAAGTGTCGGTCAACATCAAGCCCCTCGAGGACCGCATCGTCGTGAAGCCCCTCGATGCCGAGCAGACCACCGCTTCCGGGCTGGTCATCCCCGACACCGCCAAGGAGAAGCCCCAGGAGGGCGAGGTCTTGGCGATCGGTCCGGGTCGGATCGACGACAACGGCAATCGCGTCCCGCTGGACGTGGCCGTGGGCGACAAGGTCATCTACAGCAAGTACGGCGGCACCGAGGTCAAGTACGCCGGTGACGACTACCTCATCCTTTCCGCCCGCGACGTCCTCGCCGTCGTTTCCTGACGCACCTGGCATCCCGGCTGGCGGCGTTGCCGCCGCTCGACGACCGCTCCGCTTTCTAGGTCGTCTTCGCGGCGGCGCCTCGCCAGCCGGGCGCCAGGCACGTCAGGTTCTTTGATTCAAGGAGCACCATGCCCAAGATCCTGGAGTTCGACGAGAACGCCCGCCGCGCGCTCGAGCGCGGCGTCGACGTCCTCGCCAACACCGTCAAGGTCACGCTCGGCCCCAAGGGCCGCTACGTCGTCCTCGACAAGAAGTGGGGCGCGCCGACCATCACCAACGATGGTGTGACCGTGGCTCGCGAGATCGAGCTCGACGACCCGTTCGAGAACCTCGGCGCCCAGTTGACCAAGGAAGTCGCCACCAAGACCAACGACGTCGCCGGCGACGGTACGACGACCGCGACCGTCCTGGCCCAGGCGATGGTCCACGAGGGCCTGCGCTCCGTGGCCGCCGGCGTCAACCCGATGGGGCTCAAGCGCGGCATGGACGCCGCCGCCGAGGCCGTCGGTGACGCGCTCAAGGAAGCCGCCCGCGAGGTCGAGACCAAGGAGGACATGGCGTCGGTCGCCACGATCTCCAGCCGCGACTCCGTCATCGGTGACCTGCTCGCCCAGTCCTTCGACAAGGTCGGCAAGGACGGCGTGATCACGGTCGAGGAGTCCAACACCATGGGCACCGAGCTCGAGTTCACCGAGGGAATGCAGTTCGACAAGGGCTACATCTCCGCCTACTTCGTCAGCGACCCCGAGCGGATGGAGGCCGTCCTCGACGACCCCTACATCCTGCTCCACCAGGGGAAGATCTCGGCAGTCTCCGAGCTGCTGCCGCTGCTCGAGAAGGTCATCGCCGCCGGCAAGCCGCTGTTCATCCTGGCCGAGGACGTCGAGGGCGAGGCGCTCTCGACCCTGGTCGTGAACAAGATCCGTGGCACCTTCAACGCGGTGGCCGTCAAGAGCCCCGCCTTCGGCGACCGCCGCAAGTCGATGATGCAGGACATCGCGACCCTGACCGGTGGTCAGGTCGTGTCGCCCGAGGTCGGGCTCAAGCTCGACCAGGTTGGTCTCGAGGTGCTGGGCCAGGCCCGCCGCATCGTGGTCACCAAGGACAACACCACGATCGTCGACGGCGCCGGTGACAGCGCCGAGGTCGAGGGTCGCGTCAACCAGATCAAGGCGGAGATCGAGAACACCGACTCCGACTGGGACCGCGAGAAGCTCCAGGAGCGCCTCGCCAAGCTGGCCGGCGGCGTCTGCGTCGTCAAGGTCGGCGCGGCCACCGAGGTCGAGCTCAAGGAGAAGAAGCACCGCATCGAGGACGCCGTGTCGGCGACCCGCGCGGCCATCGAGGAGGGCATCGTCCCCGGTGGTGGCTCCGCTCTGGTCCACGCCGTCTCGG
>CAWAIJ010000003.1:0-207076 GCA_963782075.1 uncultured Actinomycetota bacterium
AGGATCGCCTCACCTCGATCCACGCCCAGAAGGCTGACCCCGACACCAAGGTCGCGACCCCGGTCTTCGACGGTGCCCGCGAGGACGAGATCACCGGACTGCTCGGTGCCACCTTGCCCAACCGTGACGGCAACCGGCTCATCGACCAGACCGGCAAGGCCGACCTGTTCGACGGCCGCTCCGGCGAGCCGTTCCCGGAGCCGATCGCGGTCGGCTACATGTACATCCTGAAGCTGCACCACCTGGTGGACGACAAGATCCACGCGCGCAGCACCGGCCCCTACTCGATGATCACGCAGCAGCCGCTGGGCGGTAAGGCCCAGTTCGGTGGCCAGCGGTTCGGCGAGATGGAGGTGTGGGCCATGGAGGCCTACGGTGCGGCGTACGCCCTCCAGGAGCTGCTGACGATCAAGTCCGACGACGTGCCGGGTCGCGTCAAGGTCTACGAGGCCATCGTGAAGGGCGAGAACATCCCCGACTCCGGTATCCCCGAGTCGTTCAAGGTGCTCGTCAAGGAGATGCAGTCGCTCTGTCTGAACGTCGAGGTGCTCAGCCAGGACGGTTCGCAGATCGAGCTCAAGGACGCCGAGGAAGACGTCTTCCGGGCCGCCGAGGAGCTGGGCATCGACCTGTCGCGACGTGAGCCCAGCTCCGTCGAAGAAGTCTGATCAGGAAAGAGGAAATAGATCACAGTGTTGGACGTCAACTTCTTCGACCAGCTGAAGATCGGCCTGGCCACCGCGGACGAAATTCGTCAGTGGAGCCACGGTGAGGTCAAGAAGCCGGAAACCATCAACTACCGCACGCTCAAGCCGGAGCGTGACGGCCTCTTCTGCGAGAAGATCTTCGGTCCCACGCGGGACTGGGAGTGCTACTGCGGCAAGTACAAGCGCGTGCGCTTCAAGGGCATCATCTGCGAGCGCTGCGGCGTCGAGGTGACCCGCTCGAAGGTCCGCCGCGAGCGGATGGGCCACATCGAGCTGGCTGCTCCCGTGACCCACATCTGGTACTTCAAGGGTGTGCCGTCGCGGCTGGGCTACCTGCTCGACCTCGCCCCGAAGGACCTCGAGAAGGTCATCTACTTCGCCGCCTACATGATCACCTCCGTCGACGAGGACGCGCGTCACCGCGACCTGTCCTCGCTCGAGGGCAAGGTCGGTCTGGAGCGCGAGCGCCTCGAGAAGCGGCGTGACTCCGCTCTCGAGGAGCGGACCAAGAAGGTCGAGGAAGACCTCGCGACCCTCGAGGCCGAGGGCGCGAAGGCCGACCAGCGACGCAAGGTCCGCGACGGCGCCGAGCGGGAGATGAAGCAGCTGCGCGACAAGGCGCAGCGCGAGCTCGACCGCCTCGACGAGGTCTGGAACACCTTCAAGACCTTGAAGATCCAGGACCTGATGGGCGACGAGATGCTCTACCGGGAGATGAAGGCCTGGTTCGGCAAGTACTTCGAGGGCTTCATGGGCGCCACGGCGATCCAGAAGCGCCTCCAGGACTTCGACATCGACGCCGAGGTGGCGTCGCTGCGCGACACCATCGAGAACGGCAAGGGCCAGCGCAAGGTCCGCGCCCTCAAGCGGCTCAAGGTCGTCGACGCGTTCCGCAAGACCGGCAACCAGCCGATCGGCATGGTGCTCGACGCCGTCCCGGTCATCCCGCCGGACCTGCGGCCGATGGTGCAGCTCGACGGAGGGCGCTTCGCGACCTCCGACCTCAACGACCTGTACCGCCGCGTCATCAACCGCAACAACCGCCTCAAGCGGCTGCTCGACCTCGGTGCGCCCGAGATCATCGTCAACAACGAGAAGCGGATGCTGCAGGAGGCCGTCGACTCGCTGTTCGACAACGGTCGCCGTGGTCGTCCCGTCACCGGCCCGGGCAACCGGCCGCTGAAGTCGCTGTCGGACATGCTCAAGGGCAAGCAGGGACGGTTCCGCCAGAACCTGCTCGGCAAGCGCGTGGACTACTCCGGCCGGTCGGTCATCGTGTCGGGTCCGCAGCTGAAGCTGCACCAGTGCGGTCTGCCCAAGCAGATGGCACTGGAGCTCTTCAAGCCCTTCGTGATGAAGCGGCTCGTCGACCTCTCGCACGCGCAGAACATCAAGTCCGCCAAGCGGATGGTGGAGCGCGCGCGCCCGGTCGTGTGGGACGTCCTCGAAGAGGTCATCACCGAGCACCCGGTGCTGCTCAACCGTGCGCCCACGCTGCACCGCCTCGGCATCCAGGCCTTCGAGCCGCAGCTGATCGAGGGCAAGGCCATCCAGATCCACCCGCTCGTCTGCACCGCGTTCAACGCGGACTTCGACGGTGACCAGATGGCGGTGCACCTGCCGCTGTCCGCCGAGGCCCAGGCCGAGGCGCGGATCTTGATGCTGTCGACCAACAACATCCTCAAGCCGTCCGACGGTCGTCCGGTCACCATGCCGTCGCAGGACATGATCATCGGCCTGTTCTTCCTCACCACTGACCGTGAGGACGAGCTGGGCGCGGGTCGTGCGTTCTCGACCTCGTCGGAGGCCTTCATGGCCTTCGACCGCGGCGAGATCACCCTGCAGAGCAAGGTGAAGATCCGCTTCTCCGACATCGTGCCGCCGCTCGACCTCGAGCTCGGCGCGGACTGGGAGGAGGGTCGCTCGATCATCCTCGAGACCACGCTGGGTCGCGCGCTGTTCAACGAGACCCTGCCGGCCGACTACCCGTACGTGAACTACGAGGTCGGCAAGAAGGCCCTCGGCGCGATCGTGAACGACCTGGCCGAGCGCTACACCAAGGTCGAGGTCGCCGCATCCCTGGACGCCCTGAAGGACGCCGGTTTCCACTGGGCGACCCGCTCGGGTGTCACCGTCTCCATCGACGACGTCACCACGCCGGAGAACAAGGGCGAGATCCTCGCGGACTACGAGAAGCAGGCCGAGAAGGTCCAGAAGCAGTACGAGCGCGGCCTCGTCACCGACGAGGAGCGTCGTCAGGAGCTCATCGAGATCTGGACCCAGGCGTCCAACGACGTCGCCAAGGCGATGGAGGCGAGGTTCGACCGTCGGAACCCGATCTTCATGATGGTCGACTCGGGCGCGTCCGGAAACATGATGCAGATCCGTCAGGTGGCGGCCATGCGTGGTCTGGTGGCCAACCCGAAGGGTGACATCATCCCGCGGCCGATCAAGGCGAACTTCCGTGAGGGCCTGTCGGTCCTGGAGTACTTCATCTCCACCCACGGTGCCCGCAAGGGTCTCGCCGACACCGCGCTGCGGACCGCCGACTCGGGTTACCTGACCCGTCGCCTGGTGGACGTGTCGCAGGACGTCATCATCCGTGAGGAGGACTGCGGCACCGAGCGTGGCCTGCCGAAGACGATCGGCGTTCGTGGTGAGGACGGTGTTGTCCGCAAGGACGACAACGCCGAGACCGCGGCGTACGCCCGTACCGCGGCCGGCGACGTGGCCCACCCCGACAGCGGCGAGATCCTCGTCGCGGCCGGTGAGGACCTCGGCGACGTCAAGATCGGCGAGCTCGTCGCGGCCGGCATCGAGGAGGTCAAGGTCCGCTCCGTGCTGACCTGTGACGCCCGGACCGGTACGTGTGCGAAGTGCTACGGCCGTTCGCTGGCCACCGGCAAGATGGTCGACATCGGCGAGGCGGTCGGCATCATCGCGGCCCAGTCGATCGGTGAGCCCGGCACGCAGCTGACGATGCGCACCTTCCACACCGGTGGTGTGGCGTCGGCCGACGACATCACGCAGGGTCTGCCCCGTGTGGTCGAGCTGTTCGAGGCGCGGCAGCCCAAGGGCCTGTCGCCGATCTCGGAGGTCACCGGCCGGATCGAGATCGAGGAGACCGACAAGGCCCGCAAGGTCCTGATCACTCCCGACGACGGTTCGGACGTCATCGAGTACCCCGTCAGCAAGCGCTCCCGCCTGCTGGTCGCCACCGGCGACCGCATCGAGGTGGGCGAGCAGATGACGGTCGGTACCCCCGACCCGAAGGAGGTGCTGCGCGTGCTCGGTATCCGCCGCGCCCAGCAGCACCTCGTCGACGAGGTCCAGGCCGTCTACCGGAGCCAGGGTGTGTCGATCCACGACAAGCACATCGAGATCATCGTTCGGCAGATGCTTCGCCGCGTGACGGTCATCGAGTCGGGTGACACCGCGCTGCTGCCGTCCGACCTGGTCGACCGGGCGATCTTCGAGGAGGAGAACCGCCGGGTCGTGACCGAGGGTGGCAAGCCCGCCTCCGGTCGTGCCGAGCTGATGGGTATCACCAAGGCATCGCTGGCCACCGAGTCGTGGCTGTCGGCCGCCTCCTTCCAGGAGACGACCCGCGTCCTCACCGACGCGGCGATCAACGGTCGCAGCGACTCGCTGCGCGGCCTGAAGGAGAACGTGATCATCGGCAAGCTGATCCCGGCCGGAACCGGCCTGGAGCGGTACCGGAACATCCGGGTGGAGCCGACCGAGGAGGCCCGCGCCGCGGCGTACTCCGTCACCGGTTACGACTCCTACGACTACGAGTTCGGCAATGCCGGAGCCGGCCAGGCTGTCGCCCTGGACGACTTCGACTTCGGTTCCTACCAGAACTGAGCGCCGACGAAAGGCCCTCCCGTGCGCGAGCACGGGAGGGCCTTTCGCATCACCTAGGGTCGTCCCATGACTGGCTGGACCGACGTCGAACGCGAGCTGACTGCCCTGGCCGAGCAGGACCGGTTCTCCGGGAGCGTGCTGGTCGCGCAGGGTGACCGGACGCTGTTCGAGCTCGGGGCCGGCGTGGCCGACCGGGCGGCCGGAGCGCCGGTGACGGCGCGCACCCGGTTCGGGCTGGCGTCGCTGTCGAAGATGTTCACCGCAGCCGCGGTGCTCAGCTGCGCCCGTGACGGGCTGCTGGCTCCCGGTGACCGGGTGGTCGACCTGGTCCCGGCGCAGCGGCGACCACGGACCATGGCCGACGAGGTGACGGTGCACCACCTGCTCACCCACAGCTCCGGGATCGGCGACTACGCCGAGGAGGACGAGGACGTCGACAACTACGTCGAGGACTACGGCTCGCTGTGGGCCGACCGGCCGACGTACCGGATGGAGCGTCCACTCGACTTCTTGCCGATGTACGTCGACGCGCCACCGGTCATGGCGCCGGGAGAGCGCTTCCACTACTCGAACGCCGGGTACGTGCTGCTCGGCCAGGTGCTGGAGGAGGTGACCGGGCAGCCGGTCGTCGAGGCGATCACCGACCGGGTGCTGGTGCCCGCCGGGATGGCCGACTCCGGCTACTTCCGGCTCGACGAGGCGCACCCCGACGTGGCGATCGGGTACCTCCCGGACGAACCGGGCCGGCCCTCGCGCAGCAACGTGTTCTCGGTGCCGGTCGTGGGTGGTGGCGACGGTGGTGCGTTCGCGACCGCCGGCGACATCGGCCGGTTCCTCCGCGCTGTCGCGTCGGGGCAGCTGCTCGGTGACGAGCTCACCGCCCTGATGCGCACCCGGCACGTCCCGGTGGCCGAGGGGTTCTGGATCGGCTACGGCCTGTTCCTGCGCGCCGACGGCGCCCTCGGTCACGGTGGTGGCGACCCCGGAGTGGAGACGATGGCGCGGCACTGGCCCGACCGGGACCTCACCTGCGTGGTGCTGTGCAACAGGGAGGACGTCCTGGTGCCGGTGTGGGAGCTGCTGCTGGCCGCCGTCGAGGCTGAGGGTGCAGGGTCTTGACATCTGTAAGCATGTAATCATGTAATAGAGCCATGAGCGAGATGAAGTCCTGGTTGGCCGGGCGGCTGCCCGAGGAGTGGTTCGACGGCGAGCCCGACGTGGTCGTGGATCGTGACGAGATCACCGTGGTCGGCACGCTGCCGGCAGTGACCGATGCCGGTGACGCTGCCGGTGACTCTGCCGGTGACGGTGCCCGCGAGGCGGAGGCGGGGCGGATCGCGCGGTGGCGCGAGGACACCCGTGGCCAGCGGATGCGGATCGCCGACGAGGCCGAGGAGCGCTTCGGTCGCAAGCTGGCGTGGGGAGCGGTGTGCGGGGAGTCCCGCCAGCTGTTCACCCACCTCGCCGTCCCGGTGATGACCCGGTTGCGTCAGCCCGAACGACGCGTCCTCGACACCCTGGTCGAGTCCGGCGTCGCCCGTTCGCGGGCGGACGCGCTGGCGTGGTCGGTGCGCCTGGTCGGGCAGCACGAGGAGGAGTGGCTGGCCTCGCTGCGCGATGCGCTCGCCGCCGTGCGTGAGGCACGGGAGACGGGCCCGGCGTCGGGTCGGGCGTCGTGACGCAGGACCTCAGGGAGTGAGCGCTCGGACCCAGTCCGCGAGCGTCCGCTGGATGCGGGCGGCTCCCTCGATGATCGGGTCGGCGGGGCTGTCGCCGCCGAGCACCCGGAGCTCCCAGATGCCGTACCAGGCGACGTAGGCCCCGACGACGAGCAGCAGCAGGCCGGCCACCCGGGGAACCCAGCGGCCGGTGCGGCGCAGGCCGCCGACCAGCCCGCGCCTCGCGAGTGCGACGGCCACGGCGGCGATGCCGACCAGCAGGCCCATGCCGCCGGCGTAGGCGACGTAGAGGGCTACCCCCTCGGCGGTGGAGCCCGCCCGGAAGCTGGCCACGACCAGGGCCAGGAACGGCGCGATCGAGCAGGTCAGCGAGGCCGTGGCGTAGGAGGCGCCGAAGCCCACCATCGCCGGGGCCGAACGGGTCACCGCCGGGCCGCCGGCGCGGCCGAGCCGCACCTGGGGGAGTGACCGGCCGGCCAGCAGCCACAGCCCGGCAGCGGCGACGAGGAGTCCGAACACCACCGTGAACCACGGCAGGTACTGCTGCACCTGCGAGGCGACCGGGGAGATGACCAGCCCGAAGACACCGAAGACCGCGACGAAGCCGATGGTCATCCAGCCGGTCAGTGCGAGCGCGCGCCCCACGGCGCGGCGGGTGCTGGGGGAGTCGTCACCCAGCACCAGCACCGAGAGGTACGCCGGGAGCAGGGCGAAGCCGCAGGGGTTGACGGCAGCCAGCATGCCCGCGGCCAGGGCCAGCGTGAGGGACTCGAGCACGTTCTCAGCCGAGGACGGCGTCGACCTGGGCGTCGAGCTCGTCGGAGCCGCCGTAGCCGGCCTCGTAGGCGACCGCCCCGTCGGCGTCCAGCAGCACGAAGGACGACTGCTCGGTCACCCCGAACCGCTTCCAGAGCTCGCCCTCGGTGTCCTCGAGGTGGGTCACCCCGTCGACGTCGTCGGCGAAACCGGCGATCGCCTCCGCGCTGTCGAGGGAGCCGATGCCGACCACGTTGAGCTCGCCCTGGTGGCTGGACGCCAGGCCCTCGACCTGGGGAATCTGACTGCGGCAGGTCGGACACCAGGGGGCCCAGAACCAGAGCAGCGTCGGTCGGCCGGCGAGCGAGGCTCCCTCGAAGGTCTCACCGCCCACGGTCTTCGCGGTGAAGACCAACGTCTCCGGCACCTCGACGGTCTCGGACTTCGTGTCGCTGTCGCGCGGGCGGTCGGTGTCCTCGGTGTCGTCCGGGGTGGTCGGTGCCGAGGCGCCGGGGTCCTGCGCCTCGGTGACCGGGTCCGACGAACAGCCGGCGACCAGCAGGAGGCCCAGGAGCAGCGTGGCCAGGACGCGGAGGCGGTGCATCCACCCAGTGTCGCACCGGGCTGGTTGGTGCCTGTTTCTTGTCGGTGGACCGTGGCAGGGTGAGTCGCATGGCTGACGACGTGAGGATGACCGGGGACCAGGTGACCGCCCAGCTGGAGAAGGAGGGGCTCAACGACTGGCGGCCCGTGCTCGGTCGGGTGGTGACCCGCTTCAAGACCGGCAGCTTCGTGACCGGCCTCGAGCTCGTGACCAAGGTGACCGAGGCCGCCGAGTCGGCCAACCACCACCCCGACGTCGACCTGCGCTACCCCCATGTCGACATCACGCTGATGAGCCACGACGTCGAGGGCACGACGCAGCGCGACCTACGCCTCGCGCGTGACATCAGCGACATCGCCGCGTCGATGGGGGTCGAGGCCGTCCCCGGTCTCCGCCAGATCGTCGAGCTCGCCCTCGACACCTGGGCGGAGTCCGAGGTCAAGCCGTTCTGGGCCGCGCTGCTCGGGGCCGAGGACCGGGACTATGACGTGGCGGACCCGACGGGACAGATCCCCCCGCTGTGGTTCCAGGAGACCGACCGGCACGACGAACCGCGCCAGCGGTTCCATCTCGACGTGTGGGTGCCCGTGGACCAGGCGCAGTCGAGGATCGACGCCGCGCTGGCCGCCGGCGGCACCCTGGTGTCCGACGAGCACGCCCCGAGCTTCGTCGTCGTCGCGGACGCCCAGGGCAACCGGGCGTGCGTCTGCACCTCGGCCTCCCGCGGCTGACGATGCGGCCCCACGATTCGGTGGGGCGAACCGGCGCCTGAGAGAATTGCGGGGTGAGCACACCCACCCGGACCGACGTGCTGGTCGTCGGCGCCGGTCCGGCCGGGTCGGCCGCCGCCGCCTGGTCCGCCCGGGCGGGACACGACACGCTGCTGGTCGACGCCGCGGTCTTCCCGCGTGACAAGACCTGCGGTGACGGGCTCACCCCTCGCGCTATCGGCGAGCTGCAGCGGCTCGGTCTCGAGGAGTGGCTACGCGCCCGCGCGGTCAACCAGGGACTCCGCGCCCACGGGTTCGGGCAGACCCTGCTGCTGCCGTGGCCCGGCGGCACGCTGCCCGACTGGGGCTCGGCGGTGACCCGCACCGAGCTCGACGACCACCTCCGCACCACCGCCATCAGCTCCGGCGCGTCCGCCATCGACGGCGCGCGCGCCGTTGCCGTCCGCCGCGACGGTGACCGGGTCGCCGCAGTGACCTTCGACCGGGCCGGGGAGCGCTTCGAGGTCGAGTGCGACCGGCTCGTCGTCGCCGACGGGGTCCGCTCCCCCCTCGGCAAGCTGCTGGGCCGCGAGTGGCACCGCGACACCGTCTACGGCGTGGCCGGGCGCAGCTACATCGACTCCGCGATGGCCGACGACCCGTGGATCAGCTCCCACCTCGAGCTGCGGGGCGAGGACGGCGAGATCCTCAGCGGCTACGGCTGGATCTTCCCGCTCGGCTCCACCAGCGGCCGGGGCGAGGTCAACATCGGCGTCGGCACGCTCGCGACCGCGAAGCGGCCGGCCAACATCGCGGTGCGCCCGCTGATGGCGTTCTACGCCGAGGAGCGTCGTGAGGAGTTCAAGCTGACCGGCGAGCTGCGCGCGCCGACCTCTGCGCTGCTGCCCATGGGGGGCGCGGTGTCCCACGTCGCCGGCCGCAACTGGGCGCTGATCGGCGACGCGGCCGGCTGCGTCAATCCGCTCAACGGTGAAGGCATCGACTACGGCCTCGAGACCGGCCGGCTCGTGGTCGAGACCATGGCGTCGTACGACGACCTCAGCGTGGTGTGGCCGGCGCTGCTGTCGGACCACTACGGCGAGGCCTTCTCCATCGCCCGCCGGCTGGCCGGGCTGGTGACGGTCCCGGGGCTGCTGCCGAAGCTCGGTCCGGCCGGGATGCGGTCCGACTGGCTGATGACGCTGGCGTTGCGCTGGATGGGCAACCTGGTCACCGACGAGGACCGCGACCGGGCGGCCCGCGTGTGGCGCTGGGCCGGTCGCCGGTCGCTGGCGCGCGACTCCCGTCCGCCGTTCTCCTGATGACGACGCGCACCGACGACGCCCGTGGCTGAGGGGTGGTACCGGACCACGGTCTCCCTCGGCCGGGGGCTGTTCGGCGCGCTCGGACTGCGGCTCCACGTGGAGGGCGTCGAGCACCTGCCGCGCAGTGGGCCGGTCGTCCTCGCCGCCAACCACATCGGCTACCTCGACTTCATGACCATCGCGGCGGCCGGCCGCGACCGCGATCGCTTCGTCCGGTTCCTGACCCGGCACGACGTGTGGAACGTGCCGGTGGCCGGGCGCGCGATGACCCGGATGCGGCACGTGCCGGTCGACCGGGAGGCCCCGGCGGCGGCGTACCTCCATGCCCGCCGGTTGCTGCGCGAGGGAGAGCCGGTGGCGCTGTTCCCGGAAGCCGGCATCAGTCACTCGCTGACGATCCGGGCGCTGATGCCCGGTGCGGTGCGGCTCGCGCAGGAGACCGGCGCCCCGCTGGTGCCGGTGGTGCAGTGGGGGACGCAACGGGTCTGGTCGGTCGGCCAGCGGCCGAGCGCCCGGCGCGGACGGCGGGTCGACCTGAGGTTCGGTCCGCCGCTGCACGTCCCGCCGGAGGCTGATCCTCGTGCGTTCACCGCCGAGCTCGGGGTCACCCTGGCCGCCATGCTCGACGAGCTGCAGCGCCGTCCCCACCACGTCCCGGTGCCCGGGGCGCGGGCACCGTGGTACCCCGCTCACCTCGGTGGTCACGCGCCCGACCGGACCGCCGCGGCAGCGCTCGACGAGGTCCCGAGGACCGCGGTCCCACCCCGCTGGGGTGTCGGCCACTAGGTTTGGCGCCGATGGCCAGCACTCCCCAACGGCAGCGGGTCGCGGCGTACGCCGTGATCGTCCGCAACGACCGCATCCTCCTCAGCCGGTTGTCACCGATGGTGACCTCCGACGAGCTGTGGACCCTGCCGGGCGGCGGGCTCGACCACGGCGAGGACCCGCGTGACGCGGTGATCCGGGAGATCCACGAGGAGACCGGCCTCGCCGCGACCGTCAGCGACACGGCCCGCGTCTACTCCTCCCACATGCCGCAGGCCTGGCGCGGCGGTCGGCGGGTCAACGCCCACGCCGTGCGGATCGTGTACGACGGCTGGGTGGCGCCGGGCGCCCCTGAGCCGCAGGTGGTGGAGGTCGACGGCTCCACGATCGAGGCTGCCTGGCAGCCGCTGGCCGACGTGCTCGACGGGAGCGTGCCGGTCACCGCGCTGGTGACCGAGGCGCTGGCGGACCACCAGCCGTTCCAGCTGCAGCGGCTGGCGGCGTACGCGCTGGTCCGACGCGGCGACGAGGTGCTGCTGACCCGGATCAGTCGTCGCGGGCACCACGCCGGCTCGTGGACGCTGCCCGGCGGCGGGGTCGACCACGGCGAACCGCCTGCGCAGGCCCTGGTGCGGGAGGTGCGCGAGGAGTGCGGCCTCGAGGTCACCGTGGGCAGCGTGCTCACCGTCCACGACACCCACTTCACCGGTACTGCGCCGAGTGGTCGGCTGGAGGACTTCCACGGCATCCACCTCGTCTACTCGGCCACCGTCCCGGACGGCGCCGAGCCGCAGGTGATCGAGCAGGATGGCACCGCGGACGCCGTCGCCTTCGTCCCGCTCACGGACATCGAGTCGGGCGCGGTGCCGGTGCTCGACGTCGTCCGGCACGCACTGGAGGAAGCATGACCGAGACCGTCTTCACCTATGCCGCTCCCGGGCTCAAGTTCGGGCCGGGAGCGTCGGCCGAGATCGGCCACGACCTTGCCGCGACCGGCGCCCGGCGGGTGCTGCTGGTCACCGACGCCGGCGTCGCCGCGACCGGGCACCCCGCCCGGATAGCCGACCAGATGGCGGGCCACGGGCTCACCGTGACGACCTACGACGCCGCCCGGGTCGAGCCGACCGACGAGTCGATGAACGACGCGATCAGCTTCGCGCGCGACGCCGGGCCGTTCGACGCGATCGTGGCGGTGGGTGGCGGTTCCTCGATCGACACCGCCAAGGCGGTCAACCTGCTGACGACCAACCCCGGCGAGCTGCTCGACTACATCAACCAGCCGGTCGGCGCGGGACGAGCGCCGACCGAGCCGTTGCTGCCGCTGGTCGCGGTCCCCACGACGACCGGGACCGGCAGCGAGAGCACCACGATCTGCGTCCTCGACGTGCTCGCCCAGCAGGTGAAGACCGGCATCAGCCACCCGCGGCTGCGACCGACCTGGGCCGTGGTCGATCCGGACCTCACGCTGAGCCAGCCCGCGATGGTCACCGCCGCGGCCGGCATGGACATCCTCTGCCATGCGCTCGAGAGCTACACCGCACGCTGGTACGCCGACTTCGAGGCCAAGACGCCCGAGCAGCGGGTGCCCTACTGCGGCGCCAACCCGATCGCCGACCTCTGGTCGGAGAAGGCACTGTCGATGCTGTCGGGTGCCTTCCGCGCCGCCGTACGCGACGGGAGCGACCGTGAGGCGCGCGAGCAGATGGCGATGGCGGCGACCTTCGCCGGCCTCGGCTTCGGCAACGCCGGCGTCCACATCCCGCACGCGAACGCCTACCCGATCGCCGGGCGGGTGCGTGACTACCGACCCGACGGCTATCCCGAGGGCGAGCCGATCGTCCCCCACGGCATGGCCGTCTCGATGACGGCACCGGCCGCGTTCCGCTTCACCTTCGAGGCGTCCCCGGAGCGACACCTGCACGCCGCCCGGCTGCTGGCTCCCGATGCGGTCGGCGACGGCCCCGACGTGCTGCCGGAGGTGCTCACGACGCTGATGCGCGACATCGGCCTGCCCAACGGGCTGGCCGAGGTCGGGTACGGCGAGGCCGACGTGGACGGTCTGGTGACAGGGGCTCTGCAGCAGCAGCGGCTGCTCGCGACCGCACCGCTGGACGTGACCGGCGAGGACCTGGCCGAGGTGTTCCGCGGCTCCATGGAGCACTGGTGACCCGACTGTTCTGGACCGGCTGCGCGGCGTACGCCGTCGCGTGGCTCTGGGCGGTGGCCCGACTGCCGCCACGGGTTCCGCTGCACTTCGGGTCGGGAGGGCGGGTCGACGACTGGGGGAGCAGGACCGAGGCACTGACCTGGTCCGGGCTGTTCGGAGTCCTGATGGCGCTGGTCCTCGGTGGGTCGATCCTGCTCGCGCGGCGCGGATCACTGGTGTGGCTCAACGTCCCCCACAAGGCCTGGTGGATCGCCACCCCTGCACGGCAGGAGCGGCTGCGACGGCAGGCTGTGGCCGACGGCGACGCGTTGGGAGCCTTCACCATGGCCGTGCTCGCCATCCTTCTCGTTGGCATCGTGCAGGCCTCGCGGCAGCCGGATCCCGTACTGCCGTGGTGGTTCTTCCTGGCCGTCGGCGGCTACCTGGTCGCCGTGCTGGGCTGGGTGGTGCACGCCTACCGGAGGCGCTACCGGCCGGACCCGGGATTGTGACCGCCCCGAACGGCACGGTCGCCGACCTGCTGGCAGAGCTGCGACGACGCGGAGTCACCGATGTCTCAGATGCGAGACTCGACCGCGCGCTCTACTCCTCCGACGCGTCGCTGTACCGCGTCGTACCCCAGGCGGTCGCGCGACCGCGTCACCCCGACGAGCTGCACGCGATCCTCGACGTGGCCACCACGACCGGGGTGCCGGTCACGATGCGCGGAGCCGGGACGTCGATCGCCGGGAACGCCGTCGGCCCCGGGCTGGTGGTCGACACCGTCCGGCACCTCGGCCGGGTCCTCGACCTCGACGTCGAGGCACGCACCGCGCGGGTGCAGCCCGGGACGGTGCACGCGGTCCTCCAGCAGCAGGCGATGGCGCACGGGTTGCGTTTCGGCCCGGACCCGTCCACGCACACCCGCTGCACCATCGGCGGCATGATCGGCAACAACGCGTGCGGTTCGCGGGCGCTCGGTTACGGACGAACCAGCGACAACATCGCCGATCTCGACGTGGCGTGGGTCGCCGACGACGTCCCGGCCCGACTGGCGGAGCTGGTCGACGCCCACCTCGGCCACGTCCGCACCCACTTCGGGCACTTCGGTCGCCAGGCCAGCGGCTACGCCCTCGACCAGCTGCTGCCGGAGAACGGTCGGCGCCTCGACCGGTTCCTCGCGGGCAGCGAGGGCACCCTCGGCGTGGTCGCCGAGGCCACCGTCGCGCTGGTGCCGGAGACCCCGCGTCGCCTGGTCGTGCTGGGGTTCGGCTCGATGATCGACGCCGCCGACGCGGTGCCCACCCTGCTCGCGGCCGCGTTGCCGCTGGTCGCGTGCGAAGGCCTCGACGCCCGGATCGTGGACCTGGTGCGGGCCAGCGGCGGGGCCGTGCCCGACCTTCCCCGCGGAGGGGGCTGGTTGTTCGTCGAGCTCTCCGGGGACGCGGTGGTCCCCCCGGCCGGCGAGCTCGGGCGGCGGGAGGTCGTGGACCCGGCAGAGGCGGCCGCGCTGTGGCGGATCCGGGAGGCCGGGGCTGGTCTGGCCGCGCGGAGCCTCACCCGGCCGGCGTACTCCGGGTGGGAGGACGCCGCCGTCCCGCCGGAACACCTCGGTGCCTGGCTGCGCGACTTCGACCGGCTGCTGCGCGAGTTCGGTCTCGACGCCGTTCCCTACGGGCACTTCGGAGACGGCTGCGTCCACGCCCGGATCGACTTCGAGTTCGACGAGGCCGGTCGGCGCCGGTTCCGTGAGTTCCTGGTGGCCAGCGCGACGGCGCTACAGCCCTACGGCGGCTCGCTGTCGGGTGAGCACGGTGACGGGCGGGCCCGGTCCGAGCTGTTGCCGTTGATGTACGACGAGCAGTCGCTGGCCCTGTTCGGCCAGGTGAAGTCGATCTGCGACCCGGCGGGCCTGCTCAACCCCGGCGTGCTGGTCGACCCCTCGCCCGTCGACGTCGACCTGCGGCCGGGCCGCCCGGTCGCCCAGGTCCGCACCGCGCTGCGCCTCACGCACGACGCGTCCCTGGGCGACGCCGTCCACCGCTGCACCGGGGTGGGCGCGTGCGTCAGCCCGGCTGCCCGCAACGTGATGTGCCCGTCCTTCCTCGCCACCCGCGACGAGAAGGACAGCACCCGAGGTCGCGCGCGAGTCCTGCAGGAGGCCCTGGACGGCACCCTCCTCGACGGTCTCCGCGATCCTGCGGTCGGTGAGGCGCTCGACCTGTGCCTGTCGTGCAAGGGATGTGCGACCGACTGTCCCACCGGCACCGACATGGCGACGTACAAGGCGGAAGTGCTGCACCAGCAGTACGCCGGCCGACGGCGTCCCCGCAGCCACTACACGCTCGGCCGCCTCCCGCAGTGGCTGGACCGGACCCCCGGGTGGGCACGGGCTCTCGCGGGAGTCGGTCCGCTGACGGCGGTGGCCAAGGTCGTCGCGGGGGTCGACCGCCGTCGTTCGTTGCCGCTGCCGGCGCGTCGCCCGCTCGCGCGTCCGGCGGGTGGAGCCGCTCCCGACGTCTGGCTCTGGGGCGACACGTTCACCGAGCACTTCGGGCCCGGGATCGCCGACGCGGCGGCCCGGGTGCTCGCCGAGGCAGGCCTCACCGCCCGCGTCGTCCCGGATCGTGCCTGTTGCGCCCTCACCTGGGTCACCACCGGGCAGCTCGATCGCGCGCGGTCGATCATGGCGGGCACGGTGGCCACGCTCGCGCCGTACGTCGAGTCCGGTGTCCCGGTCGTCGGTCTCGAGCCGTCCTGCCTGGCCACCCTGCGCACCGACGCCGTCGAGCTCGTCGACGATCCACGGGCCTCCGTCGTCGCCGACGGAGTGCTCACCTTCGCCGAGCTGGTGGAGCGACTCGACCTCCCCGTGCCCGACCTCACCGGCACCACGGTGGTCGCCCAACCCCACTGCCATCACGCCTCGGTCCTGGGCTGGGAGGCCGACGAGCGGCTGCTACGTCGCGCCGGGGCCGCGGTGACGCGGGTGCCGGGGTGCTGCGGCCTGGCCGGCAACTTCGGGATGGAGCAGGGCCACTACGAGGTGTCGGTCGCGGTCGCGGAGACGAACCTGCTGCCCGCCGTGAGGGCCGCGGGGGCCGGAGCGGTCGTGCTGGCCGACGGGTTGTCGTGCCGACACCAGCTGGCCGACCTCGCGCAGGTGCGCTCGTCGCACCTCGTGGAGCTGTTGGCGCGGCCGCCCAGCCGGTCCTGACCGGCTGGGCGACCGCGCCATCAGGAGTCGAACGCCTCGACGTTGGCGCGCCCCTCGGTGGCGAGCACGTACGAGATCCAGCCGTCGGTGCCCCGCAGCCGCCGGGCCGAGCTCGCGGTGACCTCGTAGCGCCCGACGAACTTGTGGGTCACCACGTAGGTCGCGTCCGGCCAGGTGCCGCAGACCTCGCCGGTCGCGGTCAGGCCCAGGTGCCGGCCCTTGGCGCCCGTCACGTCCAGGGTGGCGTGGGCGGGCTCGCAGACGCCGGGCCCGGGCAGGGTGCCGTCGTCGGCGGCCAGCACGGCGGAGTAGGCGCCGTCGAAGGGCTTCCCGGTGACCTGGCCGGTGAGCCGGGCCGCTCCCGCGTCGTCGACGATGAAAGAGCCGACGGCGGCGCCGCGCAGGTCGATCCGCGGCGGCGGCGCAGCCTCGGCGGGGACCGCGGCGACGAGGGCGAGCAGGGCGGCGCCGAGCAGGACGGCGGTCTTGGTGAGCACGTGCATGGGTGGTTCTCCTCTGTCGGGGTCGAGATGACGACCCACGGTGGCCGGAGCCGCTTGGGGCGGTCCTGAGGACGGCTTGAGACCGCTCTAGCCCGGTTGCGGAACCCACGGTCTCGGCCATGGTCAGGAAGCCGTTCGCCGCTATCCTTCGGGGAGCATCACAGGGGAGAGAGGTGGACGAGGACGCGAAGTTGCGCCTGCGTGTGCTCGGCGAGCTGGCGGCCACCCGGCACGGTGCGGCCGTCGACCTCGGCGGGCGGCGGCAGCGTGCCGTGCTCGCGGCCCTGCTCATCATGCGCGACCAGGCGGTCACGGTCGACCGGCTCGCCCAGTGCGTCTGGGGTGACGCCGCGCCGGCCAACACCACGGGGGCGATCCAGGCCTACGTGAGCCACCTGCGCCGCCGGCTCGAGCCGGAGGCGGGTGCGCGACGCCGGGATGGTGTGATCGCCAGCACCGGCGCCGGGTACGTCCTCCGCCTCGGCCCGGAGACCGTCGACGCCTGGTGCTTCGAGCGGGCTGTGGAGGCCGCCGCGTCCCTGCCTCCGGCCGACGCCGCCAGCACCCTCGACGAGTCGCTGCGGTGGTGGCGCGGACCGCCGTACGCCGAGTACACCGGCGAACCGTGGGTCGAGGCCGAGACGGTCCGGCTCACCGAGCTGCGCGGGGTCGCCCGTGAGCGGCTGTTGGCGGCGCGTCTGCAGCTGGGCGACGCCGCGGTGCTGGTCGGGGAGCTCGAGGCCCTGGTCGCCGACGACCCGCTGCGCGAAGAGCGGTGGCGCCTCTTGGTGCTGGCCCTCTATCGCTCCCACCGTCAGGCGGATGCGTTGTCGGCGCTGCGCCGGGCACGAGCAGTCCTCGCCGACGAGCTGGGGGTCGATCCGGGACCCGCGCTGCGCTCCCTGGAGGCCGAGGTGCTCGCCCAGTCGCCGGCCCTGGACGCTCCGGCGCCCCCGGTGACCACTGTCGGCGCCACCTCGCCGGACGCCGTTGCGGTGACGGACCTCGTGGACCGGGGTCGGGAGACCGCAGCCCTGCGTCGCATGGTGGAGGACGTGGCGGCAGGGACGTCGAGCTGCGTGATCGTCGAAGGTCCGGCCGGCATCGGCAAGTCACGGCTGCTCGCCGAGACCGCCCGGCTCGCCACCGCCGGTGGGATCCGAGTGCTGTCCGCGCGCGGGAGCCAGCTGGAGCAGTCCTTCGGTTATGGCGCCGTCCGGCAGCTGTTCGAGTCCTCTCTGGGCGATCCCGGACGCCGCGACCAGGTGCTCGCCGGCGCGGCCCGCGGCGCGGGTACGGTCTTCGAGGACTCGGCAGACCAGGAACGGGCCGAGCAGGGCAGCTTCGCTGCCCTCCACGGGCTCTACTGGTTGACGGTGAACCTCGCCGCCGACGGGCCGTTGCTGATCTCCGTCGATGACGTCCAGTGGTGTGACGGAGCCTCGCTGCGCTTTCTCGCCTACCTCGTCAAGCGACTCGAGGGGCTGCCCGTCCTGGTCGTCCTCGCCCGGCGTACCGGCGAGGAGCTGCCCGACGACGCCCTGCTCGCCGAGATCGCTCTCGATCCCGCGCTGACCGTGCTCCGGCCGGCACCCCTCACGGCCGAGGCGTCCGCCACCCTGGTGAGGGAGCGGCTCGGTGAGGGTGCGGAGTCCTTCGCGGACGCGTGTCACCGGATGACGTCGGGCAACCCGCTGCTGCTGCGCCAGCTGCTCCGGGCGCTGGAGGACGAGGGCGTCCCGCCCGACGTGTCGCACGTCGACACCGTCCGTGCGGTCGGCTCGCGGGCCGTCTCGGCCCTGGTGATGCTGCGACTGCGCCGGATGCCGACCGACGTCACCGCCGTGGCGCGTGCGGTCGCCGTGCTCGGTGAGGCCGCCGGGCTCCCCACGATCGCAGCCTTGGCCCAGCGTTCGGAGGAAGAAGCCGCGATCGCGCTGGACACCCTGAGCCGCAGCGAGATCCTGACCGAGGATCGCCACCTGACGTTCGTGCACCCCCTCATCGGTGAGGCCGTGTACGACGACCTGCCCGCTGCGGATCGGGCGCTGCACCACGAGCGGGCAGCCACGATCCTGCACCAGCAGGGAGCGCCACCCGAGCAGGTGGCCGCGCACCTCCTGCGGGCGCCTCGCCGCGGGAACACCGACACCGTGGCGGTGTTGCGCGCTGCCGCCACGAACGCGGTGAGCCGCGGCGCTTCGGATTCCGCGGTGATGCTCCTGCGGCGGGCGCTGGAGGAGCCGGTGCGGGCGGAGGAGCGGGTCGAGGTCCTCGTCGAGCTGGGCCTCCTCGAGACCCTGGTCGACGGGCCGGCTGGCGTGGCCCACCTGGCCGACGCCTACGCACTGCTCGACGACGACTGCGAGCGTGCCCGCTTGGGGATGGTCATCGCCCGTACCCACGTCTTCGTCTCGCCGCCGGGCGTGGCGACGGAGTTCGCGGCCAGGGCTGCGGCAGCCGTGCCCGACGGTCTGGACGACGAGCGGCAAGGCCTGATCGCGCTGCAGCGGATCACCGGCTTCATGCACGGCCTCCCGACCGCGGGATACCGCGACGGTTCGGTCCCGGAGGTGTCCGGCGACGGCGTCGGGGCGCAGATGCTGGCGGCCGTGCTCGGCTATGAGCTCTTGCGAGACGGCGACGAGCGGGCCCGGGCTGTGGAGCTGTCCCGCTTCGCGCTGGAAGGCGACCGGCTGCTGGCCGTGGACAACGGGCTGCTGTGGATCGTCGCGGCCAACGTGCTGCTGCTGGCGGACGAGGACCTCGACGACTTCTGGGACCGGGCGATGGGTCGCGCCCATGCCACGGGGGGACTCTTCGCCGCACTGTCGGTCAACCTGTGGCGTGGGTACGCGCAGTGGCGCCATGGTCAGCTCGACGACGCCCTGCAGTCGTTGGCCGACGCGACCGAGCAGCAACGCATGTGGGGGATGGCCGACGTCAGCGCGACCTACGCCGCCGCGTTCACGCTGAACGTGCTGCAGGACCAGGGGGACCTGGCGGCTGCGCAGGCAGCGCTGGAGGCTGCTCGGCGACTGCCGTGGGTGGGCGAGGGGGGCCGGTTGCTCCGCGAGGCTGTGGCACGGCTGCAGATCGAGGACGGGCACCCGGAACAGGCCCTCGACCTGCTCACCGCGCCGGTCGACTACCCGGAGATCGTCAACCCCGCCTGGGCGCCCTGGCGGGGCCTGCAGGCCCGTGCCCTCGCCGCGCTGGGACGTGAGGGGGACGCCGTCGGGCTGGCGGACGAGGAGGTGGCCCTGCTGCGGCGGTGGGGGGCCGCGTCGTCGCTGGGCGCCTCGCTGCGGCTCCGCGGCGAGCTCCGCGGACCGGCCGGCACGGCCGACCTCCGCGAGGCGGTCGAGGTGCTGACCGGCTCGCGCTCCGCGTTGGAGTCGGCCCGGGCGCGGCTGTCCCTCGGGCGCGCGCCGGAGGTCGGCGACGCCGAGGCCGAGACCCTGCTCCGCGCTGCGCTCGACACCGCCCGGGCCTGCGGGGCGCGTGCGGTGGCCGGAGCCGCGGCGGCCGCCCTGACCGAGCGCGGACGTGCCGCCGACGTGGGTGCTGCCTCGCCGGCGGCCGGGCTCACCAGCCGGCAGCGGAGAGTCAGCGACCTCGCGGCGACCGGCCTCGACGTCAACGAGATAGCGCAGCGCCTCTTCCTGACCCCCGGCACGGTGCGCGCCGTGCTCGAGTCGACGACCGAGGCAGCGTCATGAGGTCGCCGGGTTCTAGTGGTCCTCAAGTGGTCCTTGCCATGCTCGAACGCCCCGATCGGGAGGACTGTCGTGGCCTCTGAGTCCGTACCTGGAAGCGCATCCGGAGCCGACGTGCTGCGCGGACTGTGCGGTGGCGCCGTGCACCTCCCCGGGGACCCCGCCTACGACGAGGTCCGGGTGCCGTGGAACCTGCAGGTGGAGTCACGACCTGCAGCTGTCGCCTATCCGGCCTTTCCGTCCGAGGTCGCAGACGTGGTCCGCGCGGCGGCGTCGGTGGGCCTCAGGGTCGCCCCGCAGGGCACCGGCCACGGTGCGCCGCCGCTCGCCGGTCGGCTCGAGGACGCCGTCCTGCTCCGGACCTCGGCCATGACCGAGCTGCACGTCGACGCCGGACGACGTACCGCCCGGGTGGGCGCCGGGGTGCGGTGGGGAGACGTCATCGACCGCGCCGGAGCGACCGGCCTCGCGGCCAGGCACACCACCAGCTCCGCCGTCGGCGTGGTCGGCTCCTCCCTGGGCGGCGGGTTGAGCTGGTACGCCCGCCACGGCGGGCTGCAGTGCAGTGCGCTCACGGCGGTGGAGATCGTCCTCGCCGACGGCACCTTCGTGCGCGCCACCGACGACGCGGACAGTGACCTGCTCTGGGCGGCACGCGGCGGCGGGGGCGGCTTCGGTGTGGTGACCGCGCTGGAGTTCGACCTGCTGCCGGTGCCGCGGGTGTACGCCGGGATGCTCGCCTGGGACTGGCGGCAGGCGCAGCACGTCCTGCAGGCCTGGACCGAGTGGGCCGCCGACGCCCCCGAGTCCGTCACCAGCATCGCCCGGCTGCTGCAGGCCCCCGACCTGCCGTGGTTCCCGGCCGGCGTGCGGGGGCGGCGTCTGGTCATCATCGACGCCGTCGCGCTCGGGGATCCCGAGCAGGCGGCGCGGGTGCTCGCGCCGCTCCGTGCGCTGCGGCCCGAGCTGGACACCTTCGACGACGTACCCGCAGCCGACGTCGCGCGCCTCCATCTCGACCCGGAGGAGCCCACCGCGGTCTACGCGCACAGCGTCATCGTCACCGACCTGCCCGAGCGGGCCATCGAGGCGCTGGTCGCGTCGGCCGGCCCCGACTCGGGGTCGGAGCTGCTGTTCGTGGAGCTGCGCCAGCTCGGGGGTGCGTTGTCCCGGCCGGCTCCGCGGGGCGGGGCGATGGACCGGCTCGACGGCTCCTTCCTCGCCCTGGGCGTCGGCATGGACACCGGCGCCGGCTGGGAGGCCGTACGCGAGGACGCGCACCGGGTCATGACGGCGCTGCAGCCGTGGCAGGCCGAGTCGGCCTATCTCCTGATGACCGACGGTGAGGTGGACGAGCGTCGTGGGTGGCCAGCGGCCTCCTGGCGGCGCCTCGAGGCCCTCCGCACGGCGTCCGATCCGCAGGAGCTGTTCGTCCCGCCCCACTCCGCGGGGCGCGAGCGCTGATCCTCCGGGCTCAAGTCGGCTCCAAGGCCTCCTCAAGAGGTCTGGCCCACCGTGGTGATCCTCAGCCCATGAACCCGGAGGAACACCATGACCCTGATCGACACCGGCACCACGAAGACGTCGGAGGCGCCGTTCGAGGAGCTCGATGCGCGCACGACCGGCACCGTCGCCGTGCCCGGCGACGAGGCGTACGACGGTCTCGTCTCGCCGTGGAACCTCGCGATCCCCGTGCGCCCCGCGGCCGTGGTGGCCGCGCAGACCGCGCAGGACGTCGTCGAGGCAGTCCGCTTCGCCGCCAGCCACGACCTGCGGGTGACTCCGCAGGCCACCGGCCACGGCCCGATCGCCGAGCTCCTCACCGAGCTGCTCGTCACGACCCAGGGCCTCGACGAGTGCGTCGTCCACCCGGAGGGGTGGGCGCGCGTCGGCGCCGGGGTGAAGTGGCTCCGAGTCGTCGAGGCCGCGGCGCCCTACGGCCTGGCCCCCCTGTCGGGCTCGATCACCGACGTCGGCATCGTCGGCTACACCACCGGCGGCGGGCTGGGCCCGATGGCCCGCACCTATGGCATGGCCATCGACAAGGTGCGCGCCATCGAGGTCGTCACCGGCGACGGCGAGCTGCGGCGGGCGACGCCGACCGAGCACCCGGAGCTCTTCTTCGGTCTGCGGGGTGCGAAGGGGATGTTGGGGATCGTCACCGCCATCGAGTTCGACCTCGTCCACCAGCCCACGTTCTACGGCGGCTCGCTGTGGTTCGACGGGGACGACGCAGCGACCGTCATCGAACGCTGGTTGCACTGGTCCGACGCGCAGCCCGAGCTGGCCACCACGTCCATCGGCCTGTTCCAGCTGCCGGCCATGCCCGAGGTTCCGCCGGAGCTGGCCGAACGGCTCACGCTCTCGGTGCGCTACGTCTGGACCGGGGACCCCGAGGAGGGGGAGCGGCGGTTCGCCGAGATCCGCGAGTCGGCGCCGGTCGTGCTCGACGACGTGTCCCTCAAGCCCTACACCGCCATCGACTCGGTGCACACCGACCCGCTGGACCCGATGCCGTCGTTCGAGGCGGCCACGGTCCTCACCGAGCTCCCCGAGGAGGCCGTCGAGGCCCTGCTGGCCCTGACCGGACCCGGTTCGGGGTCGCCGCAGGTGCTGGTGGAGGTCCGTCAGATGGGCGGCGCGGTCGCCCGTGCCGGCGAGCACGAGAGCGCCTTCTCCTCCCGCGACGCGGCGTACTCCGTCCTCACCGTCGGGATCCCCGAGGTTCCCGGGGTGGAGGCACACGCCGCGTCGGTGCTGGAGGCCCTGGCTCCCTGGACGGGCGGACACCGGCTGCCGAACTTCACCTTCACCGCCGAGGAGTACGCCGACGCCTACGACGAGCAGACCCGGGCCCGGCTGCGTCGGGCGATCACGACCTACGACCCGCTGGGTGTGATGGCCATCGGCCGGGTGCTGTTCAGCTGAACGGAACGACGGTGGGGGGGCTCGCTAGGATCGGCAGGTGAACCCCCGCCACCGACGTCTCGTGATCCCGGTGGCGCTGGTGGTCCTGCTGCTGATCGTCCTGATCGCGGCGGTGCGGTCGTGACCACCCGGATGAACGAGCCTCTGGAGAGCGTCCTGGCGCGCGTGCGCGAGCACCTCCTCGACCCCGAGTCGCTGGTCCGGGCGGTGGCCGCCGGGCGCCGGAAGGGGCAGCAGCCGAGCTGGAAGCGGGTCGAGCTGCGCTACGTCGACCTCAAGGGTGGTCGCCAGCTCCAGATCACCGCCTACGACGAGGCGCAGGCCCACACCGCGAACCACCCGGTGGGCGAGGCGGCCCGGCAGGCGGTCGACGCGTTGCTCGACGAGCCGTTCGGGAACTGGCACGTCGACACGACCACCGACTTCCACCAGGTGCGGATCACCAAGAAGCTGGAGGCGCTGGTCCACACCCGGCCGCGCGAGGAGCCGGTCGAGGCCGGCGGCGGCCACGACCGGGACAAGGGCCGGCTGCTGCCGGCCGACGACCCCGCGCTCATGGCGCTCGGCATCAGCGACCGCGAGGGCCGGGTGAAGCCGAGCCGGCAGTCCAAGTACCGGCAGGTCGAGGAGTTCCTGCGGATCCTCGACACCTCGATCCGCGACGCGATCGAGCAGGGTCACCTGCGACGGCCGACCGCGGAGGAGCCGCTGCGGATCGTCGACCTCGGGTGCGGCAACGCCTACCTCACGTTCTCGGCGCACCGCTTCCTCACCCACGTCCGCGACCTGCCGGTGCGGTTGACCGGCGTCGACGTCCGCGAGCAGTCGCGCACCCACAACAACGCGATCGCCGCCGACCTGGGCATCGACGCGGAGTTCGTCGTCGGCACCATCGCGGACGCCCAGCTGGCGCTGGCCCCGGAGGTCGTGCTGGCGCTGCACGCCTGTGACACCGCGACCGATGAGGCGCTGGCGCGCGCCGTCGAGTGGGAGGCGCCGCTGATCCTCGCCGCGCCGTGCTGCCACCACGACGTCGCCGCCCAGCTCAAGCAGCACCCCACGCCCGCGCCGTACCAGATGCTCACCCGCCACGGGATCCTCCGCGAGCGGTTCGCCGACACCCTCACCGACGCGCTGCGGGCATCCCTGCTGCGGGTGCGCGGCTACCGCGTCGACGTGATGCAGTTCGTCGGCAGCGAGCACACTCCGCGCAACACGATGCTCCGCGCCACACGCACCGGTGCGCCGGTCACGGGAGGCGGCGTGCGCGAGGAGTACGACGAGCTGGTGGCGACCTGGCAGGTGCGACCCAGGCTGGCGGAGCTGCTGGAGCACGACGGTGCTGCGTGAGGCGCTCGCGGGGCTGGTGATCGCGTTGCCCTTCGGGGCCGGGATCGCTGTCGGCGCCGCCGCGGAGCAGCCGCGCCCGGAGTTCCGCTTCACCGACCCGGCGATCGTCGAGTCGAGCGGTCTGGCCGTGATCGACGGCCTGGTGGTGACGGTGAACGACTCGGGTGACGAGGCCCGCGTGTTCACCGTCGATCCGGCGACCGGCGACACCGTCGGTGTCACCCGCTGGGGGACCGAACCGACCGACATCGAGGCGCTCGCCCCCGGCCGGGACGGCACCGTCTGGGTCGGCGACATCGGCGACAACTCGGCCAGCCGCGACACGATCACCGTCACCCGGGTGCCGGTCGGCAGCGGGGACCGGACGGTCGAGGCGACGACCTACGAGCTGCGCTATCCCGACGGTGCCTCCGACGCCGAGGCGTTGCTCGCCCATCCCGGGAACGGGCGGCTCTACGTGGTGACCAAGGGCGTCTTCGGCGCCGTGGTCTACGCGGCGCCGGTCCGGTTGAGCGCTGCGGCGGTCAACCCGCTGCGGAAGGTCGGGAGAGCCATGCCCATCGTCACCGACGGCGCGTTCCTGCCCGAGGGCGACCGCGTCGTGCTCCGCGACTACGGCCGGGCGGTCGTCTACGACTTCCCCGCGTTCGAGGCGGTCGCCGAGGTGCGGCTCCCCGCGCAGCAGCAGGGTGAGGGAATCGCCGTGACCGCCGACGGTCACGCGCTGGTCAGCTCCGAGGGCCAGCGGGCGCCGGTCCACGACGTCGCCCTGCCGACCCCGGCGGTCGAGGTGCCGAGCGACCCTCCGTCCTCGCTCTCGCGCGAGGGGGAGGAGCTCCCTCAGCAGGAGCCCCAGGACCGGGACCCCACCCCCTGGCTGCTCGGCGTCGGGCTGGCGGCCGTCGCGCTGGTCGTGCTGGTCCGCTCACTGCGGCCGCGCTGAGCTGCTGACACCCAACGGGTGAGGCCGGGACGCATCGGGCACACCTACGATCCCTGACATGGCCCGGCTGCGTCGTACCTCTCCCGATGATCCGGGCTGGACGCGTCGGCGCGCCGGCACGGGGTTCGTCTACGTCGACGAGGACGGCGCCCGGCTCGGGGACGAGGAGATCCAGCGGTGCAAGGACCTGGTGATCCCGCCCGCCTGGCAGGACGTGTGGATCACGCCCCACGAGCACGGTCACCTGCAGGCCGTCGGCACCGACGAGGCCGGCCGCCGCCAGTACCTCTACCACCCGCAGTGGCGCAGCCGGCGCGACCAGGAGAAGTTCGACCGGATGGTGCTGTTCGGCAAGGCTCTCTCGCGGGCTCGCGAGCAGGTGCTCACCGACCTCGGGTCCGAGGGCATGACGCTGCGACGCGCCTGCGCCGTCGCCGTACGCCTGCTGGACCTCGGCTACTTCCGGATCGGCAACGACGTCTACGCCGACACCAACGGCAGCTTCGGCCTCACCACGCTCGAACGCCGGCACGTGAGCAAGACCCGGGGCAAGCTCGAGTTCTGCTTCGAGGGCAAGTCCGGCGTCGAGCACTGCATCCTGATCGACGATCCCGGCGTGCTGGCGGCGCTCGACGTGATGCGCCGCCGGCGCGGCGGGGGTGACCGGCTGCTGGCCTACAAGGAGGGCCGCACCTGGCAGCCGCTCGACTCGAGCCGGGTCAACGACTACGTCCGTGAGACGACGGGCCTGGAGTCCACCGCCAAGGACTTCCGGACCTGGCACGCCACCGTGATCGCCGCCGCCGCCCTGGCGGGGACCGAGGAACCCGGCGGCTCCAAGGCGTCGCGCAAGCGGGCGGTCGTGGGAGCGATGAAGGAGGTCGCGGAGTTCCTCGGCAACACACCGGCGCTGGCGAAGTCGTCGTACGTCGACCCCCGCGTCATCGAGGCGTACGAGCACGGCGACACGATCTCGCGAGCCACCCGTAGGCACTACGCCACGGCCGACCAGCGGCAGGCCGCTCTGGAGCGCGCCGTGCTCCGGCTGCTCGGGTAGGGGTGACGGTGGAGATCACGGTCGTGCAGGGCGACATCACCGCGCAGGACGTGGACGCGGTCGTCAACGCAGCCAACACCGCGATGCGCGGCGGGGGAGGCGTCGACGGTGCGATCCACCGCGCGGGCGGCCCCGCTGTTCTCGAGGACTGCCTTCGTCGCTTCCCCGACGGGTTGGCGACCGGGGACGCAGGCTGGACCACGGCGGGCGCGATGACGGCGCGCTGGGTGATCCACGTCGTCGGCCCCAACCACGCCGCGGGCCAGACCGACCGCACCCTGCTCACCTCCTGCTACGCCCGCGCGCTCGCGGTCGCAGACGAGCTCGGGGCACGCACGGTCGCCTTCCCGCTGGTCAGCGCCGGGATCTACGGCTGGCCGAAGGGTGACGCGATCGCCGCGGCCGTGGAGACGTTGCGGGCCACTCCGACGCAGGTCGATGAGGCCCGGCTGGTCGCCTTCGATGCGGCGACGTACGACGCGATCGGTCAGGTGTTGTCGACGACGTAGTCGATGCAGGAGGTCAGCGCCTCGACGTCGGCCGGGTCGACGGCCGGGTACATCGCGATCCGCAGCTGGTTGCGGCCCAGCTTGCGGTAGGGCTCGGTGTCGACGATGCCGTTGGCGCGCAGCGTCTTCGCGATGGCGGCGGCGTCGATCGACTCGTCGAAGTCGATGGTGCCGATGACCAGCGAGCGGTGGGCCGGGTCGGCGACGTACGGCGTCGTGTACGCGGTCCGCTCCGCCCAGCCGTAGAGCGCGTCGGACGAGGCGGTGGTCCTCGCGACCATGCCCTCGAGGCCGCCTTGGGCGTTCATCCAGTCGAGCTGCTCGGCCATCAGGAACAGCGTCGCGACCGAGGGGGTGTTGTAGGTCTGGTTCTTGCCCGAGTTGTCGATCGCGGTCGGCAGGTCGAAGAACGGTGGCACGTAGCGGTCGGTCGCGGCGATCTCCTCGACCCTGGCCAGCGCGCGGGGCGACAGGATCGCGATCCACAGGCCCCCGTCGGAGGCGAAGCACTTCTGCGGCGCGAAGTAGTAGGCGTCGACCTCGGTCAGGTCGACCGGCAGGCCGCCCGCGCCGGAGGTGGCGTCCACCAGCACCAACGCGTCGTCGGCGATGCCGGCCGGTCGCACGACCGGCGCCATCACGGCGGTCGAGGTCTCGTTGTGGGCCCAGGCGTAGGCGTCGACGCCGTCCTCGGCGACCGGAGAGGGCAGCGAGCCGGGGTCGCTCGAGACCACGGACGGGTCGGCCAGCCACGGCGCCTTCTTCGCCGACGTCGCGAACTTCGCCGAGAACTCACCGAAGGCGAGGTGCTGGCTCTTCTCGCGGATCAGGCCGAAGCAGGCGACGTCCCAGAACGCCGTCGCGCCGCCGTTGCCGAGCACGACCTGGTGGCCCTCGGGGAGCGAGAACAGCTCTGCGAGGCCGTCGCGCACCCGGCCGACGGTGTCCTTGACCGGGGCCTGCCGGTGCGAGGTCCCCAGCAGGGACGCGCCGGTCGCGGCGAGGGCGTCGAGGTGGCTGGTCTGGATCTTGGACGGCCCGGCGCCGAAGCGGCCGTCGGCGGGCAGCAGGTCGGCGGGGATCGTGAGTGCGTCGGTCATGGACTACCTTCCGTGGCGGGTGGTGGTGGTGCCTGACGACGCTGTCAGCCGAGGCCTATCCTGTCATCCGGCCTGAGCCGAGCACGCAACGAGGGGGAACCATGGACAGCACCATCCCGAACCCGGGGCACCCGAACCAGTCGACGGCACGATCGCTGTTCCGGGTCCTGGGACCGTTGTCCATGCTGGTGGCGCTGGTCCTGATGGGCTGGGCGATCGTCGACTTCCTCAGCGTCTTCAACTCCGACGACTTCGACGCCCAGCCGACCAAGTTCTGGATGTTCTTCCTTGCGCTGCCGTTCTTCGTGGCCGGCGGAGCGATGATCCAGGCCGGCTTCCTCGGCGCGGCCACACGCTATGCCGCGGGAGAGACGATGCCGGTGGTCAAGGACTCCGCGGCCTACCTCACCGACGGGCAGGGCCTCCTGGGCATCGGCCGCACCACCGACGACCGGTCGGCGCAGTCGGGTGCGACCGGGCCCTACTGCCGTGGCTGCGGCGTGCGCAACGACGCGGAGGCGAAGTTCTGCGACGGCTGCGGGCAGTCTCTTGGCGCTTGACCCCCTGTCCCTGCGCATCGAACGCGTGGAGTTCGGCCATCCCGACGCGCTGCTGTTGATCGAGGCCGTGCAGGAGGAGTACGTCGCCCGCTACGGCGGCCGCGACGACACGCCGCTCGACCCGCTGATGTTCGAGCCGCCTGCCGGCAGCTTCTTCGTCGGCTACCTCGATGACGTGCCGGTCGTGTCGGGTGCCTGGCGGAGGCGCGACGACCTGGACCACTTCGGCAGCAGCGAGTCGGCCGAGATCAAGCGGATGTACGTCGCGCGGCCGGCGCGCGGCCTGGGTCTGGCTCGCGCCATGCTGGCCCAGCTGGAGCGGACCGCTGCCGAAGCCGGTGCGCGGGTGATGGTGCTGGAGACCGGCAGCGAACAGCCGGAGGCGATCGCGCTCTACCTGTCGTCGGGCTACGTCCGGATCGAGAGCTTCGGCCACTACCAGTGGTCGCCCAAGAACCGTTGCTTCGGCAAGCCCCTCACCGGCGTGTCCTGAATCGGCTGACACCTGGCGTCAGGCGACCTACCCTCGATGGGCCTGACAAACCCCCCCCGAAAGGCCCCCCATGTCCCGCCTGCTCGTGGCGGCGCTCGCCGTCGTCCTGCTCCTCCCCGCACCTGCCCACGCCCAGCTGGTCGAGTCGCAGATCGAGGACTATGCGTCCTACCAGCCCCAGACGAAGTGCGCGCCGAAGGCCAAGCCCGGCACGCGGTCGCTCGGGCACTGGCTGGTCAACCGCCAGGGCGGCGGCTTCGGCGGCATCTCCCGCTCCTGCAAGTCCGGTGGCACCTCCGAGCACAAGGAGGGGCGTGCCTTCGACTGGCGGCTCGACGCGAGCAAGAAGGCCGACCGGCAGCGAGCCACCAAGTTCCTCGCGCTGGTCAAGAAGACCGACAAGGCGGGCAACACCGATGCGCGGGCGCGCCGGATGGGAATCATGTACCTCATCTGGAACGACCACATGTACGCCGCATGGGACGGCTTCCAGCGCGAGGACTACCTGAGCTCGTCGTGCAAGACCAAGAAGAAGTGCAGCAAGACGCTGCGCCACCGCGACCACATGCACATCTCGCTCAGTCGTCCAGGCGGCAAGGGCCGGACCAGCTGGTACGACGGCAAGGTCGACTGACTCCTCAGCCCAGCCGCTCAGCCCAGGACGGGCACCAGGTCGGCGAAGTCCGACTCCACGATCGCCCGGTCCTCGGCGTCGGCCACCTCGACCGCGCGGGCGTCGCGCCAGGCTGACGTCGCCTCGTCGCGTCGGCCGAGCGCGTGCAGGGCGCGAGCCCGGGCCTCCAGGGCATAGGCCAGGTCGAAGTCGGACAGCCCGTGCTCACGGCAGGACGCCAGGGCGCGGTCGGCAGAGACCAGCCCGCGATCCGGCAGGCCGGTCGCGGTGAGCGACCGGGAGACCAGGTAGTCCGCCCGGGCGGCGTTCTCGGGGCCGGCACCGGTCGCCCGCTCCCAGTGGTACGCCGCCGCGTAGGCCAGTCGCAGCAGCTCCTCATCGGCCCCGGCGTCACGGTCGCGGGACAGCAGGTCGAAGGCGGCGTGGGTCGCCTCGATGCCCTGCCGTCGGTGCCAGTCGCCCTCGGCGGCCGCCGGGTCCTCCGGCTCGCGGGTGACCCGTGGCAACGTGCGTCCGGTCTCGAGCACGGTCTTGAGTGCGTCCAGCACCCAGACCCAACCGTCCTTGACGTCGGCCCAGGTGAGCGGGCTGGAGGCGAGGTCGCCGTGGACCAGCCGGACCCGGGTCAACCCGTCGCCGACCTGCTCGACGGTCCACTCGACCCGGCCGGGAGGCTCGGCGGCCAGCGCGGCGTCGTACAGGACGTGCCAGGTCTGCACGAACCGTCCGGGGCGATCCCCGGTGGGGGGCGTCATCTCCTCGACCATGCCGTCGATCGCGTCGCGGCCGTCCGCGGTCACGGTGCGGTAGCGGGCGCCGGCGACCGGGCCCTCGACGTAGGACGTGGCGTGGAAGTACCTGCGAGTCCACTCCGACTGCGTGATCGCGGCCCAGACGGTGGCGGCGTCGGAGGCGATGTGGATCTGGTAGATGTGCGACGTGAGGGTCATGAGGCGGGTCCTTCGAGGTGTTCCTGGAGTCCGACCAGGGCGGAGGTGAAGCGGGCCGCGTACTTGCTGATCCAGCGGTTGGCGACCTGCTCGATGGGGACGGGATTGAGGTGCAGCCGCTTGCTGCGCCCCTCCTTGACGGCGACCACGAGGTCGGCCTCGGCGAGGACTCCGAGGTGCTTCATCACCCCGAACCGGCTCATCCGCTCCTCGAACGCCTCGCAGACCTCGCCGACGGTGCGGCCGTCGCGGTCGAAGAGGAGGTCGAGGATCTCTCGCCGCGTGGGGTCGGCGAGCGCCCGGAAGACGGCGTCCTGGGAGTCCATGGCGATCAGCATATGTGACCTTATGGTCACTTATCAAGAGCGCAAGGTCGTCGAACGGAGCCGACCCCCACGTCTACGGTGCCGGTATGGCATCACGCTGCGCGGTCGTGGGGGGCGGGATCCTGGGCGCTGCGGTCGCCGAGCGCCTGCTCGGGTCGGGAGTGGCCGAGCACGTGACGCTGCTGGAGAAGGAGGATGCCCTGGCCCAGCACCAGACCGGGCGCAACAGCGGTGTGGTCCATGCCGGCCTCTACTACACGCCGGGATCGCTCAAGGCGCAGCTGTGCCGATCCGGCGTGACGATGCTGCGGGATTTCTGCGCCGAGCATGCGCTCCCCTACGACGAGATCGGCAAGGTGCTGGTCGCTCTCGACGAGACCGAGGTCGGGCGGCTGATCGGCATCGAGGAGCGCGCGCTGGCCAACGGCGTGCCCGGCGTCCGTCGCATCGGTGCGGAGGAGCTGCAGGAGATCGAGCCCCACGTGCGCGGACTGGCCGGGCTCCACTCACCCACCACAGCCATCGTCGACTACGCCGCCGTGACGCGAACCCTCGCCCGCGTGGTGGTGGAGCTCGGCGGATCCGTCCACCTCGGCACCGAGGTGACCGGACTGCGCGTGGCCGGTGCCGGCGTGCTGCTGCGCAGCCTGGGCCCGGAGGGGGAGCGCGAGGAGAAGTACGACCACGTGGTGATCTGCGCGGGCCTGCACGCCGACCGGCTGGCACGCGGCGTCGGCGCCACCGACGAGCCGCGCATCATGCCCTTCCGTGGTGAGTACCACCTGCTGCGGCCCGAGCGCCGAGACCTGGTGCGCGGCCTGGTCTACCCGGTCCCCGACCCGCGCTACCCGTTTCTCGGGATCCACCTCACGCCGCGAGTCGACGGCGAGGTGCTGGTCGGACCCAACGCCGTGCTCGCCCTGGCCCGCGAGGGCTACGACTGGCGCACCGTGTCGGGCGCTGAGCTGATCGGCATGGTCGGCTACCCGGGCTTCCGGCGCTTCGCGCGGCAGCACTGGCGCACCGGTGTCGCGGAGCTGACCGGCTCGATGAGCCGGCGACGATTCGTCGCGGCCGCGCGTCGTTACGTCCCGGAGCTGACCGTGGCCGACGTGGTGCCCGGCCCGACCGGGATCCGGGCGCAGGCGATGGACCGTGACGGCAGCCTGGTCGACGACTTCCGGATCGACCGGCAGGGTCGGGTCACCGCACTGCGCAACGCCCCGTCGCCCGCGGCCACGTCCAGCCTGGCCATCGCCGCGTACCTGGTCACCCGACTCCGGGACGACATCGCCGGAGGTGCGTGGTGAGGCGTGCCCGTTCCTGGCCTACCGGCTGACGACGAGGTAGCGGTCGTCGGTGATCGGGCGGCCCCAGAAGACCGGCTCGGTCAGTCGGCGCAGCTCAGCGTCGCGACCGGTGGCGCGCACCAGGTCGACGGTCTGCTCGGCGCTCAGTCCTGCGCCGTTCGACCAGTTCCCCTCGACCAGCAGCAGTCGGCCGCCCGGCGCGAGCAGCCCGATCCACCGCTCCAGTGCCGCGGCGGGGGACGGCATCGCCCACAGCACGTGGCGGCACAGCACGACGTCGTACGACGCCGCGTCGAGCGGCGGCTCGGCGGCGTCGCCCTCGAGGAAGGTGGCGACGTGCCCGGCCTTGTCGCGCGCCCGGCGCACCATCTCGGGGGAGTAGTCGACCCCGTCGACGGCGTAACCCTCCTCGGCCAGCAGCAACGCGAGGGTGCCGGTGCCGCAGCCGAGGTCGGCCACCCGCGCCGGTGCCGGCGGCAGGTGCTGCAGCAGCAGCGTGCGCCAGGCCTCGCGGCACTCAGGGTCCAGCAGGCCATGGTCGGGGGCCTCGTCGAAGGTCTCGGCTTCGCGGTCCCAGAGATCCGAGTCGCTCATGGGTGCAGCCAATCACACCGCTCGATCTCGTAGCGAACCTCCCCTTCCTCCGAGCCCGGCAGCGGCCAGTCCCAGTGGTACACGTCGGTCCGGACGTGCCGCATCCCGAGCCGGGCCATCACGGCGCGCGAGCCGGTGTTGACCGTCATCGTCTGCGCCCACACCCGTGGCAGGCCCAGGGTGGTGAACGCGTGGTCGAGCAGTGCCCGGGAGCCCTCGGTGGCCAGGCCGCGGCCCCACGCGTCACGTCGCAGCCGGTAGCCGAGCTCGGCGATGCTGTCGTCGTCCGGGTCGAGCGCGAGCGCCCACCAGCCGACGAAGACGCCGTCCTCGAAGCCGGCCCAGTACCCGATCCCGCGCGCGGCTGCCTCCGGTCTGAGCCGGGTCGTCGCCCAGGTGCCGGTCACCTCTTCGCGGGTGAGCGCGCGACCGAAGATGAACCGCAGCACCTCGGGGTCGGAGTCGAGCTCGACCAGGAGCTCGGTGTGCTCGGCGGTCAGGGGCTCGAGCCGCAGCCGCTCGGTGGCCAGTCGCGGGCGTCGGTCGGTGCTCAATCCGCCCACTCGTCACGCCAGCCGTCGATGGCCGTGGCCGATCGGGAGGCCGGGCCGGTGTAGACGGCGGAGGGCCGGATCAGCCGACCGGTCTTCTTCTGCTCCAGGATGTGGGCCGACCACCCGCCGGTGCGGGCGCAGGTGAACATCGAGGTGAACATCGACGGCGGCACCTCCGCGAAGTCCAGGACGATCGCCGCCCAGAACTCCACGTTCGTCTCGAGCACCCGGTCGGGACGACGCTCGCGCAGCTCGGCCAGCGCCGCCTTCTCCAGCTCCTCGGCCACTGCGTAGCGCGGCGCGTCGAGCTCCTGCGCCGTACGCCGCAGCACGCGGGCGCGCGGGTCCTCGGCCCGGTAGACCCGGTGCCCGAACCCCATCAGCCGCTCGCCGTTGTCGAGCAGCTCCTTGACGTAGGCACGTGCATCGCCGCGCTGCTCGAGCTGGTCGATCATGCCGAGCACCCGCGAGGGTGCGCCACCGTGGAGCGGGCCGCTCATGGCGCCGATCGCCCCGGAGAACGCCGCCGCGACATCGGCGCCGGTGGAGGTGATGACCCGCGCGGTGAAGGTCGAGGCGTTCATGCCGTGCTCGGCGGCCGACGACCAGTAGGCGTCGATCGCCTTGACGTGCCGCGGATCGGCCTCGCCGCGCCACCGGATCAGGAACCGCTCGGCGAGCGTGCGTGCCCTGGTCGACCTCACTCTGCGGGACGACCGGGGTGCCGATGCCGCGCGCGCTCTGCGCGGCGTACGAGAGCACCATGACGGCGACTCGCGACAGGTCCTCGCGGGCCGCCTCGTCGGAGATGTCGTAGGTCTGGCCCATGCCGAGCAGGGGCGCCAGCATGGCGACACTGGCCTGCACGTCGGCGCGCACGTCGCCGGTGTGGATCGCGATGTTGTAGGGCTCGGCCGGGGGCAGACCGGGGTCGTAGGTCCCGTCGACCAGCAGCCCCCAGACGTTCTCGAACGGGACCCGTCCGACCAGCTCCTCGATGTCGACACCTCGGTAGCGGAGCGCGGAACCCTCCTTGTCGGGCTCGGCGATCTCGGAGGCGAAGGCGACGACGCCCTCGAGCCCGTGGTGGACTTCCTGCTGGCTCATGGTTCCCTCTCGGTCGACCGGGGTCATTCTGCACGCGGACTAGTCTCACCGCCATGAGCGGGGACATCGCAGGACTGCGACGCGAGTACGCCGACGAGGGTCTCACCGAGGCCGATCTGGCCGCCGACCCGGTGACCATGTTCGGCCGCTGGTTCGACGACGCGGCCGCCGCCGGTCTCCACGAGCCGAACGCGATGGTGCTCGCCACCGCCGACGCCGAGGGCCGGCCGTCGTCTCGGATGGTGCTGCTGAAGGGCGTCGACGAGCGCGGCTTCGTGTTCTACACGAACCGCGCCTCCCGCAAGGGTGTCGAGCTCGCGGCCAACCCGGCCTGCGCACTGCTCTTCCCCTGGCACCCGCTCGAGCGGCAGGTCCGGGTCGACGGGACCGTGCGGTTGCTCGATCGTGCGGCGGTCGCGGACTACTTCGCCCGACGGCCGCGCGGCTCCCAGATCGGCGCGCACGCCTCACACCAGTCGCGACCGGTCGCCGACCGCGCCGAGCTCGCGGCGGCCTACGACGAGCTGACGGCGCGGTTCGAGGGGCAGGACGTGCCGGTGCCCGAGGAGTGGGGCGGCTACCTCGTGGTCCCCGAGGTCGTCGAGTTCTGGCAGGGGCGACCCGGCCGGATGCACGACCGGCTCGTCTACCGGCGGGCGTCGGACGGTTGGCGGACCGCACGGCTGGCGCCCTGACCCCCTCGGTGAGAGGTCGCGGACAAAACCACGTTGTGAGTGAGCGCTCACTCACTTAGGGTGGGTGGATGTCCCCACGCGCCCGCCCCCTGGCCCCTGAGCAGCGGCTCGACCAGCTCGTCGACGTGACGCTCCGACTGCTGCGTGAGCACGGCCGGGACGTGACCACCCGGCAGATCGCAGAAGCCGCGGGGGTGGCCGAGGGCACGATCTTCCGCGTGGTCGACAGCAAGGACGACCTGGTCGAGGCGGCGATCGGCCGGGCGTTCGCGCCGGGGGCCCTCGTCGACCGGGTGGGCGAGATCGACCCCGGTCTCGCCCTGCGCGACCGGCTGGTGCTGATGGTCTCGATCTTCCAGCAGCGCTACCGCGCCACCTTCGACCTGATGCGCAAGGTGGGACTGGTCCGGCCGCCCCGGCACGACAGCGTCGAGGCGGACGCCGCGCGCGCAGAGCTGGCGGCCCTGATGATCGGAGTCGTCGGCACGGACGCGGCGTCGCTCTCGGTGCCGGCGGAGGAGTTCTGCCACCGGCTTCGCCTGCTCGCCTTCGCCGGTGCCCACCCCATGATCTCCGACGGCCGCCTGGTCGGCCCCGAGGCAGTCGTCGACACCGTCCTTCACGGGCTCAGCAAGGAAGGCCACTGATGCTGCTCCACCTGGTACGCACCTATCTCCGGCCCTACCGCACCGCGCTGCTCGCCGTGGTGGGGCTGCAGTTCGTCGGCACCGTGGCCATGCTCTACCTGCCCAGCCTCAACGCCGACATCATCGATCGCGGCATCGTGAACGGTGACACCGGCTTCATCATGCGCAGCGGCGCGATCATGCTCGCCGTGACGCTGGTCCAGGTCGCCTGTGCCATCGCCGCCGTCTGGTTCTCCGCGCGCAATGCCATGGGTTTCGGCCGCGACGTCCGCAGTGCCCTGTTCTCCCGGGTCGGATCCTTCTCGACCCGCGAGGTGCAGCACTTCGGCGCGCCCTCGTTGATCACCCGCGAGACCAACGACGTCCAGCAGGTGCAGATGCTGGTGCTGATGGGCGGCACCCTGATGGTGTCCGCGCCGATCATGATGGTCGGCGGACTCGTGATGGCGGTGCACGTCAACGCCGGGCTGTCCTGGCTGGTCGCCGCGATCGTCCCGGCGCTCGGGATCCCGATCGGCTTCATCGTCAGCAAGATGGTGCCCAGCTTCCGGCTGATGCAGGTCCGGATCGACGAGGTCAACCGGCTGCTGCGCGAGCAGATCACCGGGGTGCGGGTCGTCCGCGCGTTCGTCACCGAGAAGCAGGAGACGAAGCGGTTCCGCGGCGCCAACGAGGACCTCACCGAGGTCGCGGTCCGGGCCGGTCGCTGGCAGGCCGGCATGTTCCCGACCGTGATGCTGGTCGCCAACCTCGCCTCGGTGGCGGTGCTGTGGTTCGGCGGCCATCGCGTCGAGAACGGCCAGATGATGGTGGGCGACCTCACGGCCTACCTCGCCTACCTGATGCAGATCGTGATGTCGGTGATGATGGCCACCTTCATGATGATGATGATCCCGCGCGCTGCGGTGTCCGCCGACCGGATCAGCGAGGTGCTCGCCACCGAGTCGTCGGTTCCCCCACCGGAGAAGCCGATCACTGCCCTCACCGACCGTGGCAGCCTCGTCCTGGACGACGTCACCTTCGCCTACCCGGGCGCTGATGTGCCGGTGCTGCAAGAGATCTCCTTCGAGGCCCACGCCGGGCAGACGGTGGCCGTCATCGGCTCCACCGGCGCCGGGAAGTCGACCCTGGTCAACCTGGTGCCCCGTCTCATCGACGCCACGGGCGGCCGGGTCGTCGTGGACGGGGTCGACGTGCGCGACCTCGACCCCGAGACGCTGTGGGCGCGGCTCGGCCTGATCCCGCAGCGTGCGTTCCTCTTCACCGGGACGGTGGCCGACAACGTGCGCTACGGCAAGCCGGACGCGACCGACGACGAGGTGTGGGAGGCCCTGGAGATCTCGCAGGCCCGCGAGTTCGTCGAGCGGATGCCGGAGGGCCTCGCGAGCCCCGTGTCCCAGGGCGGCGGCAACCTCTCCGGCGGTCAGCGGCAGCGGCTGGCGATCGCGCGCGCCGTCGTACGCCGTCCCGAGATCTACCTCTTCGACGACAGCTTCTCCGCACTCGACCTCACCACCGACGCCCGGCTGCGGGCAGCGCTGCGGCCGGTCACCCGCGACGCCACCGTCATCGTGGTCGCCCAGCGGGTCTCCACGATCCGCGACGCCGACCTGATCCTGGTGCTCGAGGACGGCCGGATCGTCGGCCGCGGCACCCATGACCAGCTGCTCGAGACGTGCGAGACCTACCAGGAGATCGTCGCGTCCCAGCTGACCGGGGAGGAAGCCGCATGAGCGCCCAGCTGAAGGAGACCGAGCGGGTCCAGGCCGGTCCGGCTGGACCGGGGCGCGGTCCGATGGGCGGCGGCATGGTCGGCCAGAAGGCCAGCGACTTCGGGCCGTCGGCCAAGCGGCTGCTGCGCCGCATGGCGCCCGAACGCTACAAGGCGTACGCCGTCCTCGCGCTCACAGTGCTCAGCGTCGTGGCGATGTCGGTCGGCCCCCGGGTCCTCGGGGTGGCCACCGACCTGATCTTCACCGGCCTGATCGGCGGCCGGCTGCCCGAGGGGGTCACCAAGGCCGAGGCGGTGGCCGGGCTGCGCCGTGACGGCGACGACAAGGTCGCCTCGATGGTCGCGGCGATGGACATCGTGCCCGGGCAGGGTGTCGACTTCGACGCCGTCGGCCGGGTGCTGCTCGTCGTGCTCGGGATCTACGTCCTCGGCTCGTTGCTCGCGTGGCTGGCCGGCTATCTCCTCAACGACGTGGTGCAGGGAACCGTGCGACGGATGCGCGCGGAGGTCGAGGACAAGGTGCACGCGCTACCGCTGGGCTACTTCGACCAGCAGCCACGTGGTGAGCTGCTGAGCCGGGCCACCAACGACATCGACAACGTCAGTCAGACGCTGCAGCAGACGATGAGCCAGTTGCTGACCTCGCTGCTGACGGTGCTGGCCGTGCTCGGGATGATGTTCTGGATCTCGCCGCTGCTGGCCATGGTCGCGCTCGTGTCCGTGCCCATCACGATGGTCGTGACCGGCCAGGTGATGAAGCGTTCCCAGGGTCTGTTCGTCCAGCAGTGGCGGCGGACCGGCACCCTCAATGCCCACGTCGAGGAGACCTTCTCCGGTCACGCGCTGGTCAAGGTCTACGGCCGGCGCCCCGAGGTGCAACGGGTCTTCGACGAACAGAACGAGGAGCTCTACGAGGCGTCGTTCGGCGCGCAGTTCGTGAGCGGCCTGATCATGCCGATCATGATGTTCATCGGGAACCTCAACTACGTCGTGATCGCGGTGCTGGGCGGCTTGCGCGTGTCCAGCGGGGCCATCTCGGTGGGCGAGGTGCAGGCCTTCATCCAGTACAGCCGTCAGTTCACCCAGCCGTTGACGCAGGTGGCGTCGATGATGAACCTGATGCAGTCCGGCGTTGCCTCCGCCGAGCGGGTCTTCGAGCTGCTCGATGCCGAGGAGCAGGAGCCCGACCGGGTCGACACCACCGCCGACCAACGCCGAGGCGACCGCGCCCGCGGCGAGGTCCGGTTCGAGCACGTGGCGTTCTCCTACGACGCGCGACACCCGCTGATCCGGGATCTGTCGTTGGTGGCGGCCCCTGGCCACACGGTCGCGATCGTCGGCCCGACCGGCGCCGGGAAGACCACCCTCGTCAACTTGATGATGAGGTTCTACGAGCTCGACGGTGGCCGGATCACTCTCGACGGCATCGACATCGCGGACCTGCCGCGGCCGGTGCTGCGGGCGCAGACCGGGATGGTGCTTCAGGACGCGTGGCTCTTCGAGGGCACGATCCGCGACAACATCGCCTACGGCCGTCCCGATGCCACCGAGGAAGAAGTGCTCGAGGCGGCACGGGCGACGTACGTCGACCGGTTCGTCCACTCCTTGCCCGACGGCTACGACACCGTGATCGACGAGGATGGCTCGAACATCTCCGCGGGGGAACGGCAGCTGATCACGATCGCACGCGCGTTCCTCACCAGCCCGGCGCTGCTGATCCTCGACGAGGCAACCTCGTCGGTCGACACGCGGACCGAGGTACTGGTCCAGCACGCGATGGCCGCGCTGCGGGCGGACCGGACGTCCTTCGTGATCGCCCACCGACTCTCCACGATCCGCGACGCCGATCTGATCCTGGTCATGGAGGACGGCGCGATCGTCGAGCAGGGGAACCACGAGGAGCTGTTGGTCCGTGATGGGGCGTATTCGCGGCTGCACCGCTCGCAGTTCATCCGCTCGATGGACGCGGAGGACGACGTCGCGGGGCTCCCCGACTGAGCTAAACCCCTTGTCCGGCCCCACGGCGACATCTACCGTGGTCAGACACGGGAAAGGAGGTGGTCCAGAGAATGAATTCTTCTAGGACGCGTGAGGTGGCTGCCCGCTAGCAGCCAGTAGCAACGTCGGGCTGAGTGGCCCGACCGGCTGCTGACGAATTCCCAGCAGTCACCCGACCCGCAGGTGATCCGGAACCACGTCCTCCGGAGCGGTGCCGCCGATGGTGGTGCCACGCCTGCGGGTCGTTCCACATCCACTCCCGGTGGACCCCGCGCGGGACTACGATGGGCACGTGTCACTCTCGGTTCTTGAACACTCGGATACTCGCATGGCCGACTTCCTCGGTCTGGTCTCCGACCTCGACGTCGCCGGTGTGCTGCGGCAGGCAGTCGACGTCGCCGCTGCCTGGACGGCGGCCGACCACGTCGTGGTGGTCGGCGCTGCCGGCAGCCCGCTGGCCGCCCGCGGGGTCGGCGACGACGAGATCCCTGCCCTGCTGGACGCACTGCCGGGACTCGAGGAGCGGGCGGCGGCGCTGCGCGCCCGGATCGACGACCACGGTGAGGTGTTCGCCGACCTGGTCATCGTGTTCCACGAGACCGACGCCATCACCGACGAGCACCGGCTCTGGATGGAACGCCTGGCCCGGGTCGTGGGCGTGGCCGTCCGCAACGCGCGGCGCTTCGCGCTGAGCGAGCGCCGGCGGGAGTCGGTCGAGGCGACGGCCCGGGTGACCGAGTCGCTGAACCCGCCGTACACCCTGATCGACCCGCTGCACCGGATCGTGGAGGGTGCGCAGCGGATCGCCCGGGCGTCGATGGCCGCGGTGGTGCGAGCCGGGGAGACCGGCTTCGACGTGGCGGTCGCCAGTCGCCATCCGTCGGCCCTGACCGAGCTCCTCGAGCCGCTGCATGCCGCCATCCGCTCGGCCCAGGGGAGCGGCGAGGTGCTCGAGTCGAGGCACGGGGCCACGGGGACGGTGGCCGCGCTGCCGTTGAACCCCGAGCTCGCCTTCGAGGGAGTGGTCGTGGTGGTCCTCGACCACGGCCGGGGTCGCCTCGCCCCCGACGACCGGGCGCTCCTCGAGCCGTTCGTCACCCACGGTTCCCTGGTGCTCGACCGGGTGGTGCTGCTCCAGGAGCGGCAGCACGAGGTGGTCACCGCCGACCGCGACCGGATCGCCCGGGACCTGCACGACATCGTGATCCAGCGACTGTTCGCCACGGGCATGAAGCTGCAGGTCACCCGGCACTCCGACGAGCCTGCCGAGCAGCGCGAGCAGGTCGAGGAGGTGATGCGCGACCTCGACCTCACGATCCGCGACATCCGCTCGACGATCTTCGAGCTGGAGCACGGGCGCGAGGAGTCGCTGCGTGCCAGCCTGGCGGCGCTCGTGCGGGAGTACGAGCCCGCCATGGGGTTCGCTCCTGAGGTGCACACCTGGGGTCCGCTCAACACCCTCGTCGGCCGGGCGCTGGCCGACCAGGCGCTGGCGGTGCTGCGCGAGGCGCTCTCCAACTGTGCCCGTCACGCCGCTGCCAGCCACTGCACGGTCGAGGTCTCGGTCGACGCCGGCTGGCTCGAGCTGGAGGTCACCGACGACGGTCGCGGCGCCGGGACGGCTCAGGATCGGCAGGAGACCCACACCAGCGGGCTGCGCAGCCTGCGGAGACGGGCCGAGGCGCTCGGCGGGGAGCTGATCGTGGCGGCGGGCGAGGCCCGCGGGACCAAGGTGACCTGGCGGGTGCCGATCACTGATCAGTGATCAGGAGTCCCGGCGTCCTGCTGGTCCTCCTGGGTCACCAGCTGACGCTCCGACGGCCAGATCAGGTCGGCCACGACCGACAGGACCACCCAGCAGGCGGCGGTGATCAGCAGGTAGCGGGTCAGGGCGACATCGAGCGGCATCGTGCCCGCGACCAGGCCCGACCACAGTGCCGGCGACGTCAGCAGGGCGGCGAGGGCGAGGATCCAGCCCGAGAGCGGCATCATGCGCCGACCGCCAACCGGTCACCCGACACGATGCCGACCGAGCGGACCTTCGCCGCCCCACCCAGCTCGGTGTAGGAGAGCACAGACAGCGTGGGGAGGGCGGGTTGGAGCATCCGGCGTACGGCCGCCCGCAGCTGGGGAGCGCAGACCAGGACCGGACGTACGTCGCGGTTCTCGGCGCTGGTGGTCAGGTCGCTGAGCTCGGTGAGGACGCTCTGGCCGGTCACCGGGTCGAGCGCGATCACGCTGCCCTGGTCGCCGACCCGCATGGCCTCGAGCATCCGCTGCTCGAGCTGGGGGTCGAAGCTGATGACGTGCACTGCTCCCTCGGCCAGGTGCGGCGCCACGATGGCGGGGCCCAGCGCCGACCGAGCGGCCTCGATCAGCCCGTCGAGGTCCTTGCTGGACTGTGCCTTCAGCGAGAGCGCCTCGTAGATCCGGACCAGGTCGCGCACCGAGACCTGTTCGTCGAGCAGGTGCTGGAGGACCCGTTGCACCTCACCGAGACTGAGGTGGATCGGGGTCAGCTCCTCGACCACCACCGGGTGGTTGCGCTTGACCATGTCCGTGAGGACCTTGACGTCCTCGCGGCCGAGCAGCCGCGCGGCGTGGCGGCTCACGACCTCGGCGAGGTGGGTCGTCACCACGGAGGCGCGGTCGACCACGGTGGCGCCGCTGAGCTCGGCCTGCGTGCGCAGCTCGGCCGGGATCCACTTGGCCTCGAGGCCGAACACCGGCTCCTGGGTGGGTTCGCCGGGCAGTGAGCCCAGGAAGTCGCCGATGGCCAGCACGGTGCCGGGAGGGGCCTCGCCCCGCGCCACCTCGATGCCGAAGAGCTTGATGACGTAGGTGCGCGTCGGCAGGTCCAGGTTGTCCCGCGTGCGCACCGGCGGGACCACGATGCCGAGGTCGCCGGCGACCTTGCGTCGCAACGCCTTGACCCGATCGAGCAGGTCGCCGCCGTTGCTGGCGTCGACCAGGTCGATGATGTCGGCGGAGAGCTCAAGCCCGAGCGGATCGACCTGGATCTCGGCGGCGAGCAGCTCGGGGGAGTCCGAGGCCGGCTCGAGCTCCGCGGCCTGGGTCTCGACGCCGGTCGGATCCGGCTCCTGGGGGATCCGGGCCGACGCCAGCAGCATGATGCCGCCGGCGAACATGAAGGGGAGCTTCGGCAGGCCCGGGATCAGGCACAGCGCCAGCGCGGACGCGCCGGCGATCCGCAACGGCATCTGCTGCGCGGTCACCTGGCGCACGATGTCCGATCCCATGTCGGAGTCGCTGTTGGCCCGGGTCACGACGAGGCCGGTGGCGACCGAGAGCAGCAGCGCGGGGATCTGGGACACCAGGCCGTCGCCGACCGAGAGCAACGAGTAGGTCGTGATCGCGTCGCCGAAGGACATGCCGCGCTGGGCGACGCCCACGGCGAAGCCGCCGATCAGGTTGACCAAGGTGATGATGATGGCCGCGATCGCGTCGCCCTTGACGAACTTCGACGCACCGTCCATGGAGCCGTAGAAGTCGGCTTCGGCGTGGACCTCGTGCCGCCGACGGCGGGCCTCGTCCTCGTCGATCAGGCCCGAGTTGAGGTCGGCGTCGATCGCCATCTGCTTTCCGGGCATGGCGTCGAGGGTGAAGCGCGCGCCCACCTCGGCGACGCGGCCGGCGCCGTTGGTGATGACCACGAACTGGATGATCAACAAGATGGCGAAGACGATCAGGCCGACGATGAGGGAGCCGCCGACCACGAAGTGGCCGAACGTGTCGATCACCTTGCCGGCGTACCCGTCGAGGAGGACGAGCCGGGTCACGCTGACGTTGAGGGCCAGCCGGAAGAGCGTCATGACGAGCACGACAGCTGGGAAGGCTGCGAACTCGAGGGGCCGGTGGATGAACATCGCGACCAGCAGGATCAGCAGCGCCCCGGTGATGTTGAGCGCGATCAGCACGTCGAGCAGGACCGCCGGCAGCGGCACGACCAGCATCACGACGATCAGCACGATGCCGGCCGGCACCCCCAGCTGGGTGAGGCGCTTCGAGTCCACGTGGTGCCTTTCGGAGGGGTCGCTCTCGGGCGCGCCCTCCGTGGCACCGTGCAACGCCGTCCTGGCGTCGAGAGTCCTATCGGCCGGCAGGGATCGTGCTTGAGGAGTTCGCCGGGACGGCACGCCGACGCCGACCGCCCGGCAGCGTCGGCGGCAGCTCCACTGCGGGCCGAGGGCTGCGGTGCTCGCCACCGCGTTGCCCCTGGTTGCGCCGGCTCAGCACGAACGCCAGCACCTGGGCGACGGCCGCGAAGAGCTCGGCCGGGATCTCCTGGCCCACCGTGGTCGAGGTGTAGAGCGCACGGGCGAGCGGCACGTCCCGCACCAGCGGCACCCGGTGGGTCGCGGCCTCCTCGCGGATCCGTCGCGCGACCTCGCCGGCGCCGCGAGCGAGCACGCGGGGCGCGCCACGCTCGGGGTCGTAGCGCAGCGCGACGGCGACGTGGGTCGGGTTGACCAGGACGACGTCGGCCATCGGGATGTCGGCCATCATCCGGTTGCGGGCGGCTGCGAGCTGCCGCGACCTGATCTGCCCCTTGACCTGCGGGTCGCCCTCGGTCTGCTTGTGCTCCTGCTTGACCTCGTGCTTGGTCATCCGGGTCTGCTTGCCCATCCGCCGGCGCACGATGGCGTAGTCGGCCACGGCCATCACCAGGCCGGCGAGGGCGACGTTGCGGATCAGGGCCAGGATCTGGTCGTTGGCCGCGGCGAGCACGGCCGGGATCGGCACCAGTCCGCCGATCAGCGGCAACATGGCCTTGACCGCGAGGTAGCCCATCAGCGCCACGATGGAGCTCTTGAGGAGCATCTTGGCGCCCTCCCACCACGCCTGGGGGCCGAAGATGCGCTTGGCGCCCTTGATCGGGTCGAGCTTCTTCAGGCTCGGCTTCATGCTCTTGGTGGCCAGGTAGAAGCCTCCCTGCGCCAGCGCCGCGGAGACGCCGAGGAGCATCACGGCCGAGCCCAGCGACACCAACACGATCAGGATGTGGGTGAGGCCCTCGCCGAGCAGGGCCAGGGCATCCTCCACGTCGGTGTCCGGCGGCAACGAGAAGCAGGTCTTCATCAGCTCCGCGATGGCCGTCAGCTCGTGCTCGAGCAGGATCGGCAGCACCAGGGCCACGAGCAGCAGCGTCGACCAGCCGCCGAGCTCCTGGGTCCGCGGGACCTGACCCTCCTTGCGCGACTGCTTGCGCTTCTTGGGGGTCGCCTTCTCAGTCTTCTCCTCACCTCCAGCCATGCCTCACCCCCCGCTCACGAGTGCCGACATGGCCTGGTTGGCCAGCTCGACGAGCCGGGAGATCGCCTCGGGGAGAACCGGGAAGGAGAGGCCGAGCAGCAGCAGCGTGAGGCCGATCTTGGCCGGGAACATCACGTTGATCGCGTTGAGGTGCGGGGCGACCTTGGTGAGGAGCGCCAGTGCGAGGTCGGCCACGAACAGCACCGCGATCAACGGGAGCGCGATCTGCACGGCGGTCACGAAGAACACGCCGAAGGCGGAGATCAGCACGTCAGGGGCGCCGGAGATGTCAGGCAGGTCGCCGACGGGGAGGACGTCGAAGGACTTGAGCAGACCGCCCATCACCATCAGGTGGCCGCCGGTGGCGAAGAGGATCATGGTCGCCAGCATCTGGTGGAACTTGCCGAAGACGGTGTTCATGTTCATCGACAGCGGGTCGAAGCCCTGGGCCAGCTGGAAGCCGCCGAAGGTGTCGATCATGGCGCCGGCGGTCGCCACCGCTGCGAAGAGCAGGTAGGTCACGAAGCCCATGGCGGCCCCCACCATCACCTGCGTCGCCGTGGTCAGCAGCAGACCGGCTGCCGTGACCGGGATGCTGCCGTCGGCCAGACTCGGTGCGACCGCGAAGGACAGCCCGAGCGACAGCACGACCTTGGCAGGCATCGGCACGGAGCGCCCGGAGAACGGTGGCACGAGGGAGAGCCACGCGATGATCCGCACCGAGGCCAGCAGGAACGCCAGCAACGGCTCTCCGGCGACGGTCAGGGTGCCCATGGGTCAGGCCAGCAGCGTCGGGACGAGGTCGAACAGGTCCTGGGTGAAGTCGATCAAGGTCTGCAGCATCCAGTTGCCCGAGACGACGAGCGCGATGCCGACGCCGACCAGCTTCGGGACGAAGCTGAGCGTGAACTCCTGGATCTGTGTCATCGACTGGAACAGCGAGACCGTGAACCCGATGACGAGCGAGGTGACGAGGATCGGCGCGCTCAGCTTCAGCGCCACGATGATGGTCTGGAGGGCGATGCTGATGACGGTGGTGTCGGTCATGGTGGCCCCTACTGGTAGCTGGAGACGACAGAGGTGATGACGAGTCCCCACCCGTCGACGAGCACGAACAGCAGCAGCTTGAACGGCAGCGACACCATGACCGGCGGCATCATCATCATGCCGAGCGCCATGAGTGCGCCGCTGATCACGATGTCGATGACCAGGAACGGGATGAAGACGATGAAGCCGATGATGAAGGCCTGCTTGAGCTCGCTGAGCACGAACGCCGGGACCAGCGTCGACATGGAGACGTCGGCCCGGTTGTCGGGCAGGTCACGATCGGCGACGTTGGTCAGCAGCCGCAGCTCCTCGTCGCCGGTCTGGTCGAGCATGAAGTTGCGCAGCGGGTCCACACCGTCGGTGTAGGCCGCGGACGCCGCCTTGTCCCCGGCGAGGTAGGGCTGGAGCCCCGTCTCGTTCATCTCGGAGAGCACCGGGCCCATGATGAAGAGGCTGAGGAAGAGGGCCAGCCCGGCCAGGACCTGGTTGGGCGGGATCTGCTGGAGCCCGAGCGCGTTGCGGGTCAGGCCGAGCACCACCAGCACCTTGGTGAAGCTGGTGCAGGTCAGCAGGATCGCCGGGAGCAGCGAGAGCAGCGTGAGCGCGATGATGACGGTGACGGAGGTGCTCGGCTTGTCGGTGAGGCCGTCGAGGTCGATGGTGACCGAGCTGTCCCCGGCGCCCGGACCGGCCGGGCCGCGCGGACCGTCCGGCGCCGGCACCGCGCGCACCGCGGTCGTGCCGACGTACGACGCCTCCGGGGTGGCGGCCGACGCGGTGCCGGACAGGCAGCCGAGCACGGCCACGACCATGACGATCAGCAGGCCGGATGCACGCAGCACCCGGCCCAGGACGGTGGTCATGACGCCTTGCTGGTGGCGGCGGCGATCGCCTGGCGCCAGGTGTCGGGTGACAACACCGATCCCGCCAGCCGCCCCGGCTTGCCGGGGCGGTGCCTCGCGCCCGCTCGATGTGCCCCCGCACGGGGAGTGGTGCCGGGCCTCACCAGGCCCTGGGTGGCGTCGTCGCGGGGGAGGACAGACAGCACGTCCGAGGTGTCGCTGACCTCGTGCAGCATCGGCACGAGGGGGACCGTGTCGAGCTCGAGCTCGTCGGGCTCGAGCTCGGTGAGGAGCTGGACCTGCTGGTCGGTGCTGCCCACGACGAGGATGCGCGAGCCGACGCTCAGGACGGCCACCGACGCCGTGCGCGACAGCGGCTGCCGGTGCAGCACCTGCACCGCGGCTCCCTCCCGTCCCGAGAAGCGCTTGCCGGCGACACGCGCCAGCAGCAGCAGGAGACCGACGACGACCGCGAGGGAGGCGATCAGTCGGACCGTCAGCTCGAGCACGCTCAGCTCGCCGCGCTCTCGTCGACGATCTCGGTGACGCGCAGCCCGAAGTCCTCGTCGACGACGACGACCTCGCCCCGTGCGATCAGCCGGCCGTTCACCAGAAGGTCGGCGGGGCTGCCCGCGGCGCGGTCCAGCTCCAGGACGGTGCCCGGAGAGAGCGCCAGCAGGTCGCGGACGGTCATCTGGGTGCGGCCCAGCTCGACGGTCACCTCCATGTCGACCCCGTGCAGCATCTCGATGCCGCGCGAGGACATCGCCGTCATCGGCCGGCTCGCGGGCATGCCCGGCAGAGCGGCGAATCCGGCGTCGGGGGTGTCGGGGGCATCGGCCTGGTCGGACTGGGCATCCAGGAGGGTGTCGGGCAGCAGTAGCGCGCCGGCGGCACCGGAGGCCCCCACGAGTGGGACGGCCGTGAACGGACCGCCGAGGTCGGTCGCGACCAGCTCCAGCTCGACTGCCCGACCCGGCTGGGCTGTGGTGCCCAGGGACGCAGCGGCCGCGTCGAGGGCAGGCTGCGAGGCGGCTGCCAGGTCGAGTCCACCCAAGGGGCTGCCCGCGAGCGCCTCGACCAGCTCGGCGCCGACCAGGATCGCGATCCGCGGTCGGCCGGGGAGGTCGAGGTCGCACACGGCTGCCCCGGCGAAGGGCGTGGGCGTCTCCGCCGTCCCGGCGACGACGGCGCCGGCGGCCAGCGGCTCGGTCGCCGGGAGGACGGCAGCGGCAGCGGTGGCGGCGTCGGCCGCGCGCTCGGTGGTGGTCATGCGTTCTCCTCGGGGGTGCCCACGATCAGGGCGGCGAGCCGGGCACCGCGGGTGCCCGGAGTGGCGTGGGCGAAGGTGGTGTCGTCCACGGCGATGTCGAGTGGGGCAGAAGCGGGGTGGGCCAGCCGGAGCACGTCGCCCACAGCGAGTCCGCCGAGGGTCTCCGGCCCGACCCGGGTCGGGCGCAGTCGGACGGCGACCGAGACCGGCACCTGCTCGAACTGGCGGGAGATCTTGTCGGCAGCCTGTGCCTTCTGCGCCCGCTCCCGCTCGGAGACCGGGGCCGGTGCGGCGGCCCGGGCGAGGTGAGGCTGGAGGCCACCGAACGGCAGGCAGAGGGTCATCTTGTGCGCCCTGTCGCCGATGCGCATGTCGAACGTCGAGACCACCATCACGTCGCCAGCTCCCGCAGCCTGGGCGAACTGCGGGCTGTACTCGATGCCGACCAGCGTCGGGACGATCTCGACGATGCCGGCCAGGCTGTACTCCATCTCGCCGAGCAGCCGCTCCACGAGACCGTGGACGACGGCGCCCTCGATGTCGGTGAGCGGGCGGATCGGTTGGACCGCCGAACCGGGACCACCGAGCATGTGGTCGATCAGGGACATGGTCGCGGGGAGCGGGATCTCCAGCACACCCATCCCGGCCATCGGCTCGGCCGAGAACTTCACCAGGAAGGTCGGTGCGTGGAGCGAGTCGACGTACTCGGAGTAGCTCTCCTGGGCGATCGACAGCAGTTGGACCGAGCACACGGTGCGCAGGGCAGATGTGAAGACCGTGGTCGCCTGCCGGGCGAATCCGGTCAGCCCGAGCTGCAGGATGCGCGAGTGCTCGCGCGAGAGCTGGATGGGTCGCCGGAAGTCGTAGGGCGACGGCTCGGCGGTACCGCGGGCGCGACGGCGCGCCCGCGTGGCGGGGGACGCCGGGCGGGGTGCGGTCGCGGAGAGGGTCACGTGAGGGCTATCGGCCCCTGCGCCCACGACCTGAGGAGATCGGCGGAACCGCCGTCTCCGGTGTGGCACCCCACCCGGCGGGGAGTCTCCGTGCCGTCGTCACCCCCCGGGGGGTCTGGGCGGCCGGCCTCGGAGCCAGGTCACTGGGTGACGAACTCGGTGAAGTACACCTCCAGGACGTCGCCGTGGTAGTCGTGCGCGAGCTCTTCCTCCAGGTGCAACTTGTACTCGTTGCGCTGCGCCGGTTTCATCAGTTCCTCCTGCTCGACGCCGCTGAACAGGTCGATCACGGCGTCCAGCGCCTTGCTGCCGTCGGCCTCGTGAGCGTCGGCCGACAGCTGGAGGGCCACTCCGATCCGCAGGTAGTGGCCGTCGGCCAGGTTCACCTGGATCGGCTCCAGCGTCATGACCTCGCCGGGCTCGGGCTCGGGGGGCGGCCCGGACGGCTTGACGAAGAACCACCATCCGGCAGCGAGGACCACGACGAGGACCAGCGCGAGGACCAGGATCTTCTTCTTCCCGCCGCCGGCGCCCCCCTCCTCGTCCGACGGGGGAGCCTCGGGGGCTGCGGTGACGGTGCTCATGAGTGACCTCCGGTCGGCTTCTCGTGCTGGGTCTCGTTACTGGTCGACGGGGGCTGCGCCTTCCCCGGACGGCCGCGCGCGGCATCGACGTCGTCGAGCAGCTCCCTGGTGGCGGCGGGCAGGTCGGAGAGGACGACGATGTCCACGCGCTTGTTGACGCGCTGTGACCCGGGCTTCGAGGGGTCGATCAGGGGCTCCTCGTGGCCGAAGGCGGCGGCGCTCATCCGCGGGTTGGGGATCGCGCCCTTCTCGTTGAGGTAGCGGAGCACCGTGACGGCGCGTGCGGCCGACAGCTCCCAGTCGGTCGCGAAGTACTTGGGCTTCACGGGGACCTGGTTGGTGTGACCGTCGATCCGCATCGCGTCCGGCGCGCTGCGCAGCACAGGTGCCACCGTGTCGAGGACGCGACGACCACGCTCGCTGAGCTCAGCCAGATTCGGCTGGAACACGACGTGGCGCGAGGTGAGGCTCAGCACCAGCCCGCGCTCGTCGATCTCGGCGCGGACGTCGTGGCGCAGGCCTTCCCGACGCAGTGCCTCGTCGATCCGGGCCATCAGCCCGCGCAGCCGGTCGACCTCGCGCGCGGCGTCGGCGTAGCGGCGCTGCTCCTCGTCGGCCAGCTGCTCGGCGTGCTCGTCCGACGGGCTCGAGCCGGGGAAGACGTCGGAACGCACCGGCTGGATCGCCGAGACCCCCGGCTGCTCGAGGATGGACTCGGAGCCGGTGAGGACCGACGTCGACTGACCGAAGCCGGCGGCCAGGCCGGCCTTGAGAGCGTTGAACTTGCGCTCGTCCACGACGCTCATCGAGAACATGACGATGAACAGCACCATCAGTAGCGTGACCATGTCGGCGTAGGTCACCAGCCACCGTTCGTGGTTCTCGTGCTCCTCGGCCTCCTCGCGGCGCTTGCGTCCGGCCATCAGGCGGCCTCCGCCTGGTCCTGCTCGCCCGCCGGCAGCAGCGAGGAGAGCTTCTGGGCGATGACTCGTGGGTTCGATCCGGCCTGAATCGCGGCGACGCCCTCGATGACGACCTCCATCCGCGCGGCCTCGAGCTCGCCGAGCCGCTTGAGCCGGTTGCCGATCGGCAACCAGATCACGTTGGCTGACATGACGCCCCACAGGGTCGCGATGAAGGCCGCGGCGATCAGGTGCCCGAGCTCCTCGGGCTGGGAGAGGTTCTCCAGCACGTGGACCAGACCCATGACGGTGCCCACGATGCCGATGGTGGGGGCGTAGGCGCCGGCGTCCCCGAAGAACTTCGCCGAGTGCTTGGAGTGCGACTTCTTGGCGTACAGCTCCGCCTCCATGATGTCGCGCACCTCGTCGGGATCGATGCCGTCGATCGCCATCGTGACGCCCTTGACCAGGAACGGGTCGTCGATGTCCTTGAGCTGGTCCTCGAGGGCGAGCAGGCCCTCACGGCGGGCCTTCTCGGCCAGCTTCACCACGGTGGGCACGACCGCTCCGGCGGGCGGAACCTTGGCGGTGAAGGCGTACTTGAGGGACTTGACGGCGTTCTTGGTGTCGCTCATGGTGCCGCCGGCCATGGTCACCATGAAGGTGGTGCCGAGCACGAGCAGCATCGGGGGGAGCAGCAGCAGGCTGGCGGGGTTGCCGCCCTCCATCATGTTGGCGGCGACGATGATGATCAGGCCGAGCAGGATGCCGATCAGGGTTGCCGGATCCATCAGAGCTCACCTTCCCGGCTGCTCGGGTGGCTGGAGACGGGAGCCAGGTGCGTGGGCCGCGCGGCGTGCGCCTGCGGGTCAGCGCCCAGCGTCGTGCTGGTCGCGATGATCGCGCCACGCCAGGCACGGACCAGGTTGACCACCTCGGTGATGTCCTCGGCGACCACGTACTTCTTGCCGTCGACGAGGGTCACGACCGTGTCGGGGGTGCTGTCGAGTCGCTCGATCAGGTCGGCGTTCAAGGCGAACGCGGAACCGGAGAGTCGGGTCAGCAAAATCATGGCGGCACCATCCCTGTGCGTCTTCAACGAGGACCATCCGTGGTCACTCGACGTCCTCATCGGCGCGCGTGGCGCCGACCTGAGGGCAAATGGACGACGTCCCGCGGGGGGAGCCGGCGAGAGCTCCGTCCGCGGGACGTCGAGGTGGGTCAGCGCTTGATGTTGACCAGGTCCTCGAGGACCTGGTCGGAGGTGGTGATGACCCGCGAGCTGGCCTGGAACCCCCGCTGCGCGAGGATCAGGTTGGTGAACTCGGCGGCGAGGTCGACGTTCGACATCTCCAGGGTGCCGCCCATGAGCACGCCCCGGGTGCCCTCGCCGGCGACACCGAACTCGGGGCTGCCCGAGTTGCCACTCGCGCGGAAGGCGGTCTCGCCGACCCGCTCCAGCCCGGCGGGGTTCACGAAGTCGGCGATCGCGATCTGAGCGATGTCGCGCTGCACGTCGTCGGAGAAGCTGCCGCGCAGGATGCCGTCGCTGCCGATGGTGTACGACGTCATCTCGACACCCGCGGGGAGGCTGGCGTCGAGCGCATTGCGGTTGACGTCGACGAGGGGACCGGCGGGGGCAGTGCCCGGTGCGTAGCCCTGGACGCGCTTGCCACTCGGGGCGACCAGGTTGCCGGTCTCGTCCCAGGTGAAGGCGCCGGCCCGGCTGAAGACCCGCTCGTTGCCCGAGCCGAGGACGAACATGCCGTCTCCCTGGATCATCAGGTCCGTGGCGCTGCCGGTGACCTGGCCCGAACCCTGGTTGAAGTTTCCGGTGGTGGCCGCGACCTGGACGCCGAGCCCCATCTGGATCGGGTTGGTGCCACCGAGGTTGCCGCTGGCTGACGCCGCGCCGCGCATGATCTGGCTGAGGGTGTCCTGGAAGACGGTGGTGCTGGCCTTGAAGCCGACGGTGTTGGCGTTGGCGATGTTGTTGCCGGTCACGTCGAGCATGGTCTGGTTGGCGCGCAGGCCGCTGATGCCGGCGAAGAGTGAACGAAGCATGGTGGATCCTCTCGGTGTGCCTCAGGAAGAGGCGGGGTCGTCGGGGGTCTGGTCGGGAGCGGAGGTGCCGGCCTCGGGGGTGGTGCCGGCGCCGGGAGTGGCCACCGTGGCGGGCTGGGCCGTCACGGAAGTGATGAACGCGAGCGGGACGTCGGTCCCGTCGATGTCGAACACGGGTCCCTCGGAACCGAAGGTGACACCGTCGATGGTGCCGCTGAAGCTCTCCCCGTCTGCGTCGAGCCAGGTGACGTTGCGCCCCACGAGGGCGCTCGCACCGAAGGCCATCTGGGCGCCCAGCAGGGCGCCCGTCCGGTCTGCGACGTCCTGCATCTTCTCCAGGGCCGTGAACTGGGCCGACTGAGCGAGGAACTCGCCGGAGTCGGTCGGGTTCAAGGGGTCCTGGTAGCGCAGCTGCGCCACCATGAGCTCCAGGAACATCTGCTTGTCCTCGGCAGCGGCCCCGGCCGCCGAAGGCGTGCCGGCCAGGAACGGGTTGCTGCCGGGGACTGCTTCCGTGGCGGAGATCGTCACGGCCTTCTCCTCACATGGTCAGGTCGACGCCCGTGCTGCTGGCGTTCCTGACCGGTTCGTGACGGGGCGGGTGCGCTCCGTCGTTGAGGCCGTCCCTGGCGGTGGTGCCATCACGCGTCCCTGCGTGCTGGTCCTGGGGGCCGCCCCGGCCGTGGCCGGTGGCGGCGGTGTCCCCCCGATTCGCGCCGGTGTCGGCGGAGAACGAGGTGGTCTGGGAGTGGGTGGCGGTCGCCGGCTGGCCGAGGTCGCGGACCACCACACGGGTGTCGGTGGCGCCGGTGAGCTCGAGGATGCGACGGAGCTCGGGGGCGCCCTCGACCAGCGCGCGCTGGGCGTCGTCGCCGGCGGCCAGGCGCACCCGGACCTCGCCGTCGCGAACGGTCAGGGTGACCCGCACCTCGCCGAGCGCCTCCGGCGCGAGCGTCATGGTGATCCGGTGGGTGCCGTTGCCGTGGCTGACCAGCCGGGTCACCTCCGGGATCACCTGTGCGGTCACCGGGTTGGCGGCCACGGGGGTCGCGGGCGTGGCGGGCGTCGTGGGCGCGGTGGCGACGGTGGGCGACAGCGAGGTGACCTGCGGCGCGGCGGCGGCCGGCGCGGCCGTCGCGGCTGAGGTGGCCGGAGCCGGCGGAGCAGCCGAGGTGGACGGCGTTTCGGGGGCGACCTCGGCCGTCGGTGCGGGCGCGTCCGGGGTGCTCGGCCCGCCCTGCTCGCCCTGAGCGAGCGTGGCCGGGTCCGGCGTGTTCGCTGTCCGCTCGACGGGTGCCTCGGCGCTGGCCCTGCCTGCCGGTTGCTCGAGGGCCGTCGCGACCACGATGGCCGGCGCGGTCGAACCGATGATGAGCGGGACGACGCCGGCCATCGTGGCAGCGAGCCCGGCGAGCGCGGCGGTCCCCGCAGCACCGGTCGGGTCGGTCGGGTCGGTCGGCTCCGTCGGCTCCGTGTCTGTCTCCTCGTCAGCCGGCTCGCTCCCGCCGTCGACCTGAGCGGGCTCGGCGCTCCGGATGCCGACCGGGCTCCCGGTCGGAGCGGCGACGCCGGCGCTGAGCAGCGACGCGACCAGCGCCGCGAAGCCAGCGGCCGCCGGGTCGCCGGCGCCGGGGCCGGTCGACACCGCGGCGCCGGTGGGCGCCGTCGGCGGCAGCTGGGGGAGGAAGGGGGTGACGCTCATGCGGCTGGCCTCCACATCGCCATGACGGAACGGACGTAGTTCTGGGTCTCGGGGTAGGGCGGGATGCCGTCGTAGCGCAGCACCGCCCCGGGACCGGCGTTGTACGCCGCGAGCGCGAGGTCCACCTGCCCGAAGCGGTCGATCAGGTCGTGGAGCAGCCGCGCGGCTCCGGCCACGGCCTGCCCGGGGTCGAAGGAGTTCCGCACGCCGAGACCCTGCGCGGTCGCGGGCATCAGCTGCATCAGGCCCTGCGCGCCGGCCGGGCTGACCGCGTTCGGGTCGAAGCCCGACTCCTGGCGTGCGACGGCCGCGAGCAGCGCCGGGTCGACCCCGTAGGTCTGACCTGCACGGCTGAAGAGGTCGGCGTACGGAGTGCCGGCGGGGATCCGTCCGGACGCAGACCCGACGGCACCGACGCCGCCGACGACCGGAGCGCCCTCGGGCAGCACCCGGCGGATGTAGTCGGGCGGCGTGGTGACCGGGGCGACCTGCACGACGCCGCCGGGACGGGGGGCCTCGATCATCTGGCCGTCGCCGATGTAGATCGCGATGTGGTCGGCGCCGTTGTTGCGGCTGGAGTTGTCCCAGGCGATCAGGTCGCCGGGCTGGGCCTGCGCCAGGCTCGCCACCGGCTGGCCGGCACGGGCCTGGTCGGCGGAGAGCCGGGGCAGCTCGATGCCGAACTTCCGGTACACCTGCTGCACCAGCCCCGAGCAGTCCACACCCCGCTCCAGGTCGTTCCCGCCCCACACGTAGGGGACACCGAGGGCCTTGCGGGCCTCGGCGACGACCGCGGCGCCGGTGTCGCCGCCGGCCCCCACGCCCGCCCTCGCGGTGGCGTTGGTGAGAGCGCCGGCGAACTGTGCCGCGCCGGTGCCGACCCGGGCGCTGGGGAGCATCGCGAGCTGCGACTGGATCTGCTGGATCCGTGCGGTCACGTCGCTGACGGTCATGCCGTGCCACCTCCGTGCCGGACGCGGATCCATCGGGCGCTGACCAGGTCGTCGATCTCGACGAGCTCCCGGCGAGCGCGCTCGGCGCGCCGCTCCTGGGCCCGACGCTCCAGGAGGAGCTCCACGGCCGAGAGCCTGGTCTTGTCGCGTTGCCAGTGGCTGTGGGCTTCAGTGGCGATCGTCCGGGCACGCGCCAACGCGTCACGGGCGAGGGCCGCTTCGGCGGCCATCGCCTGTGCGGATGCGCGGGTGAGGAGGAAGCCGGCGAGGTCGCCGTCGGTGGGGGCGGTCTCAGCGGTCTCGGCGAGGCGGGTCGTGACGACCTCCAGTCGACGTACGGCTTCCCGCTCGTCGGACGTGGCTCGGCGCAGGCCGAGTCGGCTGTCCTGCTCGCGGACGCCGCGCACCCGCGCCACGGCCCGCATCCCGGCGTCCGGGTGCTCGCCCATCAGGCCACCAGCTCACGCAGTCGGGCCCACGTGTCAGCGGTGGGGGTGCTGTCCTCCATCGCCTGGCGCAGGAAGTCGTCGATCCGCGGCATCCGGGCGATGGCCTGGTCCGCGTCCGGGTCGGCGCCGGCGACGTACGCGCCGATCTCGACCAGCTCGCGCACCGAGCGGTGGGCCGCGAGCATCCGGCGCAGCCGGGTCGCGTCGGCCCGCTGCTCCGGCGTGGTGACGGCCGACGTGAGGCGGGAGATCGACTCCAGGACGTCGACACTCGGGAAGTGACCAGCGGTGGCCAGCCGGCGCGACAGCACGACGTGTCCGTCGAGGATCGAGCGGGCCGTGTCACCGATCGGGTCCTGCATGTCGTCGCCCTCGACCAGGACCGTGTAGAGCCCGGTGATGCTCCCGGTGGGGGAGGTGCCGGCGCGCTCGAGGAGGCGGGGCAGCAGCGAGAAGACGCTGGGTGGGTAGCCGCGTGTGGCAGGCGGTTCGCCGGCCGAGAGGCCGATCTCCCGCTGGGCCATGGCGACGCGCGTCAGGCTGTCCATCATCAGCACGACGTGGCGACCGTCGTCGCGGAACCACTCGGCGATCCGGGTGGCGACCATGGCGGCGCGCAGCCGCTCGACGGGGGGAGCGTCGGAGGTGGCGACGACCACCACCGATCGCGCCAGGCCCTCGGGGCCGAGATCGTTCTCGAGGAACTCGCGGACCTCGCGACCACGCTCGCCGACCAGGGCGATGACCGAGATCTCGGCGTCGGTCCCCCGGGCGACCATGGACAGCAGGCTCGACTTGCCGACGCCGGAACCGGCCATGATGCCGATCCGCTGGCCCCGTCCGCAGGGCGTGAGCGCGTCGAGGGCGCGGACGCCGAGGCCGAGCTGGTCGTGGATGCGGGGCCGACTCAGGGCACGTGGCGAGGAGTGGTCGACGGTGACGCTCGACAGGCCGTCCAGCGACGGGCCGTCGTCGACCGGCCGGCCGAGGCCGTCCAGGACCCGGCCCCGCAGCGCGTCGCCGACCCGGATCCGCAGCGGACCCCCGGTGTGGCGCACGACATCCCCCACGCGCAGGCCGGTGGTCTCGGCCAACGGCAGACAGGTCAGCCCGCCGGCCCCGCTCGCCGCGACCTCGGCGAGCACGGTGCTGGCGCCGTCGACGGCGACCAGGTCGCCCACGGCCGCGGGCAGACCGGTGATGCGAACGTGCAGGCCCAGCAGCTCGCTGACACGACCGAGCCGCGCCGGGGAGACCGCGTGCCGGGCCCGGTCGCGGAGGTCGTCCAGCAGTGTCGTCACGCCAGCACCTCCGACAACCGCGCCAGCGCCGTCTCGACCCGCAGGTCCACGACGTAGTCCTCGGTCTCCACGAGGGCGTCGGCCGGCCCCAGCAGGGCGTCGGCAACGACTACCACCCCGCGGTCCTGCAGCGCTCCGGCGCTCGCAGCGACCGCGGGGTGGAGGTGCACTCGGACCGCGGGGTGGTCCGGAAGCAGGGCGAGGATGCGCTCGACGGTGTGCTCGCCGGCCCCGGGGGCCGCCTGGCCGACCAGCTCGCGGGTCAGCTCGAGCGCGAGCTCGACGGCCTGGGTGTCCGCCGCGTGGCGTACCTCCTCGACACTCTCGAGCAGCTGCGACGCGGCGGCGCGCAGCGCGGCCATGGCGTCGGCGTGCTCGGTCGCACGGCGCTCCTCCTCGGCGGCCGCGCGGGCCGAGGTCTCGGCCAGCGCGGCCTGCGTCAGGGCCTCGGCCTCGCGACGTCCCGCGGCCCACCCGACCGAGTAGCCCTGGGCGCGGGCGGTGTGGCGCGTGCTCTCGGCGAGCCGGTCGAGGAGCTGCTCGGTGACGTCGTCGCCGCGTACGGCGCCGTTGCCCCACCGGGTCCACTGACCCGACCGGAACTCGGGCATCGCCAGACCCGCCGCCTCGGCGGAGTCGGTGCCCCGCAGCACGCGGGCCTCAGTCGACGAACTCATCGTCACTCCCTCGGCGGACCACGATCTCGCCACGCTCCTCGAGCGAGCGGATGGTGCGGATCACCGACTGCTGCGCCTCCTCGACCTGTGCCAGGCGGACCGGGCCGAGCAGCTCGACCTCCTCCAGCAGGTTCTCCGCCGCCCGTTCGGACAGGTTGCCGGTGATCTTGGCCTTGACCGGCTCGGGCACGCCCTTGAGGGCGAGGGCGAGCTCGGCGGTGTCGACCTGGCGCAGCACCTGCTGCACCGAGCGGTCGTCGAGCTGCACGATGTCCTCGAAGAGGAACATCCGGCTACGGACCTCCTCGGCGAGGCCGGCGTCCAGCGCTTCGAGGCCCTCGACGATCTGGCGCTCGGTGGAGCGGTCGGAGCGGTTGATGATGTTGACCAGCGGGCCGAGGCCGCCGACGCGTGAGGTCTCCGTCGGCATCAGCACCGAGGAGAGCTTGCGCTCGAGGATCGCCTCGACCTCCCGGATGATCTCCGGGTTGGTGCGGTCCATGACGGCGATCCGGTGGGCGACCTCGGCCTGTTGGTCCGAGGGCAACCCGGAGAGGACCAGGGACGCCTTCTCTGCCGTCATGTGTGCAAGGACCAGGGCGATCACCTGCGGGTGCTCGCCGGCGATGAAGCTCCGCAGCTGGCTCGGGTCGGCGCGCTGGAGGAACTGGAAGGGCAGCTTGATGGCCATCGCGTTCAGGCGCTGGACGACCTCGGCGGCCTTCTCCGCCCCGAGCGACTGCTCGAGGAGGTGCTGGGCGAACTCGATGCCGCCCTGCACCATGTGGGACCGCGCGGTCGCGAGCTGGTGGAACTCGGTGAGGACGTCGCTGCTCTCCTCGGCCGGGACCGCCGAGAGCTGGGCGATCTCTGCGGAGATCAGCTCGACCTCGGACTCGCTCAGGTGCGAGAGCACCTGGGAGGCTCGGTCGCGCCCCATCTGGACCAGGACGATGGCGACCTTGCGGGCCCCCACTCCGGTGACGGCAGCCGTCATCAGTGACGCTCCACGAGCCAGCCGCGGAGCAGCGCCGCGACCTCTTCGGGCTGACGTTCGACCAGGTCGGACAGCTCGTCACGGAGTCCGCCGCCGTGGTCTGCCTGCTGGAGCGCCATCGTGGCCGGACTGGCCTCGATCCGGTGCTTGGCGGCGGCGGCGACCGCGGCCCGGTCTGCCTGGTCGGCCCGGAGCTGCTCGACGACGTACGTCGTCGCGTTCTGGCGCGCCTTGGCGTGCTTGCGGCCGCGGAGCCACACGATGAGCAGCAGGAGAGCCACCACCAGCAGCAGCACGCCGTTGCGGATCCACTCCATCCGTTGAGCGGCGGCGGCCTCGGCATCGGCCTCGGCCATCGCCTCCTCGCTCGCAGTCGCGAGCGTGGTGTCGAACGGCATCGCCGAGACCTGGAACGTGTCGCCGCGCTTGACGTCGAGGCCGATGGCCGCGGTCACGAGGTCCTCGACCCCGGCGGCGTCGATCTTGACCGGTGCGTTGACGTCGATGACGACGCCGGCGTGCAGCGTCTCGACGCCGCCGGGGGCGGTCTCCCGCCTCTCGACAACGGTGTCCACACCGTTGTCCCGCATGACCGAGCTGTTGTTGTAGCTGCCGTCGCCGGTCCCGCTGCCGACCTCGGTCTGGCCGTCGGGTCCCACGACGCCTCCCGCGCCCGCGTCGCCGGGAGAGGCGCCGCCGGAGTAGGTCTCCTGCTGTGTGCTCTCGGAGAGCGCAGGAGCGTCCTCGTCGTTGCTGTAGGTGGTCGACTCGGTGGTGCTCTTGTCGAAGTCGAGGTTCGCGGTGATCTGGACGGTCGAGTGGCCAGGACCGAGCACCCGGTCGAGCATCGACTGGACCTTGGCGCTCAGCTCGTCTTGGTAGTCGGCGGTCTGTTGGGCGCGGCTCGTGGCCAGCCCGTCGGCGTCGCCGGTGGTCGAGAGGACCCGGCCGGTCGAGTCGGCGACCGTGACCTGGTCCGGATCGAGGCTGTCGATGCTGGAGGCCACGAGGTGGACGACGGCCTGGACCTGCTCGGGGGCGAGCCCGCCACCGGGTCCGGTCGAGACGAGGACCGAGGCAGTGGCCGGTGCCTGCTCGTCGGCGAAGACCTCCTGCGGCGGCAGGGCGAGGTGGACCACGGCCGTGTCGACCCCGTCGATCGCCTCGATGGTGTTGGCGAGCTCGCCCTCCATCGCCCGCTTGAAGTCGGTCTGCTCCTTGAACTGGGAGGTGGAGATGTCCTGGTTGTCGAGGAGGGCGTAGCCGCCCTCGCCGCTGTTGGCGGGCAGTCCCTCGCCGCTCAGCGAGATCCGGGTCGCGTAGACCGCGTCCCGCGGCACCGAGATGGTGCCGCCGCCAGCACTGATCTCGTAGGGCACGCCGTCGGCGTCGAGCTGCTCGATGACCGCGGAGGCATCCTTCGACGAGAGATTGCTGAACAGCGGCGAGTAGCTCGGTGTCGCCGCCCAGCGGAACACCATGAAGCCGGCCAGCACCAACGCGAGCGTGCCGATGACGGCAACCATCTTCTGGCCGGCGCTGAAGGCCGCGAAGGAGCGCAGGTAGCGCTGCAGCGCCCGGCTGAGACCTTCCTTCATCCGACCTGCATCCTCATGATCTCGGTGAAGGACTCGATGGCCTTGTTGCGCACGGCGACGGTCAGCTTCGTGGTCACGTCCGCCTCGGTGGCGGCCAGCGTGTAGTCGTGGATGTTCGTGAGGTCACCGGTGGCGGCCTGGACGGCCAGCTGGTCGACCTTGTCCTGCACCCCTTCGAGACGGTCGATGCCGTCGAGCACCATGTCGCCGAACTCCTTGCCCGAGGTGGCGCTCTGCACCGCGCCGGCCCCCTGGGTGGGCATGGCGGGGGCGACGTACGGCGTGAAGCCGAGCGACTCGATCCCGTTGACGCTCATCAGCCACGTCCGATCTGCAGCGCGCTGTTGTAGGTGTCCTGCGCCGTCTTGGTGACCTGCACCGAGGCCTGGAAACCGCGCTGGGCCTGGATCAGGGAGGTCATCTGGGTGGTCATGTCCAGGTCCGCGGCGCGGACCATGCCGTTCTCGTCCGCCAACGGGTGGTCCGGCGAGTACTGGAGCACGCCCTCGGCGCTGCCGAGTGCGAGTCGGTCCACGTCGACGCCGCCGTCGGCGCGGGCGGAGACGACGACCATCTGCTCCTGGAAGGCGTCCTCGGCGGTCGAGGTGACGGTGTTGGCGTTGGCGATGTTGTTGGCCAGGGCGTCGAGCCAGGTCTGGTGCATGCCCAGGCTGGTGTTCGCGATGCGGAGCATGTCGAAGGCGCCCATCACTGCATCCCGGCGGCGGTGGTGATCAGCGAGAACCGGTCGGTGACCGCGCGGGTCATCATCTGGTACTGGAACTGGGACTGGATCGCGGCGAGCGACTCCTTGCGGAGGTCGACGTTGTTGCCGTTCGGGCCGACGGGGGTGTCGGTGGCCAGGGTCAGGGGGTTGACGCCGGAGCTCGGCATCTCACCGCGCTGGAGCGCCGCGGCGAGCGAGGACTCGAAGTCGACGGCGGTGGCACGGAATCCGGGGGTGTCGACGTTGGCGATGTTGTCGGCGATGACGCTCTGACGCAGCGCGAGGCCGTCGAGCGCCGACGCGAGCACGGCCGCGACGGGATCGGGCATGGCCAGGGACACGGAATCCTCCGGGGGGCAAGGATGTGCCGGTCCATCGGCGAGGGGGGTGAGCGCTCCGTGCTCAGAGGGCTCTTCGGCACCGGCTCAGCGGTGCTGAGGAAAAGCGCCGAGATCGGGCCCATCGGACCACCGACACCACCCGTTCGGGCCATGCCGGGTAGCCCGTCAGGCAGAGACGTCGACGTACGCCGTGGACACCGGGGTCGCGGTGGAGCGCGGCGTGACGCGGTCCGCGTCGACGCGGTTGGCCGCCATCGCCTCGGCCAGGTCGCGGCGCGCCACGGTCTGTCGGTGGTGGATCTCGCGGGCGCGCTGGAGCAGGTGGTCGGGGAGCGGGCCGTTGATGTCCGGCGGTTCCCACGGCACCGTGGTCGGTGCGACGATGACGCCGTCGGCGGCACGCGCCAGCTCCTCGATGGCCTCGACGTCGCGCTCGAGCCGGTCCAGGACCGCCTCCCAGGCACGTGCATTCGCGTCGGTCGCCTGGCGACCCTCGGTGGTCACCGGGTCACGCTCCGATGGCGGCGGACTGCACTGCGGCGTCGCGCCAGGCCTCGGCGAGCTCCTCGACCAGGCTCAGGCAGCGGGTGGTGAGGGCCACGTCGCGGCGCACATTGGCCTCGACCAGCTGCACCTGCAGGTGTCCGTAGAGCGCGGCGAGACCCGGTCCGCCCTCCCACTGGTCCACGCGCAGCGAGGAGTAGAGCTCGGTGACGATGTCCTGGGCGTGCACCAGGTGGTGGTGGGCCTCCTGGTGGTCGCCTTCCTGCTGCGCGGCGACCGCTCGACGGCAGTCGAGCGTCAGTCGCTCGAACAGCATCACGAGCAGTCGCGCGGGGCCGGCCGTCTTCACGGCCGCCTCGAGGTATGCCGTCCTGGCAATCGGCATCATGGGGGTGCCTTCCTTAGCTTCCCGAACCTGCGGTGGGCAGGCTGCTGATCTGTGCTGCCAGCCACGACGACTGGCTGTTCATGGCGCCGAGGGCCGTCTCCAGGGCCGTGTACTGGCGGGTCAGGGTGGTGCGGCGCAGTTCCAGTCGTTGGTCCCACGCGGTGATGCTGTCGTTGAGTTGCTTGATCGAGTCGGTCCGGCTGGTGATGGACCTCGTCAGGGTGCCGTCGATCTTGTCGCTGGCCGTCTTGCTGACCGCGGCGAGCGTGCTCACGAAACCGGTGTCGGCCTGGGTGAGTCGGGTCTGCACTCCGGCCGGGTCCGCGGCGTACGCGGTCGTGAAGGCGGAGCGGTCGAAGACCAGCTTGCCGGTCCGGTCGGTCTGGATGCCGAGGTCGGCCAGGCTGGTGCCGTCGCTGGGGAAGACGGTGTTGAGGAGCTGGCTCCGGAGGGAACGAGCGCCACTGTCTCCGGCCAACATGCCGCTGGCCTTGGTCGTCGGGTTGTACGCCGTGAGGTTGTCGATGTCGGACAGCGCGGCGTTCAGCGCGTCGACCAGCGAGCTGACCGAGCTCGCGATGGCGGCCGGGTCGCGGGCCAGGGTGATGTCGGCGGTGCCGCTCGCGTCGACGGCCAGGGTGATGTTCGCGCCGGGCACGAGGTCGGTGAAGGTGTTGGTCGCTGACGTGGCCACGATCGAGTCGCCGAGGGTGACCTGGGCGTCCCGGCCGCTCCGAACAGTGGCGCCGCCGAGGATCGCGGAGCCGTCGGTGGTGTCGGTGAGCGTGAAGTCGGTGGCCACGCCGGTGGTCGCCGACTCGACGAGGAGCCGGTACTGGCCGTCCCCGACCCGCACCGAGGTGGCGCGCAGCCCGGTCTCGTTGGCCGGGTCGTTGATCGCGTCGACCAGGCCGCGCAGGGTGCCGCCGGTGGCCAGGTCGAGAGGGGCGGTGCCGTCGAGACGGTCGAGCCGGATGCTGTCCGGCACGGTGCCCGCGGCGTCGAGGTCGACGGCGGAGGCGTGCTCGAGACGGTGGGCGAGCGCGGTCTGGTCGACGCGCAGCGAGAAGGCGAGGGGGGCAGCGCCGAGGCCGACGGTGACCGAGACCTTGGGGGAGGAGGAGGTCGCCGTGAGCGCGTTCCACGCGGCGGGCTTGGCCAGGTCGGCGGCCTTGGTGGCCAGGCCGGCGATCCTGGCGTTGAGTGTCTGCATCGCGTTGACGACGAGCTGTTCCTTGCTGGCGCGGCTCTGGAGCCGGCTCTGCGGCACGGCCTCGAGCTGCATCAGCTGGTCGATGATGGTGGCAGTGTCGAGCCCGGTGGCGAGCCCACTGATGCTGGCGACTCCGCTCATGGCTGCTGCTCCGTCCTCGGAAGGGTGAGTACCGGTCGGGCCGGGAGGTTGTCCCGGCCCGACCGGTGTCTCGTGATCTGCTGGTCAGACTCGCTCAGCGGAGCAGCGACAGGACGCTCTGGGGCGCCTGGTTGGCCTGCGCCAGCATCGCGGTACCGGCCTGCGAGAGGATCTGCGCCCGCGTGAAGGACATCATCTCCATCGCCATGTCGGTGTCGCGGATCCGGCTCTCGGAGGCCGACAGGTTCTCGACGGCCACGTTGAGGTTGTTGATGGTGTGCTCGAACCGGTTCTGCACCGCACCGAGGTTCGCCCGGGCGGTCGACACGTTGGTGATCTGCGTGCCGATGGCGTCGATCGCGGACTGGGCACCGGAGTGGCTGCTGAAGTCCAGTGCGCCTGCCGCACCCGCACCGGCGGTGTAGCCGGTACCAGCGACGGTGATCGCGGCGTTGGAGGTCTTGGAGGTGACCACCAGCTCGCCGTTGTTGTCGAGCTTCGCGGTGTAGTTGTTGGCGAAGGACGTGTCGCTGTTGAGGGTGTTGACCACGTCGCCGGCGGTACGGCCGGCGTCCACGGCACCCATGTCCACGGTGACCGCCGTGCCGCCCTGGTCGAACGTCCAGTTGCCCGTGGTGGTGGCGCCGTCGACGGCTCCGGTCCGTGCGTAGTTGCCGTTGGTGAGCGCGGTGGCCACCGCGGAGATGTCCGCCGTGCTGAGGTCGACAGCGATCCGGCTGTTGGCGTCACCGTCGGCGCCGACCTGGAAGTTCAGCGTGCCGGCCGAGCCGTCGAGCAGCTTGGTGCCGTTGAAGTTCGTCGAGTCGGCGATGCGGGTGAGCTCCGACTGCAACTGGGTGACCTCGGCGCCGATCGCGCTGCGCGCCTCGGTCGAGTTGCTGTCGTTGGACGCCTGCACCGCGAGGTCACGCATGCGCTGCAGGATGGAGTGGACCTCGGTCAGTGCGCCTTCCGCGGTCTGCACGACGGAGATGCCGTCCTGCGCGTTGCGGGAGGCCTGCTTGAGGCCGCCGACCTGCGAACGCAGGCCCTCGGAGATGGCCAGGCCGGCGGCGTCGTCGGCGGCCCGGTTGATGCGGAATCCGCTCGACAGCTTCTCGAGGGACTTGGACATCTGGCCCTGCGTGACCGACAGGTTGCGGTACGAGTTGAAGGCGTCGATGTTCTGGTTGATGCGGAGGCTCATGATGGGTTTCCTTCCTGGAATTTGATCGCCTGCTGGAGTCCGTCCGTGGACTCCGTCGAGGAGGTGATCGGCGTCGCGGCCCCCGGGTTGAGGTTTCCGCGCAATCTTTTTCGTCAGGCGCTGGTGCGCACCGTCGTCGAGGAGCGGGCGCCGGCCGCGTGCCGGGCCGCGACGGCGGCGAAGTACGTCTCGCGTCGGCGCGCTGCGACGCCGGTCGGGCGTTCGTGCGGGGTGACCAGCTCGGGGTCGAGCTGGGAGTTCAGGGCGTCGCGCAGCAGCACCATGGCCTCGGCGCGCAGCTGCGAGACCCGGGACTCGGTCACGCCCAGCTCGTCGGCGATCTCGGCCATCGGCCGCTCGGCGAGGAAGTAGCCCTCGACCACGATGCGCAGCCGGTCGGGAAGCTCGGCGATCGCCTCGGTCAGGTAGGTCAGCTGCTCCAGGTGCTCCACTGACTGCTCGGGGGACAGCGTCGGAGAGACGAGGGTCTCGGCATAGGACGAGTAGTTGTCGCCGGCGTTCAGGGAGAGGACCTGGGCCCGGGCGAGGTCCTCGGAGTTGGCGGCGACCTCCTCGGGGGTGAGCCCGAGTGCGCTGGCGATCTCCTCGCCGCTGGGCACGCGGCCGAGTGCCTGGGCCAGCTGGGCGCGGGTCTCGTCGAGGTCGCGGGCGCGGCGGCGCACCGAGCGCGACGCCCAGTCGACACGGCGCAGCTCGTCGAGCACCGCACCTCGGATGCGGGTGGCGGCGTAGCGCGCGAAGGGAACGCCGCGCTCGGCCTCGAAACCGTCGGCGGCCATCACCAGCGCGGCCAGGCCGGCGGAGGTGAGGTCGTCTCGGTCGACGTGCGCGGGGACGCGGGACATGATCTCGCGGACGACGTGACCCACCAGCGGCATGTGGCTGGTGATCTGGTCCTCGGTGGCGAGGCTGCGGGGGGATCGCTGTGTGGGGGGCACGAGCAGGATCCTTGGGCCGGAGTCCGGGGTTCATGAGGGTTACGCCACGCTTGCGGACCCTCGGCGGAACCAGGCAGGACCAGGGTCCCGGTGGGTCTGGCCCGAACGGACTAGACGCGCATGGTCAGGGGCGCCGGCTGCGCCTGATCCGCTCGAACTCCTCATGGCCTCCGGTCCTCGGCCGATGGGAGGGGCGTACACGAAGAGGGGATCCGACATGGACGCGATGGAGAAGCTGTCGCTCGTGCTGTGGCGCGAACGCGAGCTGCTCGAGGGCCTGCACTACAAGCTCGAGGTCGAGCAGCTGGTGCTGGCGAGCGGGCGGTCCCGGTGGCTGATGCATGCCGCTCGGGACGTCGACACCGTGCTGGGCACGATCCGGGAGACCGAGGTGCTTCGTGCGGTCGCCGCCGACGAGGCCGCGTCGTCCATCGGCATGTCCTCCAACCCGAGCCTGAGCGCCCTCGCCGAGGCCGCGGACGAGCCGTGGTCCTCGATCTTCACCGAGCACCGCCAGGCCTTCGTCGCCGCGACGGCGGACATCTCGGCGCTGGCGGACAACAACCGGGACCTGATCTCCGCCGGCTACCGATCGGCCCGCGAGACGCTGCTGTCGCTGGGCGAGACCACCGATGGCTACGCCGCCGACGGCACCGCCGTCGCGGAGCCCGCGCGCCACCGGCTCGTGGACCGGAGCCTCTGACATGACCGGCACCTTCAGCTCCGTCAACAACGCACTGAGCGCGCTGCGCTACCACCAGGTCGTGATGGACGTGGCCAGCGGCAACATCGCCAACGTCTCGACCGACGGCTACGCCCGGCGCCGGGTCGTCGGCGAGGCCGTGGGGGCCCCGGCCCAGGCAGCGCTCTGGAGCCGCTACGAAGGATCCGGCGACGGCGTTCGTGTGGGTGACCTGCACCGGATGACCGACCCGTTCCTGGATGCCCGTGCCCGACGTGAGCACGGCAACCAGGCTTACCTCGACACCCGGGTGGCGGTGCTCGGGCGGGTCGAGTCCGGCATCGGCGAGCCCGGTGACAACGGCGTCTCCGCCGCGCTGGCCGAATTCGCCAGCAGCTGGCACGACCTGGCCAACAACCCGCAGTCGGAGGCCGCTCGCAGCCAGGTGCTGGCCCGGGCCAACACGCTCGCCGACGCACTCGCCGTACAGCGGCGCAACGTCAGCGTCGAGGAGGGGGACCAGCGCCAGACGCTGCTGGTCCAGGTCACCGAGATCAACTCCCTCGCCTCGGACCTCGCCTCGGCCAACAAGAGCATCGCGGTGGCCCAGCTCAACGGGACCGACGCCGGTGTCCTGCTGGACTCGCGTGACTCCCTCGCCCTGCGACTGTCGGAGCTCACGGGCGCGACGGCGGTCGAGAACCCCCGGGGCGGCCTCGACATGGTGTTGGGCGGCGTCTCCCTCGTCTCCGGCGCCCAGGCCGGTCAGTTCGCGGTCTCGGGCGGGGTGAACCCCGACGGCAGCGCAGACGGCGGTCCGGTGGCCTTCACGCTGACGCCCCCGGGCGGCACCCCGGCCGTCGTGACGGCCTCCGTCGGCGGCTCCGCAGGTGGCGTGGCCGAGGTGCTCACGACCACGCTCCCGGGCTACCGGGCAGGCATCGACGGCATCGCCCAGCAGATCGCGTCCGCCGTCAACACCGCCCACCAGGCCGGCTTCGACCAGGACGGCAACGCCGGCCTCGCGCTGTTCACCGTCGACCCTGCGGCACCGGGCGGGCCCCTGGTCGTGGCGATCACCGACCCGCGCGCCGTCGCTGCCTCCGGGGTGGGCGGTGGCGCCAACCTCGACGGTGGCAACGCCACCGCGCTCGCGCTCTCGCTCGGTGCTCCGGGCGACAGCTACCAGCGGCTGGTGTCCGGCTTCGGCAACGAGGTGTCCTCCGTACGCCGGCTCGCCCTCAACCAGCAGGCGCTCACCGGCCAGGTGGACGGCGCACGTGAGCAGCTGTCCGGTGTGAGCCTCGACGAGGAGATGGTGACGATGCTCCAGGCACAGCGCGCCTACGAGGCCGCCGCCCGCGTGATGACGACGATCGACTCCGTCCTCGACACCCTGATCAACCGGACCGGGGTGACCCGATGACCATCACCCGCGTCACCCAGTCGATGCTCACCGACCGCTCGCTCAGCGGGCTTCAGGGCAGCCTGGGGCGGCTGGCCGAGATCCAGGAGCACCTGTCCACCGGACGGGTCCTCAACCGGCCCTCGGACTCGCCGGCCGATGCCGCGTCCGCGATGCGGCTGCGCTCGGGCATCGCCGCCCAGCAGCAGTACAGCCGCAACGCCGAGGACGGGCTGGGCTGGCTGAACACCATCGACGCCACCCTCCAGGGCGCCAGCACGCAGGTACGCCACGCCCGTGACCTGGCTCTGCAGGGCGCCAACGGAGCGCCGAGCGCGGCGACTCGGGAGGCGCTGGCGACCGAGGTCGACCAGATCCGCGCCAGCCTCGTGGCGGCCGGGAACACCAGCTATCTGGGTCGACCCGTCTTCGGCGGCACCACGGCAGGGACGGTGGCCTACACCGACACGGCCGGTGTGGCGGCGTACGTCGCCGACGGCAACCCGGTGAACCGGACCATCGCCGAGGGCGTGAGCCTCGACGTGGCGCTGTCGGGCCCGGCGGCCTTCGGGGCCGACGGGGACTCGGTGTTCGACCACCTCACCGCTCTTTCCGCCGCCCTGCGGGCAGGCGACGCCACGGGCATCCGCGCGGGCATCGACGCCCTCACCCTGGACGGGGACAGGGTGTCCTCGGCCCTGGCCAATGTCGGCACCCGTACCGTGCGGATCGAGCAGGCCTCCCAGGCGGCTAAGGACGCCGAGCTGTCCCTGACCAACTCGCTGTCCGAGATCGAGAACGCCGATCTCCCGGAGACGATGGTCGAGCTGCAGATGCAGGAGGTGGCCTACCAGGCCGCCCTTGCCGCGACCGCGCGGGTGCTCCAGCCGAGTCTGGTGGACTTTCTGCGATGATCGACCAGTTGGTGGCGCCGGACCGCAGGAGAGAGATGCCCGAGATCCCCGTGATCGACCTGGTGCACCCGATGCCGGGATTCCCGGACAGGTCCAGGTTCGCGCTGGTCCAGCTCGACGACGACGGTGTGCTGTGCAGCCTCACCTCGCTCGACCAGCCGGACCTGCGATTCCTGGTGGTGCCGCCGTCCCAGTTCTTCCCCGACTACGCGCCGGTGGTGGACGACGAGACCGTCAGCGACCTCGGAGTGTCGAGGGCCGAGGACGTGCTGCTGCTCTGCGTGCTGACCGCGGGCGAGTCGCTGTCCACGACCACGGCCAACCTCGCGGCGCCGATCCTGGTCAACACGAGCACCTGCCGGGCCCTCCAGGTCGTCCTCGACGATCCGACGTTCTCGGTCGCCACCCCCCTGGTCGCCTGACACCTCCCGGTACGTCGTGTGCGTGCGGACGGATCGGCCGGGGTAGCGTGACGCCATGCTGGTCCTGAGCCGCCGTGCAGGCGAGAGCATCGTGATCGGCGACAACGTCACGGTCTCGATCCTGGAGGTCCGCGGCGATGTCGTCCGGGTCGGCATCGACGCGCCCCGGTCGGTGGCGGTCCACCGCGCCGAGCTGCTGGAAGCCCTCGAGGCGAGCAACCAGGAGGCTGCGTCACCCAGCGACGACGCGGTCGCCTCGCTCAGCGAGGCCCTGCGGCGGCGTCCTTCCTGAGCGTGCTCAGCGTTCGAAGGAGAGCCGCGAGGCCAGCACTGCTGCCTGGGTGCGGCGCTTCACGCCCAGCTTGCTGAGCAGGTTGGTGACGTGGTTCTTGACCGTCTTCTCGGCGAGGAAGAGGCGCTCACCGATCTGCTTGTTGGTCAGGCCCTCGGTGATCAGCGCCAGGATCTGTGATTCCTGCGCGGTGAGCGAGGAGAGACCGGTCGGGCCCGCGGTCGTGCTGCTGCGCATGCGCTCGATGACGCGGACCGCGACGGCTGGCTCGATCAGGGAGTGGCCGTTCTGCACGACTCGGATGCCGTTGACCAACGCGCGCTCGTCGATCTGCTTGAGGACGTAGCCCGCGGCACCGGCGAGGATGGCGGTGAACATCGCCTCGTCGTCGTCGTAGCTGGTCAGGATCAGTCCCTTGATGCGGGGGTCGGCGGCACGGATCTCGCGGCACACCTCGATCCCGTGGCCGTCCGGGAGCCGGCCGTCCAGGATGGCCACGTCGGGCTTGAGGTCCAAGATCTCGGGGATCGCCTGGGAAACCGTGCCGGCCTCGCCCACGACCTCGATGTCGGGTTCGCGTTCGAGCAGTGCCCGGAGTCCCCGGCGTACGACGGCATGGTCGTCGAGCAGGTAGGTCCGAATGGGGGCGGACAACAGGGTTCCTTCCGAGAGCCGGGGGGCGGCGAGTCCACCCTAGGTGGCGACGACGCTCTGCGTGGGTGGAACCGCGTGGGAACCGACGGCCTCGAGGACTTTCGCCCTGGACTGACCTCTGGTCAGCCGGTCGTGTGGAGCCAGACGGCCGTGTCGGCGGGGAGCTTGTCGTCGTCGACCGGGCCGCTGGCGATCACGATGTCTCCCTCCGGCAGCGGCACGGGGGTGCTGCCGCAGTTGAGGACGACGGTGAGCGGGCCGCGCACGATGGTGAGCGTGTCGGGGGCGCCGTCGACGATGCGGACGTCGTCGCCCGCGTCGAGGGCGTGGGTACGCCGGGCCCGCAGCGCCTCGCGGTAGAACTCCAGGGTCGAGCCCGGTCGGTCCCACTGCGCCTCGACCGTGAGTGACCCCCAGCCCTCCGGCTGCGGGATCCACGGTTGGTCTTCGAGCGGCCCGAAGCCGTACGGCGCGACGTCGCCGGCCCACGGGATAGGCACCCGGCAGCCGTCCCGGCCGGGGTCGCCGGTGCGCAGGGCCGCGGGGTCCTGCCAGTCCTCGCGGGCGACGTCGACCTCCTCGAGGCCGAGCTCCTCGCCCTGGTAGAGGTAGGCCGAGCCGGGCAGGGCGAGCATCGTCAGGGTCGCGGCCCGGGCGCGGGCCAGGCCGCGCTCGCCGCCGCCGTAGCGGGTGACGTGTCGGATGACGTCGTGGTTGCTCAGCACCCACGTGGGGACGGCGCCGACCGGCGCCATCGCCGTCAGCGTGCCGTGGATGACGTCGGCGAACGAGAGGGCCGACCAGTCGGCGAGCAGCCAGCTGAAGTTGAAGGTCTGCGAGAGCTCGTCGGGTCGGACGAACCGCGCCATCGACTCCGGGGTCTGGGTCCAGGCCTCGGCGACGGCCATCCGGTCGCCGTCGTACTCGGCCAGGACCCGGTGCCAGGCGCGGTAGACGTCGTGGACCTCGGGCTGGTCCCACATCGGCTCGTCGTGGAGGCGGCGCTCGACCATCGACCCGGCGTGGGCAGCCTCCGGCTGGCCCTGCTGGTCGCGCAGGCTCTCCTCCTTGAGCAGGCCGTGCGCGACGTCGACCCGGAAGCCGTCGACGCCGCGGTCGAGCCAGAACCGCAGCACGCCCTCGAACATCTCGGGGACCTCGGGGTGGCGCCAGTCGAGGTCGGGCTGGGTGGTGTCGAAGAGGTGGAGGTACCACTCGCCGTCGTCGGTCCGGGTCCAGGCCGGGCCGCCGAAGACCGACTGCCAGTTGTTGGGCGGCTCGCTGCCGTCCTCGCCACGTCCGTCGCGGAAGAGGTAGCGGGCGCGCTCGGGGCTGCCCGGGCCTGCCGCGAGGGCGGCCCGGAACCACTCGTGCTCGCTGGAGGTGTGGTTGGGCACCAGGTCCACGATGACCTTGAGACCCAGCTCGTGCGCGTTCGCGAGCAGCTCGTCGGCGGCGTCGAGGTCCCCGAACAACGGGTCGACGCCGCGGTAGTCGGCCACGTCGTAGCCGTGGTCGTGCTGGGGGCTCACGTAGAACGGCGTGATCCAGAGCGCGTCGACGCCCAGGTCGCGCAGGTAGGGCAGCTTGGCCGTGATGCCCGGGAGGTCGCCGATGCCGTCGCCGTTGCTGTCGGCGAAGCTGCGGACGTAGACCTGGTAAGTCACGGCGTCCTGCCACCACGGACGCTTTGGATCGTTCAAAGTCATACGCCCAGTTTGTCATTTCCCCGGTCGACCGGGGAAACCGACGGTTGGCACCCGAAATTTCCACTGCCATCCGACCGACTCGCCGACACGGTCAGGTGGGCAGGTCAGCCGAAGGCAGCCGCGTCGACGGCGAACCAGATGTGCTCGGCCACCGCGACCACCCGGCCATCGGAGTCGTAGAGCGTGGAGGCGGTGAACGTCTTGCGGCCGTCGCGGCCGCGGCTGCCGCCGACCGCGACGTGGGGCTCTCCGATCACCGGCAGGGTGTCGATCCGGGCGGTCATCCGCCCCAGCACCATCAGCCGCTCCTCGAGGTCACCGGCCCAGCCGCCGACGCAGTCGAGCGCGGCCCAGGTCGCGGCGAGCGAGGCGCGTGCCTCGCCGGTGGTGTAGGCGTGGAAGTCCTCGGCGATGCTCGGGTGCGGCGTCCACGGTGCGGCGACGCGCACCCGGCCCTCCGCGTCGTCGGCGACCCGACCGGGGAAGATCCGCAGTCCGTCACCCTCCTCGCGCGCGGTCCCGCACGCGAAACAGGTGGGGAACGGGTGCGACCCGTGTCCGGAGTACGACGCCGTCGCCGCATCGGCCTCCGCGGCCGAGACCTCGTCGACCGGCACCAGCTCGCGGTCGACGACCTCGGCGCTCGCCACGACCGATCCGTCGCCCGCCACCGCGACGCCGTCGGAGACGGGCAGCGGTGTGTCGAGCGGCGGCGGTTGGCGCAGCGTGACCTGCACCGTGGGCCAGGCCGCGGCGTGGTCCACGGGGGAGTCGTGATCGAGGAAGCCGGCCAGGGCGCCGGCGGTCCAGCCGCCGTTGCCGGACGAGGGCGGCCCGCAGAACCTGCTGGGCACGAGAAGCTCGGTCATCTCCTGATCCTCTCCCACCGGGCCAGCGCCTCGCGTCGCTCCTCGGCATGGTCGACGATGGGGTCGACGGGGATGTGCGGGTCCACGGCGTCGGCGAGCTCGGGCACCCAGCGACGGACGTAGCCGCCGTCGGGATCGAACTTCTTGCCCTGGGTGACGGGGTTGAACACCCGGAAGAACGGGGACGCGTCGGTGCCCGAGCCGGCCGTCCACTGCCAGCCGTGCTGGTTGGAGGCGAGGTCGCCGTCGACCAGCCACTGCATGAAGTGACGCGCGCCGTGCTGCCACTCGACGTGCAGGTCCTTGACCAGGAAGCTCGCCACGATCATCCGCACCCGGTTGTGCATCCAGCCGGTCGCCCGGAGCTCGCGCATCCCGGCGTCGACGATCGGGAAGCCGGTGGTGCCGTCCTGCCACCGCTCGAAGAGCTCGTCGGGCTCGTCGTAGGCCATCCGCGCGAACTGCGGACGCAGGTAGTCGCGCGCCGTCTCCGGCTGGTGGTGCAGCACGTCGGCGTAGAACTCGCGCCAGGCGATCTCGGAGCGGTAGGTGGCCGCACCCTCGCCGCCGGCCTCCGCCAGGTCGGCCAGCAGCGTGCGCGGGTGGATCTCGCCCCACTTGAGGTGGACGCTCATCCGCGAGGTGCCGGGCACGCCTGGCTTGTCCCGGTCCCGGCCGTAGTCGGCGAGCCGGTCGTCGACGAAGGACCGCCACCGTCGCCGGGCCGCCGCCTCACCGGCGGTCGGCAGCGTCAACCCGTCGGGCAGCGTCGTCTCCGGGACGTCGACGGTGTCGGCGACGGTGAGGTAGGTGACCTCCCGCGGAGGGTCGACCGGCGCCCGCCAGCCGTGGTCCGACCAGGCCTTGTGGAACGGCGTGAAGACGGCGTACGGCGACCCGTCGGCCTTGGTCACCCGCCCCGGCGACACGGCGTACGGCGAACCGGTGCGGACCAGCTCGATGCCGTGCTCGGCCAGCGCCTGCTCGACGGCCCGGTCGCGCGAGGCGCCGTAGGGGCCGAAGTCGGCCGCGACGTGGACCCGGGCGGCGCCGACCTCGCGTGCCGCGAGCACCACCTGCCGGACCGGGTCGCCCCGCACCACCTGGAGCCCACCCTCACCACCGCTGCGGGACCGCAGCGAGGCATCGAGGGAGCGCAGCGCGTCACCGAGGTAGGCGCGCCGGGAGACCCCGGCCGCACCCCAGAGTCGTGGGTCGAGCACGAACAGGGGCAGCACGTCACCGTCGGCGGCCGCGTCGAGCAGTGCCGGGTTGTCGGCCAGTCGCAGGTCTCGGCGGAACCACATCACCGCAGTCATCACCACCCACTGTGTCAGTCGCTGGGCCACCGGGGGCGCCACGCCGATCCGACATGGGCGAGAATGCGTGGGTGAGCGACCTGATCGACACCACCGAGATGTACCTGCGGACCATCTACGAGCTGGTCGAGGAGGGCATCGTCCCGTTGCGGGCGCGCATCGCCGAGCGCCTCCTGCAGAGCGGGCCGACGGTCTCGCAGACGGTGGCCCGGATGGAGCGCGACGGCCTGCTCACGGTCGAGGGCGACCGCCACCTCGAGCTCACCGACGAGGGTCTGCGACTCGCGACCCGGGTGATGCGCAAGCACCGGTTGGCCGAACGGCTGCTGACCGACGTGATCGGGCTCGACTGGGAGCTGGTCCACGCCGAGGCCTGCCGGTGGGAGCACGTGATGTCGGAGACGGTGGAGCGACGGTTGATCGAGCTGCTCGACCACCCCACCGAGTCGCCGTACGGCAACCCGATCCCGGGTCTCGACGAGCTCGGCGAGGTCGCTCCGGGCGAGAGCTTCATGGCCGGCGTCAGCCCGCTGTCGGAGATCAGCGACCAGGGCGAGTCCCGCGTCCACATCCGCCGGATCTCGGAGGAGATGCAGAAGGACGAGGTGCTGATGGGCGCGCTGCGCCGGGTCGGCGCGCTGCCCGACAAGACCGTCACCGTGGCCCGCACCGAGGAGGGCGTCCTGGTCGGCTCCGGCGGCGAGACCGCCGAGATCGTCGACGAGGCCGCCGAGCACATCTTCGTGCGGATCCTCTAGGAGGCTCGCCGCTCCGCGAGCTCGGACAGGAACTCGCTGCACCCGACCTCCAGGCGGTACGACGCCAACGGGTCGCCCCGGGTCCCGCCCCGGTTCGCGATCACGACCGGGGTGCCCGCCTTGGCTGCCCGGCGGACGAACCGGAGCCCGCTCATCACGCTCAGCGACGAGCCCGCGACCAGCAGCGCGCCGCCCGACTCGGTCAGCGCGTCGACCGCGGCGTAGCACCGCTCGACCCTCGGGATCGGCACGTTCTCACCGAAGAACACCACGTCCGGCTTCAGCACCCCGCCGCACGCCTCGCACTCGGGAATCACGAAGCCACGGGTCTCGGTGAGCTCGACGTCGCCGTCCGGCCGCAGCGCGAGGTCCGCGTGCGCGTCGCGCCAGCCGGGGTTGAGGTCGGCCAGCCGCTGTTCCAGGGCTGCTCGCGCGGAGGTGGTGCGGCAGTCGAGGCAGATCACGTCGGCGATCCGGCCGTGCAGCGCGACCAGCCGGCGCTGGCCGGCCTCCTCGTGCAGCCCGTCGACGTTCTGGGTGATGAGGAGGTCGGGGTCCAGCCGGGCGAGCGCGCGGTGCCCGGCGTTGGGACCGGCGACGGAGAACTTGCCGAAGCCGACGTGGACCCGGGCCCAGTAGCGCTGCCGCGCGTCGGGACCGGAGCGGAAGTCCTGGTAGGTCATCGGCTGCCGGGGGACCGACCCCGGCCCGCGGTAGTCGGGGATGCCCGAGTCGGTGGACAGCCCGGCCCCGGTGAGCACCACCAGCGGCCCGGCGCACAACACGTCGAGCGCCTCGCCGTGGACCACCGACCCGGTGAGTGTCATCCGCCGTACCGGACGGCCGCGCGAGCGCGGGCCTTGGCGGCCTCGACCTCCCGGTCCTTGGGCGGGGCGGTGGTCACGAGCTCGTCGAGCAGGTGCCGGGTGACGTGGGCGATCTCGGCGACGGCGCGGTCGAAGGCGGCCTGGTTGGCCTGCGACGGTCGCGTCGTACCGCTCACCTTGCGCACGAACTGCAGGGCGGCGGCCGCGACCTCGTCGCCGGTCGCCGGGGGATCGAAGTTGTTCAGTGGGCGGATGTTGCGGCACATGACGTCGAGAATACGTCGGGCTCGGCTGGGCTCACAGGTCGAAGAAGGAGACGTCGTCGCCGGTCATCAGCACCACCCGGCCGTCCGGCAGCGGCACCAGCCGCACGGCGTCGACGTCGCTGCCGTACTCCACCTCGACCATCCGGTTCTCCAGCGAGCCGCCGTCGACCTGCAGCACCGAGACCCAGCCGGTGCGGCCCTCCCAGCCCTCGGACACCACGGCGAGGGCGGTGTCGCGGTCGGGCAGCCAGGTGAACTGGCGCGGGTCGGCGGCCGCGGCCGCGACCGAGCCGCGGGCGTACCTGACCCGGTCGGTGAGCTGCGGGTCGGTCAGGTCGGAGACGTCGAACAGCGCGGCCTGGGCGCCGAGCAGGGTGCCGTTGGTCAGGGCGTCCTGACCGAGCCCGATCAGCCGCTGCCCGGAGATCGGGTGGAGGTACTCGGAGTAGCCGGGGATCTTGAGCTCCCCCAGCAGCCGCGGGGCGTCGGCGTCGGTGAGGTCGATCGCGTAGAGCGGGTCGACCTGCCGGAACGTCACCACGATCGCCAGCCCGTCGAACCAGCGCACCGACTTGATCTGCTCGTTCACGCCGAGCTTGTCGACGCGACCGACCTCCTCGAGGTCGTCGCCGTCCTCGCGCAGCGTCACCACCGAGTTGAAGTTGCCGGTCTCCATGCTCTGCCCGACCGCCACGCGCAGCACGCCGTCGTACTCGTCCATCGCCCAGCGGTCCGCGACGACACCGTCGACCGCGCCGGAAGCGGTGTACGTCGCGCCGGTGCCGTCGAGCTCGAAGGCGTAGATCCGGGTGCGACCCAGGTCCGCCGTCCCGGCCGGGCCGGGAAGCTCGGGGATCCAGCAGCAGCCCCAGGCCGAGTAGGGGCTGCTCGCGAGGTACATCCGCGTCGGCGACACGTAGGCGAGCAGGGTGTCGGTGGCGATACCCATGACCTCGGGCTCGGCCGGGCGATCGGCGTCGAAGCCCACCACGGCCATGGTGCCGAGCGCCGCGGACTCCGCACTGGGAACGGTCACCTGGTCGCACCCGAGCAGCTGCTCGGTGCCGGTCTCGTCGCCGTCGGCGTCGTAGGTCGTCACCGTCGGCAACCACTCCTCGATCGTGGACCGGCGGACGACGTCCTGGTTGCGCTCCCGGGCGTCCTCGGTGTTGCGCCAGAAGCGCGGCTGCACGAAGTCGAGGTCCGGCAGCGTCGTCGAGAGCACCAGCCGGACGGTGTCGTCGTGCTGCACCGCGCGGACCAGGCCGGTGTCGAAGCTGCGGTCGTCGACCAGGCGCGGTGTCGCCGGGTCGGAGACGTCGTAGGTCGTGAGCCGGGTCGTGCGGTGCGTCCGGTAGAGGTCCTGGTCGTCGGTGCCGAGCACCACGACGGTGTCGCCGGCGAGGAGGAGCTCGCGGACGGCACTCGTGCCGGGCAGGTCGATGTCGGCCACCTCGACCGGCTCGCGGCCGGTGACGTCGTGGACCTCGAGATCGCCGTCGCGGACCCGGACCAGCAGCTGGCCGTCGGTCTTCACCACGTCCGGCTCGTCGACCCCGGTCTCCTGGACGTTGGTGCCGGTCGCGCTGTTGCCCTGCTCGACCACTCCGCCCCGGGTGACGGGTGCACCGGCGGCGGAGTCCTCGCCCGAAGCCGCCAACGGCATGGCGTCGTCCACCGCGTAGTACATCGGCCCGCCGTCCCAGCCGTAGGGCCCGACCCGCTCGACGCCCCGCTCCACGTAGGACTCCAGCAGTGCCTCACAGCTGCCGGGAAGTGTGAGGTCGGCGTTGACCAGGCGGATCGGTGTGGTGTCGACGGGTGGTCGTGTCGGGTTGATCCCGATCGGGGGCGTCACCGTCGTACCGCCGCCGACGACCATGCCCATCAGGAACGCGGCGGCGAGTGCACTCACCGCGGCGACCGCCAGTCCTCCTCGACCTGCTGTGCTCATGGCGATGGGACGGCGGCGGGGAGGGTCTGGTTCCCGGCTGACACGATGGTGCGATGCCGACCCGCGATCTCGACGTCGTCCTGTTCGGAGCCACCGGCTTCACCGGCGGCCTCACCGCCGACTACCTCGCCCGCCACGCCCCCACCGGACTGCGGTGGGCGCTCGCCGGGCGGAATCCCGACAAGCTCGCCGCCGTCCGTGACCGGCTGACCGGGATCGACCCGGACCTGGCCGACCTCGAGCTGCTGAGCGCGGACGTCGACGACGCGGCTTCGCTGCAGGCCCTCGCGGAGCGGACCAAGGTCGTCGCCACCACGGTCGGTCCCTACCTGGAGTACGGCGAGCCGCTGGTCGCCGCGGCTGCGGCCGCGGGCACGGCGTACGTCGACCTGACGGGGGAGTCGGAGTTCGTCGACCGGATGTATGTCGCCCACCACGAGACGGCTGTCCGCACCGGCGCCCGGATCGTGCACGCGTGCGGCTTCGACGCCATCCCGCACGACCTCGGCGCCTACTTCACCGTCCAGCAGCTGCCCCACGACCAGCCGATCACCCTGCGCGGCGTGGTGCGCACCAACAGCACCGTGTCGGGCGGGACCTTCCACTCGGCCCTCACCGCGATGTCACGCCCCAAGCAGATCCGCGAGGCAGGGCAGGCTCGGCGGAAGGAGGAGCCTCGGCCGGAGGGACGCTCGTCGCGGGCGGTCGGCAGCAAGCCCCGTCGCGACCCGGTGCTCGGCTACTGGCTGCTGCCGCTGCCGACCATCGACCCGCTGATCGTGAAGCGCAGCGGCGCGGCGCTGGCGGCGTACGGTCCGAAGTTCCGCTACTCCCACTACGCCGGCACCAAGACGCTGCGCTACGCGGCCGGCGGTGCCGCGGTCGTCGGCGCGCTCGGGCTGGCGGCTCAGGTCGGGCCGCTGCGCACCCTGCTCAAGAAGCGGATCCTGCCCGGCGACGGCCCCGACGAAGAGCGCCGCGCGCGGTCCTGGTTCCGCGTGGACTTCATCGGCGAGGCGGGCGACCGGCAGGTCCACACCCGGGTCTCCGGTGGCGACCCCGGCTACGACGAGACGGCCAAGATGCTGGCCGAGTCGGCGCTGTGCCTGGCCCTCGATGACAACCCCGAGGTCGCCGGTCAGGTCACGACCGCGCAGGCGATGGGCGACCGGTTGCTCGACCGCCTGCGCGCGGCGGGCATGTCGTTCGAGGTGCTGGCCTGATCGCTGGACCGTGGCTGCTGCCGTCCGGTCAACGGACGGTCAAGGCAAAATCGCGGGAGGGAGGGGACAGAGGTCTTGTGTGGTCCAGACCAGCGGGTGACACTGTCACGACGGTTGCCACCCTCGGGTGGCCCGTGGGTGCGGGGGCTTGTCCGGGTCGAGGCCGTTGGGCTACGTCTTCCTCGGACGCAGACGTCCTCGCGCGCGCGGTGTGCCGACGTGGCGGTGGACCCGAGTCGGGGGGCTAGGGTCCATCGCTGCACTTGAGACACGTCGTGGTCCCCGGGTGCGAGTCACGCGGGTGACACATCGCCACCGATCCCGATCTCGTTGCCGTCGTCGTCGTGGAACACGTACTTCCAGATGTCGCCGTGCTTCTCCACGTCATCGGGCTGTATGCCCAGCTCGCCGAGCCGTGCCGCCTCCGCCACGGGGTCGTCGACCCAGATCATGCAGAGGGCACCCCCCGCCCGCTCGGGCGCCCAGGTGATGTAGACGTACCGCTGCTCCGCGAGCTGCCACACCGCCTCGGCGTCATGGGGACGGAAGTCGGGACTCGCGCCGAGAAACCGCTCGTACCACTGCAGCGCACGAGGGAAGTCGCTCACCGGAATGCCGGCGAACACTCCGACCGACATGGCCGCCTCCTCTCCAGCGGGAAGAAAACAAACGTCTGGTGCCCCAGGCAGGAGTCGAACCTGCGACCTTTCGCTTAGGAGGCGGCTGCTCTATCCGCTGAGCTACTGGGGCGGGACGCGCGGCAAGACCTGTGGGGAATCCCGGACGTCGGCGGACAGTGTAAGCGTGTGCTCGGGATGGACTGCCGACCCCGCTGTTCGGCTGTGACGTGCCTCCGTGTCGGGAAGAATCAAGGCCCGCTCGCCCGCACCCACGTGTGAACTGCCGAGGAGCATCGATGAAACTCCGCGCCCACGATCACCTGGTCCGCCCGTGGCGGATCCACGAGGTCGCCGCAGGCTTCGAGGTCGAGGACGTCTGGGGTCTGGACACCCCCGGAGATCGCCAGGACTTCCCGCAGCTGGTCGAGCAGGTGTGGCGCTCCCTCGATCGCACCCCCCGCGGGGGCGCACGCCTGCTCCTGGCAGCTCGATGGCGGCTCGGTCAATGGCTCGGCTGGGATGACCCGCAGGAGGGCCTCGGGAGCCGGGTGACGCCACTGCGCGCGGGACTTCCCTCTGACCTCGTCTCCACCGGTTCAGGCGTCCCGGCTGCGGCGGGCATCCCGTTCTCGCCCGTCTACGAGCTCCCGGACGAGTGGGCGGCGGAGCTCGCGAACGGCACCGTGCACGCCGTGCTCCACCTCGGGTGGGTCGAGGACCACGATCGCTATCGGGGCCGGCTGGCGGTGCTGGTGAGACCCAACGGGTGGAGGGGGCGGCTCTACTTGATGGCCATCAAGCCCTTCCGCCTGCTGATCTATCCCGCATGGATCCGGCGCATCGAGAGGAACTGGACGTTTCGGTGACCTCCCCTGGAGCGGGAGAGGAGAGCTAGCCGGTGGGGGACTGCGCGGCTCCGGTGTCGGACCCGGTGTCAGCCTTGGTCACTGCCGCGACGACGAGTTCCTCCATCGACTTGTCGAGGCCCTCGGGCTCCAGCGGCCCGCCGATCTCGTTGAGCGAGAGCAGGACCAACCTGGTGTCGATCCGGATGGCGGCCTGGCGGTCGAACCGGACGGCGTCGCATTCGTCGCACACGTCGTCGGCACTGCGCAGGAACAGCTCCCAGAACCCGACCGCGCCGGCGACGTCCACCGGGTGCTGCTCGTTGCGGGCCTTGCCGACCAGGTCCGGGGAGTCGCAGTCGTTGAGCCAGCTCGCCACCGACTGGTGGGCGGCCGTGGCCTCGGCGTCGCTGTCGAACTCCAGCACGGTCTCGCGGATCTCCGAGCCGTACGGGGGCGACGTCGAGTCGACGAAGTAGGCCCCGAAGCGACGGTCCGCGCTGTCCGTGGCGTCGAGGTCCCCGATCACGTCCGCGGGTACGCAGGAGAGGGTGGTGCCGTTCGGCGTGGCCTCTTCCCAGTCGCCCAGCCGGTCGCGGGCGGGGAGGTCGGCGACGGTGAGCACATCAGCATCGGCCACTGCCGACGGCTGCACGGCGGGGCCTGGCGCCGGGTCCTTGCCCACGTCGGTCAGGTTCAGGATGGAGCCCGCGGCGAGTCCGACGACGAGGGCTCCCCCGACGACGGCGAGGGCGTGGTTGCGCCGGCGCAGGCGATCGCCGCGGCGGCGGATGTCAGAGGGTGGCGGGGGCATGAGGGTCGATTCGGTGGCGAGTGAGCGCAAGCGGTCTTCGATCGGGTCAGACATGTCTGAGTTCTCCTTGGAGTCCGTTGGTGTCGTCGAGCAGGGCGGCGAGGGCGGCGCGGCCCCGGCTGAGTCGGGCCTTGATGGTTCCCTCGGCAACGCCGAGCTCGGCGGCCACGGCGTGGACGGGCAGGTCGGCGATGTGATGGAGCACGATGGCCTGCCGTTGTGCCTCGGGAATCTGCCGCAGGGCGGCGACCACCGCCAGGTGCGCGTCGCTGGGTGGCTCGGCGACCAGCGGTGTCGAGGTGGCCCGGTCGGGTGGGCGGCGTGAGCGTTGCACGCGCCGCCAACGACTCACAGCCAGTCGGTAGGCCGTCGTACGCACCCAGGCTTCGGGCTGGCTGACCGTGTCGAGCTTGCGCCGGTGCGCCCACGCCCTGGCAAAGGCGTCCTGGACGCACTCCTGCGCTTCGTCGAGGTCGCCGATCATCGCGTAGATCTGACGGGTCACGCGGTGGTACGACGCGGTGTAGAACTCATCGAACTCGATGTCCTGCATCGACGCGACCTCCTCTCTTCGGTTCAGGTGAAGTCATGCATTGAGTACGCTCCGGCGCAGTGTCCGGTTGCGGATCGGCCCCACTTTTCCGGGTGAACGTTCTTGCCAGGGAAGGACCGACCCACCGGTCACTCATCTAGCCTGAGGCGCACCATGGAACTGGCGGCGGTGTACCTGACGGCAGTCTTCGTGGGCGGTGCTGCGGCCCGGCTGTTGCGCCTGCCGCCGCTGATCGGCTTCCTGGCCGCCGGGTTCGTCCTCAACGTCTCGGGGGTCGAGACGCTGCCGGAGCTGGATGTGCTGGCCGATCTCGGGGTCACGCTGCTGCTGTTCAGCATCGGGTTGAAGGTCGACGTGCGGATCCTGGTGCGGCGTGAGACCTGGCTGACGGCAGGGATCCACCTGCTCGCATCGGTGGGCCTGGTGCTCGCGTTCGTGTGGGCCCTCGGCGCACTCGGGCTGGGTCTGCTCGGCGACGAGAACCTCAAGACGCTGTCGATGCTGGCCTTCGCCATGTCCTTCTCCAGCACGGTCCTGGTGGTCAAGACGCTGGAGGAGCGCAGCGAGAGCCAGTCGCTCTACGGTCGAATCGCGATCGGCATCCTGATCCTGCAGGACATCGCGGCGGTGATCTTCATCGGCTCCACCTCGGAGCAGCCTCCCAGCCCGTGGGCGCTGCTGCTCGTGCTCCTGCTGCCGGCGGCGCGACCGGTCCGCGCGCTCTGGGGCCGGTTGGGTCACGGCGAGATGCAGGCGCTCTTCGGGATCTTCATCGCCCTGGTGCCGGGCTACGCCCTGTTCTCGGCACTCGACCTCAAGGGCGACCTCGGCGCGCTGGTCGTCGGCCTGTTGCTGGCGGGACACCCTGCCGCCTCCGAGCTCTCCCGCAGCCTGCTGTCGGTGAAGGATCTGCTGCTGGTGGGCTTCTTCGTCAGTATCGGCCTGACGGGGGACCTCAGCGCCGAGACGGTGGGGCTGGGCCTCCTGCTGCTGCTGATCCTCCCGGTCCAGGGGTACCTGTACATGGTGCTGTTGCGCTGGAGGCGCTTTCGCAGGCGGACCGCGGTGCTCGCAGGGCTGTCGCTGACGAACCACTCGGAGTTCGCCCTCATCGTGCTGGCGATCGGCGTGGAGAGCGCGCTCGTGCCCTCAGGGTGGCTGGTGGCCGCGTCAGTCGCCGTGGCCGGCAGCTATGTGTTCGCGTCCGTGCTCAACCGCCGCAGCGGGCCCCTCGTCCGGTGGATCACCAAGGGGTTGCCGCCTCTGGCCGCTGAGCAGCTCCACGTCGAGGACCGGTACGTCGACCTCGGGGACGCGAACGCCGTGGTGATCGGCATGGGCCGGGTGGGCGCCGCGGCGTACCGGCAGCTGCAGGAGTGCCACGGTCTGGTGGTGGTGGGCATCGAGAGCAGCCCCCTCCGGGTGGCCAAGCTGGCCGAGCTGGGGATCCACGTGGTCGAGGCCGACGCGGCCGACGGCGAGTTCTGGGAACGGGTCGTCAACGCGGCGACGGTCAGGGTCGCCGTGCTCGCGATGCCTTTCCACGGGACGAACCGGGTGGCCCTGGACCAGCTGAACCAGAACGGCTTCACCGGCAGGGTGGCCGCCGTCGCTCGCTGGGACGACGACGCCCTCGAGCTGAAGGAGCTGGGTGCCGACGAGGTGCTCCAGATCTACGACGGCGCCGGCACCGAACTGGCCGACCGAGCGGTGTCGTCCGACTGAACCGCGGGGCGCCCCGGCGCGACGCGGGGTGCCGTGATTCGGGCGCCAGTTTGTCTGGCACGCCCCGGCAGGCGATATTTGACGGTGCGGCCCGCACCTGCTGCCCACGCACCCCGACCCGAGGAAGTCACCGATGAGCGATCCTGTCGCGCCCGACGAGGGCTCGAACAGCGGCTCGGACAACGGTTCGGGCGACGGGCCTGACAAGGGAGGGCCGAGGCGCAGGGGCAGGGTGAAGAAGAAGCACACCGTTGCCAAGGTGCTGCTGGCGGTGACCCTCGCCCTCTCGATCGTCACCGGCCTCGGGGTCGTCTACTTCTACCGCCACCTCAACGGCAACCTGACCGTCATCCAGATCGAGGACGTGCTCGAGAACCGTCCCGAGAAGGAAGCCGTCGAGGGACCTCAGGAGCCGCTCAACGTCCTGGTGATGGGCTCGGACAGCCGTGACTGCGACGGCTGCGCGCTCGACAACGAGACCGGGGGCAACGCCTCCGACACCACGATCCTGTTCCACCTCTCGGCCGACCGGGAGCGCGCGTACGGCGTGAGCATCCCGCGCGACACGATCGTCGACCGTCCCGCGTGCAAGACCGAGGAGGGCGGGAAGACCGAACCTGCGACGGATGTGATGTGGAACGAGGCGTTCTCCATCGGCGGGCCGACCTGCACGGTGCAGCAGTTCGAGACCCTCACCGGCGTCTTCATCGACCACATCGTGGTGGTGAACTTCGCCGGCTTCGAGGACATGGTCGACGCGATCGGCGGCGTCCCGGTGTGCATCCCCGAGGACATCGTCGACCCCGAGCACGGCATCAACATCCCCGCCGGCACCCGCGAGATCGAGGGCCGTGAGGCGCTCAACTACGTGCGGGCCCGCTACACCCTGGGCGACGGTTCGGACATCGGGCGGATCAAGCGACAGCAGGCGTTCATCGCCGCGATGGCCGACAAGGTCATCTCGGCCGACACGCTCGCCCGGGTGGACAAGCTGGCCAACTTCCTCAACGCGGCGACCCGGTCACTCACCGTCGACGAAGGTCTCGAGAGCGTCATCGACATCGCCCGGATCGGCGTCAGCTTCCAGGGCATCGGGCTGGGCAACATCCAGTTCCTCACCGCGCCGAACGGCTACTACCCGAGCGACTCCGACCTCGCTGGCCGGGTCTTCCTGCTCGACTCGGCGCAGCGGATGTGGGACCAGCTCGCCGCCGACGAGCCGCTCGCCAAGAAGTTCACCAGCGACGCGATCAGTGCCGGTCGGCTTCCGGGCCAGGGCCGCAAGCCGCGGACCCCGGAGCAGATCGCGGCGGCGCAGGAGAGAGCCGCGCAGGACGGGCTGTGCGCGTGAGCCGCAGCGATCGAGAGGGGCGCGAGGAGACTCCCGCCGAGCGTCGGGCGCGGCTCGACGCGATCTTCGGCGACGTGCTTCCCGAGACGACCAGTGACGAGCGCGATCCGGGGACGCCGTCCCGCGGTGACGACGACCCCGGCGACGCGTGGCTACGCGCGCAGGTGCCGCCCCACCACGGCTGAGCGGACCTCAGCCGGTCGGCGGCGTGGTGCCGCGCTGGGCGGCCAGCAGGTCGCGGATCTCCTGCAGCAGCACGACGTCCTCGGGAGTGCCCGGGGCCGGGCTGGGGAAGTACTTCTCCTTGGCCTTCGTGTAGGGCATGACGATGAAGAAGTAGACGACGGCGGCCATCAGCACGAAGGCGATGATCGCGTTCATGAAGAAGGCGAAGTCGCCCAGTTCGGCACCCTGGAACGTGTCCTCCAGGCCGGGGAGCGCCCCGGTCAGCCACGCGGTGAACGCCGTCACGACGGCAGCGAACGCGGCGCCGATGATGAACGCGACCGCCAGGTCGATCAGGTTCCCCCGCAGCAGAAAGCTCTTGAAGCCACTCATGGATCCTCCTCGGCTCCCGAGGACGGGAGCCTTGTGTCGAATGATCATTCGAACCTAGCGGCCGTAGGAGTACGTGAGAAACCACCGGACGCTGGCCTCCGTCACGCTCGCCACCGACGCTGGAGCAACGCCGAGGACGACGAGCGCTCCCGCGAGTGAGGTCGCGTCGGCGGGATCGGTGCTCGCGGGAGTGGCCAGCACCAGGGCGTCGGCGGCCACGACCCGGCTGCCCCCGGCCTGCGGATCCGTGGCGATGAGGTCGATCCGGTCGCCGGTCTCGAGCAGGTCGACGAGTCCGGCGTCGGGCATCCGGACCGGCACCGTGGTCAGCTCCGGGTGGGCCGCGGCCAGGCCGGCGCCCACGAGCCGCACGTCGGTGAGCGGCTCCCCGGCCCGCAAGGGAGCGGCGAGCGTCTTGCCGACGGCGTCGCCCGCGATGCCGTCGGGCACGGCGTCGGGCGGCATCGGGAGCGCCCGCAGGTCGGTGCTGGTGAGCACCGAGCCGGCCGGGAGGTCATGGGCGGCGGTGAGGACCGTGACGGTCGGCGGTGGCGGAGCCGCCACCGCGTGCAGGCCAGCCGCGACGGCCGCCCCGGCACACAGCGCGGCGAGCAGCCGACGCCGGGCCAGCACCCGTCGGCGTACGGCGCGGCGGAGGCGGCGGACCCGGTCGCGTGTCGGCATCCCCCGACCGTAGGAGAGTTCGGCCGGCCGTGGGCCGGTCCTCCACAGGGCCGCTCAGGAGGCGGCGGCGGGCGTGCTGGACTTCTCGGTGGAGCCCGACGTCTTCTCGGATCCGGACTTCTTCCCGGGGGCCGGTGAGTCCGCGGACTTCTTCGTCGACGAGTCGGCGGTGGCCGGGGCGTCGGCCGAGACCGTGGCGCTGCGGCTGTCGTTGCGGTAGAAGCCGGATCCCTTGAAGACCACGCCTACGGCGTTGAACAGCTTGCGCAGCCGGCCCGCGCACTGCGGGCACTCGGTCAGCGTGTCGTCGCTGAAGCTCTGGAACTGCTCGAATGCGTGGCCGCACTCGGTGCAGGAGTACTGATAGGTCGGCACGTGAAGTCCTGGGGGTCGAACAGTGGGACGGGTCCGGCTGGCACTCCAGCCGGGCGACTGCCAATGGTACGGCACAATGACCGCGACATGATTCCTCCCGCCGCCCCCACCCCCTCCGACGACCGTGGCTGGCTCGACCGCTTCCGGCTGCTGCCCAGGTCGGTCCGCATCACCGCGTACGCCGTGACCGGGCTGGTCGGAGCGCTGCTCGTGTCGCTGCTGATGGTGGTGGTGGTCGTGCGCCAGCCGTTGCCGCAGCTCGACGGCGGGCTCGACCTGCCCGGCCTGGAGTCCACCGTCTCGGTCGTCCGCGACGAGCACGGCATCCCGCAGCTCTACGGCGACAGCATGGCCGACCTGATGCGCGCGCAGGGCTTCGTGCACGCCCAGGAACGGTTCTTCGAGATGGACGTGCGCCGACACATCACCTCCGGCCGGCTCTCGGAGCTGTTCGGCGAAACGACCGTCGAGACCGACACCTTCACCCGCACCCTGGGCTGGCGCGAGGTGGCCGAGCGCGAGGTCGCGTTGCTCGACCCCGACACCCGCACCGCGTTCGAGGCGTACGCCGACGGCGTCAACGCCTACCTCGACCAGAGCTCCACCGCCGAGCTGGGGCTCGAGTACACCGTGCTCCGGGCGACCGGGCTCGACTACGAGCCGGAGCCGTGGACCACCCCCGACTCGCTGGCGTGGCTCAAGGCGATGGCCTGGGACCTGCGCGGCAACATGACCGACGAGATCGACCGGGTGCTGGCGCTCTCGGAGAACAGTCCCGCGCAGGTCGCCGAGCTCTACCCGGAGTACGACGCGGAGCGGTTCGCGCCGATCGTCTCCGGCGGCGGCGTGGTCGACGGGGTGTTCGACCAGGATGCGACCGGTGGCACGCGGTTGCCGCAGCGGCCGCCGTACCTCTCCTCGGACGACGCCGTGGGCAGCCTCACCCGGCTGCGCGACGGCCTGGCGCGGCTGCCCGAGCTGATGGGGCGTGGCGACGGGATCGGCTCCAACAGCTGGGTCGTCGACGGCGAGCACTCCTCGACCGGCGAGCCGCTGCTCGCCAACGACCCCCACCTCGGGGTGACCATGCCGGGCATCTGGATGCAGATGGGCCTGCACTGCCGCACGGTCTCCGCGGAGTGCCCGCTCGACGTCGCCGGCTTCACGTTCTCGGGCATGCCGGGCGTGGTGATCGGCCACAACGCCGACATCGCCTGGGGGATGACCAACCTGTCGCCGGACGTCAGCGACCTCTACCTCGAGAAGGTCGAGGGTGACGACTGGTTCCATGACGGGACCCGTCGGCCGCTGAAGCTGCGCGAGGAGACGATCGAGGTCCTCGACGGGGACGACGTGACGATCACGGTGCGATCGACCAGCCACGGTCCGCTGCTCTCCGACGTCTCCGACGACTTCTCCGAGGTCGGCGAGCTCGCCGAGCCCGACCACCCCGGTCGCGCGGACCGCGACTACGCGGTCTCGCTCGCGTGGACGGCGCTCGAGCCGGCGCCGACCGCCGACGCGATCCTCGCCCTCAACCTGGCCGGCGACTGGGACGAGTTCCGCGACGCCGCCGCGGCGTTCGCCGTCCCCAGCCAGAACCTCGTGTACGCCGACCGTGAGGGCCACATCGGCTACCAGGCCCCGGGACGGGTGCCGATCCGGCAGTCCGGCAACGACGGCTACCTGCCGGCCGAGGGCTGGCGCGCCGACGACGACTGGACGGGGGACTACGTTCCTTTCGCTGGGCTGCCGAGCGTGCTGGACCCCGACGAGGGTTTCATCGTGACCGCCAACCAGCAGGTCATCGACGGCGACTATCCCTACTTCCTCGGCGAGGACTGGGATCCCGGCTGGCGCGCGCAACGGATCCGCGACCTGCTCGAGGCGGAGGGTGAGCTGTCGGTCGCCGAGATGACCGAGCTCCAGCTCGACGACCGGAACCCGATGGCCGAGTCCCTGGTCCCGTACCTGCTGCAGCAGGACCTGCCCGAGGGCTACAGCAGCGACGGGCAGCGGCTGCTGGCCGACTGGGACTTCACGCAGCCGGCCGACAGCGCGGCGGCGGCGTACTACAACGTCGTCTGGAGCAACCTGCTCCAGCTGACCTTCCACGACGACCTCCCGTCGGCGGCGTGGCCGAGCGGCGGCGGCCGCTGGATGCTCGCCGTCGAGGAGCTGCTCGAGCAGCCCGACAACCGGTGGTGGGACAACAGCGTGACCGAGGACGTGGTCGAGGACCGCGACCAGATCCTGACCGCTGCGCTGGTGGACGCACGCGAGGAGCTGACCCGGATCGAGGCCCGCAACCCCGATGACTGGGACTGGGGCCACCTGCACCAGCTCGACCTGGTCCACCAGACGCTCGGGACGTCGGGGGTCGGCCCGATCGAGTGGCTGTTCAACCGCGGCGGCTGGCAGGTCGGCGGGGGAGGTTCGCTGGTCAACGCGACCGCGTGGGACGCCGGCGACGGCTACACCGTGACCGCGGCACCGTCGATGAGGATGGTGGTCAGCCTCGCCGACTTCGACGACTCACGCTGGATCAACCTCACCGGCGTCTCCGGCCACCCCGCCTCCGACCACTACACCGACCAGACCGACCTCTGGGCCGACGGCGAGACGTTGCCGTGGGCGTTCAGTCCCGACGCCGTCGACGACGCCGGCCAGGACACGCTCACCCTGCGACCCGCCCCCACCGGTTGAGTCGCGCGTCCGCGGCAGTTGAGTCGCGCGTGCGTCCCGATCGCCCTGGGACTCGCGCGCCACTCAACGGTCACGCGCGCGCAACTCAACGAGGCCGCCGGTGGGGGTGACGGCGGCGGTGACGGGACGGTCGTGCGGCTCGACCGGGACAGCACGCCCGACCTCCCCGTCGTGGAGCAGCACGCAGGTGAAGGTGCCGACCGGGACCCGGGCCAGGGCCCGGTCGTAGCAGCCGCCGCCCCGTCCGAGCCGGTGACCTTCCGCCGACACGGCCAGTCCCGGGACCAGCACCACGTCGGCGGTCGCCACCGCCTCGACGCCGAGCCGCGGGCCGGCGGGCTCGAGCAGGCCGCGACGGGCTCGCACCAGCGATCCCGCGCCCTCGTAGACCGCCCAGTCGAGGTCGAGGTCGGGCAGCACCACGGGCACGATCACCCGCTTTCCGGCGTCCCGCAGCGCATCGAGCATCAGCGTCGTGCCCGGTTCCCGGCCGACCGAGACGTACGCCGCCACGGTCGCCGCCCGGCGTACGGACTGGTCCGCGAGCAGGTGCCCGGTGATGGCCTGCGAGGCGCGTCCGAGCTCGTCGATGGAGATCGCCCGCCGCGCGGCGAGCGCCTGGTCGCGGGCCGCGGTCTTCGCGGGGCCGGCCCCGGTGCCGGGCCCGTGTTGTTCCTGCATCGGACCAGCCTACGATCGAGCCATGGGTAGTCCAGGGTTGAACCGCGCGCGGGAGAAGATGGCGTCCGCCGGCGTGGACGAGGTGGCCATCGACACCTTCGCCCACTACTACCGGCTCCTCGAGCACGGCGAGACCGGCATGGTGCCGGAGTCGACGATCGAGCCGCTGGAGATGGACGCTCTCGCCGACGCCGAGGTCAGCGATGACGACGCCGCAGCGGCGATCGCCAAGACCGTGGTGATCAAGCTCAACGGCGGCCTCGGCACGTCGATGGGCATGGACCGCGCCAAGTCGCTGCTGTGCGTGCGCCGTGGGTTGTCGTTCCTCGACATCATCGCTCGCCAGGTGCTCCACCTCCGCAAGGAGTACGAGGTCGCGCTGCCGCTGATCTTCATGAACAGCTTCCGCACCAGCGCGGACTCGATGGCCGCGCTCGCGCGCTACGAGGACCTCGCGGTCGAGGGGTTGCCGCTGGAGTTCCTGCAGAACAAGGAACCCAAGCTGCTCACCAAGGACCTCTCGCCGGCCTCGTGGCCGAAGGACCCCGACCTCGAGTGGTGTCCGCCGGGCCACGGCGACATCTACACCGCGCTGCGCGGCACCGGCCTGCTCGACACCCTCATCGACGCCGGGTACCGCTACGTCTTCGTCTCCAACTCCGACAACCTCGGCGCCACGCCCGACGCGCGCGTCGCCGGCTGGTTCGCCACGTCCGGTGCACCGTTCGCGATCGAGGCCGTCCGGCGTACCGCCTCCGACCGCAAGGGCGGCCACTTCGCGCGTCGCACGCGCGACGGCCGGATCGTGCTGCGCGAGACGGCCCAGACGTTGCCGGAGGACCAGGCGGCGCTGGCCGACCTGGACCGCCACCGCTACTGCTCGACCAACAACCTGTGGTTCGACCTGGTCGCGATGAAGGAGGCGCTCGACCTGCGCGGCGGCATCCTCGGGCTGCCCCTGATCCGCAACATCAAGCCGGTCGACCCCAGCGACCCGTCCAGCCCTGAGGTCGTGCAGGTCGAGACCGCGATGGGCGCCGCGATCGAGGTGTTCGAGGGTGCCCGCACCATCGAGGTCGGCCGGGACCGGTTCGTGCCGGTGAAGACGACCAACGACCTGCTGGTGCTGCGGTCCGACGTCTACGACCTCGGCGGCGACTTCATCCTCGACCAGGCCTCGGAGGCGATTCCGTTCGTGGAGCTCGACGGCGATCACTACAAGCTGGTCGGCGAGTTCGACAAGCGGTTCCCCGAGGGCGCGCCGTCGCTGAAGGCGGCCACCAGCTTCACCGTCGCCGGCGACTGGACGTTCGGCCACGGCGTCCGCGTCGTCGGCGAGGTCGAGCTCGACGCGACCAGCGCCCAGCGCGTCGAGTCGGGCGCCGTTCTCTCCGCTGAACAAGAGGGTGACGCCGATGGCTGACCAGCCGTTGTCGGTCGACGAGCACCTCGCGCGGATCCTCGACGCCATCGAGCCGCTGCCCGACTTCCCGCAGTCGCTGATGGAGACGCTCGGGCTCGCCGCCGCCGAGGACGTCTTCTCGCCGATCGACCTTCCCTCCTTCGACAACTCCGCGATGGACGGCTACGCCGTCCACCACACCGATGTCGTGACCGCCAGCGACGACGCCCCGGTCCACCTGCCGGTGGTCGGCGAGATCGGCGCCGGGCAGGCGAAGCTGCTGGCCCTCTCGCCCGGTACGTCGGCCAAGATCATGACCGGCGCGCCGGTGCCGGCGGGTGCCGACTGCGTCGTGCCCTACGAGTGGACCGACCGCGGGGTCGCCCAGGTCCGGATCACCCGGCCGGCCGAGGCCGGCGCCCATGTCCGGCGTGCTGGTGAGGACGTCAGCAAGGGCGACCTGCTGATCGAGTCCGGCACCGTGCTCGGCCCGCGCCACCTCGGCCTGCTGGCCAGCGTCGGGCGTGCCACGGTCCGGTCGCGGCCGCGGCCGCGGGTCGTGATCCTCTCGACCGGGTCCGAGCTCCGCGAGCCGGGCACCGAGCTCGGCTCCGACTCCATCTACGACGGCAACTCCTGGCTCCTGGCGGCTTCGGCGCGCCGGGCCGGTGCCATCGCCTACCGGGTCGGGATCGTGCCCGACGAGCCACGCGCGTTCCTCGACGCACTCAGCGACCAGCTGGTCCGCGCCGACCTGGTCGTCACCAGCGGCGGCGTGTCCCAGGGCGACTTCGACGTCGTCAAGGAGGCGCTGGCTCCGCTCGGGTCGGTCTGGTTCGGCCCGGTCGCGATGCAGCCGGGCAAGCCGCAGGGGTTCGGTGTCGTGGGCGAGGACCGGGTCCCGATCTTCACGCTGCCGGGCAACCCGGTGTCGTCCTACATCTCGTTCGAGATGTTCGTGCTGCCCGCGCTGCGCAAGCTGATGGGCAAGGCGCCGTACTCCCGCCCGACCACCCGCGCCCGCCTCACCCACGGGGTCGCGTCGCCACCCGGTCGCAGGCAGTTCCTGCGGGGCTCGTTCGAGCGCGGGCGTGGTGGCCCGACGGTGTCGCCGGTCGGCGGCGCCGGCTCCCACCTGGTCGGCGGGCTCGCCGACTCCAACGCGCTGATCGTCGTGTCCGAGGACTCCACCGGCCTGCCGGCGGGGGAGATGGTGCAGGTGCTGGCGCTCGACGAGGAGTTCTGATGGCCGCCGACGACGGACAGCGACTGACCCACGTCGACGCTGCGGGTGCCGCCCGGATGGTCGACGTGTCCGGCAAGGACGTCACCGCCCGGGTCGCCACCGCCTCCGGCCGGGTGCTGGTCTCGGCGCGGGTGCTGGAGCTGCTGCGGGGTGAGGGCGTGCCGAAGGGCGACGCCCTCGCAGTGGCGCGGATCGCGGGGATCATGGGCGCCAAGCAGACGCCGTCGCTGATCCCGCTGTGCCACCCGCTCGCGATCTCCGGGGTCACCGTCGACCTCGCCCTCGACGACGACGCGGTCCGGATCTCCGCCACCGTGCGCACCACCGATCGCACCGGTGTCGAGATGGAGGCCCTCACCGCCGTCTCGGTCGCCGCGCTGACCGTCGTCGACATGGTCAAGGCGGTCGACAAGGGCGCGGTGATCACCGACGTCCGCGTCGAGACCAAGTCCGGCGGGAAGTCCGGCGACTGGAGCCGAACATGACCGAGCCTCGCCGGGGCGGCGGTGCGTCCTGCACCGTTTCGGCCAGCCAATCGGTGCAGCACTCACCGCTGGGTGTGGGCCGGCCGGGCCAGCGGTGCACCAGGAACCGTTTCGGTGGCCGGTTCGGTGCCTCATTCACCGCCGATGGGCGAGGGGCGACGCCATGACCGGGCTGCGGGCCGAGGTGGTGGTGGCGTCCAACCGCGCCGCGGCCGGGGTGTACGCCGACGAGACCGGGCCGTTGATCGTGGAGTTCCTGCAGGGACTGGGCTTCGTGGTCGACCGGCCCGTCGTCGTACCCGACGGTGACCCGGTCGGCGACGCGATCCGGGCCGCTGCCGAGGGCGGGGCGCGGCTGGTCGTCACCACCGGCGGCACTGGCCTCACCCCGACCGACCAGACCCCCGAGCAGACCCGCCGCGTGATCGACCGCGAGGTGCCCGGCATCGCCGAGTCCATCCGCGCGGCGGGAGTCGCGAAGGGCATCCCCACCGCCGCCCTGTCACGCGGACTGGCGGGAGTCGCCGGCACCTGCCTGGTCGTCAACCTGCCGGGTTCGCGCGGCGGCGTGAAGGACGGGCTCGGCGTGCTCGAGCCGATCCTGGTCCACGCGGTCGAGCAGATCGTCGGGAGCGACCATTGAGCCTCGGTTGGCCGGCCACGCTGCGTGACGGTGAGGTGACGCTGCGACCGTTGACCGGCTCCGACAAGGCTGCCTGGCGGGCGGCGCGCCACCGCAACGCCGAGTGGCTGCGACCGTGGGACGCGACCGTGCCGCCCGGAGGCGAGGTCCGCCCCGCGTCGTACGCCGCGCTGCTCCGGCGCCTCAACCAGCTGGCGCGCCAGGGCTCGACGTTCCCGTTCGCCGTCGAGGTGGGCGGTGAGTTCGCGGGACAGCTGACCGTCAGCAACATCGTGCGCGGCTCGGCGCAGTTCGCGTCGATGGGCTACTGGCTCGACCAGCGGTTCGCCGGTCGCGGCGTGATGCCGCTCGCGGTCGCGATGGCGATCGACCACTGCTTCTTCGCCGCCGGGTTGCACCGGATCGAGATCTGCATCCGCCCCGAGAACACCAACTCGCTGCGCGTCGTGGAGAAGCTCGAGATGCTCCACGTGGGACTGGCGCCGCGCTTCCTCCACATCGACGGCGAGTGGCGCGACCACCGGATCTACGCCGTCACCCGCGAGGAGTGCCCGGACGGCATGGTGAAGCGGCTCAGATCCCACCAGTCACACGAGTGATTTCGCGACACACCACTCACGGTGCCGGGTGTGCCGCCGACCGCTCTCTACGCTCGGCATCGTGGACGACCTCTCTGCCCTGATCTTCGTGGCCCTTGCGGTGGCGTGGGCTGTCTACCTCATCCCCAAGGCGCTCCAGCACCACGAGGACGCCCTCCGCAGCCGGTCGGTCGACCGGTTCTCCGCCACCATGCGGGTGCTCGCCCGGCGCGAGCCCGTCAACCGCCGCAACGCCCGGCTGGTGGTGAGCCCGGGCCGGACCCCGTCCGCGCCGATCGTCACCACCAAGCACGGCACCACCCCGACCCAGGACCCGATCCAGGACCACGCCGCGCCCGCCCCCTTCACCCGCGCAGCGGCCCAACGGGCCACCCGACGGCGCCGGCGTGTGCTCGGACTCATCCTCGCTTCGCTGCTCACCACGGTCGCCGTGGCGGCGTTCGGCGTCATCGGCTGGTGGTCCGTCGCCGTCCCCGTCACCCTGTTGGCCGCGTGGCTCGTGGCCTGCCGGCTCATGGTCCGTGGCGAGCAGGCCCGCCGCTTCGACGCCGAGCTGCGCGAGGCGACCGGGGAGATGCCGGCGATCAAGGTCGGGGCGACGCCGTCGGACGAGGCGCCGATCGACCCCGTCGACCCGATGGACGACACCACCTCGACCCCGGCCATCACCGATCCCGCCCTGTGGGACCCGATGCCGGTGACGCTGCCGACGTACGTCGGGAAGCCGGCCGCCCAGGCCCGCAGCGTCCGCACCATCGACCTCGACTCGAGCGGCGTCTGGACGTCGGGGCGCACCGAGGTCGACGCCGCCATCGCCCGTCAGGCCGAGGACGACGAGCGGACCCGCAAGGCTGAGCAGCTGAGCCAGGTCGAGCAGCAGCGCCGCGCCTCCGGCTCCTGACCGGACCTACAGTGACGGCATGCCCGTCCACCTGAGTGAGTCCCGCACCGTCCCCGGCACGCCCGAGGACGCGTTCGCGCAGACCATGCCGATGCCGCTCGCCGAGCTCTTCACCAGCCGCAGCGGCCCGATCCCTCCGGTCAGGGAGGTCCGGGAGCAGCCGGCGACGTGGGACGCGGTCGGCCAGAGCCGGCTGATCGTGCTCTCCGACGGCGGCACCATGCGCGAGACGCTCACCACCGTCGACCCGCCCCGCTCGTTCGGCTACGACATCGCCGACTTCACGGGGCCGTTCAAGTTCCTCGTCGACTCCCTGGCCGGCCGCTGGGCGTTCGAGCCCGACGGCGACGGCTGCCGGGTCACCTGGTCCTGGACCGTCCACCCCCGCGGTCTGCAGGGTCGGTTGGCGATGCCGATCATCGGCCGCTTCTGGCACGGCTACGCCCGCACCGCCCTCGCCCGACTCGAGTCCAACCTCGCCCGCACCTGATTCGGAGCGGACCTCCTCCGGGTGCTAACGTTTCGCCTCGCTTGGGGCTGTGGCGCAGTTGGTAGCGCGTCTCGTTCGCAATGAGAAGGTCAGGGGTTCGAATCCCCTCAGCTCCACCATGTGATGAGTCGCGACATAGGTCTCACCTGAGTCGCGACATGTGTCACTCGAGAGCCCTGGGCCATCGGCCCGGGGCTCTTTGTGTGTTGCGCCAGTAGGTTTTGGTGGGCTCGATGTTGTGGGTGGAGAGGATCTCGCCGGTGTCGAGTTCGATGACGGTGACGGTGGTGTCGTCGGCGATGGCCAGGACGCGGGTGCGGGCGTGGACGGTGCCGACGCCGAGGTGGTGCATCCGCCCGGCTCGTCGGAAGCTCATCTTGCCCAGGGTGTCGAGGCGGTCGTAGCGCAGCCGGTAGTGGCCGGGGCTTCGTGGTCCGGTGGGTGCGGCTTTGGGAAGCGCGGCGTAGGCGGTGCTGGGGGTTCTCCTGCCTAGCTCGCGGTGGGGTCGCTGCTCGTTGTAGATCGTGCGCCACGTCTCGAGTTGGGTCTGGAGGTCGGTCAAGGTCGCGGCTGCGGGCTGGTGGGCGAGCCAGCGCTTGAGGGTCTGGTGGAATCTCTCGACTTTGCCTTGGGTTTGCGGGTGGCCGGGGTGGCCGTTCTTCTGGGTGATGCCCAGTAGCGGCAGGAGGTACTCGAAGGCGTTCTTGCCGCCGCCGAAGCGGGCGGTGTAGACGCGGCCGTTGTCGGTCAGGGTGGAGGCGGGAAAGCCGTATTGGTCGGCCACGGTGAGGAAGGTAAAGACGACAAGGTCGCCGGTCACGGGGGTGTGAGCGGTGCATCCGAGCAGGTAGCGGGAGTGGTCGTCGAGCCAGTTGAGGATCTCCACATCGGTGCCGTCGGCCAGTTGCCAGTGGGTGAAGTCGGACTGCCAGCACTCGTTGGGTTGGGCGGCGGCGAAGCGTCGGTAGGAGGACCGCGGTCGTTTCCTGGGTTCGGGGGTGATCAGCCCGGCGGCGTGAAGGATGCGCCGGATGGTCGAGGTCGACGGTGGTCGATGTCCCTCTTGTTCGAGGTGCCAGGCGATCGTGACCGGGCCGGCATCGAGCCCGTCCTTGGTCAGCTGCAGTCGCAGCTCCACGATCCGCTCCCGGATCGGCTCGGGGGTCGACGCCTTGTTCGACAGTGGTCGTCGGGAGCGTGGATCGACGGCCTCGAGTCCGCCGTGGCGATAGCGAGCGAGCAGCCGATGCAGGTGTCTGCGGGAGAAGCCGTACTGAGCTGCAGCGGCGGTGACGCTGAGTTCCTTGGCGACGACCTTCAGGACTGCGACCCGGGCTTTCGACATGCCCAAGGACTGTGACCCATGTCGCGACTCACGTGGGACGTGTCAATAGGGACCCATGTCGTGAACCCAGACACCCTCAGCTCCACCATGTGACAGGTGTCGCCCGTCCCGTTCCCGCACCCGGCGACACCGATCAGCGCCAGCCCGTCAGCTTGTGGGGGTTGACGACCATCCACACGTCGGTGACCAGTCCGTCGACGACGCGCAGATTGACCACGGACCGCACCTGATCACCCTCGGTCAGGGTGAACCCGAGGCCCTCGGCGGTGGCCGCCTCCTCGACTGCCAGCGTCGACAGCTTGGCCAGGACGCCCAGCACGAACCGCGCGACACGTGACGGTCCCACCACGGGGTTGAGCGCCGCTCTCACGACGCCGCCACCGTCGGAGCGAAGCGTGACCGAGGAGTCCAGCAGAGCGGTGAGCACGTCCAGGTCGCCGCCGGAAGCGGCGGCCACGAACGCTCGGACCACTGCGTCGTGCTCGGCGGGAGCGGCGACGGTGCCAGGATGGTTGGCGACCCGGCGCCGTGCGGAGGTGGCGAGCTGTCGTACCGCTGTGGGGGAACGGCCGACGATCTCGGCGATCTCCGGAAAGGGCAGCGCGAACACGTCGTGCAGCACGAACGCCACCCGCTCGGCCGGGGTCATGGCGTCGAGGACGACGAGCAGCGCGGCTCTGACCGTGTCATCGAGGGTCAACTGATCGACCGGGTCGTCGCTGAGCAGACCGGCAGGCACCGGCTCGGGCAGCCACTCGCCGACGTACTGCTCTCGTCTGACGCGCGCTGACTTCAGCACGTCGAGGCAGATCCGGCTCGTGACCCGGGTGAGCCAGCCCTGCGTGTTGCCGATCGCGGTGCGCTCCTCCTCCGAGAGGCGGTACCAGCGCACATAGGTCTCTTGCACCGCGTCCTCGGCCTCGTCGAGGGTACCGAGCAGGCGGTAGCCGACGGCAATCAGCCTTCGGCGCTCCGCCATTGCTGAGTCGAGGGCTTCCATCGGGGCTCCTTCGCTGATCACACCACCGTGACGAGGCGCGCTGCCGGAGTGTGAGGTCACGACCTCACCTCACACTCGGGCACGGCGTCTCGTCAGTTCAGTGATCGCCCGTGAACCGTCGGGCAACGTCTGGACTAGGGAGTCTTTGTCATGCTGCCGCACATCAACCTCGCCAAGCTCTTCCCGGCCGCCCTCGAGGCGCAACTCGCCGCCGACCGGATTGCCGCGGAGGCTGCCGTGACCGCCGGCCTCGACCCGCTCCTCGTCGAACTGGTCAAGGTGCGCGCCTCCCAGATCAACGGGTGCGCCTTCTGCCTGCGCATGCACACGCGGGATGCGCTGGAAAAGGGCGAGACGACTGACCGCCTCGCCGTCGTGGCGGCCTGGTGGGAGTCGCAGTACTTCACTGCTCAGGAGCGGGCCGCCCTCACTCTCGCCGAACGGATCACTCAGATCGGTGACGAGCACACTGCCCCCACCCCGGATGTGGACGTCGAGGGTGTGCTCGAGGAGAAGCAGATCGCAGCCGTCGCTCTGCTGACGCTCGTGATCAACACCTGGAACCGGATCGCCATCGCGACGCACCACCCGGTGGCCCCGTGACCGGGGAGAGGATCCCGAGAGATCTGTGCGAGGCACTGGTCGAGCTGGTGCTGGGGAGCGGGCGTCCCGACCCGGGCTCTCGACATACCCAAGGAAGAGACTCAGGACGACCACGCCCGGGCCATCTCGATGAACGACTCCATGGACGCGTCCACCGCGGCCCGGTCCCGGTTCAGGGCGAGGTCGAAGAGCAACCCCCGCGCCATCGCGAGGGAGAGGCGGGCGAGCTCGGCCGCGCGCGCGGAGGGATGTCCGGCGGCGGCGTACAACGAGGCCAACGCGTCGATCCAGCCGGCCGTGAGCCACTCCCGCAGGGAGGCCGCATGGGCCCGGCCCTGCATCGCCTGACCGGCAAGCTCGAAGTAGAGCGGGGCGAAGGCCTGCGCGGCGTCCGCCACCTCGCTCCAGAACGCCAGGCCGGCCTCGAAGGGGTCGTCGTGGGACGCGAGCAGGGCGTCGAGCTGGTCCCGCTCCTGCCGTTCCACCGCTTCGACGACGGCGCCGAGCAGACCCTCGCGCGACCCGAAGTGGTAGTGCAGCATCCGGTGGCTGGTGCCCAGCTCCGCGGCGAGCGTGCGCATGCTGGTGTCGCCGACACCGTTCTCGGCGAACCAGTTCAGCGCCTTGCCGAGCAGCAGGTCGCGCGCCGAGGGCTGGACGCTCACCGGTGCTGCGTCGTGCCGGACGTGGTGTGCTCGGCGAGCGCCTTCGCCTCTGCCTCGACGTACCGCCGGGCCAGGCCGCCGTACATCAGGCGGGCCAGCCAGGCCATCGGGCCGGTCCAGCCGATGGCGAGGTCGACCTGCGTCCCCGCCCCGGGATCGGGGGCGACCTGGTGGGTCCCGACGGTGCGCACTCCCGGGGAGTCGGACTGCCAGGTGAAGCCCACGCCGGGACGCCATTCGGTGACGACCCAGCGAGCCCTGGGCAGGCGCGGCTGCTTGAGCAGGTACGCCGCACCGACGCCCCGTGCCTGGCCGGCCTCCTCGGGCTGGAGTGACTCCACGGTCGGGATCCAGGAGGGCCAGGACTCCAGGTCGGACAAGGCCTCCCAGGCCTGGTCAGGAGTGGCTGGAATTCGTGAGTGCACTGTCGCGGTTCGCATGTACCGTATGGTACACATGCCTCGAATCGCCAGCAAGAAGCGGGTGTTCCTCGAACGTGAAAGGACGAGCTGATGACCACCACGGACGACCAGTCCGCGGAGCCGATCATCCAGGTGGCGGAACTGCGCAAGACCTTCGGTGACGTGGCGGCACTCGACGGACTGGACCTCACGGTCGGTGCCGGGGAGGTGCATGGCTTCCTGGGACCGAACGGCGCCGGCAAGTCGACCACCATCCGGATCCTGTTGGGACTGGTCAGGGCCAGCAGCGGTGACGCGACGCTGTTCGGGGGCGACCCATGGCGCGATGCGGTGGGGTTGCACAGGCGTCTGGCCTACGTGCCGGGCGACGTGTCGCTGTGGCCCGGACTCACCGGGGGCGAGTGCCTGGACATCCTGGCGTCCTCGCGCGGCGGGCTGTCTGCGCGACGTCGCAACGATCTGATCGAGCGCTTCGATCTCGACCCGTCACGCAAGTCCCAGGGCTACTCCAAGGGCAATCGCCAGAAGGTCGCGCTCGTCGCGGCACTGGCCTCGGACGCCGAGCTGCTGATCCTGGACGAACCGACCTCCGGTCTCGACCCGCTCATGGAACAGACGTTCCAGGACGTGGTTCGTGAACGCAAGCGGGAGGGCGCCACGGTGCTGCTGTCCAGCCACATCCTCGCGGAAGTCGAGTCGCTCGCCGACCGGGTCAGCATCATCCGCACGGGCAGGACCGTCATGACGGGCACGCTTGCCGAGCTGCGGCGGCACACCCGCACGCACGTCCATGCCGTCACCGCGGTCGCGCCCATCGGGATCCAGGACGCCGACGGCGTCGTCGGATTCAACATGCAGGACGTCGGTTCGTCGGTGGACGTGACGTTCGCCGTCGACGTCGACCACCTCGACCAGGTCATCGGGTCCCTGCATGCCGCCGGCTTGAGTACCCTCACCGCCACCCCGCCGGGCCTCGAAGACCTCTTTCGGCGCGCCTATCAGGACGACGCGACCGCCACCGCACCCACGGCTGGAGCGTGGGCATGAATGCGGTGACCCGGGCGGCGGGTGCTCAGATGGTGGCGATCTCGTGGCGCAGCAACCGGCGACAGCTGGGCTCATGGGCACTGGGCTTGGTGGCCCTCTTCGCGGCGACCGCGTTCTCGATCAACAACCTGTACGGAACCAGTGCCGAGTTGAGGTCCTACGCGGAAGCCACGACAGCGGACACCGCGATCTATGCGATCAACGGCCGACCGTTCGGTCTGGACAACATCGGCGGCGTCGTCGTCTATGAGTTCGCGTTCATCAGCATGATCGCCATCCCCCTGATGGCGGTCATGCTGATGACGCGGATGACCCGGTTGGAGGAGCAGACCGGCCGGATGGAGCTGGTGCGCGCCGGCGTCGTCGAGCGGACGGCGGCGTTGAGGGCAGCGGCAGTCCTGACCACGTCGAGCCTCGTGGCGGTGGCGCTCGGGATGGTCGTGATCCTGGCCGTCCTGGGATCGTCCTGGCCCGGTGTGGTGCTCTACCCGCTGGCGATGTTCCTGCTCGGTCTGGCGTTCGCGGCACTCGCAGCACTGGGGGCGCAACTGGTGGCCCATGCCCGGGGAGTCAGGGCTCTCGGGATCTGTGTGCTGGTGGTCGCCTTCGCCGCACGTGGCGTGGGCGACGTACGCGAGAGCACCTGGGTGTGGGTCTCGCCGCTGGGGTGGGTCGAGCAGACGCGTGCGTTCGGTGAGGCGCGCTGGTGGCCGATCCTGCCGCTGATCGCGCTCACGCTGATCGCCTTCACCGCGGCGGTCCACCTGGCCGGACGACGCGATCTGGGTGAAGGCCTGTTCGCCCAACGCCGTGGAAGGACGCGCGCCCATCGTGTGCTGCTGGGCAACTACGGGTTCGCCGCCCGTCAGCACCGCAACGCTGTGGTCGGTTGGAGCATCCTTGCGGCGCTCGTGGGCGCGAGCTTCGGTTCCCTCGGCGATGCCTTCGACACCGTGACCCGCGACAACGCGACCCTGCGCGACGTCCTGGGCGCCGGGAGCGCCGCGTCGAACGCCTTCGTCTCGTTCGTGGTCATGGTGATCGCCCTCGTCTGCCAAGGATTCGCGGTCTCGGGAGTCGCTCGGGCGGCTGAGGAGGAAAGCCGGGGGCGGCTCGAGACCATGCTCGCCGGTGAGCGGAGCCGCCAGGCGTGGCTCACCGCACACACTGCCGCTCTCGCCGTCGGGACGAGCGTCATCGCACTGGCCGGTGGACTCGGACTCGGGATCAGCAACTCGATCTCGACTGGCGACACCACTCAGACCTGGCGCCTGGTGGGGGCAGCACTCGGGTATCTGCCAGCCGCGTTCGTTCTCCTGGCGCTGGCCGTGGCCCTCTACGGATTCCGGCCGGGTCGGGTGTGGATCGCCTGGGTGGTCTTCATCGTCGTCAGCGTGGTCGCCGTGCTCGGGGACACCCTCCAGGTGCCGCAGTGGCTGCAGAACGTCTCGCCGATGACGTGGACCGGCAGAGTCCCGTTGGAGCAGGCGAACCCGACTGCCCTGGTCGGTGCGCTCGCCGCCGCGCTGGTTCTCTCGGCGGTCGCGCTGGGAGCCTTCCGGACCCGAGACATCCCCACGCACTGATCGGGCCCGGTGACGAGATGCAACGAGACGAGATGCAACGAGACGAAATGCAACGAGACGAGGTTCGACCCATGACATCCGACCAGCCACTCGCCCGACGTGTGCGCGCCGACGAGATCGCCGATCCGTGGGAGGTGCACGACCCGCGGTTCCGCAGCCTGCAGGGTGACGTGCGGTGGACCGTGCTGTGGGACGGCGGGCGTTGGCTGGAGGGACCAGCCTGGAACCCCGCCGCCCGCGTGCTGGTCTTCAGCGACATCCCGAACAACCGGTTGCTGCGCCTGGACGAGGTCACCGGTGGGGTGGGCGTGTTCCGGCAGCCGGCCGGGTTCCCCAACGGCAACACCTACGACCGCGAGGGTCGCCTGATCACCTGTGAGCAGGGTGCGCGGCGCGTGGTGCGGACCGAGCACGATGCGTCGATCACGGTGCTCGCCGACTCGTACGCGGGCAGACCGCTCAACAGTCCGAACGACGTGGTGGTCGATCATGCCGGCGCGATCTGGTTCACCGACCCGCCGTACGGGATCGGCGGTCACTACGAGGGGCGACGGGCCGCCGAGGAGCAGGGCGGCAGCTTCGTCTACCGGGTGGACCCCACGGACCTGCGTGTCGACCGTGTCGCAGACGGCTTCGAGCGGCCGACGGGGATCGCCTTCGCCCCCGGCGAGCAGTGGCTCTACGTCGCGGACAGTCGGGCGAGCACGATCCAGCGGTTCCGATGGAACGGAGACGCGCTGACCGAGGGGGACACCTTCGTCCACGGCGCCGCCCCGAGCCTGGACAGCATGGCGCTCGACGAGGACGGCCGGATCTGGATCGGCGCTCTCGACGGCGTGCACTGCTACGACCCCGACGGCTCGCTGCTGGGCAAGATCCGACTCCCCGACGCCGCGTCGCACGTCGAGTTCGGTGGTGCAGGGAACAACGTGCTCTACGTGTGCGCCACCACCGCCCTGTGCACCTTCATGCTCCCGGTGCGAGGACTCGTCAGCTGAAGGTTGACCACCCTGGATGAGTCGACACGTCTGCCCCCTCGAGCCGCGGGAGCCTCATCCAGCCGGGGCTCGACGTGCGGCCTCGGTGTGGCGCCGAGCATCAGCACCGCCGCGACGGCCGCCAGGCCGGCCAGGACCAGGAACGCGTCGGCGTAGGAGCCGAGAAGCTGGGCCAGGGCTGCGCCGGCGAACGGGGCGATCGCGGCGGCGACCAGTGCCGGCGCGGTCAGGATGCCGTTGAGCGTGCCGTACGCCGCGGGTCCCCACCGGTCGGTCACCGCCGTGGCCTGGACGAGGGTGTAGACGCCGCGCGCCAGCCCCAGCACCATCCCGAGCGCGATGAGCAGCGCCACGGAGGCCGGTGCCAGCGCGAGGGCGGCCGTGGCGACTGCCACGGCGCCGACGACGAGCACACCCCGTGAGGTGACCGACGTGGCCGCCGCGAATCGCGCGTACCCAAGCCGGCCCGCCACCTGGCCGACGCCTCCCAGGCCCAACGCGAGGGCCGCGAGGTTTCGACTCATGCCCTGCTCGACCAGCATCGGAACCAGGTTGATGATGACCGCGAAGACCGCCAGCCCGGTCAGGGCGTTCGCGAGGGTCAGCAGGAGGAACGGGGTGCTCCGGGCGACCGTCGCGATCTGAACCCGGTCGTGCGTCACCGCGCCGCGGCCCTCGACGGCGTCGTACGCGCTCCGCCAGGGGTGGTTCAGGCCCCACCAGTGCAGCGGGACGGTGACCAGGACGAGTCCCCCGAGGAGCACCAGGTAGGCCTGCCGCCACCCGAGCCAGTCGTCCAGGGCAGAGGCCAGTGGCGCGAAGACGGTGCTCGCCAGTCCGGCGACCAGGGTCAGCGTGGTCAGGGCCCGCACGCGGTGCTCCCCGCCCCAGCGGGTCAGCGCGGCGAAGGCGGGCGGGTACAGGGTCCCGGCCATCGCCACGCCGGTCATCACCCAGCCTGCGTAGAACACGGTCAGGTTCGGCGCCAGGGCGATCGTGGCCACACCGGGGACGGCGACCAGCGATGCCGCCGTCATCACCCTGCGGGGGCCGACGTCGTCGATGTGTCTCCCGACCCAGATGCCCACACCTCCCGAGACGAACTGCGACAGGGAGAATGCACCGGTGACGGCGACGCTCGACCAGCCGGTCTCTGCTGTGATGGAGGACTGGAGTGCCGCGAACGCGTAGTAGAGGCAGCCCCACGAGACGATCTGAACGGTGCTGAGCACCATGACCACGCGCCGCAGCCCGGCGACCTCGAGGGCGCCGGGCTGACGGGCGCCCTCGTCGGCGTCGGTCGTGGCGTGCTTCACCGCGTCGAGCTCTCCCCGCAGCAGGTCACTGGCCGGAGCGGCCCAACGTGACCAGCTGGGGCTCCACCTGTGCCGACGGTGCGCAGCAGCCACCGCCCGAAGCGACGGCGTCGGGAGCGTCGAAGGTGCCGGCGCCGTTGCACACCCCCGTCTCGGGCAGCACCAGCTCCACGCGACCCGCAGCCTCCAGGTCTCCGTCGAGGGCGGCCACGACGGAGCGAACCTGTTCGAAGCCCGTCATCGCCAGGAACGAAGGCGCCCGGCCGTACGACTTCATCCCGACCAGGAACAGACCGTTCTCGGGCTGGGAGAGCTCCCGATAGCCGTGGGGCGCCACGTCCCCGCAGGAGTGGTGGTCGGGGTGGATCTGCTCGGCCAGGACCCGGGCGGCACCGAGTGCGGGGTCCAGGTCCAGTCGTACCTCGGAGAGGAACCCGAAGTCGGGCCGGAAACCGGTGACCACGATGATCTCGTCGACGTCGCTGACCTGCTGCCCGTTGGCCGACGTCACCGTGAGCCGACCGTCGTCCTGGGTCGTCACCGACTCGGTGCGGAACTGGGTGACGCTGGCGACCACGCCACTTGTGGCGGCTGCCTTGGCGGCCTGCCCGAGCTTGCCCCGCTGCTCAAGCTGGTCGTTGTCGCCGCCTCCGAACGCGTCGCCGACGCTGGGACGGCGCAGCAGCCAGGAGACCCGGGTCGCGGCGTCGTGCTCGGCGAGCCCGGCCAGGCCGATGAGAACGCCTTGGGCCGAGGCGCCCTTGCCGGCGACCGCGATGTGCTTGCCGGCGTAGCGGGCGGCCACGGCGGGATCGTTGAGGTCGGGGATGCCGTAGGTGATGTGCTCGGCGTTCTCGAGCTCGCCGAGCGCCGGGTAGCCGTCGGCGCCCAACGGGTTCGGCCGGGTCCAGGTGCCCGACGCGTCCACGACGGCGCTCGCCAGCAGCCGCTCGTGTCCTGCGGGGGACGTGACGTGTACGGCGAACGGGTCGGTCTCACGGCCGGAGTCGACGAGCAGGTCCCGTCCGGCGCGGCTCACCCCGACCGCCCGAGTGTCGTAGCGGACGGCGCCTGCCGGGAAGGAGTCGAGCAGGCCGGCCAGCGGAGCCAGGTAGGCCTCCCGCCACTCGCCACCGGTCGGGTACGTGTCATCGTCCGGCGCGCTCCAGGTGCCGCTGGCCTCGAGCAGCCGGCGCGCAGCGGGGTCGATCAGCTCCCGCCATGCGGAGAACAACCGCACGTGCGCCCATTCCCCGATGGCGGCGCCGGCATCGGGGCCGGCTTCGAGGACGACGAAGTCCAGGCCGCGCTCGGCGGCGTTGGCGGCGGCGGCCAGGCCGATGGGGCCGGCTCCGATGATGACCACGGGGTGCTGCATTGCTCGCTCCTCAACGACGATTCAAGACATCGACGGATGTCGATGGAAGGTTGACTGTATCGACCCACATCGATGAATGCAAGGTACCCTGTCGACATGACCACTGCACCGGTCGCCGACGCCACGGGCTCATCGCCGAGCCTCACCAAGGTCGACGCGGAGAACTACGCCGAATGGTTCGCCCTCCTCGCCGACCCCACGCGCGTCCGGCTGCTGCACGCGTTGTCGACCTCGTCGGCCGGCGCCATGCGCATCGGCGACCTGGCGCAGGTCCTGGCGGTCAGCCAGTCCACCTGCTCCCACCACGTCGACGTGCTCAAGAGGGTCGGCTTCGTCGTGGTCGACAAGGTCGGCACCTCCAGCATGGTGTCGGTGAACGCGGCGTGTTGCACCGGCCTGCCACACGCGGCCGACGTCGTGATGGGCACGCTGTCCTCGCCTCCGTGCTGTCCCGAGGACCTCCCGGCCGACGTCACCACGCGACCGGTCGCCGACGAGGACATGCCCGTGGTGCTCGGCATCTACGACGAGGGCCTCGCCACCCGCAACGCCACGTTCGAGACCAAGCTCCCCACCGCCGCACAGCTGCGGGCCGCCTGGCTGCCGGGGATGGCGTGGGTCGCCGAGCTGGACGGTGAGGTGGTCGGCTGGACCGCGGTGATGCCGGTCTCGAAACGCGACTGCTACGGCGGAGTGGGGGAGACCTCGGTCTACGTCGCCGGGTCCGCGCGCGGCCGGGGTGTCGGCAAGGCGCTGCTCTACACCCAGGTCATGGAGGCCGACAAGGTCGGGATGTGGACCCTGCAGACCTCGATCTTCCCGGAGAACCGAGCCAGCCTGGCTCTGCACCACTCGGCCGGCTACCGCACCCTGGCCGTGCGGACCCGTATCGCCCAGCTCGACGGCGTGTGGCGCGACACGGTCCTGCTCGAACGCCGTAGCGAGATCAACTGAGTCTCCAGATGCCATCGGCGCCGGTGAGGCGTGAGGTCGACGTGGCCGTCATCGGCGGCGGGCAGGCCGGACTGGCGACCGGGTACTACCTGCGTCGCGCCGGACTCGTCCCGGGTGCGGATTTCGTGATCGTGGACGCCAACCCACGACCCGGGGGAGCGTGGCCGTCGATGTGGGACGGGCTGCGCCTCTTCTCACCCTCGTCGGTCTCCTCGCTGCCCGGTTGGATGATGCCGCCGTGGGACGACGCCGCACGCGGCTTCCCGCCCCGCCAGCACGTCGTCGACTACCTCACCGCCTATGAGCAGCGGTACGACCTCGCGCCGTTGCGGCCGCACCGGGTCAGCTCGGTGACCCGCGCCGACGATGACCCCCACGGGCGGCTGCTCGCCTCCGCTCCCGGCCTCGAGGTCTCGGCACGCGTGGTGGTCTCGGCGACCGGGACGTGGGACCGACCGTTCTGGCCGGCCTACCCCGGGGCTGCGCTGTTCCGCGGTCAGCAGCGGCACACCGTCGGGTACTCCAGGCCAGCGGAGTTCGCCGGTCAGCGGGTGGGTGTGGTGGGTGGCGGGAACTCCGCGGCACAGATCCTGGCCGAGGTCTCGCACGTCGCCGACACCGTGTGGTTCACGCCGAGTGAGCCCCGGCTGCTTCCCGACGACGTCGACGGCCGGGCCTTGTTCGCGGCCGCCACCGAGCGGGTGCTCGCGCAGCAAGGAGGAGGCGACCATCCCGGCGTCGGCGGTCTCGGTGACATCGTGGTCGTCGCCAGCGTCCGTGACGCCCGTGACCGCGGCGTACTCACCGCGCGCCCCATGTTCACCAGGCTCACCTCGGCCGGTGTCGCCTGGGACGACGGCACCGAAGAGCCCCTGGACGCCATCATCTGGTGCACCGGCTTCCGGCCGTCGCTTGGCCACCTCTCCGGGCTCCATCTCCGCGACCGCCACGGGCACGTGGCCACCGGCGGCCCCTCCGGCACCCAGGCGGCAGGAGAGCCACGCCTGTTCCTGGTCGGGTACGGCGACTGGACCGGCCCCGCGTCGGCGACGTTGCTGGGCTCGGGCCGCAGCGCCCGGGGTGCTGTGCCAGCCATCGTCGACTACCTGGCGCAGGCATGACCGTCTTCACCGTCGGGAACCAGTGGCACCGCGGACCGCAACATCACTAGTGTCGGGACGACCAGCCGTCGCGAGGTCAGGAGCCGCCATGTCGCAGGTGCAGCAGCACAAGTTCGAGCTCGACGAGAGTGAGATGCCGACGCGTTGGTACAACGTCCTGCACGACCTGCCGACGCCACCTCCGCCGGTGCTGCACCCGGGGACCGGACAACCGGTGGGCCCGGACGACCTGGCGCCCCTGTTCCCGATGGACCTCATCCTGCAGGAGGTGTCCACCGATCAGTACGTCGACATTCCCGAGGAGGTGCTCGACGTCTACCGACTCTGGCGACCGAGCCCCCTCTATCGGGCACACCGGCTGGAGAAGGCGTTGGGGACGCCGGCGCGGATCTACTACAAGTACGAAGGGGTCTCGCCGGCCGGGTCGCACAAGCCGAACACCGCAGTTCCGCAGGCGTTCTACAACGCCAGGGCCGGGATCAAGCGGCTGACCACGGAGACCGGAGCCGGCCAGTGGGGCACCGCGCTGGCGTTCGCATGCGCCCAGTTCGGCCTGGCCTGCGAGGTGTGGCAGGTGCGGGCGTCGTACGACCAGAAGCCGTACCGGCGGATGATGATCGAGACGTTCGGCGGCACCGTGCACCCCAGCCCCTCGGAGCTGACCGAGGCCGGCCGAAGCATCCTGGCCGAGCACCCCGACTCGACGGGGTCACTGGGCATCGCCATCAGTGAGGCGGTCGAGGTCGCGGCCCAGGACCCGACCTCCAACTACGCGCTCGGCAGCGTGCTCAACCACGTGCTGATGCACCAGACGATCATCGGCGAGGAGGCCCTGCTGCAGCTCGCGAAGGCGGGCGAGACCCCGGACCTCCTCATCGGTTGCACCGGTGGCGGTTCGAACTTCGGCGGGCTGATGTTCCCGTTCCTGCGGGAGAAGTGGCAGGGCCGGATGAACCCGCGCGTGCTGGCGGTCGAGCCGGCTGCCTGTCCCTCGCTGACCCAGGGCACCTACGCCTACGACTTCGGGGACACCGCAGGGATGACGCCGCTGATGAAGATGCACACCCTGGGCCACGACTTCGTGCCTGATCCGATCCATGCCGGCGGCCTGCGCTACCACGGGATGAGCCCGCTGATCAGTCACCTCTACGAGACCGGCGAGATGGACGCGGTCGCCAAGCCGCAGACCGAGTGCTTCGCCGCCGGGGTGCAGTTCGCCCGCACGGAGGGCATCGTGCCCGCCCCCGAACCGACGCACGCGCTCGCGGCCACCATCGAGGAAGCGCTGCGGTGCAAGGAGACCGGCGAAGAGACGGTGATCGTGACCGCGCTGTGCGGGCACGGCCATCTCGACCTCCCCGCCTACGACGCCTATCTGTCCGGCAACGTCACCGACCACCGGTGGGAGGACGCCGACATCCAGGCTGCGTTGGCCCACTCGCTCTCCAGGCTGCCGACGATGGCCTGATCCCGCACCCGTCCTCGACGTCACTTCGCCGGGTGCCAGCCCGGCAACCGGTATACACCGGTTCGCCCGCCGCAAGATATTTCCAAGGTCCTTCGGCCAGTTTCGGAGTCCTCAGATCGATGGACGTGCTCGGGCCGTCGCGGAGGGATGGCCATGACCGAATTGACGCGCAGGAACGCGTTGAAGATGGGTGGTCTCGGGGCCGGGATGACAGCGCTGGGGCTCACGGTGCCCCTGGGAGAGGCGGCCAGCACCAAGGACTGGATCAGTGCCGGGCCCAAGCCAGCGCGTTTTGCCCGGCCACTTCCGGTCCAGGTGCCGCTGGCACCGGTGACGAAGACCGACGAGTACGGCGAGTATCTGTTCTACGAGCTCACCGAGAGTGCTGCGCCGGTCCAGGTCCTCGACCCGGGCGCCCCGAAGACGCTGCTCTTCGGATACGGGCCGCCCGGAGCCGGCCCCTCGGTGCCCGGTCCCCTCATCAAGGTCGACCAGGACAGCCGCGTCAGGATGCGGATCCACAACGACCTGCCCCCGATCCACCCGACCTTCGGGACGCCGGTGGCCACCTCGGTCCACCTGCACGGCTCCGCGTCGCTGCCGCAGTACGACGGGTACGCCGACGACGTCACCCGACCCGGTCACTACAAGGACTACTGGTACCCGAACTTCCAGAGCGGCCGCACGATCTGGTACCACGACCACGGCGTCCACTACACGTCGCAGAACGTCTACAGCGGGCTGGTGGCGCAGTACCACATCGAGTCTCCCTGGGAGAAGGAGAACCTTCCGCAGGGCGCCTACGACGTCGCCCTCACCGTCGGCGACGCGATGTTCGCCAAGGACGGGTCGCTCGCCTTCATGGACCGCGATCACGACGGGTTGTACGGCGACGTGATCACGGTCAACGGCACGCCGTGGCCCTACCTGAACGTCGAGCGCCGGTTCTACCGCCTGCGCATCCTGATGGCCACCCTGTCCCGCTCGATGAATCTCACGTTCGTCAACACTCGAACCGGCGCCGCGCTTCCGACGTACGTCGTGGGGACCGACGGAGGCGTCATGGAGCCGCAACGCATCACCAGCTACCGACACGCCGCGGCCGAACGCTACGAGTTGATGGTCGACTTCGGCGACTGCCAGGTCGGCGACCGGGTCGAGCTGCGCAACTCCAGCAACAAGAACAACCGCGACTTCATCTACACCAACAAGGTCATGCAGTTCCGGGTGGTCACCGAGCCGACCGACACCAGGTGGAACGCCGTCGTCACACCTCCCGCCGACCAGCTGCACCCGGTCATGTCGATCCCCACCTCCGCGTCACGGCGCACCCGCGACATCGACCTCGAGCATGACGACGACACCAACGAGTACATGATCAACGGCATGACCTGGGATGACGTCCAGGCAGCGCACTACAACGTGTTCGCCGATGAGCGCGGCAGCGCGCCGCGACCCGGGGACGTCGAGATCTGGCGCATCGAGAACAAGTCGGGAGGCTGGTTCCACCCGCTCCACATCCACCTGGTCGACTTCCGCATCCTCAGCCGCAAGGGCGGGGCGGGGCGGGTCCAGCCGTGGGAGAAGGGACCGAAGGACGTCGTCTACGTCGGCGAGGGCGAGATCATCGAGGTGCTGGTGCACTACGTCCTGGCTCCGAGCCACTATCCCGACGGTCGCTCCACCGGTCAGGCGGGTGCGTCCGCCGACCGGGGAGGGCGCTTCATGGTCCACTGCCACAACCTGACCCACGAGGACCACGACATGATGTTGCAGTTCCTGGTGGCGGCGAGTGACGGCTCCGTCGACCTCTCTCCGGGGCACGTCAACCATCCCGTCTACTCCGCCCCGCCGGTGTGACGTCCGGTCGGGGGCGATCGGTGCAGACGGTGAGCGCTCCGGCGCTGCCCGCCCCGCGTCGCTCCCGGCCACGCTGGGCCAGGATCGTGCTCGTGCTCGTGCTCGCGCTCGGGGTCTGGGGGCTCCGTACGACGGTCGCCGTCCCGGTCCGGGTCGAGTCGGCCAGCATGGCGCCCACGCTGGACGTCGGGGACATCGTGCTCGTCTCACGCTGGAAGCCCGACCCGGCGGAGCTGAACCGGGGGGACCTGATCGTGTTCCGCGACCCGGCCGAGGGTCGGCGTGCACTGAAGCGAGTCATCGGACTCCCTGGGGAGGAGGTCGTGGTCCTCGACGGGGTGCTTCACGTCGACGGTGAGCCGGTGGAGGAACCGTGGGTCGATCCCGCCACGGTCGACGGCTACTACACCCGGATGTTCGTGGTGCCGGCCGACCACGTGTTCGTGATGGGCGACAACCGGGGCAACTCGGTGGACTCGCGCGACTACGGGTCGCTGTCGTCTGAGGACATTCTCGGGAGGGTGTTGCTACGCGTGTGGCCGCTCTAGCGGAGCTGTCTCTGGTTCTTGGTCGGCCACGGCCTGCCTGCCGAACCCGAGTGCGGCCAGCGCGAGCGCGCCCGCTGCGGTCAGCAGCACCACTCCTGCCCATTGCTGGTCCGCGTTCGGATCCGCCCAGCCCAGGCGCAGCTCGAGGAACCAGTCGGCTGCCAGCAGTCGGTCGTCGACACGGAGCTGGGCGCCGAGCACGGCCAGGCCGACCGCGACCGCCACCAGCCAACCGACTCGCTCGGAGGTGCTGCGAGGACTCGGCACGTCGTCGCCGCCGAGCGCGGGCCACAGCAGTGCAAGCCCGCAGCCGATCGCCGTCGCGATGACCACCAGGTGCCACCACGAAGAGCCCAGGGAGTGCTCGACGAGCGAGGTGCGGTGCAGGACGGTGAGGAAGACGCAGGTGGCCACGGCGCCGGTCGCCGGGCTGCCGAGGTGCCGCGCGAGGCCGGCGGGGAACGTGGCACCACCGGCGACGCGCGCCAACGTCACGGGCCGTCCGAGGAGCAGCAGGAGGGGCACCACCAGGAGGGCAACGAGGACCTGGGCCAGATGGACGCTGAGCAGCGCCGAGGCGTACACGGCCACCCCGGAACAGAGGAAGACCAGGGCGACGGCGACGCCGGCGACGAAGCTCACGGTCCGACGCCGCGGCCAGTCGATCCCGGCAGCTCGCAACCGGCGGGCACCACCGAAGTAGGTCGCGAGCGCGATCCCGAGGATCACCAGGATGAGCGCATCAGGTCGCCAGGTCGTGGCCAGCGACGTCAGCGACGGCGCCTCCAGACCGGCCGCGTCACCGTGAGTGGCCGTGCCGCCCGACGCGACCGGCAACGGCGTACGGGCGAGCGCGGCCGCCAGCCCGATCCCGGTGGCCATGACGACGAGCTCGACCGCGGCCAGACGCCGGAACGCGTGCGGATCTCCGGCAGCCAGCAGGGGCAGGGTACGGCGGCGGTGCTGGTGGCCCACGACGCCGAGCGCGGCGAGCACGGCGACCTTGGCGGCCACCACGGCGACGTACCCACTGGCCCAGACGTCCGCAGCACCCTCGCCCCAGAGGCTCACCACCGAGGAGACGGCGAGCAGGCCTGAGCCCGCGAGCGCTGCGTAGGCGCCCAGCGCCAGGATGCTGAACCGCGAGGCGGCTGCGGGCAGGGCTGTGTCGTCGTCGTGCAGGAGGACCAGACCGGTGAGCCCGCCCGTCCAGACGAGTGCGGCCACCACGTGCACGACGAGACTGCCGGTGGTGCCGTCCGTGTCTCCGTGCCCGGCCAGCGGGACGGGGAGCGCGGATACCAGGGCGACGGCGAGGAGGAGCCTGGCCGCGCGTACGGAGCTGATCCGTGCCGCGGCGACGGCCACCAGACCTGCTGCCACCGCCGCCACGAGTGCGGCCAGCACCTGGCCGTTGGTACTCCACGCGAGCAGCACGTCACGATCGAGCGCGGACAGCGTCACGCCCGCCGAGTCACACACCGTGAGCACGACCACGGCTGACGCGGCGGCGGCCCAGCTCCAGGCCGCACGGGCCGTGCGCCGGAGTGCTCGCTGTCTCAGCTGCGGGTCGCCGGCTGACGCGAGGACTGCCGCCACCATCAGCGAGCCGACCGTCGCGACCGCGCCGAGCAGCGCGAAGAGCCTCGCGAGGCGCAGGCCCCACCCGACGATGGGGCCGGGGTCGGCCAGTCCCAGTGGAACGGGCTGCGGACCGCCGCCGGCCAGCGCGAGAGCCACCAGGCACGCGCAGACGGCAGTGACCACCGCCATGACCATCACCGGCACCGGTGAGCGCCGACGAAGGGGCACGCCGGCACGGCTTTGGCCGGCAGGCTCTGGAGTCTGGATGACGGCGACGTCCATGACCCGACCCTGCTGCGTGAGCCTTGGGGAAACCTCGGACGGCCAAAGAAAAACCCAAGGTGCCGCATGGACGCTGACCGCGTCCATCGACCATCCGGTACTGCCGGACGGAGGAGTTGAGCATCATGGCAACAACGCAACGTCAGCCGGGCCGGGAAGCGCACCTGCGTGGACCCGGCCACCGATCGCGCCGGGTAGGTGCCATCGTCGCGACCGTCCTCATGCTCGGCATCGGCTCGAGCGCCCAGGGGGTGCCGGTCCCGCCGACCCAACCCGACGGTTCGCTCAAGGTACGTGCCGGGCAGCTGGTCGAGGCAGGCCCGACGGCCGAGCACGGATTCCCAGCGTGGTACCGCGACAGCAATGGCGTGCGGCTCGACGCCTGCGTCACTCTCGACGACCCGCTCTGCGCCACGTTGGCCGACGAGGTGCCGGACCCGGATGCACCGGTCTCCTACCCCGACAACTTCCCGGGGGAGTTCTTCTACCAGCTCGCCGGCACCGAGGTCGTCGGGAACGGCGTCGACATGGGCGTGGGCCTGGACCTGGAAGGGGCCTGGGCCGCCGAGGAGGTCGTCGATGGCGACCAGATGGTCTTCGGTCGGGTGCGGATCCGGGACAAGGACATCGCCGACGGTACGTACCGCGTCACCCACCCCTACGGTGTCGACGAGTTCGACGCCGTGGGCGGGATCAACTACACACAAGACATCGGCACCACGCCTGGAGCCTTCGGGCAGGCGATCGCCAGCCGGATCGGTCCGTTCCTGCAGTGGGACCCGGACGTGGCCCCGGCAGCGCCGGCCGGCTACGTCGGAGACCCCGGCGTCGAGCACGAAGTGATCGGCAGCCCGTACGGGACCAACTACGTCTCCGTCGAGCGGAGGGAGGCCGACGGTACGTGGACCGAGCTGGCTCGGACCGATCTCTTCACCATCCAGGGCCGGTACGCCACCAACGCCGGGGTCGACGTCCAGGCGGCGACCTACAGCGTCGGAGCAGACGACACCGGATTCATCGACGTCCACGCCAGCTCCGACGCAGGGCAGTCCATCCACGTGCTCGACGCCGGCCTGGGCTTCATCGAGACCGGCATGGAGGGAGATCGCGGCGTCTACTACGGGCGCTACGCCATCGACCAGTCTCCCGACGGCAGGTCGATCACGGTGGCCAACGTCGGCGACAAGCCGGTCGCGCAGAAGCAGGTCGCGTTGACCGACATCGTGACCATCAATGCCGCGACCTACGACGCCGATGCGGACCTGCTCACCGTCTCCGCGACGTCAAGTGACCAGGACTCCACACCGGCGACGCTGTCGGTGATGGGTCAGCCGCTGGTGAACGGAACAGTCCAGATCAGCACCGTGGCGCCGACCGCAACGGTGAGCGTGACGTCTGACAAGGGCGGCTCCGGCACTGCGGCGGTCGTCGCATCGGGAGCGGGCATGCAGGCCGATGCTCCCATCGCGGCGGCGTTCGCCAGTCCCGTCGACGCGGCGCCCGGCCAGCGGGTCACCCTGACCGGCACCGGTTCGACCGGCACCATCACGTCGTACGCCTGGCGGCAGGTCGGGGACACCGACGAGAACCGGGTCGACCTCAACGGGGCCGACAGCGATGTCGCGACGTTCAACGCCCCCGCGGACTACATGGGGCCGCTGGAGTTCGAGCTCGTGGTCAGCGGCCCGGCCGGCACCAGCGCTCCCGCCGTCGTCGGCGTGACCGTGCTGGCCCCGGACCCGGACGACCCGGCGCCGGCGCCGACCGCGGACGCTGGAGCCGACCAGTCCGTCCGACGTGGTGCGACAGCCACCCTCGACGGCACGGCCAGCGCTCTCGCCGACGACCATGAGTGGACGCAGGTGAGCGGACCTGCGGTGAACCTCACCGGAGCCGACACCGCGACGCCGTCCTTCACGATGCCGCTGATGCCGTTGCCGACCAGCACGACCGGTCCGAACCCCTTCTACACCACGACCAACGCCCCGGTCGTCCTGCAGCTGGCGGTGACCGGACAGGGCGGGCAGTCCTCCAGCGACGAGGTGACCGTCTCGCCGTTGCCCGAGTCCGTGGACATCACGGCCGCAGAGTTCCGGGCCGGGAGGGAGTGGCGTGTGAGCGGCACCTCGAGTCTGTCCGCGGGCCAGCGCGTGGCGGTGGTCATGGGTGACTCCTTGACCGGACGCGTCCTGGGCTACCCCACCGTGGACGGGGCGGGCGCCTGGAGCTTCCGTGGCGCTGGGAACGTGACACCGAGCGCCGCCACCACCACGGTCAGCGTGGTCAGCAGCCTCGGTGGATCCGACACCGGATTCACCTTCCGCAGACGCTGATTCCAGGTCCCCGCAACACGGGTCGCGCCCCAACGGGGCGCGACCCGTGTTGTGTCCAGGGGTTCCCACAGGGGAGCGCGACCCCCCCAGTCGTCACGCGGACTCCTCAATTTTCGGTGGATAGACCCCCCCGCAACGACGGATGTTGCTGAGAACTCGCGTTGCCGACACTGGGCGGAGCCCCAGGGGGGGACAACATCAAGGGGGAGCCATGAGCACGCAGGTCCACGAACAGCCTCGAGGGCAGGTGCCGAAGTCGGCCGCGTTGCGGGTCGAGCTGTTCGGCCCCACGAGGGCGAGAACGTCCCACGGCGTCGTGGGTGCCGGTGAGTTCGGGGGAGTGAAGCCTCGCCAGATCCTGGAGATCCTCGCTACCTCTGCCGGCAGACCGGTGTCCAAGGAGCGACTCGCCGAGCTCCTGTGGAACGGGCATCCGCCCAAGTGCTACGTGGCCACGCTCGAGAGCTACGTCAGTGTGCTGCGCCGCAGCATGGGAGTCGGGGGCACCCGCAGCAGCGGCATCGACACCGTGATGCACGGATACCTGCTTGATCCAACAGTCGTCGTCGTCGACCTGGGCGTGTTCCGCAGCCTGGTACGCGCGGCGCGTGCCGGGAACGACGGGGTCGCGGCGTCGCTGGCCAACGTCCAGCAGGCCCTGGAGCTGGTGACCGGTGACCTCCTTGCCACCGAGCCCTATGCCTCATGGGCGATCAGCGAGCGCGAACAGTTCGAGCGGGAGCTGGTCGCCGCGGCGTGCCTGGGAGCGACGATGGCGCTCTCGGTGGGTCGCCCCGATGTGGCCATGCAGATGGCGGGGCTGGCGATCGAGTACGACTCCCTCGCCGAGGGAGCCTGGCGATCCCTGATGCAGGCTCAGTGCGCCTTGGGTCGTCGGTCCGAGGCGCTCCGCTCCTACGCCGACTTGCGGCAGTGTCTCGCCGAAGAGCTCGGGACGGACCCCTCACGGGAGACCACGGAGCTCTACGTCGACATGCTGCGTCACCACGCGGCGCGGGGTGTGGTGGGACATGTCAACGTGCACGACGAGGTGCGGATGCTTGTGAGGGCGCTGCGTCAGGTGCTCGGGACGGTCCCGGGAGTCGAGCTCAACCACGAGGACCACGCTCTCGTCGCGGCGGCAGCGGAGCTCACCGTCGCCTGAGCCCGAATGCCGGATCGCAGTGGACTGCACGTGCGCCGGGTCATCGGCGTTCGCTCGTTTCACAGGCGTGTCATCGGGATGCTGGCATGATGAATTCCTCGTCAGTACGGGGGGCGTACATGGACAGGTTCGAGAGTCAACGCGTGCGGGACACTCCCGCGCGCATCGTGGTCGTCGACGACCATCGCACCTTCACCGACCTGGTGATCCTGGTGCTCGCCGCAGAGCCGGACCTCGATTGCGTCGGTGCCGCCCATGACGCCGCTCAGGCACGAGAGCAGGTGGCCGAGCATCACCCCGACATCGTGCTGATGGACGTGGACCTCGGTCGCGAGGACGGGCTCGACGTGGCAGCCCAGCTGCTCGTCGACCAGCCGGACCTGCTGGTCGTGGTGCTCACTGCGCACGCCGACGCGAGTGTGATGCGACGGGCGGCCAGGATCGGCGCGTGCGCGTTGCTGCCGAAGGACGGATCGCTTCCCGACCTCCTCAGCGGTCTCCGTGGCGCTCGCTCGGGCGGTCTGGTGGTGCACCCGGAGCTGCTCCGGACCCTCGTGGTCGATGAGCCCGTCGGTTCGCCCCTCCATCCCAAGCCGGAGCTGACCCCCCGTGAACACGCGGTGCTGGTCCTGCTGGCCAACGGGCGACACGTGCGAGACATCGCTCAAGAGCTGGGAATCTCGGTGCACACCTGCCGTGACTACGTGAAGACCCTGTTGGCCAAGCTCGAAGTGCACTCCCAGCTCGAAGCCGTCGTGGTGGCCGGCATGCACGGACTCATCGATGCGCCGCGACAGGGCTGACCAGGCGCCGGACCGTCAGGAGTTCGCTCCGGACGCGGCAGTGCGCCGCGCGCTCGCACGATTCGCTGTTCTCAGCCTGGTCGCTGTCGCCGCGCTGACGGTGGCGACCCTGCTGCTCGCCGACAACATCGCGCGCTCCCAGGCTCTCGACGAGGCGCGCAGCCAGAGCGTCGGGATCGCGAGCAAGTTGGCCGCGCCGCTGGTCGACGACGGAGTCAGACGGGGGGATCCCGGCGCTTCAGCAGCGTTGACCACTGCGCTCACCAGCCGGATCCGCGACGGCAGCATCCGGCACGTGAAGCTGTGGGACAGCTCGGGACGCATCATCTGGTCAGACCAGCACGAGCTCACCGGACGTCGATTCGACCTGCCGAACGACGTCGTCGAGCTCTTCGGAACCACCCAGGCGACCGCCGAGCTCTCCGACCTGTCCCGGGAGGAGAACGCCGAGCAGCGCGAGGACGGCTGGGCACTGGAGGTGTACGTCGGTGCGTTCGACCGTGACGGGGAGCCGCTGGTCTTCGAGGCCTACCTCGACACCGAGCCCATGGAGGAGAACGCCGACGCCATCGTCGCCGCCTTCGTCCCGCTGATCGTCGGCGCGCCCGTGCTCCTGTTGCTCGTGATGCTCCCGCTCGCGGTGTCCCTGAGCCGGCGGGTGGAGCGTGCGCAGGCCGACCGGGCCACGATGATGCGCCACGCGCTGCTCGCCTCGGAGCTGGAACGACGACGGATCGCGGAGGACCTCCACCACGGGGTCGTCCAGGAGCTGGCCGGTCTCGGATACACCCTGCCGACCGCGTCCCGCCAGCTCGAACCCGGTGGGGACCCCGCGCTGGCCAGGTCGACCCTCGAGGCTGCCACGGACCTGGTACACCGCAACGTGCAGGCGCTGCGGTCCATGCTGACCGACATCTACCCTCCCGATCTCCAGGGACCCGGACTGCGGGACGCGCTGCAGCAGCTCGTGCGGACCGAGGCGCTGCGTGCGGGGCTGGTGGCTGACATCCGGATCGAGGAGGACCTGCGCATTCCACTCGACGCGGGCCGGTTGGCCTACCGGGTCGTCAGGGAGGCGATACGGAACGTGGTCAAACATGCCGAGGCCACCCACGTCCTCGTCGAGCTGGGAACCCACCGCGGGCACGTCCTGGTGCGCGTGGTCGACGACGGACGAGGCCTCGGCGAGGACTCTGGCCGGAGCTCGGAGGAGGGTCATCTGGGACTGCGTCTGATCACGGACGCCGTGCGCGACTTCGGGGGCCGCCTGGAGCTGCGCTCCGGTGCCACGGGAGGGGCCTCACTGGTGGCTCGTTTCCCGATGGAGCTGGTCGCTTGACCCAGCAAATCCCAAGGTCGACGCGCGACCCTCGGGTGACGCCCCCACGAAGGAGTCCCCCATGGTCACCAGCGTCATGATCGTCGATGACCACCAGTTGATGCGAGAGGTGCTGGGTCACCTCCTCTCCCTGGAACGCGACATCGAGGTGGTGGCCGCCGCCGCCGACGCCACGTCGGCGTTGGTGCTGGCCCAGGAGTTGGAACCCGATGTCGTCCTGATGGACATCGATCTGCCCGGGGTCGATGGCATCACCGCCACCCGGACGCTGCTCGCGATGCTGCCGGAAACCCGGGTCATCATGCTCAGTGCCACCTGCACCAGGGCGTTGGTGAGCGACGCCCTGCTGGCCGGCGCGTGCGGATACCTGACCAAGGGCGATGAGGCCCACTGCCTGACGGACGGCGTCCGGGACGCGGCCCGGGGAGGGCACCCCATGGCGCGGCTCGCGGTCGCCATGCTGTCGTGACCGCCATGCGTGCGTGGCGGCCTCAAGGTTTGCCCAAGGCGACTCAACGATGGTTGGTCCGAGGAGGCGTGAGACATGACGACGTTCCGAAACCACCTGCGTGGCGACCGCACGAGGGGGGCCTACCTGCTGGGCTTGTGGGTGATCGCTCTGTGCGTGGCCTGGCCCGCGCCGGCCCAGGCCCACACCGACCTGGTGGGCAGTACACCGAGCGCAGGGGACTCGGTGTCAGTCAGGACGGAACGTCTCGTGCTGGTCTTCAACGAGGACCTGGGGGCAGCAGCCGGCCAGGTCGTCGTGCGCGACGAGGCAGGCGCGGATGTCACCGCCGGCGAGCCGGTGATTGCCGGTCAGACCCTGGAGCAGCCGCTCGCACTGGTGGCGGCCGGCCGGCACCGGGTGGCCTACCGGATCACGGGCAGCGACGGTCACCCGGTGATCGGCACCTTCACCTTCGACGCCGTCGGCAAGGCCTCGGCACGAGGCCGAGCCGGCTCGACCGAAGCTGCCTCAGCCGCACTCGCCACCGTTCCTCCCGCGGCGGCGCCACCCGGCTGGGCGTCGAACCCGGCCACCTGGTGGTTGCTGGCCGCCGCGATCCTGATCACCCTGGTCCTCTTCGTACGCCGGGCTGCGGGGCGACCCACCCGAGCGCGGTCGTGACGCGCGCTCAGGTGCCGACACGTACAGGCGTCTACATTGGAGGGACTGTCGGCGTCGATCGGTGACCTCCGTGAGAAGGCTCGGCGGTGATGACAGGAGGACCCGGATGCCCGTATTCATGGTGGAGCGGCAGTTCGCCGACCAGTTGGAGGTCGCGCCGGAGACGGCTGCGTCGATCAACCGGATCAACGACGAGGCCGGCGTGCGCTGGCTCAGTTCCTTCCTGTCCGCCGACAAGCGCAAGACCTTCTGCCTCTACGAGGCCGACGACGTCGAGGCGATCCGCTCGGCGGCCATCCGTGCCGGCATCCCGGCCGACGCGATCATGGAGCTCGCCGGAACCCTGGCCCCGGACGGTTCCTTCGCACCGATGTAGCCGATCCCTGGCCGCAGTGGGCAACGTCTCTAGAGCAGGCCGTGCTCGGTGGCGAAGACAGCAGCCTTGGTCCGGTTGGGCGCAGCGGTCTTGATGAGGATGCTGCGGACGTGGTTGGCCGCCGTGTTGGAGCTGATGAACAACCGTTCTCCGATCTCCCGGTTGGACAAGCCCTCGGCGACGAGCCGGAGGACGTCTACCTCGCGCTCGGTCAGGCCGTTCGGGAGTGGGACGCCTTCGGCATGGGGAGCCGGTTCGGCGTCGAGGTCCCGGAGCACCCGGCGATGACCGATGCGCCGGGCCAGCGCCCGCGCCTCATCGGCGAGGCGGGTCCCCGAGGGTGACGACTGCCCGACCGTCGGCCCGCCGCGGTGGGCCAGGTGCCAGCTCCAGGCTGCGAGGGTCTCCACCTGGTGGGTGACGGCGCCCATCCGCCGGTCCATCTCGAGCGCCCGCTCGAAGTGCTGATCGGCCGTGGGCGCTCCCAGCAACGAGTCGAGCTGCCCCAGGTAGCGGTCGGCGGAGCCGAAGACGGCAGCGTTCGCGCCTGCCATCAGGTTGGAACCCGCGTACTCGGCCAGGTACGCGCGGAGCACCGCCGCCGTCACCACGTCGCCCAGCCTCACCGACGCCTCCGTGGTGAACGCCAGCACGCCAGCCCACTGGGCACCGGAGCGGTAGTCGTCGAGCCGGTCGCACAGGTGCCTCAGGAGGCGGGCGGCCGGCACGGACAAGCCGAGCTCTGTGTAGAGCGCCAGCAGGCCCGGCAGCCAGTGGTCGCCGTAGCTCTCGTCACCGGTGATGAGGGGGCGGACCTGCTCGAGGCCACCGGTGACCCGTCGCAGCATGAATTGCTGGACGCCCCACGATCCTTCAGTGGCGCCCCCGAACTCGTGGCTGAACTGGTCATCGAGCCAGGCCACGATGTGCTCGGCCCCGGCGAAGTCTCCGACCGCGTAGCGATGGGTGTAGCGGGAGCAGCCGGCGACGTACCTGAAGAAGGGTTGCCCGCGTGACAGTGCGATCTCGGTCAGATCGCGTTGCGCACTGCTCCAGGCGGGCTCGTCACCCACGAGGTAGGCGAAACCACCCCGGTGGAAGGCTGCCCGCCCGAGGTGGTCGTCGTCGCCGAGGCGTACGCCGATCTCGTGCAGCTCGAGTGCCCGGGCCAGCAGCTGGGGGGCCAGGTCGGGGGTCAGCCCCTGCCACAGGGTCGCCCCGAGGGCGTGCGCGGTGAGCTCCGCGTCACCGATCGCGCGGGCCCGGTGCAGTGCATCCTCACCGAGAGCCTTCGCGCGTTCGCGATCACCGGTGAAGGAGGCCGCGCGCCCCATGCTGGCGAGCGCCCGCACGGTCAACGGATCGTCGTCGGCCAACCCGGCGGCGCGCAGGGCCTCGCTGAGCAGGACCAACGACCGCTGACCGTTCTCCGAGGGCCGCCACGACGCGTCCTCGTGACCGATGGCGGCACGCAACCGGACCCGCGGGTCCAGGTCCGAGCTGAGGTCCTCGTAGATCTGCCGGGCGGTCGGGAAGTGGCCGGCGTGCATGTGGCAGCGGGCTGCCGCGGAGAGCAGCTCGACCCGCGGCGGACCGTGGGCGACGCGCAGCTGCGATGCCCGCTCGTACAGTGCGGCCGCCTCGCTGTGGGCGAGACTGCGCACCGCCTGCTGGGCTGCCAGCACCAGGTAGTGGACGGCCTTGTCCCCGTGTCCCAGAGCCCGGGCCTGGACGTAGTGGTGGGCGAGCTGGGCCACGAGCCCGGGGTCGTCCTCACCCACGCGACGCTCGAGAACTCCGGCGACCCGAGCGTGCAGCGCCGCAAGATCGGTGGTGGTCATCTGGTCGAGCACGGCCTGGCGGGCCAGCGAGTGCGCGAACCGGTATCCGCTCGCGTCGGCGTCCGCGACCAGCAGCCCGGCACGGGCGGCGAGGTCGATCCCCTCGAGGACCGCGTCCGGCTCGAGATCACTGGCCTGGACCAGGAGGGTGGGATCGACCACCTCGCCTGCCACGGCGGCCAGCTCGAGCACCCGCGAGTGGGCGGCGTCGAAGGCGGCCAGCCTCCGGGCCAACGCGTCCTGGACGGACACGGGCGCCTGGGCGATCCCGGAACGCACCGCGTCGAGACCGCCCCGGGACACGAGGTCGTGCCAGTACTCCTGGAGGAAGAAGGGGTTTCCACCGGTGTGGTCGCGCAGCACCGGTGCGGCCTCCCGCGCGGAGCTGAGCGAGACCCCGGCGTGCCGGACGAGGTACTCGGCCACGTCTTCGGCGGCCAGCCCGACGAGGTCGATCCTGGCGACTCCGTCCAGGCGGTGCAGGTCAGCGAGGGCGAAGCTGACGGCGTCCGTGCGGTCCGGCGCCGTGGTCCGGCGGGTGGCCAGGACCAGCATCCGCTCTCCCGCCGTGGACTCGACGAGGTGGGACAACATCGCGAGGGTCGGTTCCGGGGCCCAGTGGAGGTCTTCGAGGATCAGCACCGTGGGCTTCTGCTCGGCCACCGCCAGCAACACGCGCAGGACCGCGTCGAACAGGATCGGCCGGGAGTCACCGTCGCTGGACGCGAGGCTGGCCGCGGTCGGCCAGCGCTGGGAAGCGGCGGTGGTCAGACGCAGGAGCGGGGCCGCAGCCTGGGGGGTGATGTCGCGCAGGGTGTCGACCCGCGCCTGCGCCAGCGCCTGCTCCAAGATGGCGACGAAGGGCCGGTAGGGGGTGTTGAACTCCTCGTGGCAGGCACCCCACAGGACGGTGGCGCCGTGCTCACGCAGCGCCGCGGCGACCTCGACGACCAGCCGCGTCTTGCCGACACCCGGCTCTCCCCCCACGAAGACGACCTGCCGCCGGTCGTCCTCGACGGCCGCCCAGATCGCCTCGAGGCGCTCGATCTCGGCCCGGCGCCCGACGAACGCGGTCCGACTCCTCCCAGGTCCCGTCGGGCCCGTCGGAGCAGCTTCCATCACCTCATCGACCCTAGCCCGATCCCGAGCCCGCGGAGATAGTCAGATCTGACCCCCACGGATCTCGACAGATGAGGTCAGATCAGGTCAGGCGCCCCCGATCCTCCGTGCGTAGCGTCGCTGCTCCCGACGACGTCAACCGTGAAGGAGCACCCCATGGCAACACCGATCGAGGACCTGCCCGTCGAGGTCGCCCAGGGTGACCTGGAGACCAGGTACGTCGAGCTGGGTGACATGGCCGTCCGGCACGCACGGATTCCGGCCGGGACCGACTTCGGGCCGGTCCTGAAGGGGCTTCCGAACGACCGTTGTCCGAGCCCTCACTGGGGGATCGTGCTGGACGGGTCGCTCCGACTCGAGCACGCGGACGGAACCGTCGAGACCGCGAGTGCGGGCGAGATCTACTTCTGGCCCGAGGGACACACCGCCACCTCGTCCGAGGGCGCCGTCTTCATCGAGATCGGTCCGGTCGCCCCGATGCGTGAGTTCCACGAGCACGCGAAGCGGGTCTTCGGCTGACCCGTCCGGCGCCTTCCACCTGAGCCCACTCATTCCGAAGCCCATTCCTGTAGCGCCATCGAGAAAGCAGAGCAACCATGAACGGCACCCCAGCACTCACCATCCTCGACGCCGCACGCGGCGACGTGGTCACCTCACAATCACCCGAGTACGACGAGGCCCGGTCGGTCTACAACGCGATGATCGACCGGAAGCCGCTCGCGATCGTGCGCGCGGCCGACGTCACCGACGTACGCATCGCCGTCAACGCTGCCCGCGAGAGCGGGCTCCCACTCGCCATCCGCGCCGGCGCGCACAGCGTCCCCGGCTTCGGCACCGTCGACGACGGCATCGTGCTGGACCTCAGCCCGATGAAGGGGATCCGGATCGACCCGGTGAACCGGATCGGCCGCGTCCAGGGCGGCTGCACCTGGGGCGACTTCGACCATGCCGCGCACAGCTTCGGGCTGGCCACCACGGGCGGGATCATCTCGACCACCGGGGTCGCCGGGCTCACCCTCGGCGGCGGCATCGGCTACCTGGCCAGGGCGCACGGGCTCTCCATCGACAACCTGCGGTCGGCCGATGTCGTGCTCGCGGACGGCAGCTTCGTGACCGCCAGCGCGACGGAGCACCCCGACCTGTACTGGGCGCTGCGCGGTGGTGGTGGCAACTTCGGTGTGGTCACCGAGATGGAGTTCGACCTGCACCCCGTGGACACGATCTACGGCGGGCCGATGTTCTTCGAGCTCGACGTCGCCGAGGAGCTGTTCCGGACCTACCGGGACTGGATCGGCGCGGCGCCGCGCGCCATGGGCGCCTTTCCGGCGTTCCAGATCGCCCCGCCGCTGCCGTTCATCCCCGAGGACCGGGTCGGCGAGCCGTTCGCGCTGCTCGTGTCGTGCTTCAACGGCAGCGACGAGGACGCCGAGGCGCTGTTGGGGGAGCTGCGCGCGGTCGGGAAGCCGGTGGCAGAACACGTCGGCCGGATGCCCTACCCGGCGCTGAACAGCGCCTTCGACGGTCTGCTCCCGAAGGGTCTCCAGCACTACTGGAAGGCCGCCTTCCTGCCCGAGCTCACCGACGGCGTCATCGCCGCCCACCTCGAGCACGGGCCCCAGGTGCCGGCGATGGAATCCACCATGCACCTCTACCCGATCAACGGCGCCGTCCACGACGTCGCGGCGGACGCGACCGCGTTCGCCTACCGTGGCGCGGACTTCGCCCCGGTGATCGCGGGTATGTGGCCCGACCCGGCCGACAACGAGGCCAACACCCGGTGGGTGCGCGACTACCACGCCGCGCTCGAGCCTCACACCAGCGAGGGTGGCTACATCAACTTCATGGCCGGCGACGACCAGAGCCGGATCCGCGACAACTACGGCCCCAACTACGACCGTCTGGCGTCGATCAAGAACACCTACGACCCGGGCAACCTCTTCCGGATCAACCAGAACATCGCGCCTGCCGCCTGACGAGCTCAGAACGTGGAGACCGTGGCCTCTAGGTAGCGAGCCACGGTCTCCAGTTCTGCATCGCTGAACTGGGCGTTGACGCGGCCGAGCTCCTCGCCGTACTGCGCGTAGTGGGACACGAGTGCTGCGACCTTGTCCGAGACGAGGTCGATGTTGGTCCGGCGCCGGTCGTCGGGGTCCGCACTGCGGTGGAGGTAGTCGGCCTTCTCCAACCGGTCGATCACGCGGGTCACCGTGCTGGTGGGCAGCCCTGAGACCTCGCTGAGCTGCTTCGGCGTGCGCACCTCCGGCCGCAGCACGAGGAGGTGCAGGGTCTGCAGATCCGTGAGCAGGAGGCCGAATTCGCGCGCGATGCGCTCGTTGCCGAGCACGGCGTTGACCAGAGCGGCCTGGAAGGCCTGCTGGATCCGGTCGCTCGCGTCGCTGGACACGTGGGCACTCCTTCCGTACTATTCCCGTATCGGGATCATCCCGATACGGGATGTTTGCATTACGGGAATGTCCCGACAGCCACATGCTACCGGGAGAAGCGCCATGTCACCGCTACACCACAGGAGCCGCGTCGCAGCAGTCAGCGTGCTGCTGTTCGCCAGCTTCATGGACCTGATGGACGCGACCATCGTCAACGTCGCGCTGCCCGCGATCCGGGCCGACCTGGGCGCGGACGCCGCGCAGCTCGAATGGGTGGTGAGCGGCTACCTGCTCGCCTTCGCCGCGACCCTGGTCACGGGCGGTCGGCTCGGTGACATCTGGGGTCGCCGTCGGGTGTTCCTGATCGGAGTCGTCGGCTTCACGCTCACCTCGCTGCAGGCCGGACTCGCCGATTCGGCGACGGCCCTGGTCGGGCTCAGGGTCGCCCAGGGAGCCTTCGCCGGTGTGATGGTGCCGCAGGTGCTGGCCATCATCCAGGCGCTGTACTCGCCGCGGGAACGAGCGGCGGTGTACGGGATCGCCGGGGCCGTCACCGGCCTGGCGGCGGTGGCCGGGCCACTGGTCGGCGGGGCGCTCGTCACCGCTGACGTCCTCGGCACCGGCTGGCGGTCGGTGTTCATGATCAATGTCCCGGTCGGGCTCCTGCTGGTGCTCGGCACGCTGGCCTTCATCCCCGAGACGCGCTCGGCCCGCCGGCTCCGGCTCGACGTGGCGGGTGTCGTGCTGGTGATGTCCGGGGTGCTCGCGCTGGTCTACCCGCTCATCGAGGGGCGGCAGCTCGGATGGCCGCTGTGGACGGTCGGGCTGCTCGTGAGCTCACCGGTGCTGCTCACGCTGTTCGTGCGGCACCAGGGCCGCCGGACAGTTGCCGACCGGGCGCCGCTGTTGCCCACCACGCTCTTCGCGGACCGCGGATTCTCCGCAGGGCTGGTCACCCAGCTGGCGTTCCAGGTGAGCGTGGCCAGCTACTTCCTGATCCTGACGATCTACCTGCAGTCGGGGCTCGGATTCTCGGCATGGCGGGCCGGTCTCACCATCGTGCCGTTCAGCGTGGGCGCCGTCCTCGGCTCCGGTGTCGCGGTGCCGCTCACCTCGAAGGCCGGCAAGCTGCTGGTGCTGGCCGGCGCCCTGCTCCAGGGGTCAGGCATGGCGTGGTCGATCGCCGCGGTGGCTGACCACGGGGACCGGCTGGCGACCGGTGACCTGATCCTGCCGCTGGGGCTGGCCGGGGTGGGGCTGGGACTGCTGGTCGTGCCACTGCTCGACGTGGCCCTGGCGACGGTCCCTGCGAACGACGCCGGTGCTGCCTCGGGTGCGCTCGGCACGTTCCAGCAGGTCGGCGCCGCCCTCGGCGTCGCCGCGGTCGGAGTGGTCTTCTTCGGCATCGTCGAGGGCGCGGGTTCGATGCGTGAGGCATTCACGAGTGCGGCCTGGGTCTCCGTGGCCGGCTCGGGGATCGCCGCGCTGGCGAGCCTGGTGTTGCCCGGGATCGACGCCGTACGGCGACACGTGATGGCCGAGGCCATGGAGGCGGCGGGTGATCTGCGATGAGGCGGGGGACGAGACGAGCGCTGAAAGGGGCTCTCGCGGTGGTGACCGTCGCCGCGCTGGCGCTCGGATCACTCGCCGGGTGGTACGGCGTGACCCTGCTGACCGCGGACATCGACACCGTGGGGGAGGTCGACTTCGCCCGACCGCTCGCCATCCCGCCGCTGGCTCCCTCGACGACGAAGGACGGCGTCCGCACCTTCGACCTGACGCTGCAGCAGGGCACCTCCGACTTCGGCCAGGGTGGGCCCACCCCGACGTGGGGGATCAACGGGGCCTACCTGGGGCCTACTCTGCGGGCGCAACGCGGAGAGACCGTGCGGGTCCGCGTGGCGAACGAGCTCGACGAGGTCAGCACGCTGCACTGGCACGGCATGCACCTGCCGGCCGAGATGGACGGTGGCCCGCACCAGATGGTCGAGCCGGGAGACGTCTGGGAACCGCACTGGAGGATCGACCAGCCAGCGGCGACGCTCTGGTACCACCCGCACCCGCACGGGAAGACCGCGCAGCACATCTACCGGGGGCTGGCCGGGATGTTCTTGATCGACGACGACGAGTCGTCACGGCTCGCGCTGCCGCACACCTACGGGATCGACGACATCCCGGTGATCGTCCAGGACAAGAAGTTCCACGACGACGGCACGCTGGACGAGGGCCATTCGTTCTTCCAGAACGCCGGCGTCGTGGGCGACACGGTGCTGGTCAACGGCACGCCCGGCCCCTATCTCGACGTGACGACCAGGGCCGTCCGGCTGCGCCTGCTCAACGCCTCCAACGCCCGCCCGTACAACTTCGTCTTCGACGACGGACGCAGCTTCTCCCTGGTCGGAACCGACGGCGGCCTGCTGGAGTCGCCGACGCCCCTCGACCACCTGCAGCTCTCGCCGGGCGAACGCGCCGAGATCGTGGTCGGCCTCGAGCCGGACACCACCATCCGGCTGCAGAGCGGACCCACCGACACCCGGGACCGACTGGCCGGCGGTGAGGACCGGCTCGACGTGCTGGAGCTCAGGGCCGCCGACCGCCTGACCGGACCGTCGGGGGTGCCCGACGCGCTCGTCGACGTGCCGCGGCTGGACGAGTCAGAGGCGCAACGAACCCGCAGCTTCGACATCAGTGGCTACTCCATCAACGGCCAGAGCATGGACCTGTCCCGGGTCGACGAGGTGGTCACCCTGGGTGACACCGAGGTCTGGACGGTGACCAATCGGGACGGGGCGACCCACAACTTCCACGTCCACGACGTGCAGTTCCAGGTCCTCGACATCGAGGGCGAGTCACCGCCACCGCACCTGGCCGGGTGGAAGGACACCATCTGGTTGCGACCGGATGAGGAGGTTCGGCTGATCATGTCGTTCTCCGACTACGCGAGCTCTGAGTGGCCCTACATGTTCCACTGCCACGTCCTCGCTCACGAGGACCAGGGTCTGATGGGCCAGTTCCTGGTCGTCGACGAAGGCGAAGGCGTCGACCGCACGCTCGCGCCGCCCGGTGGGGACGAGGGTCACGTCGATCACTGATCACACAGGGTGCGGGCAGAGCCTGGGAATGTGCCCCGCCACAACCTCGTTGACCGCGGGGGCGCCGGCGTGGTCGCATGGCCAGTCCCGGCGGCGTGCCGGCCCCCTGAGGGGCCCGATCGTCGAGCGGCTCGCGGACGCAGGAGAGGGAACGTGCTGGAAGCAGTGGGCGTCGATCCGATGCACGAGCTCGTCTTCAGGTCCGTCCTCGCCGTCCCACGCCGGACCTTGGCGGAGGTCTCCACCAGCACCGGACTCGACCGCGAGCAGGTCGACGAGGCGGTCGCGAAGCTGGAGGAGCTCGGCTTCCTGGCCAGGGTCGACGAGCACTGCCTCGTGCCGGTACGTCCGGACGCCGCGGTCGAGGCCCTGGTCGCCCAGCGACGCCTCGAGCTCGACCTGGCCGCTGCGGCCGCACGATCCCTGGCCCGCGAGATGCGGGTGCAGGACCAGCATCGCCCGGAGAACCTCGTCGAGGTCGTGGTCGGACGCGACGACATCGCAGCCCGCTTCGCTGGGCTGGTCGAGGGGACCAAGCGGTCGCTGCTGGTGCTGGACCGACCGCCGTACGTGGCCGACGGCGCAGACACCCACGACCGGATCCGCAGCCTCCTCGCCGGCGGTGTCGCGGTGCGCGCCATCTACGCCTCCGACTCCTTCGAGAAGGTCGACGTGCTCCCCGAAGCGCTGAGTGTGGCCGACGAGGGCGTAGCCTCTCGCGTCCACCCGCAGGTGCCCATGAAACTGGCGGTCTTCGACGGGAGTACGGCGCTGCTGCCGCTCTCTGGAGACCAATTGCTGAGCAGCGCGCTGGTGGTGCACCGGTCGTCGCTGGTCGATGCCCTCGACGAGCTGTTCGAGCTGCTGTGGCGCGATGCGCTGCCGATCGTCGAGGACGACGGTGCTGGGCCGGGTCCTGACCCCCAGCTGATGGCACTGCTCTCCGCCGGGCTCAAGGACACCGCCATCGCCCGCCAGCTGAACGTGTCCACCCGGACCGTCGGCCGACGCATTGCCGACCTGATGGCCGACCTCGGCGCCCGAACCCGGTTCCAGGCCGGGCTGGTCGTCCAGCGCCGCGCCCGGCACCGCGGCGACGACCAGTGACCTGCCCGGCGCGCTCACCAGGATGCACGCCGGGAGGCTCATGGCGTCGGGATCAACCCGATGACGGTCTGGTCGACGCGGTTGCCGGCCTGGTCGCGGCCGACCACGCGGAGCGACAGGTCCGTGCCCCGACGCCACTCGTTCCCGGTGAGGCGCGCCGAGAAGTCAGCCTCCCCCTGACGGCGTACCGGCGCCGCCCGCCAGTGCTTGCCCCCGTCGGCAGACCACCACAAGCGGACGTCGCTGACCCGGGTGTGCCCGGTGGGGCTGTCGAAGCGTGGTGCCAGCACGAGCGGGCCGTGCCGCGGCGCGGCACCGTCCGGGGTGAGCTCGGGATTGTGGTCGACGTCGAGGAGCGGCAACGGCAGCGTGCCCTGCTGGCTGATGTCAGTCGGAGGTGCGGTGACGAAGTCCCACACGGTGCGGGTGCGCGCCGCCACGTGGAGCGGCGTGCCCGTCATGGGCTGCTCGTAGTCCAGTCGGACCCGAAGGGGACGGTTCGGCACCTCGAAGCCCCCGACGCTTCCCCGCGAGCGGCCCAGCTCCTCGCCGTTCGCGGTGAGCAGCACCATGGTGCCGGCCGGTGTCGTGATGCCGAGGGGTCCCAGGTGCCTGCCGTCGCTGAGCCCCCCGGCGACGAAGAGGTCCTCAGGCCCCCGGAAGGCGGTGGTGGGGGTGATGTGAAGGTCGCCGCCGATCTCGACGTCGGCTGTTTCCCCCTCCCGCAGCGTCGGAACCGAGCCACACGCCGATGACCAGTTGTTCGCCTCGACGGACACACAGGTCGCGCGCCGCTGGTCGGGGTCGACGTTGGTCAGCACGCGGTCGGTGTACGGCGGACGCACCTCCTGCCGCACGACGGTCTCGACGTTGGAGACCGTGGTCCACGCGACGCTGCCCATCACGTGGGCGCCGAAGCGGCCCACCGGGTGCACGACGTGGTCGACCCTCGCGAGGTCCCGCTGGGCGCGGTGATCGAGCCGCGGAGACAACTCGGCCCCGAAGTCGCGTGTCGAGGCCAGCAGATCGAGCACCTTGGCGCTGCCCGGACCGTGCTGGGGCTCGGCGCGCAGCAGCCACCGGGCGGAGGCCTCGAACGTGCCGGTGCTCACCGAGGCCACGGGGGTGTGGAAGACCCGCCCGGCCGCGACGTCCTCCGGCGCGATCACGAGGCCCTCGGTGTAGCCCGTGGGGAACTCGCCGTCTGTTCCCGACCGGTACAGGAGCACGGCCCCGTCGACACTCACGTCGTGCCCCGCCACCACCGGCGCGGTCAGCGGGCGAGCCTGTCGGGCGTCGAGGACGAGGCGGGTGTCCTCGTCAACGGTGAGGTCGGTGGTGCCGACGATGGTCATCGTCGTCTGGTCCTCGGTCGCGCCCGGGGTGAACACCCGGCCGAACAGGCTGAACACGCCTGGTCGCACGCGGACGGTGGCCTCGCCCTTCTCGTCGGGGTGGATGCGCTCCATCCGGCCGCTGGCACGGTCGAAGAGCTGCAGGCTCGGGTCGGCGTGGGGGTGTCCGGCCTCGGCATCGGTGTCCCACGGGTCGCCGTTGCGGTCGAGGACGCGGATGTCCAGGTCGTAGGACTCGGGTTCGTCGTACACACCCACGGGCACGCGCAGTCGCTCCTCGGCGCCGTCGGAGAAGGTGACCAGCCCGCGCCACATCGTGTCCGCGATGGTGGCCGGGTCGACGGTGACGTCGACGACCGCCTGGTCATGGGCCGGGATCGTGACGACAGCGGGCTCGACGGCGACGGCGTCCGCGGACGCCGGGTTGCCGTCGACGTCGACGAAGCTGTCGGTCGCGGTCAACGTGACGGCGTGGTCGCCGTCGTTGCTGAGGTGGACCGGCCTGGTCTGTGCCGCGTCGTTGGGATGGGTGAGGTAGCCGACGTCGACCGCCGGAGTCGTGGCGTGCAGATCGCCGGTTGCCGCGGCCAGGTCGAGCCGGCCGGCTCCGGTGCGCCACGGATCCTCCATGTCGAACGAGTCGGCCCTGTGGGCGCTGCTCATGACGGCGGCCTTGAGCCGGTCAGCCGACCAGCCCGGGTGCTGCTCAGCCAGCAGCGCGACCGCTCCGGCGACCACGGGTGTCGCCATCGAGGTGCCGGAGTCGGGCCGGTAGAGGTCCGGATCCCCTGCCCGGGCCCCGGCGTTGGCGCCGAGCAGGTCGACGCCGGGGGCGGACACGTCGGGCTTGAGCGCGCGACTCTCCACCGTCGGCCCCTCGGAGGAGAAGGTCGCCTGGACGTCGTTGGCACGCACGGCCGCCACGGTCAGCGCGGACCGCGCGATCCCGGGGGTGTCGATGCTGAACGGATCGGTGGAGATCCAGCCGCGGTTGCCGGCCGCAACCACGAAGAGGGTGTCGGTGCTGGCGGAGAGCCGCTCGAGCGACTCCACGAGCGGGTCGGTGGCGGACACGGCCCGTCCGCCGAGGCTGAGGTTGACCACGTCGCTGCCCTGGGCGGTCGCCCACTCCATGCCGGCGATGATCCAGGAGATCTGACCCTGGTTCTCGTCGCCGAGCACCTTGCCCGACAGCAGGGTGACACCGGGGGCGATGCCCTGCCGGGCACCCTCCGAACCGGCCCCGCTGCCGGCGAGCAGCGAGGCGACGTGGGTTCCGTGGCCGGCGACGTCGTCGGCCGTGGGGCTGTCGCTGAAGTTCTGCTCGGCCACGACCTGGCCGGACAGGGCAGGATGCTGGTCGTCGACGCCGCTGTCGAGGACCGCGACGGTCACGCCGGCACCCGAGAGGCCCTGGCCCCAGGCCGCGGGCGCGTCGACCTGGCTGAGGTAGTGGTCCCACGGCTGGTCGGCCACCGTCGCGGTGGGGGACGTCGTGGCGGTCGAGGCGGGTTCCGAGCTCGCTTCGACCACCCGGTCGAGCCAGATCCGGGTGGCCCCGCCGAGGCTGTGGGCGACCGTACGCCGGGAGGCGCCGTCGAGGTCGGTGAGGGCATCGCCGAGGGAGGCGGCCGCGGCCTTGGGCAAGGTCGCGGCGGCGGCGTCGATGCTGGGGAGGTCGTCAGTGACGGCAAGCTGGGCGGCCGTGTCGCGGCGTAGCGTGGCGGCGCCGGCGTGCTCGACGATGAGCGGGAGCGCCGTGGCGTGCGCGTCGTCGTACCCCATCTCCACCAGCGCGGTGATGTTGAAGAGTTCCGGGTCGAGGACCCGCGGCACCAGCCCGACGACGTCGTGGGGCGTGACGTAGATGCCGTGGTCGCTGCGGTGGACCGAGAAGTCTCCGTTGCTGCCGGGACGTGCCCGGAACCCGACACGCGGCTGAGCGCCTTCGTTCGGAGTGAGCACGACCCGGTCGCCGGTGAGCAGGGTGACGGTCGACGGTCGCTCCAGCTGGGGACCGGGAGTCGCCCCGACCTGCTCGCTCGGCGTGCCGGCCGCGGCGGAGGAGGGCGCGGGGTGGGTGCGGTTGGTCGTCGTGCTGCCGCCGCTCGGGGCGGCCGGCATCATGAGCGCGACGGCGGCCGTTGCGGCCACCAGCAACCTGAGTCTGCTGGATCGTGGGGGAGTCATGCCTTTGATCCCAGCCCGCGCGGGGGGCGGCGGCAAGCGATTCATACGGCTGGAACTCGACATGACCGGAGGTGGCCAGAGCGAAGCCGCGTCGCCTCGGCTGGGTAACGGTGCGGTGGTGTCACTAGTGCGCCGTTGCAACGGGTGTGGAGTGACATCAGCGGTCCGTTACCCAGGCAAGGTGGCCCGGCGATGTGACCCGAGACGGGTTGGCTCGTTGATCTCGTGAGCCGCCCGGACGGGTGGCCGGATCGGGGAGGATCCCATGCGCCGTACGTCGCTCGCTGCCCTCGCGGCATCACTCGTCACGACCGCTCTCGTCGTCGGGGCGCCCACCAGTGGTGCGCCGGTGCGCGACACCGCAGCCGCATCCATCTCGGGGCCGCTGCGCTACGTCGCGATGGGTGACTCCTACAGCGCGGCGTCCGGCGTCCTCCCGCCCGACCCCGCCGCCGACCCGCGGTGTGCCCGGTCGCTGCTCAACTACCCCCACCTGGTCGCCGAGGCGACCGGCGCGGCGCTCACCGACGTGACCTGCGGGGCCGCCGACACGTCCGACTACACGACCTCCCAGTACGACGGGGTGGCGCCACAGCTGGACGCCCTCTCGAAGCGCACGCAGCTGGTCACGATGACCATCGGCGGCAACGACAGCGGCGTCTTCATCAACTCGATCGTGGCCTGCGGCGTCGCCGGTCTCTCCACGCTGGGTCAGGGCAGTCCCTGCCAGGACGAGTACGGCAGCTCGTTCGAGGACACCATCCGCGACACGACCTACCCCTCGCTCGTCACCGCGCTGACGAAGGTGCACCGCCGCGCGCCGAACGCCGAGGTGGCGATCATCGGCTACCCGTGGATCCTCCCGCAGGAGGTCGGCTGCTTCGACAAGATGCCGGTCGCCGAGGGTGACGTGCCCTACCTGCGGAGCCTCCAGCGCACCCTCAACAACGTCGTACGCCGCGCCGCGGTCGCCACCGACTCCACCTACGTGAACCTCAACCGGGTCTCCGAGGGCCACGACGCGTGCGCGCCGATCGGCACCCGCTGGGTCGAGCCGGTCGCCCAGGGCACCAACCCCGTCATCGTCCACCCCAACGCACTCGGCGAGAAGCGCATGGCCCAGCGGCTCATGAAGGTGCTCGGCCTGACGCGCTGAGGCCCCGGATGTCTGCGGGGGCGCGTAACCTCGGCGCTCGTGGACCTCGACCAACCACCCGTCGTCCGGGTCTCCGCCGCCGATGAGGTCGACCTCGACCCGGAGGACTGGCCGTTGACCGTTCCGGCGGCGAGTCAGCTGCTGCGTGAGGGCTTGGACCTGCCCAAGGGCGTCACGTTCCTGGTGGGGGAGAACGGCTCGGGGAAGTCGACCCTGGTCGAGGCGGTCGCGATCGCCTACGGACTCTCGCCCGAGGGTGGTAGCCCCTACGGTGCACACTCGACCCGCCCCAGCGAGTCTGACCTCTCGGGTGCGCTGCACCTGCAGCGCGGGATCGGCGCACGGCACTACGGGTTCTTCCTGCGTGCGGAGACGATGCACGGCTGGTACACGTTCAGCGAGGAGCACGACGGCCCGTCATTCCACGAGATGAGCCACGGCGAGTCCTTCCTGGAGGTGCTCCGCACGCGCTTCAACTCGCCGGGCTTCTACTGCCTCGACGAGCCGGAGGCAGCGCTGTCCTTCAGCGGCACGCTCGGCTTGATCGGCGCCCTCGCCGACGTCGCAACCTCCGGCGGACAGGTGCTGTGCGCGACCCACTCCCCGGTGCTCGCGGCGATGCCTGGCGCCACGATCTTCGAGGTCGGCGAGTGGGGCTATCGCCGTACGTCGTGGGAGGAGCTCGAGCTGGTCCAGCACTGGAAGCGCTACCTCGAGGCCCCCGGCCGCTACCTCCGTCACGTGCTGGACTGAACCAGCGCCGTCGCCGTACGCCTGGCGCCGCAGTTGATCAGCCCGATGCCCGCGCGAACCGCACCGCGCCGTGCGTGCCGTAGCCCGTCAGCGGCCCGCCCGCGGGCTCGCCGTCGAAGCCGATCATCAGCAGGCCGTCGTCGGTCTCGACCAGCGTGGGCCACGGGATGTTGGTGGGGTACGGCGCGTCGACCTCGCCGATCTGGTTCACCTCGAGGTCGAAGACCGGGTAGCGGCGCTTGGCTCCGTCGCTCGCGAGCAACCGCCACTCGCCGTCGACCCGGTGCAGCGTCGGACCCTCGGTCTTCTGGCGGCGGCCCGCCGACCCGCGCAGCGTGAGGTCGTCGAGGCTCGGGCCCGACGCGAGCACGGGACGGAACCGGAAGAACTTGTTCGCACTCACGTACGCCGCCAGCCAGCCGTCGTCGGTGCGCACCAGGTGCGGGTCCCAGACGCCGACCGAGGTCAGCCCGGTCGTCGGGAGCGGCAGCGGCCGGGTGTCGAGGACGTGCCGGCCCGACAACAGGTCGGCGTCGGTCTCGGCGAGGGTGGCCTCGACGCTCGCTCCCTTGCGTTGCTGGTCGAAGTCGCCCCACGTGCTCGTCGCGAGCAGCCACCGGTCGCCGTCGCGCAGCAGGTGGCTCGCGTGGTCGCCGTACACGCCGGGTCGGTCGGGTCGCCGGAAGAAGACGTCGCTGAGGTGGGTGAGCTCGAGGGCGTGCGGGTCGAGCTCCCACACCGAGGTGTGGGCGGTGTCGAAGAAGCCCGGTCCGGCGCTGGTGGCGGTGAGCAGCACCCGGCCGTCGGGGCGGTGGGGAGTGCCGTCGGCGTGGGTGACCAGTCGGATGTCGCGCAGCCCGAGCTGGCCGAAACCGCACAGCTCGCCGCCCTCGGCGACCAGCCCGGCGAGCCACGTCTCGTCGTGCGGGTCGAGCCGGTCGCGCAGGTCGACGAACCCGCGCACCACCCAGCCGCCCGCCTCCAGGCCGGCGACGGCGAGCCGGGTTCCGGTGAGGGTCAGCGCGACCCGGTCGACGGGGCCGTCCGGGCGACCCAGCCGACGGCTGCGGTGGTCGGTGGTCTCGCCGCCGGCGGTGACGCGGAGGGAGAACCCCGCGGCGTCGTACCGCACCGCCAACCGGTCCTGCCCGCTCACGAGCGCGAGGTCGACGGTGTCGGCGGCCGCCACCTCGACGGCGACGTACGGCGCCAGCGCTGCGGTCAGCGGGCCGGGCCGGGCCAGGTCGACCGGGCGGGTGCTGCCGGCGGGGGAGAAGCGGGGCAGGCTCACGGGAGAAGCATGCCCTTGACCCGGGGCCGCTCGGAGGGCGACCGTGGCGCCATGCTGCGGCCCGGACACGAGAACGTGGCGACCGTCCTGGTCGACCCGGTGCTGGTGGTCGAGCTCGAGATCGAGCTGATGGCGCACGACCTGTGGCTGTGGGCGGTCGCGACCGCGCCGAACTGCGCGGACGGACCGCGACAGGCCTTCCAGCTGCGACGCCGGCTGCTGATGGCTCGTCGCGGCGCGTGGGACATCGCGGCCGGGTGGGTGCCGGTGTGGATCTCCTTCGGCGACACCTGGCGCCACGGTGCGGAGCCGCTGTCGTGGGCGGCCCGCAGCACGCTCTACCGCACCCTCGACTCCTACGGCGATCACGTCCGCTACCGCCGCGGTCTCGGCGGTGTGCCGCCGCTCGACGTCCCGCGTGAGCAGACCGCCTGATCGCTCGTCTACGGTCCTCTCCATGGACGAGCTGACGACCCTGATCGCCAGGCCGCGCGGCTGGCAGCGCACCCAGCGGTGGCCCGGCGCGCTGCTGCTGGCCATCGGGCTCTGGGCGGGATTCACCGGCGAACCGGCCGCCCTGGCCTTCATCGCCGTCGGCTTCTGGGGCACCGCCGAGTTCTGGCGCGGGGTCCGCGTCACCGGGGACCGGCTGATCGCGCAGGGGCGGCTGCGGCGGCGCACCATCCCCCTCGCCGACTTCCTGCAGGTCGGTCAGAGCCCCAGCCGCACGGTCTGGGTGCAGGCGCGCGGCATCCGCACCGTCGTGCTCCACATGGCCGAGACGCGGGTCGACGAGCCGGGCACCCTGGTCGAGATCCACGACCGGCTCCGCGAGCTGGCCGTCGAGGCCGGAGCCACGCTCGATCCCCCGCTCGAAGCCCGCCAGCACCCGCCCCGCCCCGCCACGCCCTTCTTCGGCTGGTGACTGGAGGTTTCCGATGTAACGCCGGGTTATCCCCTCTACCGCCTAGCAAATTTTCGGGTGGGAACAGGAGATAACCCGGCGTTACAAGCGATCAGCCGGCCCGACCGACCGCTCAGATCCAGCGCGCGAACCAGATCCGGTCCAGCCACTCGCTGTGGGTCAGCAGCTGGTCGGTGTAGATCGGGTAGAACCACGCGAAGTTCAGCAGCACCAGGAGGAAGAACGACCCGGCGACGACCACGCCGACGGTTCTTCGGGCCGTGGGTGCGGGGGAGTGGCCGACCAGCTTGCCCATGACCAGGGTCGAGGCGATGACCATGAACGGCACCGTCATCACCGCGTAGAACAAGAAGATCGGCCGGTCGTCGTTGGCGAACCACGGCAGCCAGGTGGCCGCCGTCCCGACCACGGGTACGCCGAAGCGCCAGTCCCGCTGGCCGGCCCAGAGCACCACGGCGGCGAGCAGTGCGAGCACCGAGCCCCACCAGAGTGCGGGGGTGCCGAGCAGCAGCACCTGCCGCAGGCAGTCGGACCCCTTCGGCGCGTCACAGCCCTGCCGACCCGGCGCGATGTCGGTGTCGGCGTCGACGCCGACACCGCGGCCGAGCAGCAGCCAGCTGATCGGCTGCGACTGGTAGGTGTGGTCGGAGTCGTCGAGGAAGTGGGTGTGGAAGACGTAGACGTCGTGGTGGTAGTACGCCAGCGACCGCAACGACTGGGTCACCTCGCCGATCCCGGAGGCGTCGGGCTCGTCGCGTGTCGGCCAGGGCTTGCCGCCCTCGTACGTCGTGTACTGGCTGTCCGACAGCGTCTGCTCGTACTCCTCGGCGTGCACCAGCCAGCCGGTCCACGTCGCGACGTAGACCACGAAGCCGACGAGCACGAGGTGGACGAAGGCGGGTACGCCGTCGACGAGGGCCGACCTGACCAGCGACCACCGCACCCCGAACGAGCGGCGCGCGCCGGCACTCCATGCCCAGACCAGGAGCCCGAACGCGGCGAGCACGTAGAGGGCGCTCCACTTGCTGCCGACCGCGAGCCCGAAGCTGACGCCGCCCAGCGCGAGCCACGGCCGCCACAGCAGGCCGCGGACGGGGCCGAAGCCGGACCTGACGGGATCGGGTGAGAGTCGCGCCAGCCTGGCCCGGAACCACTGCCGGTCGGCGACCACGCAGTGGATCGCGCACAGCGTGAAGAAGGCCACGAAGATGTCGAGCAGGGCGAGCCGCGACAGCACGAACTGCAGGCCGTCGAAGCAGAGCAGCAGCCCGGCCACGCAGCCGAGGGCGGTCGAGCCGGTCATCCGGCGTACGAGCCGGATCATCACCAGGATCATCAGCGAGCCGACGACGACCGACGGGATCCGCCACCCCGTGGGGTCGAGCCCGAACAACTTCTCGCCGAGGGCGATGATCCACTTGCCGGCCTCGGGATGCACGATCATCGACGGGTCGTCGAGCCAGAGTCCCCGGGTGTCGCCGTTCATGATCATCGTGTCCGCGTCCTCGACGTACTTGCGGACGTAGCCGTGGTTGAGCATCGACCAGGCGTCCTTGGCGTAGTACGTCTCGTCGAAGGCGAACTCGTCGGGAGCACCGACTCGCCAGATCCGCAGGAAGAACGCCAGCAGGGTGACGGCCAGCGACGCCGACCAGCCCACGATCGGGTCCTCGAGTCGTGTCCGCAGGGACGACCGCTCCCGCGCCAGGGGTACGGCGTCGCCGGATGCCGTGCGTGAGAGCCCGGTGAGCGGCGTCTCGGTCACGGGCGCGGTCATGGATCGGAACTGTAGTTGGGGCTGACATCATCGAGCCCATGAGCGGCACTCTCGTCCTCGCGGCGACCCCGATCGGGCAGGTGGCGGACGCGCCGCCGCGACTCGCCGCCGAGCTGGCCGGCGCCGACGTCGTCGCCGCCGAGGACACCCGCCGGCTCAAGCGGCTGTGCGGCGAGCTCGGCGTGGTGCTGTCGGGCCGGGTCGTCTCCTACTTCGAGGGCAACGAGGCGTCGCGCACCCCGACCCTGGTGGACGCGCTGCTCGCCGGCGAGCGGGTGCTGCTGGTCACCGACGCGGGGATGCCCAGCGTCTCCGACCCCGGCTACCGCCTGGTCGCCGCCGCGGTCGAGGCCGGCGTCACCGTCACCGCAGTCCCCGGCCCGTCGGCGGTGCTGACCGCGCTCGCGGTGTCCGGCCTGCCGGTCGACCGGTTCTGCTTCGAGGGCTTCCTGCCGCGCAAGGCGGGGGAGCGGGCCCGCCGGCTCGCGAGCCTGGCGACCGAGGAGCGGACGATGGTCTTCTTCGAGGCCCCCCACCGCACCCGGGCCGCGCTCGCCGCGATGGCGGAGGCCTTCGGCGACGACCGCGCCGCCGCGGTGTGCCGCGAGCTGACCAAGACCTATGAGGAGGTACGCCGCGGGCCGCTCGCGTCGCTGGTGGAGTGGGCCGACGAGGGGGTGCGCGGCGAGGTCACGCTGGTGGTGACGGGAGCCGTCGCGACCGCCGACGTCGCGGCCGACCCCGACAGCTACCGCGCCGCCGTCGCCGACCTGGAGTCCGGCGGCACGCCCCGCAAGGAGGCGATCCTGCAGGTCGCCCGCCGCGCCGGCGTACCCAAGCGGGAGGTGTACGACGCCGTGCACGTCGACCGGGGGTCCTAGGGGGTCAGGGTGCTCGCCAGCTGGTGCTCGGGCATCGCCTTCGCGACGGCAGCGGTGCGGCTCGTGACCCCGAGCCGGACGAAGATGTTGTTGACGTGCGTGCGCGCGGTGTCCTCGGAGGTGTGCAGCCTGCGACCGATCTGACGGTTGGTGAAGCCCTCCCCGACCAGCGCCAGCACCTCCTTCTGCCGAGGCGTGAGGGACGCGGTGGTCTGGCGTCGCTGGGCGGCGCGATAGGCCTCCTCGATGTGGGGACGCAGCAGCGTGAGCAGGAACCGTTCGCGCTCGCCGAAGTCGGAGCCGGGGCCGCGGAAGCAGAGCAGTCGGAAAGTGCGACCGACCCCATCGGGCAGACACAGCATCATCTCGTGATGACGGAAGTCCTCGCCCCTGAAGACATCGAGGTACATCGGGTGGGCCAGCCACCGTCTCTGGGAGTAGAAGTCCGAGATCGCGGTGACGTTCGGCTATCAGCCGGTTCGTATGGCTGCCGGGCCACGAAGAGCATTCGGAGACTGAGACCAGGGAGGAGAGAGATGCAACACGGGTGAACAGGATCGGAGTCGTCGCCGGTGCCGGGACGACGTCCCTCATGAGCGGCACGGCCGCACCGGTCGTGGAGGATCGCGTCGTGGTGGTGTCGCCGTATGACGGGCCCGAGCAGCCCGACCGGCTGATCCAGTGGCTCAAGCAGCACCCGCGCGGCCGGTGACGGCCGCGGGCGCCACGAGAGGGGTGGTCCACGGCATCGGCCGTGGACTACCTGTCTCCTAGGGTGAGGCCATGACCGAGGGACCGATCCGCAGCCGGGCGGCGACCGAGGAGAAGACGGGCGCGCGACGCGACCGGGAGCGGCCGCCGGCCCCGGACCCGCTGCCGCACCCGGTCGTCGACAACCACTGCCACCTCGACATCGCCGACGGCGACTGGCTCGCCACCGAGGAGGCGATCGAGGCGGCCCGGGCGGTCAACGTGACCCGGATCGTGCAGATCGGCTGCGACCTGCCCGGTGCCCGCTGGGCGGTCGAGGCGGCGCAGCGGCACGACGCGCTCATCGCCGGCGTCGCCCTCCACCCCAACGAAGCACCCCGGCTCGCCGCGACCGGCGAGCTCGAGGCGGCGTACGACGAGATCGAACGGCTCGCCCAGGCCCACGACAAGGTCCGCGCGGTCGGCGAGACCGGCCTCGACCACTTCCGCACCGGCGAGGACGGCCGGGCCGCGCAGGAGGAGAGCTTCCGGCGTCACATCGACCTGGCCAGGCGGCTCGACAAGACGCTGGTCATCCACGACCGCGACGCCCACGACGACGTGCTCCGGATCCTCGACAGCGAAGGCGTGCCGGACCGCTGGGTGATGCACTGCTTCTCCGGTGACGCCGAGTTCGCCCGCGCCTGCCTCGACCGGGGCGCCTTCCTCAGCTTTGCCGGACCGGTCACGTTCAAGAACGCGGCGCCGCTGCGCAACGCCCTGGTCGTGACGCCGATCGACCGGGTGCTGGTCGAGACCGATGCGCCGTACCTGACCCCCGTGCCCTACCGGGGCCGCCCGAACGCCTCCTACCTCGTCCCGCACACGATGCGGGCGATGGCCGAGGCCCGTGGCGACGACCTCGAGACCCTCTGTGCGGCGGTCGACGCCAACACCGAACGTGCCTTCGGTGGGGCCTGGTAGTCCGGCCTAGCGCACGTGTGCCACGTCACCCGGTGCATGCGAGGGTTTGGCGTGACCCCGAACCCTCGTTATCGTTTTGTGATTGTTGGCCGGGATCGGGACAGATTCTGGCCGGCGCAGAGGTAGGACCGAACGTCTGGCCTCGCGAATCCCCCGTTCGCAGTCGCTCCCCCACCGGTGAGTGCCGCGCGTCCGGGACGCGCCGGTCGACCCGAGGCCCGGAAGGTACGACGTTCGGAGACATGTGCAGACGCGCAGCACCATCGCACGGCTGGTCAACAGCAAGATCACTCTCGTCACCCTGGTGACGGCCGTGGTCCTGGCCCTCGCCGCCACCACCTACGGCTACAACGCCCTGAGCACCCAGGTCACCCTGAGCCAGGACGGCCAGCCCCAGGAAGTCACCGTCATGGGTGACACCGTCGGCGACGTCCTCGACGCCGAGGGCATCGAGATCGGCGAGCACGACCAGGTCTTCCCCAGCATCGACGAGACCGTCACCGACGGCAGCGCCATCAGCGTCCGCTACGGCCGGCCGCTCGAGCTCAACGTCGACGGGGAACCCGAGACCTACTGGACCACCGCCACCGATGTGGGGAGCGCCCTGACCGACCTGGGCCTCCGCTTCTCCGGTGCCGACCTGTCCGTCTCCCGTGGTGGCAGCATCGACCGCGAGGGCATGACCCTCGACGTCGTCACCGAGAAGACCCTCAAGGTGAAGATCGCCGACAAGAAGGTCGTCACCCGCGACGTGGCGGCGCTGACTGCTCGCGACGCGCTGGAGCAGCTGGGCGTGAAGATCGACAAGCACGACAAGATCACCCCGGGTGGCTCGCGCGACCTCGTCGACGGCGACAAGATCGTCTTCACCGACATCCGTGTGGTCACCAAGCGCATCAAGGGCGAGTCCCTCGACTTCACGACCGTCAAGCGGTCCGACGACTCCATGCTCGAGGGCGAGACCTCGGTCATCCGTTCCGGCGAGTCCGGCCTGCGCGACGTCACCTACCGGATCACCTACCGCAACGGCGAGCTCGTGGCCCGCAAGGTCCTCAAGCAGCAGGTGCTCGAGGACCCGACGTCAGCGATCGTGGCGGTCGGCACCAAGGAAGCGGCCCCGGCCCCCAACTTCGCCGGCGGCGGCACCGTCTGGGACGCCCTCGCGCAGTGCGAGTCTGGCGGCAACTGGGCCATCAACACCGGCAACGGCTACTACGGCGGGTTGCAGTTCAACCTCGGCACGTGGCAGTCGTACGGCGGCACCGGCTACCCGCACCAGGCGAGCCGTGAGACCCAGATCGCCGTGGCCACCCGGCTCCGCGACGCCAACGGCGGCAGCTACGGCTCCTGGCCCTCCTGCGCGTCGCAGCTCGGCCTGCCCCGCTAGTTCAACCCGTCGTCACCACCTGCGCCGAGCCCTCGTCACGACGGCTCGGCGCAGGTGCGTAGGAACGCGTCCAGCGCCAGGTTGACCCGCACCGGGTCGCGGGCGTGGGGGAGATGACCTCCCCCTTCGACCACGAGCAGGTCCCCGCCGGTGAGCTCAGCGAGGCGCCGGCCCCGCTCGGGCGGCTGGCACTGGTCCAGGGTCCCGACGATGACCAGCACCGGGCACCGGACCCGGCGGCAGGCCTGCGCCACGGCGTCGGCGTCCCCGGCGTCACCGGGCGGCGCGTCGTGCTCGACGAGCATCGCCTCGGGCGTGGTGCCCCGAGCCCATCCGGTCGCGTCCTCCCACTGCTTCGTGGAGTGCGGCTCCGGCAGCAGCTCGGCCAGGAAGAAGTCGGCGAAGCCGGGCCAGTCGGCCCGCCAGTAGTGCCGGTTCAGCATCGCCCAGCCCTCGTGATCCTCCGTCGTCGCCTCGAAGTCGTGTGCCAGCTTGTGCGGGTGGGGCGGACTCAGCCCCAGGCCCGGATTGATCGAGACGACCCCCAGCACCTGGTCCGGTCGCTCCGCGGCCATCAGGACGGCGAGGCCCGCCCCCGTGCACAGCCCCACGACGACGGCCCGGTCGACCGACGCTGCGCGGAGCACCGCCCAGGCGTCGTCGAGCAGCGCGCGCTCGGTGTGCTCCGCTGCACTCGGTGAGGGGTCCGACCGCCCGTTGCCCCGCGGATCGGCCACCACCACCCGGTGGCGCCGCGCCAGGAAGGGCACCTGTGCCTTCCAGGCCCGCGCCGAGACGATGGTGTCGGGCATGAGCAGCAGTACCGCCGGGTCGCCGTCGCCGTACACCTCGTAGTGGATCCGTACGCCGTCGCGGTCGACGTCCCCGCTCTGGTCGGGCGCCAGCGCCTGCATCAGAGGAGCTCCGCGAGCATCCCGGCGGCTCGTCGGGCGCCGTCGGTCTCGACCGGGCGGTAGGTCACGTCGCGGTCGAGCTCGTGGCAGAGCGCCTTCGCGAGGCAGTCGGGGTCGCTGGCCTCCTCGTAGGAGACGCAGGTCCCCGCGCCGTACCGCTCCAGTCGGTGCCGGACGTGGAAGTTCTGCTCGAAGTGGTTGCGCAACGGCACGTAGACGAACGGGCGCCTCGCGGCCGTCAGCTCCATGCACGTGGTCAGCCCTCCCTGCACCACTGCCACGTCGCACGCCGCGAGATGGCGGAACAGATCGGGGACGTAGCCGCGCACCGTCACCCCCCGACGCCGGGGCAGGGAGGCCGGGTCGATCCGGGGGCCGGTCACCACCAGGAACCGGAGTTCGGGGTGCGTGCGCCTGGCCAGCGGAACGGCGTCGAGAACGCGACGCAGCAGGGCGTCCCCGACTCCGGACCCGCCGACGGTCACGACGCAGACCCGGTGCTCGTCGGTCCACCCGAACCTCGCCCGGAGCCGCGCGGCGTCCTCGGCGTCCGGGGGCTCGAAGCCGGTGACGTACCCGGCGAAGTCGAAGTTGGCCTCGGTCCACTCCCGGATTCCCGGCAGCCCCGGCCCCAGCGAGTCCGGGACCACGTCATCGGGGTTCCCGACGAACACCGACCGGTCGCGCAGCCGGCGGTAGCGGGCCCGCTGCTCGACCATCTCGGCGTTGTAGTCGGCGGTGAGGGCCGCCTCGTCAGGGCCGCCCGCCGGCATCGGGAGCCAGCCGACGAAGTCGGTCATCCACGCGAAGCCGAAGCGCTTCAGCTCGGGATTCTCGTGCAGGAAGTAGTCGACGTCCCAGGCCTCGTCGCCGATCACCAGGTCGTAGTGCTCGTCGGTGACCACCTCCTGGAACACCATGAAGTTGTTCACCAGGATCTCGTCCATCCTGCGGATCGCCTGGAACGCGTGCAGGTCGTGCTCCGCGCACTCGTCCTCGATGTGGGCCGACTCGTTGGCCAGCCAGGCCGAGGCCGGGTGGATCCGCTCCCCGGCGTCGGCCAGGACGCGGGTCACCGGGTGCTGGGCCAGCCAGTCGATCTGCAGGTCCGGGTGGAGGTCGCGGAGCTCGCGCGTGATCGCGACGTCGCGCCGCGCGTGTCCGAGCCCGATCGGGGACGAGAGGTAGAGCGCCCGCTTGGGGCGGCGCTGGGCACGTACCCACGTGCGGCGCCGCGGAGTCGGTGCGTGCATGTCGATGAACTCCTTCAGCAGCAGGTTGACGTGGACGGGTTCCCGGAGGTGGGGCAGGTGTCCTGCCCCCTCGATCAGGGCCAGCTCACCCCCGGTGAGCTCGGCGAGACGCTCGCCGACCTCCGACGTCCGGACCCGGTCCTCGGTCCCGTGGATGACGAGCACGGGACACGTCACCTCGGCACACCGGCACGCCAGGTCCTGGTGCTCGGCACCGTCCAGCCCGAGCCGGGCGGCGGTGGTGTCGACGAGCACCTGCGCGGTGACCGACGAGGACCAGAGGAGGGCGTCCTCGAGGTGCTTGGTGGAGTGGTCCTCGCTGAACACCTCCGAGAAGAAGAACGTCCGGAACTCGTCGAGTCCACCCTCCAGCCAGTTGAACCGGTTGTACGACGCCCAGCCCCGCGTCGTGTCGAGACGCTCGTTCCAGGGCCACCGGTCGCGGCCGGGTTGCTCGACGCGGATCCCGCAGGACGGGGCGATCGCCACCAGGCCGAGCACCCGGTCCGGGTGCCCGGCGGCCACGTGGATCGCCCAGGCGGCGCCGCAGGACACCCCGACCAGCACGGCTCGGTCCGTGCCGGTCGCGTCCAGGACCGCGATGGCGTCGGCGGCGTACGCGGCGTCGGTGTAGGCGGGCGCACCGAGCGGCACGTCCGACGCGCCGGACCCGCGGCCGTCGAAGGCGACGACACGGAAGTGGCGGGCCAGGTAGGGGATCTGGGCCTTCCAGTGCCGGGAGTCGACGATGGCCCAGGTCGGCAGCAACAGCACCGTGGGCGCGTTCTCTCGGTCCCAGAGCTCCCAGGCCAGGCCCACGCCGTCGCGGACCACCCGACCCGAGCTGTCAGGGGGCCGAGGACGCGTCCTGCCCACGCCGCGGTACCCATCGGTGGACGTCATCCTCGACCCTCCCCTGACCGTCCTGATCCTCAGTCTGCTCCCCCTGACTCAGGGGCGCACCTCGATGACCCGGTTGAACGGCGTCTCCGCCACGGTCTGGAAGCGACTGAAGCCGCCTGCCGTGACGACCTCGCGGATCCGGGCCGGCCCGGCCTGGGTGCCCAGCGCGAGCCCGACGTCCTGGGAGAGCGACGACGGCGTGCACAGCAGCGTGGAGAAGCCGTAGTAGGCGCGGCCCACCGGATTCAGGTTGTCCTCCACCCGGTCGCCGGCCATCGGCTCGACGACCAGCCAGGTGCCGTCGTCGGCGATGGCTTCCCGGACCTGTCGTGCCGCCCCGACCGGGTCGCCCATGTCGTGGAGGCAGTCGAACATCGTCACCAGGTCGTACCCGGCACCACCGAACGACTGGGCCGCCGACACCTCGAAGCGGACCCGGTCCGCGACCCCCGCAGCCTCGGCCCGTTCCCGGGCGGTCGCGATCGAGGCCTCGTGGTAGTCGAAGCCGACGAAGCTGGCCTCCGGGAACTCCTGGGCCATCAGCACGGTGCTCGCGCCGTGGCCGCAGCCGACGTCGGCGACGGTGCCGCCACCGCGCAGCTTCTCGACCACGCCGTCCAGGGCGGGCAGCCACTCCGGGATCAGGTGGGCGTTGTAGCTGGGGCGGAAGAACCGCTCGCAGCCGGCGTGGACGTCGGTACCGTGCTCGTGCCAGCCGAAGCCGGAGCCGTTGCGCGCGGCTTCGAGGATGTGCTCGGTGTCGTGCACCGTTCCCAGCGCGATCTGGAAGAACCCCGGCAGGAAGGCCGGGCTGTCCTCCACGGTGAGCGCGACCGCGTGCTCGGCCGGCAGGGTGTAGCAGCCCGTCTGCGCGTCGTAGGTGACGTAGGACCCGGCGGCCTGGGCGTTGAGCCACTCCCGGGCGTAGGGCTCGGCGGTGTCGGTCCGCTGTGCGAGCTGGGACGGCGTGCTCGGGCCGTGCTCCGCGAGGGCGCGGTAGTAGCCGAGCTTGTCGCCCATCACGACCAGGGCGGCATTGAGGGTGGCTCCCACCTCGTCGACGGCCCGGAACACGAACTGCATCAACACATCCATGTCGATCTGCGGCTCGGCTCCGACCGTCTCCGGCGGGCTTGTCTGAGCGGTCATGGTCTCTGCTCCTGTGTCTGGGCCGGCCTCCCGGCGCCGTGGATCTTCCTTCCACGCAACGTAGGTAGCGACGAGCCCGTCGGCGCCTCCGGTGACCCCCCTAGCGGTTTGTCGGCAGGCCCCGGGACGAGTCGGGGCCTAGACTCCGTGGATGTTGCTCGGACGCGGGTCCGAGACGCAGACGTTGAATCGCCTGGTCGCCGGCGCCCGGTTGGGGGAGGCGGCGGCGCTCGTCGTGCTCGGTGAACCCGGCGTGGGCAAGACGGCCCTCCTCGAGGACGCGGTTACCGGGCTGAGCGAGGGCTTCCGGGTCCTCCGGGCAACGGGCGTCGAGACCGAGCAGGAGATCGCCTTCAGCGGGCTCTCCCAGCTGCTGGCACCCACCCCCGAGGTCCTGGACCGGATCCCCCCTCCCCAGGCTGCCGCGTTGGCCGGCGCGCTGGCGCTGCGCAGCGGGGTGCCGACGGATCGCTTCGCGATCGGGGCCGCCACCTTGAGCGTGCTGTCGCTGTACGCCGAGCAGGGGCCGGTCGCCCTCGTGGTCGACGACGGACACCTGCTGGACCGCCCCACCCTCGAGGCGCTGGCCTTCGCGGCCCGGCGCCTCCAGGCCGATCCGGTCCTGATCCTGGTGGCTGCACGTCACTTCGAGCTCGGGGACGCCCTGTCCGGGTTGCCCGCACTCACGCTGAGCGGGCTGGCCCCGGACCCTGCTCGTGAGCTGCTGGCGCAGGCCAGCGGTGGGTCGGTGACCGACGACGAGTTCGCCGAGCTCTACCGGCGTACGGAGGGCAACCCGTTGGCCCTGCGCGAGTTCGGCACCGACCCCACGACGATCACGCCGGAGCTGCCCGGCCTGCCGGAACGGGCCTCGGGGGTGGTCACCCGGGCCTTCGCCCGACGGCTCCGGCTGCTGGGGGAGTCGGCCCGTGAGGTGCTGCTCGTGGTGACCGTGGCCGGGGGCGAGCTCCGCCTGGCAGGCCTCGCCTGCCGCGAGCTGGGCCTGGATCTCTCGCTGCTCGCCGACGCCGAGGACGCGGGGCTGGTGGCGACCGGGGAGGTCAAGGTGCAGTTCCGTCACCCCTTGATGAGAGCCGCGGTCTACTCCGGGGCGAGCGCGGAGCGACGCCACCGGGCGCACCGGGCCGTCGCGGCTGCGCTCCCCGCGAGCGACGTGACTCGCCGGGCCTGGCACCTGGCGGCCGCGGCGTGGGGCCCGGATGCGGAGGTGGCGGCCCTCCTCGAGGTGGCCGGTGACGAGGCGTTCGGCCGTTCCGGCTACGCAGTGGCCGCCACTGCCTACCACCGCTCGGCGACCCTCACCCCCGCTGCTCCAGAGCGCTGTACCCGGTTGCTGAGAGGGGCGGAGGCGGCCTGGGCCGCCGGCCAGCCGAACCGGGTCACGGCCATGCTCGACGCGCTCGCGGCCCTCGAGCCCGCCGGCGAGCTCGCAGCAGGCGCCCTCGAGCTGCGTGCCGCGGTCGCGGCCCGCACCGGCCAGCTGCGTGAGGCCCGGGACATGCTGATGGCGGCGGCAGACCACGAGAGCTCGCCCGACCGGGCGGTGGTGCTGCTGGCGGATGCCGTCCACGCCGCCTTCTACCTCGGCGACACCGCCACCTCGCTGGCGTTGGCGGACCGGCTGGCCGACCTGGTCGCTCGCGTGACGACCCTGCGCGCTCGTGCGCTGGGCCTGATGGCCACGGGGATCGCGCTGGTGGTCGCCGGACGCGGGGGAGCGGAGGAGATCCGGGCCGCGGTCCCGCACCTGGAGTCCAGCGACGAGCTCCGTGCCGACCCACGTCGGCTGCCCTGGCTGATGCTGGCCCCGTTGTTCCTGCGCGAGAGCGGCGGCGGTGACCGGCTGCGGGCGCTGGTCGAGGAGGTCAGGGACGCGGGCGGAGTCGGGACCCTCCCCGCGCTGTTGTTCCACATCGCCCGTGACCAGGCCACGACCGACACCTGGGACCGGGCCGGCGCCAACTACACCGAGGCGATCCGACTGGCACAGGAGACCGGGCAGGAGACGGAGCTGGCCGCCTCGCTGGCCGGTCGCGCCGTCCTGGCCTCGCGGCAGGGCGACGAAGCGGGCTGCCGGTCGGACGCGGCGGAGTCGCTCGCGATCTGCGAGACCCGCCACCTCCACCTCGCGGAGGCCTGGGCGCTCTCGGCGCTGGGCGACCTCGAGCTGTCGCTGGGTGATGCCCGCTCGGCGGTGGTTCGGCTCCACGCGCTCGAGACCCTGCTGATCGGCCACGGCATGGCCGACCCCGACCTGTCTCCGTGCCCCGAGCTGGTGGAGGCCCTCGTGCGGGACGGCGACCCCGACGCCGCACGCCGCCTGGTCCCCCCGTTCCTCGCCGCCGCCGACGCCAAGGGGCAGCCGTGGGCCCGCGCCCGGGCCCGGCGCGCCGCCGGACTCGTCGCGCCCGACGAGGAGATCGACACGGTGTTCCAGGAGGCGCTCGAACTCCATCAGCACACCCAGGACTCGTTCGAGACCGCCCGCACGAGACTGGCGTACGGCGAGCGGCTGCGCCGTACCGGCCGCCGGGTCGACGCGCGGGGACATCTGCGACCGGCGCTGGCCTCCTTCGACCGGCTCGGCGCGGCCTGCTGGGCGCAGCGTGCCGCCGCGGAGCTCACCGCGACCGGGGAGACCGTGCAGAGGCTCGACGTGGGGTGGCGGGCGGAGCTGACGCCACAAGAGCTCCAGGTCGGGCTGCTCCTCGCCGAGGGGCACACCACGCGCGAAGCGGCCGCGGCTCTGTTCCTCAGCCCGAAGACCGTCGAGTACCACCTGCGCAAGGTCTACACCAAGCTCGGCATCCACTCCCGTGAGGAGCTGGCCAGCGCTCTCCTTGGGGATGAGGTCCCCGTCGACACCGGCCACTAGCCTTGCCGCATGACCTCCCCTGTCGGCCCGAAGCTCCTCGGGCCGGCGGAAGTGAGGTCACTGGCCGCGGCCCTCGACCTGCGCCCGACCAAGCAGCGCGGGCAGAACTTCGTCATCGACGCCAACACGGTCCGGCGCATCGTCCGCGAGTCCGGTGTCACCGACACCGACGTGGTCCTCGAGGTCGGCCCGGGCCTCGGTTCGCTGACCCTCGCGCTGCTCGAGGTCGCCGCGCGTGTGGTCGCCGTCGAGATCGACCCGGTGCTCGCCGAGCGGCTGCCCGCCACCATCGCCGAGTACGCGCCCGAGCAGGCCGCGCGGTGCGAGGTCGTGCTCGCCGACGCGATGCGCGTCACCGAGCTGCCGGGTCCCGCCCCGACCGCACTGGTCGCGAACCTGCCCTACAACGTCTCGGTCCCGGTGCTGCTCCACCTGCTGGCGCTCCTGCCGTCGTTGGAGCGCGGCCTGGTGATGGTGCAGTCGGAGGTCGCCGACCGACTCGCAGCCGCCCCCGGCTCGAAGGTCTACGGCATCCCGTCGGTCAAGGCAGCGTGGTACGCCGACGTCCGCCGGGCCGGCGCGATCGGGCGCACCGTCTTCTGGCCGGCCCCGAACGTCGACTCGGGCCTGGTCGCGTGGACCCGGCGTGAGCCGCCGACCACGGAGGTCAGCCGCGAGCGCGTCTTCGAGGTCATCGATGCGGCGTTCGCCCAGCGCCGCAAGGGATTGCGCGGTGCCCTGCGGGGGCTGGCCGGCTCGACCGAAGCGGCAGAAGCCGCGCTCGTCGACTGCGGCCTCGACCCGCTGACCCGCGGCGAGGCGCTGCGGCTCGACGACTTCGTCAACATCGCCGAGAGGCTGGAACCATGAATCGCGTCTCCGTGCGCGCCGCGGCCAAGATCAACCTGCACCTCGGTGTCGGCGGGATCCGTGCCGACGGCTTCCACCCGCTCGACACCGTCTTCCAGGCGATCAGTCTGCGCGACGAGGTCACCGTCGACCGCGCCGCGGGCTGGGCCCTGGAGGTGACCTGCGCCGACTACGTCGACTGCGCACACGTGCCTCGTGACGACTCCAACCTCGTCTCGCGTGCCGCCGTGCTGCTCGGCGGCCGCGGCGCCACGGTCTCGATCCGCAAGCGGATCCCGGCCGCGGGCGGCATGGCCGGCGGTTCGGCCGACGCGGCCGCGGCGCTGGTCGCCCTCGACCGGTTGTGGCAGGCAGGGACCTCGCCCCAGCGGATGAGGGAGCTCGCTGCCGAGCTCGGCAGCGACGTACCGTTCGCGCTGGTCGGCGGCACTGCCCGCGGCACCGGCCGCGGCGAGCTGGTGACGCCGGTGGCCGACTCCGGCGCGTGGTGGTGGGTCGTCGTACCGGCCGCGGTCGGGCTCTCGACCCCCGACGTCTACCGCCGCTTCGACGAGCTCTCGCCCGAGGCGTCCGACCCGACGCCCTGCGACGACGTGCTCCGCGCCCTCACCAGCGAGGACCCGGTGCAGCTGGCCCAGGCGCTCCACAACGACCTCCAACCGGCCACCCTCGACCTGCGCCCGGAGCTGGCCGACCTGCTCGCCGCCGGTGAGGAAGCCGGTGCGCTGCGTGGCATGGTCAGCGGCTCCGGGCCCACCTGCGTCTTCCTCTGCGCCACCGAGGCAGCGGCCGAAGTGGTCGCCGAGCAGCTGCGCGCGTCGTACGACGTGGTGCTGACGGCACGCGGACCCGTGCCGGGGGCGATCGACTCATGAGCGCGGTCAACAACCTGGTCAACCTGGAACGGGTGTCGAAGGCCTTCGGCGTCCGGCCGCTGCTCACCGAGGTCTCCCTCGGCGTCGCGGCCGGCCAGCGGATCGGGGTCGTCGGCCGCAACGGCGACGGCAAGACCACCTTGCTGGAGATCATGGCCGGCCTCGAGCCGGTCGACGCGGGCCGCGTCTCACGCACCCGCGGACTGCTCGTCGGCTTCCTGCACCAGGGCGACGAGCTCATCGACACCCACACCGTCCGCGAGGCGGTGCTCGGAGGACGCGACGACCACGAGTGGGCCGCCGACGGGGCGATGCGCGAGGTCGTCGAGGTGCTGCTGGCGGGTGTCGAGCTCGACCGGGCCGTGATCGGCCTCTCCGGCGGGGAGCGCCGCCGCTGCGCGCTGGCCGAGCTGCTGCTCGGCAGCCACGAGCTGATCGTGCTCGACGAGCCGACCAACCACCTCGACGTCGAAGCAGTCAGCTGGTTGGCCGCCCACCTCGCCAAGCGCTCCTCGGCGCTGGTGGTCGTCACCCACGACCGCTGGTTCCTCGACGCGGTCTGCCAGTGGACGTGGGAGGTCCACGACGGCGTGGTCGACGCCTACGAGGGCGGGTACGCCGCGTTCGTGCTGGCCAAGGCCGAACGGCAACGACAGGCCAGCGCCTCGGAGGTTCGCCGCCAGCAGCTGGTCCGCAAGGAGCTCGCCTGGCTGCGCCGCGGTGCACCGGCTCGCACCGCCAAGCCCAAGTTCCGCATCGACGCGGCCACCGCGCTGATCGAGAACGAGCCGCCGCCGCGCGACCGGCTCGAGCTGCAGAAGTTCGCCGCGCAGCGACTCGGCAAGGACGTCATCGACGTCGAGGACGTCGACCTCGCCCGCGGTGAGAAGCAGCTGCTGACCCACGCCACCTGGCGGCTCGGCCCCGGTGACCGGGTCGGCATCGTCGGCGTCAACGGTGCCGGCAAGTCCTCGGTGCTGGCGCTGCTCTCCGGTGCGTTGCCGCCCTCGGTCGGCAAGGTCAAGCACGGCCGGACGATCGCGCTCCAGCACCTCACCCAGCAGCTCGACGACCTCGACCCGGACCGCCGGGTGCTGGAGATGGTCGAATCGATCAAGCGGGTCACCCGCCTGGCCGACGGCTCGGAGGTGACCGCGAGCGGGATGCTGGAGCGGTTCGGCTTCACCGGCGACCGGCTCACCGCGCGGATCGGTGACCTGTCCGGTGGCGAGCGGCGCCGGTTCCAGATGCTGCAGCTGCTGCTGACCGAGCCGAACGTACTGCTCCTCGACGAGCCCACCAACGACCTCGACATCGAGACCCTCACCGTGCTCGAGGACTTCCTCGACGGCTGGCCCGGCACCCTCGTCGTGGTCTCCCACGACCGCTACTTCCTCGAGCGCGTCACCGACTCCGTCTGGGCGCTCCTCGGCGACGGCCAGATCTCCATGCTCCCCCGCGGCGTCGACGAATACCTCGAGCGCCGAGCCGTCACTCCCGCAGCCACCAAACCCGCCGACCAGTCAGTTGTGCAGCCTGCAGAGTCGCCGACCCGTCACTCCGGCGGTCAGCCGAAGGCACGAGCCGGCAGTTCGGAGGAGCGCGCCGCGCGCAAGACCGTGGCCCGCCTCGACAAGCAGCTGGCGCGCAACACCGAGCGGCAGGCACAGCTGGACGCCGAGATGGCGGCCAACCTCACCGACTACGACCGGCTCGCCGAGCTGGGCCAGCAGCTGGCCGCGCTCGCGGCCGAGCGCGAGGAGCTCGAGCTGGAGTGGCTGGCGGCCGCCGAGCTGCTGGAGTGACGGCTCGGCACCTGTTGCACCTGCACCACTGACGGCTCGGCGCGTGATGAACCTGCGCGAGTGACGGGTCAGCTGAAGGGGGCGAGGAGGGTGCGGAGGAGGGCGGCGAGGCGGTCGCGGTCGCGGTCGGGGAGATCGGCCAGCAGCGCGTTCTCGGCGGCGAGCAGCTCCTCGAAGGCGGCATCGACGGCCGCCTTCCCGTCCGGGGTCAGCCGCACGATCACCCCGCGCCGGTCGGCCGGGTCGGGGGAGCGCTCGACGTACCCGCGCGCGGCCAGCCGGTCGACCCGGTTGGTCATGGTGCCGCTGGTCACCAGGGTCTCGCGCAGCAGCCGGCCGGGCGACAGCTCGTACGGCGCACCGGCGCGGCGCAGCGCGGCCAGGACGTCGAACTCCCACGACTCGATGGCGTGCCGGGTGAAGGCGTCCCGGCGGGCCAGGTCGAGGTGGCGGGCGAGCCGCGAGATCCGGCTGAACACGGCGACCGGAGCCAGGTCGAGGTCGGCGCGCTCGCGCGCCCAGGCCTCGGTGAGCTCGTCGACCTCGTCGCGCATGAGTCGATGGTACCCCTTGTCAAGAATCTTGATGTCAAGATAATGTGAGGGCATGGCGACCTGGGACCCCGACCACTACCTGACCTACGCCGACGAGCGCGGCCGACCCTTCGTGGAGCTGGTCGCCCGGATCCGGGCCACGTCGCCGGCCGACGTGGTCGACCTCGGCTGCGGCCCCGGCAACCTCACCCGGCTGCTCGCGGACCGCTGGCCCGACGCAGCAGTCCGCGGCGTCGACAGCAGTCCGGAGATGATCGAGGCGGCGCTGGCCGACGCGGGCGAAGCGCCCGGCCCGGGCTTCGAGGTCGCCGACCTGCGCGACTGGCTCGGGCGCGGCGAGGAGGTCGACGTGCTGGTCTCGAACGCGACCCTGCAGTGGCTCCCCGACCACCTCGACCTGCTGCCGGCGCTGGCCGAGCGGGTCCGACCCGGCGGCTGGCTCGCCTTCCAGGTTCCGGGCAACTTCGACGAGCCCAGCCACACGATCCGACACGAGCTCGCCGCCGAGGCGCCGTACGCCGACCACACCCGCGGCGTCGCCGTACCCGCCAGCCACGACCCCGCGGTCTACCTCGACGCCCTCGCCGCGACAGGCTGCGAGCCGGACGTGTGGGAGACGACCTACCTGCACGTGCTGACCGGCGAGGACCCGGTGTTCGCCTGGGTGTCGGGGACCGGTGCCCGCCCCACCCTCCAGGCCCTCCCTGGCGGCCTGCGCGAGCAGTTCGAGGAGGAGTTCAAGGCGCGGCTGCGGGTGGCGTACCCCGACCGCGGTCACGGCGTGGTGCTGCCGTTCCGCCGGATCTTCGCGGTCGGGAGGAAGCCATGAGGCTCCACCACGTCCAGGTCGCGATCCCGGCCGGGGGAGAGGAGCTCGCCCGCCGGTTCTACGTCGAGGGGCTCGGCCTGGCCGAGGTCGAGAAGCCGGAGCCGCTGCGGGCCCGGGGTGGCCTCTGGGTGCGCTCGCCCGGTGGCGCCGAGCTCCACCTGGGCGTGGAGGAGCCGTTCCGCGCCGCGCGCAAGGCGCACCCCGCGCTGCTGCTCGACGACGTCGCCTCGCTCGACGCGGCAGCCGACCGCCTCGCCGGCCTGGGCTTCGACGTCGACCACTCCGAACGCGAGACCTTCCCCGGCCACCTGCGGTGCCACGCCTTCGACGGCCACGGCAACCGCGTGGAGCTGCTCGCGCCTCCGGAATAGTGCCCCGCGCAGTCGCGTTGGGACGACATGGCCACCATCGACCTGATCGCTGACAACTTCGACGAGATCGTCTCCGGGAACGACATCGTCCTCGTCGACTTCTGGGCGAGCTGGTGCGGCCCCTGCCGCCAGTTCGCGCCGATCTACGAGGACGCGTCCGCACTCCACGACGACGTGGTGTTCGGCTCGGTCAACACCGAGACCGAGCAGCAGCTCGCGGGTGCGGCGCAGATCACGTCCATCCCCACGCTGATGGCGTTCCGGGAAGGGGTCCTCGTCTTCTCCCAGGCCGGCGCGCTGCCTGCCCCGGCGCTCGAGGAGCTCATCACCGCCGTCAAGGGACTCGACATGACGGAGGTCCACAAGAAGGTGGCCGAGCAGAAGCAGTAGGTTACCGGCGGGTAATGTGTCGCCATGCCCTCCGTCCTGAGCCTCTGGAACACCATGACCAGGCTGCCCCGGGGCAGCCGCCTCTTCTCGATCGCGTTCGCGCGCAAGGCGCCCTACTTCGCGACCATCAAGCCCCGCTTCACCGAGCTGCGTCCGAACCACGCCGAGCTCGTCATCCCGAAGCGCCGCGGCGGTCCACAACCACCTCGGCACCGTCCACGCCATCGCGCTGTGCAACGGGCTGGAGGCGGCGATGGGCGCGCTCGCGGAGGCCACCATCCCGGCCGACAAGCGGTGGATCCCGAAGGGCATGACGGTCGCCTACACCGCCAAGGCGACCTCCGACATCACCTGCATCGCCGAGACCGACCCCGGGCAGTGGACGTCGGACGCTCTGTCGGACGAGGGGGGTGACCTGCCGGTGCGGGTGCGCGGCGTGCGCGAGGACGGCGAGGTCGTGATCGAGGGCGAGATCCGGCTCTGGGTCACGCCCCGGAAGTGACGAAGACCGGGTTGGTCAACGCCACCATCCGTGAGCCGGCCAGGTCCTCGGTCGGGCTGTTGACCTCGCCGTTGGGGCGGCGTACTTCCGCCCTGACGTAGGGGATCGTCGACGCCGGCGCCGCCATCGTCACGGTCAAGGTGCCGTCGTCGGCCGCGAGCGCCCCGGCGAGTACGCCGGCAGGGCCGATCAGCTGCCCGACACACCCCGGTACGCCGGACCCGGTCAGCGTCACGGTCACCAGGTCGCTCGGTGCCGCCTCGAGGGTGTCGCCGCAGGACGCCGTCGCCTGGCCGGTGGCGGCGTCGAAGCTGAGCGACACCGCCGACGACTCCGCGACGTAGAGGTGCCCGCCCTTCACCGCCGCGACCACCGCGTCGCTCGAGAGGGCGTCGAGCCTCATCACCGACTGCGCGAGCCCGACGGTCTGGCCGTCGTTGTGGGAGTCGGAGGTGCCGACCGCGGGCACGAACCGCCCCTGGTTGAGCAGCTTGGTCCAGTTGACGACCGCCTGCTGGTCGTCGCCGGTCCACGGCCCGTTCCAGATCTCGAAGGCGTCCATGTGGGGGAAGTCGGTGCCGAACCCCCAGCGGATGCTGGCCACCGGGTTGAACGGGTGGCAGGCGATCGCGACGCCGCCGAGCTCCCGCACGCGATCGGTGAACGACGCGAGCTGGTCGTCCTCGGGCCGGTAGCGCCAGTCGATCCAGGTCCCGGCGGGGATGCCCATCGCGAGCCAGTGTCCGGCGCGGGTCGTCACCTCCTCGCCGCTGACCACCAGGAGGTCGTCGGGCGCGTGCCGTCCCCACGACAGCGTCGCGGAGCTGGTGTTGTGCTCGGAGGAGCCGAGGATGTCGAGGCCGGCCGCGCGCGCCGACCCGACGAGCCGGCCGCGGGTGCGCGAGCCGTCGGAGTGGAAGGTGTGCGTGTGGAGGTCGGCGCGGTACCACCCCGGTCCGCGGCCGGCGACCTCCGTCGGCGCCGCAGCGACGTCGAACCGCCGACCCCGCCGGCCGAAGTGCAGCGTCACCTTCACCGTGTACGGCGTGCCGGGCGGCGTGATCAGGTAGGGGCCCAGCGCGATCCGCCAGACGCCGGGCCTGATCCGCCCGGGCAGGTAGCCGGGGGTGGCCGCGGTGCGGCTGAGGCCGAACGAGCGGCGCGCGCCGCCCGACCAGCCCCGGAAGCCGTCGGGGTCGAAGATGCCGATGTCGACGACGTTGTAGCTGATCCCGATCCCGGTGTCGGTCGGCTCGTAGTCGTACTTCACCGAGATCCGGCGTACGCCGTCGGGCACCCGGAACGGCAGGTAGTGCCAGTCGGGGGTGTCGGAGCTCGTGAACCGCCCTCGGAAGATCTTGGTGCGGGTCTTCCCGGCCGCGGCCGGCGCGAACACCGTCAACGGCGCGACGGTCACCGCGCCGGCTCCGGCGAGCAGCAGCGCCCGACGGTCCACGCTGGTCATGGCCCCCACCTCACCTGGCTCAGAGGGCCCGCCCGCTCTGGATGTTGCCCACGTCGCCGTCCGCCAGCGGCACCGGTGACGTCGTGTCGCCGACGAGCCGCTTCTGCACCCGGGTCGCGATGTAGGTGAGGATCAGGTTGACGATGATGTAGAGCGCCGCCAGCACGATCGCCACCTGGAACTGGTTCTTGAACTCGCCGTAGATCTGCTTGCCGATGAACGTCAGTCCCGGCGCGAGGATGACGTAGCCGAGGCTGGTGTCCTTCAGCGCCACCACCAGCTGGCTGATGATGGCCGGCAGCATGATCTTCACCGCCTGGGGGAGCAGCACCAGCGTCATCACCTGGGTCTTGCGCATGCCGATGGCGTACGCCGCCTCCGCCTGCCCGGCCGGCACGGCGTTGATCCCGGCCCGGAACACCTCGGCGAGCACCGCGCCGTTGTAGAGCGTCAGCGCGAACACCACGGACCAGTAGGCGCCGAAGCCGTCGCCCACTCCGTAGGTGAAGAAGATGAAGATCATCAGCAACAGCACGGGCACGGCCCGGAAGAACTCCACGACCAGCCAGGCCGGCCAGCGCAGCCACGCGTGGTCGGACAGCTTCCCGACGCCGAGCACGAGGCCGAGGACGAGTGCGAAGAGGATCGCCAGGACCGCCATCTGCAGCGTGTCGACCAGGCCGTCGAGGAGCGCTTGCATGTACTTCGGGGTGAGCAGCGGCTCCCACTTGGAGTAGGCGAGCTCACCCTCGGTCTGCATCCGCCACACGAGGGCGGCGACTGCGACCAGGAGCAGCGCCCAGGCGCCGATGCTGTAGAGCCGGTGCCGGGCGCGGGTGCGGGGCCCCGGGGTGTCGAACAGGACGTTGCTCATCGGGCCACCCGCCAGCGACGCTCGAGCATGGCGGCGCCGAACGACATGATCTCGACGAGGATGATGTAGCCGAGCGCGAACGTCAGGAAGATCAAGATCCGGTCCTCGGCGTTGTTGTTGGTGAAGAACCGCATCCGCCCGGTCGCCTCCATCAGCCCGAATCCGGCACCCACGGAGGTGTTCTTGGCCAACGCGATCAGGACACTCGCCAGCGGGGGCACGGTCGCCCGGAACGCCTGGGGGAGGATCACCTCACGCATCGTCCCCGCGAACGGGAGCCCGATCGCGCGAGCCGCCTCGGCCTGACCGAGGTCGACCGAGTTGATGCCGGAGCGGATCGCCTCGCACACGAAGGCCGTGGTGTAGATCGTCAGCGCGATGCCGCCCTTGAGCAGGAACGGCGTGTTGACGAACCAGCCCAGGGTGGGCGCCGCCACGAAGACGAAGATGAAGACGATCAGCAGCGGGGTGTTGCGCACCAGCGAGACGTAGAGCGCCCCGAGCTTGGAGAGCACCGATATCGGGCCGACCCGCATCGCCGCGAGCACCGTCCCGAAGATCGTCGAGAGGATGCCGGAGATCAGCAGCAGCTGGATCGTCAACCAGAAGGCACGCAGGACCAGGTCGAATCTGGAGGTGATGTCGTCCACGCTCGTCCTTCCGGTGAGGAGGGGCTGGGTGAGCGAGTGCCGGCGGCCCGAGGGCCGCCGGCACCCGTCAGCGGATCAGGCCTGGCACTCGTCCATGGCCGGGGGCTCGGGGGTCTCGTCCACGGAGAGCCCCAGCGTGTTCTCGAACGCCTCGTCCCAGGTGCCGTCCTCCTGGGCTGCTGCGATCGTGTCCTGGATCCACCCGCACATCTCGGGGTAGTCGAGGCTGTAGCCCACGCCGTACCGCTCCTCCGAGAAGGGATCCACGACGACCTTGAGCTCGTCGGGGTTCTCGGCGGCGTAGCCCAGCAGGATCGCGCCGTCGGTGGTCATCGCGTCGACGCTCCCGCTGAGGACCTGGTCGACACACTCGGAGTAGGTGTCGAAGCCGCGGGGCTTGGCGCCCTCGGCCTCGATGTTCTCCAGCGAGGTGGAGCCGGTCACCGAGCAGACCTCGGTGCCCTTGACGTCATCGAGGGTCTCGATGTCGCTGTCGGAGGCGACCAGCAGCTGCTGGCCGGTCACGTAGTAGGGGCCGGCCTGGCCGACGACCGCGCGACGGTCGTCGGTGATGGAGTACGACGCGAGGACGAGGTCGACCTCGCCCGCCTGCAGGAACGGCTCACGGTTGTCGGAGATGGTCTCCTTCCAGGTGATGTCCTCGGCCGCGATGCCGAGCGACGCAGCCAGGACCTTGCCGATCTCGGGGTCGAACCCGACCGGCATGTCGTCGGCGGCACCCTTGAAGCCGATGCCGGGCTGGTCGTACTTCACACCGATGGTGATCTCGCCGCTCTCGGCGAGCTCCTTCATCCGGGTGCCGTCATCGAAGTTGTCGGCGGCGTTCTCCTGGACCTCGACGTCGACGGTTTCGCCGCCCTCGGTGCCGGCATCGCCGCACGCGGCGAGGCTGAGGGCGAGGCCGAGTCCGACTGCCACCGCCTTGATTCGGGTGAATCGCATCTGTTTCTCCTTCGGTTGCGAGCCCGACCTGGCCCGGATGTGGTGTTGCGGTCGGTTGCTGCGGGTCTAGTGCTTGAGGATCTTTCCGAGGAAGTCCTTGGCGCGGTCGCTCTGCGGGTTGGTGAAGAACTCCTCGGGAGTGTTCTCCTCGACCACGGCTCCGTCGGACATGAAGAGCACCCGGTCGGCGGCCGTGCGCGCGAATCCCATCTCGTGGGTCACCACGACCATCGTCATCCCGCGCTGCGCGAGGTCGACCATGACGTCGAGGACCTCCTTGATCATCTCCGGGTCCAGCGCCGAGGTGGGCTCGTCGAAGAGCATCACCTTGGGGTCCATGGCCAGCGCCCGGGCGATGGCGACGCGCTGCTGCTGGCCGCCGGAGAGCTGGGCGGGGTACTTGTCGGCCTGATGGGCGATCCCGACGCGCTCGAGGAGCTCGTAGGCTCGCTTGTCGGCCTCGTCCTTCTTCTGGCCGCGGACCTTGATCGGGCCGAGCGTGACGTTCTCGAGGATCGTCTTGTGGGCGAAGAGGTTGAAGCTCTGGAAGACCATGCCCACCTCGGCGCGGAGCGCGGCGAGCTCCTTGCCCTCGTCGGGCAGCGGCTGGCCGTCCAGCGTGATCGAACCCTGCTGGATCGTCTCCAGCCGGTTGATCGCGCGGCACAGCGTGGACTTCCCGGAACCCGAAGGCCCGATCACCACCACGACCTCGCCCTTGTGGACCGTCAGGTTGATGTCCTGGAGGACGTGGAGCTCCCCGAACCACTTGTCGACGCCCTCGAGCACGACGAGTGGCTCACCCTGCGTCTGTTGAGACATGCGCCGGACCCTATCTGCAGTTCACCCCTCCGGGCCACGCTCGACGGCCCCTGACGGGGGATGGTGACCCTTCCGTGACGTACGGCCGTACGCTTGGCGACTGTCATGGCTGAGCAGCGCACCTACGAAGTGGTCACCTACGGGTGCCAGATGAACGTCCACGACTCCGAGCGGCTGACGGGGCTGCTGGAGGACGCGGGGTACGCCGCTGCGCCGAGGGATGAGCAGGCCGACGTCGTCGTGTTCAACACCTGCGCGGTGCGCGAGAACGCCGACAACAAGCTCTACGGCAACCTGAGCCACCTCGCGCCGGTGAAGGCGCGCACGCCCGGCATGCAGATCGCCGTCGGCGGTTGTCTAGCCCAGAAGGATCGCTCGACGATCGTCGAGAAGGCGCCGTACGTCGACGTCGTGTTCGGCACGCACAACATCGGGTCGCTGCCCGCGCTGCTCGACCGCGCCCGGTCGCAGGAGGAGGCGCAGGTCGAGATCCTCGAGTCGCTCGACGTGTTCCCCTCGACGCTGCCGACCAAGCGCGAGTCGGCGTACGCCGCCTGGGTCTCGATCTCGGTGGGCTGCAACAACACCTGCACGTTCTGCATCGTGCCCGCGCTGCGCGGCACGGAGAAGGACCGCCGTCCCGGCGAGATCCTGGCCGAGATCGAGGCGCTGGTCGCCGAGGGCGTCAGCGAGGTGACCCTGCTCGGCCAGAACGTGAACGCCTACGGCGTGGAGTTCGGTGACCGGCAGGCGTTCTCGAAGCTGCTGCGCGCGTGCGGTGAGATCGAGGGGCTGGAACGGGTGCGGTTCACCTCGCCCCACCCGGCCGAGTTCACCGACGACGTGATCGAGGCGATGGCCGAGACGCGCACCGTGATGCCCTCGCTGCACATGCCGCTGCAGTCCGGCTCCGACAAGGTGCTCAAGGACATGCGGCGGTCCTACCGGCAGTCGAAGTACCTCGGCATCATCGAGCGGGTCCGCGCCGCGATGCCGGACGCCGCGATCACCACCGACATCATCGTCGGCTTCCCCGGTGAGACCGAGGAGGACTTCGAGGCGACGATGGACGTCGTACGCCGGGCGCGGTTCTCCGGCGCCTTCACCTTCATCTACTCCCCGCGGCCCGGCACCCCCGCCGCGACCATGGCCGAGCAGGTCCCGCGCGACGTCGTGCAGGCGCGCTACGAGCGGTTGATCGCGCTGGTCAACGACATCGCCTGGGAGGAGAACCAGAAGCTCGTCGGCCGCACCCTCGAGCTGCTGGTCGCCGAGGGGGAGGGCCGCAAGGACGCCGCCACCCACCGGCTCTCCGGCCGCGCGCCCGACAACCGGCTGGTCCACTTCGTGCCGCCGACCGACACCACGGTGCGACCCGGCGACCTGGTCACCGTCGAGGTCACCTACGCCGCCCCGCACCACCTGGTCGCCGACGGGCCGGTGCTCGGGGTGCAGCCCACGCGTTCCGGTGATGCCTGGGAGGCCCGGACGGCGGCGCCCACGCCGGCCTCGGTCGGTCTCGGCATGCCCGCGATCGGCGTACCGGATCCGCTGCCCGAGGCCACTGCCTGCCGCTGACGCGGCGTACTAGGGTCGGCCTCATGCCAGCCGACGGCCCCACCATCCTGGCGACCTCGGGTGGCCTGGTCCCGGGTCGTCGCGACCACTGGTCCGTGGGGCCGCTGACCGAGCTGGCCGTCGACCTCGCCGGGGTCGAGGGGCGCGCGCCGCGCGTCTGCTTCGTCGGGACCGCCGGCGGCGACAACCCCGAGTGCACGCGGGACGTTCTACGACATCTGCGCAGCAAGCCGGCTACCACGGCAACCACCTTCAGCTGTTCCTGATGCCCAACGTCGAGGACATCACCGCCCACCTGCTGGAGCAGGACGTGATCTGGGTCTTCGGTGGCAGCGTGGCCGGGCTGCTGGCGATGTGGGAGCTGCACGGGGTGGGCGACGCGATGCGCGAGGCGTGGGAGGCAGGCGTGGTGCTCACCGGCGTGTCGGCCGGCTCGATCTGCTGGCACGTCGGCGGCACGACCGACTCGTTCGGTCCGGACCTGCGGGCCATCGACAACGGGCTGGCGCTGGTGCCGTTCTCCAACGGCGTCCACTACGACTCCGAGGAACAGCGCCGCCCGCTCTACCACCGGCTGGTCGCCGACGGAACGCTCCCGGCGGGCTACGCGACCGACGACGGGGCGGGCGTGCTCTACCGGGGCACCGAGTTCGTCGCGGCGTACGCCGAGAAGGACGGCGCCGGTGCCTACTTCGTCGAGCGGGGCCCCGACGGCGCGGCCGTCGAGACCGCGCTGGACGTCGAGCGGTTGCGCTGAGGAGGGGGTGTGTGGATGTGTTGGTGTGGTGGTTGTGGTGATGGTGGTTGTGTATTGGTGTAGTGGAGTGGTGTGGTATGGTAGTGTGGTGTTGTGTGATGGGTGGTAGGTGTAGTTGTTTTTTGTGTTGTTATATGTGATTTTGTTTAAGGGGAGGATACTGTCCGAGGAGCTGTACGGGGATCCACCTACACGCACCCATCTCGGTCCAGAAGATGTGACGGACGGAGTAAACAAGAGTAAGAAGAAAGAGGAAAGAGAGAGGAGAGGAAAGAAAGAAGAAGAGAAGAGAGAGGAAGAGAAGGAGAGGAGAGAAGGAAAAGGAAGGAAGAGGAAGAAGGAGAAGGAGAGAGAAAAGAGAGGAGAAGGAAGAGAGAAGGAAAGGAGAGAAGAGGAGAGAGAAGAAGGAAGAGAGGAAGAAGGAAAAGAGAAAGAGAAAAGAGAAAAAGAGAAAAAAGAAGAGAGAAAGAGAGAGGAGAGGAAAGAAAAGAGAAGAGAAGGAGAGAGAAAGGGAAGGAAAGAAAAGGAAGAAGAGAAGAAAGGAAAAGAGAGAGAGGAAGAAAAAAAAAAAAAAAAAAAAAAAAAAAAAAAAAAAAAAAAAAAAAAAAAAAAAAAAAAAAAAAAAAAAAAAAAAAAAAAAAAAAAAAAAAAAAAAAAAAAAAAAAAAAAAAAAAAAAAAAAAAAAAAAAAAAAAAAAAAAAAAAAAAAAAAAAAAAAAAAAAAAAAAAAAAAAAAAAAAAAAAAAAAAAAAAAAAAAAAAGGGGGGGGGGGGGGGGGGGGGGAGGTGAGAGGAGCGAGGTGAGGCGCGAGGACAGTAAAGAGAAGAGAGGAGGAGCGGACGAGAGTTAATAGGAGATGGGAGGGAGAGAAAAAAAAAAAAAAAAAAAAAAAAAAAAAAAAAAAAAAAAAAAAAAAAAAAAAAAAAAAAAAAAAAAAAAAAAAAAAAAAAAAAAAAAAAAAAAGAAGAAGAAGAAGAAAGGAGAGATGAGAGATATGGGGGACTGTGCGGCGGTAGAGGAGGAGGTGATAAAGGAAATAGGTGAGGTAGATAATAGAGGAAGGAAATAGAAGGAGAGAGGAGAGAGAGAGAGAGAAGAGGAGGAGGGGAGAGGAAAAGAGGAGATAAAAGAGGAGGAGAAAAGGAGAGAGAGAGATAGAGAGAGATATGAGAGAGGAACTGATACAGCCTGATCGCCGGAGCGAAGAAATAAAAATGAAAAAGATATAGAAATAAAAAAAAAAAAAAAAAAAAAAAAAAAAAAAAAAAAAAAAAAAAAAAAAAAAAAAGCGCAGTCCAGCATCGAAGAGAAGTTATCCCTGTAACAACGAGAAAACAAAGACAATTTGCTAAGGGTGTGCCGGCCGGGCGTAACAGATGGGACTGTCCAGATGTAACGCGGCGGGTTACATCGGCAGCCTGTACGCCACCTAGAAAAAAAAAATTTTTTTTTTTTTTTTTTTTTTTTTTTTTTTTTTTTTTTTTTTTGGTGTTTGTTTGGGCGGGAGCAGGGATGGGTGAGTGTGGGTATGTGTCGGGTGGTTTTTTTTTTTTTTTTTTTTTTTTTTTTTTTTTTTTTTTTTTTTTTTTTTTTTTTTTTTTTTTTTTTAAAAAAAAAAAAAAAAAAAAAAAAAAAAAAAAAATTTTTGTTGAATTTTATTATTTCTGCTCAGAAGACAGATGTTTCACTAAGAAGATTTCGATGGGGTGGGTGGAACAGAAAATAACCACGGCGTTACATCGGAAAATCAGCCGCCCGAGCGGGGATCGGCCTCCGAGTAGCCGGCCTTGGGGGGAAGCCCGTCGGGGTTCTCCTCCTCGTTGCCCGGCCGCTGCTCGGGCGGGGCGTCGTCGGCGTCGGGGCGCTCGACCGTCACGTCACGTACGCCGTCGGTGCCGGTCTGGCCGGGTCCGGTCGGGCCCTCCCGCTCGCTGCTGACCCCCATGTCGCCGGCAGCGTCGTGGTGGGAGTCGCGGATGTCGCGGGGCTCGCCCCCGGGGTCAGCTGCGGTCAGGTGGGTTCCGAGCTCATACCGGCTCCTCCTTCTCGGGCTCGCTGGCGCCGTCGCCCTCGCCCTCCTGCTTCTTGTCCTCGGACATGGAGATCTCGTCGGGGACGTGGTCCTCGACCTCCGGGTTGTGATCAGGGTGCAGGTCCCGGATGAGTGGTGCCCGCTCGTCGCCGGCGAAGGGGGCGTCCTTGTTGATCGCGTCCGCGCCGCCCGGGTTGGGTTCGGCCGGCTCGATCTCGGGTTCCGGCTGCGCGCCGAGCTTCTCGTCACTCATGCGGTGCTCCTCTCGTGGGTGAATCCGAACGTCAGGTAGGGGTCGCCCCGGCCGAGCGCGGCCAGAGCGTGGGCCTCGTGGGGGACCACCGGGTCGGGCAGGGCGTCGAACCGGCACCACCGGAGCTCGGCACACTTCTCCGGCTCCACGATCCGCGGCTCACCCGACCAGCTGCGCGCGGTGAAGAAGAAGTCGACCCGCTCGTCGATCGGCCGGTCGTGCTGGGTGCGCTGCATGGTGAGCTCGAAGTGCAGGTCGACGTCGGTGATGCCGAGCTCCTCGGCGGCCTCACGCCGGGCGGCGTCGTACGCCGTCTCCCCGCGCTCGACGTGGCCGGCGGCGGCTGCTGCCCAGTGCTCGTCCATGTAGCCGGTGTTCTGCCGCCGCTGGAGCAGCACCTCGCGACCCGCGTCCCCGTCCCTGAGGAGGTAGACGTACGACGCGGGCACGACGACGAAGCGCTCGATCACTGGCCGGAGTCGCCCGACGGGTGTCACTTCGTCGGTCGCCGTCGTTCTTGCCGTCGAGCTTGTCGAGGGCTCCCTTCGCCTTCTCGGTACCGCTGTCGATGTGCTTGGAGTACTTGCCCTTGGTCTTCTTGTCGGCGGTCGTGGCTGCCTTGTCGATGCCCTGGGCGATCTTGTCTCCGTGCTGGTCGACGGTCTTCTTGGCTTGCGCCTTCATCTTGTCGAGGAATCCCATGCCCCCGACACTAGCCCCGTGCCAACCAACGCCCGGGTCCCGATCGTCGCCGTCGTCGGCGCCACCGCGTCCGGCAAGACCGGTGTGTCGCTCGACCTGGCCGAACGGCTGAGTGGTGAGGTCGTCAACACCGACGCGATGCAGGTCTACCGCGGCATGGACGTCGGTACGGCGAAGCTGCCGGTCGACCAGCGCCGTGGCATCGCCCACCACCTGGTCGACACCCACGACGTCACCGAGCCGCTGTCGGTGGCGCAGTTCCAGGCCGAGGCCCGAGCGGTGATCGCCTCGTTGCGCGACCGGGGCGTGGTGCCGGTGCTGGTCGGTGGGTCGGCGCTCTACGTCCGCGCGATCCTGGACCGGTTCGAGTTCCCCGGCACCGATCCCGCGACCCGGGCCCGGCTCGAGGCGGAGCTCGCAGCCGTGGGGCCGGCCGGGTTGCATGCGCGGTTGCAGGAGGTCGACCCCGTCGCAGCCGGTCGGATCCCGGCCGAGAACGGTCGCCGGATCGTGCGCGCCCTGGAGGTCGTCGAGCTGACCGGGCGGCCCTACTCGGCGTCGCTGCCGACCCTGGAGTACGCCGACCCCGCGTCGCTCCAGGTCGGCATCGACATCGACCGGCCGACCCTGGACCGGCGCATCGAGCAGCGGGTCGACGAGATGTTCGCCGCTGGCTTCGTCGAGGAGGTCGAGCGGCTGCTGGCGGCCGGCCTGGCCGACGGCCGGACGGCCTCGCGGGCGATCGGCTACGCGGCCGTGGCGGCGTACCTCCGGGGCGAGGCCACGCTGGAGGAAGCACGGGAGCGGACCGTGATCGCGACCCGGCGCTACTCGCGGCGCCAGGACTCGTGGTTCCGCAAGGACCCCCGCGTGCTGTGGGTGGACCACGACGACCCGGAGCGCGTGGCGACGGTCGCAACGGCGGTCAAGCGGCTGTCGGTGCGCGGTGGCAGGGTCGAGCCATGAGCAAGACCGTCTACTACACCGCGACCACCCTCGACGGCTTCATCGCGACCCCGGACCACTCGCTGGAGTGGCTGCTCTCGCGTGACATCGATCCCGACGGGCCGATGAGCTACGAGAGCTTCAGCCGGAGCATCGGCGCCTGCGCGATGGGGGCCAACACCTGGCAGTGGATCCTCGACCACGATGCCGACGGCTGGAGTCCCAAGCCGACGTGGGTGCTGACGCACCGCGACTTCGCGCCGTCCGAGCAGGTCCGTTTCACCCAGGCCGACGTGGCCGCGGTCCATGCCGAGATGAGCGAGGCCGCGGGCGACCAGGACCTGTGGATCGTCGGCGGCGGCGAGCTGGTGGGTCGGTTCCACGACGCCGGGCTGCTCGACGAGGTCTGGTTGCAGTACGCGCCGGTGACGCTCGGCGGCGGCGCACCCGTGCTGCCCCGACACGTGGAGCTGAAGCTGGAGGAGGTCGCGCGCAACCGCGACTTCGCGTGCGCCCGCTACGAGGTGGTCCGTCCGCACGGCGCGTGAGCCGTAGGCTGGGCGGGTGATGACCGAGATCGGCTCCGTCGACGAGCTGGTGGCGCTGCTCGGCGAGCCGGGCGAGCGGGCCCGCGACAAGGTCCGTCCCGCGCTGCTCGACGTCGACCGGGCCTGGCTGTCCGCCTCGCCGTTCTGCGTGATGGCGACCTCCGACGTGGACGGCCGCTGCGACGCCTCACCCAAGGGCGACCCGGCCGGACAGCTCGTGCACGTCATCGACGAACGCACCATCGCGATCGCCGAGCGACCGGGCAACCGTCGCGCCGACGGCTACCGGAACATCCTCGCCAACCCCTACGTCGGCCTGAACTTCCTGATCCCGGGCCGCGGCGACACGTTGCGCATCAACGGCCGGGCGCGGCTGGTCAGCGACGCGCCGTTCTTCGACGAGATGCAGGTGCGGGGTCACCGCCCGGTGCTGGCGGTGGTCGTGGAGATCGAGGAGCTGTTCTTCCACTGCGCGAAGGCGTTCCTGCGGTCGGGGCTCTGGAAGCCGGAGACCTGGGACCCCGAAGCCGCGGTCGCCCGCCGGGCGGTGGTGGCAGCGCAGCTCGAGCCCGCCGGGATGACCCTCGACGAGCTGGACGAGTACTACGGTCCGGCGTACGAGAAGAAGCTCTATGGCTGAGTACCCCTTCTGGAAGGGCCACGGCACCGAGAACGACTTCGTGATCGTCCCGGCCGAGGTCGAGCTGACCCCGGGGCGGATCCGGGCGCTCTGCGACCGGCGTGCCGGCATCGGCGGCGACGGGGTGATCCGCGCCGTGCGCGACGCCGACGACCGGTGGTTCATGGACTACTGGAACTCCGACGGCTCGGCCAGCGAGATGTGTGGCAACGGGATCCGGCTCTTCGCGCTCCACCTGCGCGACGAGCAGGGCGCCACCTTCCCGCTCGAGGTCGCGACCCGCGACGGCGTCAAGACGCTGACCGACAGCGTCCTCGGCTTCTCCGCCGACCTCGGGACACCGCGGGTGGTGGGCTCGACGACAGTCACCGTGGGCGACCGAACCTGGCCAGCAGTGCACGTCGACACGGGCAACCCGCACGCGGTGGTCTTCGTCGACGACCTCGACGAGGCCGGTCCGCTGCACGAACCGCCCGGGCACGACGAGGCGGTCTACCCCGACGGGGTCAACGTCGAGTTCGTCGTACGCCGGGGCGAGCGCCATGTCGCGATGCGGGTGCACGAGCGCGGCTCGGGGGAGACCCGTTCCTGCGGTACCGGCGCCTGCGCGGTGATGGTGGCGGCCGCGGTCGCCGACGGGGCGAGCACGCCGGTCACCTATCGGGTCGACGTCCCCGGCGGCACCCTCGAGGTGACCTGGACCGAGGACGGCCGGGTGCTGCTCGACGGCCCCGCGGTCGTGGTGGCCCACGGGACCACCGACCTCTGAGGCCCCACTAGGCTCCGAGCCATGGACATCACCGGAGCCTCCGCCCTCGTCACCGGCGCCGCCTCGGGCATCGGCGCGGCCGTCGCCCGTCGTCTCGCCGAGGCCGGCGCGACCGTCGTGGTCGCCGACCTCCAGGCCGAGAAGGGCGAGGCCCTGGCCGCGGAGATCGGCGGCCGGTTCATGTCGGTCGACGTCACCGACACGGCCCAGCTCGAGGCCGCCGTACGCCGGGCGAGCGAGCTCGGTCCGCTCCGGGTGCTGGTCAACTCCGCCGGCATCGGCTGGGCCCAGCGCACCATCGGCAAGGACGGCGAGTTCGACTCGGCCCACGACCTCGGGGCCTTCAAGAAGGTCGTCGCGATCAACCTGGTCGGCTCCTTCGACGCGATCCGGCTCGCTGCCACCGAGATGTCGAAGCTCGACCCCACCGACTCCGGCGACCGGGGCGCGATCGTCAACATCGCCTCCGTCGCGGCCTTCGACGGCCAGATCGGGCAGGCGGCGTACGCCGCGTCGAAGGGTGGCCTGGTCGGGCTGACCCTCCCCGTCGCCCGCGACCTGGCCGCGTCCGCGATCCGCCTCAACACCGTCGCCCCGGGCCTGATCGAGACCCCGATCTACGACTTCGCCCCCGACCCGGCCGCGTTCAAGGAGCAGCTCGGCCAGTCGGTGCTCTACCCGAAGCGGCTCGGCACCGCCGACGAGCTCGCCCAGATGGTGATGTCGTGCCTCACCAACTCCTACATGAACGCCGAGACGATCCGCGTCGACGGCGGCATCCGGATGCCCCCGAAGTAACTGCCACTTTGTAACGCGCAGTTACCTCAACTTCTGCGCTGCTACAACCGCGCACGAGCCCGAGTAACTGCGCGTTACAAGGATCCGCCGGGTTATCCGTTCGCCTCCCAGGGCCGGCGCGACCTACGCTGGACCCCACATGACGAACGCACCTGACTTCAACCTCGACGACGAGCTCGAGCAGACCGACACGTGGGACGACTCCGAGGACGGGGAGTTCCAGAGCGGGTATGCCGACGAGCCGGATCCCGAGGACCTCACCACCGGCGAGCAGGACCTGGCCGAGCGCCACCAGCTCCGCCGGGTCGCCGGGCTGCGCACCGAGCTCGAGGACATCACCGAGGTCGAGTACCGCCAGCTCCGACTGGAGCGGGTCGTGCTCGTCGGGGTGTGGACCGAGGGCAGCGTCGAGGACGCCGAGAACTCGATGGCCGAGCTCGCCCTGCTCGCCGAGACCGCCGGCTCCGAGGTCCTCGACAACGTCTTCCAGCGACGCGGCAAGCCCGACCCGGCGACGTACGTCGGCCGCGGCAAGGTCGACGGCATCCGCGAGATCGTGCAGGCCACCGGTGCCGACACCGTGGTCTGCGACGGTGAGCTCGCGCCCAGCCAGCTGCGCAACCTGGAGGACCAGCTCAAGGTCAAGGTCGTCGACCGGACCGCGCTGATCCTCGACATCTTCGCCCAGCACGCGAAGTCGCGGGAGGGCCAGGCGCAGGTCGAGCTGGCGCAGCTGAGCTACATGAAGCAGCGGCTCCGTGGCTGGGGTGGCAACCTGTCCCGCCAGGCCGGTGGCCGCGTCGGGTCAGGAGCCGGCGGCGCCGGCGCCGGCATCGGTGGCCGCGGTCCCGGTGAGACCAAGATCGAGACCGACCGGCGTCGGATCAACACCAAGATCGCCAAGCTGCGCCGCCAGCTCGCCGAGATGAAGGGCACCCGCGACACCAAGCGCCAGGAGCGTCGTCGCCACCACATCCCGAGCGTCTCCATCGCCGGCTACACCAACGCCGGCAAGTCGAGCCTCCTCAACAAGCTGACCGACGCCGGCGTGCTGGTCGACAACTCGCTGTTCGCCACGCTCGACCCGACCACACGTCGTACGGCGACCGCCGACGGCCGGGTCTACACGATGAGCGACACCGTCGGGTTCGTCCGCCACCTGCCCCACCAGCTGGTGGAGGCCTTCCGGAGCACGCTGGAGGAGGTCGCGGACTCCGACCTGATCCTCCACGTGGTCGACGGCTCCCACCCCGACCCGGAGGGCCAGATCGCGGCCGTCCGCGAGGTCCTCGGTGAGATCGACGCCCTCAAGGTGCCCGAGCTGATCGTCATCAACAAGGCCGACCTCGCCGACCCGATGGTGCTGGCCAGGCTGCAGACCCGCGAGCCCCACAGCCTGGTCGTCAGCGCCAAGACCGGTGAGGGCATCGCCGAGGTGCTGGCCCGGGTCGAGGCGGAGCTGCCGCGGCCCGGCGTCGAGTTCACGGCACTGCTGCCCTACGAGCGAGGCGACCTCATCGACAAGCTCCACAAGCAGGGCGAGATCGACGGGCTCGAGCACACCGCGGACGGCACGCTCATCACCGGCCGCGCCAACGCCGACCTGGCCGGCGAGCTGGCGGCGTACGCCCGCTGAAGGGGCGCACGCCGCCGATCTGACTGCTCAGCGCTTCCGGGGGCGGCAGACCGCTCCGACCCGGACCCGCTCGCCGCGGTCCACGACCACCGCGCGGCTGCTCAGGAGCTTGCCCTTGCGGTAGCAGGTCAGCTGCCAGGACTCCTTGATCCCGCTGTACTGAGCAGGGTCGGGGCTCTGGAAGGTGACCTCGCCGGTCCAGTCGTCGTCGACCGATCCGCCCTCGTAGTTCTCCGCGACCACCGTGTAGGTGCCCGCGACGGGATCCGGGATCCGGACCTGCTCGGGGTTGGCGAGCGACGCGCCCGAGCCGACGGGATCACCGTCGGGGCCCAGCACGTAGTAGTCCCAGTCGGCGCCGTTCGGCCACGAGAACGACAGCGTCGCGAAGCCGTTGTCGACCTCCGGCTGGCCCAGGACCTCGAAGGTGGTCTCCTCCGACTCGCCCTCGGCGGGCACGCCTTCGGGGTTGGTCAGCTCGCTCGGCTCCTGGGGGTCGGCCACCGGCTCCCGGCCGTAGCGACCCACGACCAGCGGACGGGTGGAGGGGTTGACGCCCAGCGTGAACGTGCCGCCGTCGGAGCGGTAGCGGTTGACCAGGGTGTCCTCGAAGAACATCTGGCCGCGCGTCGACCCGTCCGGCTGGAGGACCGGCGAGGTCGGCGAGACGTGCGTCTTGCTGAGCACGATCTGCCTGCCCTTCGGCGCCTTGCCGGAGATCCGGGAGTGCAGGGCAGGAGCCAGCGCGGCCTCGGCCGCCCGGTAGTACGCCTCCCGGTTGCCACCGTCACCGGCGCCGGCCGCGGGGTCGAGACCGAGGTACTCCGAGACCACGGCATCCTCGTACGCCGGGTGGAAACCGTCCGGGCCGATCTCGAAGGTGAACCCGAAGCCGCCGGTGATCCAGTAGCTCCAGTCCTCGGTCGATCCGGAGGTGTCGTAGAGCTGGTACGACGCCTGGCTGGTGTAGCCGTTGGCGCCGGCCATCGCGTCACCGAGCTGCTTGTAGGCGACCTCGTCCGGCGCCAGACCGGTCGACGCGATGGCCGGCGGCCGCAGCACCAGGTTGGAGTAGGTGTGGTTGCTGATCATCATCGTGACGGCGCGCTCGGAGATGAACGTCCGCACCGCATCGCTCTCGGGCTCGCTGCCGGGACCGTCGCCGCGGAAGGTGTCGCTCGACCAGTTCGTGCTGGCGCCGCCACCGCCCCAGAAGCCGGGGTAGTTGCGGTTGAGGTCGGTGCCTCGGAGCCGGCCGGCCGGGTTGTCGGCGCAGGTGCCCTCGGTGTACTCGGCCGGGGTGTTCTCCGAGATGCTGCAGTTCTTGCGCTTCATCTCGTAGTCGAACGTGGAGAAGTCGCCCAGCGGCGTGGCGTTGCGGGAGATCTGGAAGCCGTCGACGTTGACGACCGGGACGATGACCAGCCGCGAGGCCCGCATGATCCTGCGGGCACGCGCGTCGCCGTCGGCGTACGACTGGAGCAGGTCGATGCCGAACTCCATCGTGTGCTCCGAGCTCGGCCACTCGCGGGCGTGGTGGGCACCCATCAACAAGAAGACCGGCTTGCCGTCCTTGATGTTGTCGGCGCCGGTCGTGATCTCCAGGCCCCGGATCTTCTCGCCGAGCACGGTGCGGTTGGCGAGCGTCAGCGGCCGGGTGAGCCGGGGAAAGCGCGCCGCGAGGTCGTCCAGGTCGGAGAGGTACTCGGGGTAGGTGCGGTAGGCCGTGCGGCCGCTGGGCAGCGGCGACTCGGCGACGCGCGCGGAGTAGGCGCGGTCGGCCTTGCGCTGCCGGCGTTGCTTGTCCTCGAGGTCGCGGACCTCGACGTCCCACGTGTAGCCGGCGTCGCGCAGGGTCTGGGCGTCACGGTCGTCGTAGAGGATGACCTCGATGCCCTTGGTCGTCACGTGCTCGGTGATGTCGAGGCCGAGCGAGACGACCTCGTTGCGCTGGTCGACGGTGGGCGCGTCCACCATCACGACCCGCACCCGGCCGGAGTCGGTGGGGCCCGGATCGCCGTCGGGTGGGCCGGAGACGGCGGCGAGCGACGGGCCGCCGAGGGTGGCGGCCAGGGTGGCAGCGACGCCGAGTCCGAGCGCTCCGAACGCGGCTCGGCGTAGGGCCGCGAGGCGTCCGGCGGGTCTACGAGCAGCAGGATGCATGATGTCCTCCCGAGAGTGGCGGTCCCGAGTGACCGCCGGTGGCCCCAGCCAACCCCAGCCCGTCGCCGGTGTCGAGGGTCGACGGCAAAACATCTGGAACCCGACGTTCTTCCGGCGCCGTTGCAGGCACTATGGGCGCGTGGCTATCCGGATGTACGGGGGCGCAGCCGCTGCCGTCTTTGCTCCGCTCGACACGCTGTCGCGTGCCGAGCAGGTCGAGCGACGGCTGACCGACGCCATCGTGCTGGGGCTGATTCCGTCCGGCGACAGGCTGCCCGGCGAGGCCGACCTGGCCCGGTTGCTCGGGGTCTCGACCATGACCATCCGTGAGTCGCTGGGCGCGATGCGCGAGGCCGAGCTCATCGAGACCCGGAGGGGTCGCCACGGCGGATCCTTCGTGAAGCAGTCGCCGGAGACCGCCCTCAAGCGTGTCGTCGACCGGCTGCTCGAGATGAGCACCGCCCAGCTGCGCGACCTCGGGGATCACTACGCAGCACTGTCCGGCGCGGCGGCCCGGTTGGCCGCCCGACGAGCGACTCCGGTCGAGATCGCCCGGTTGCGGCGGGCGCACGCCCAGATCGTGGCCGCCCCGACCGAGGGGGAGCGCAGACGGGCGGAGAGCCACCTGCAGATCGAGATCGCCGCGGTGGCGCAGTCGCCGTTGCTGTTCCGCGAGGAGGTGGGGATGCAGGCCGAGCTCGGACCCCTGCTGTGGATCGGCGCGGGTCACGCGGAGGTCCTGCTCCACACCGCCGGGTTGGCGGGCGACGTCGTCGAGGCGATCGCGAACGGGGACGGCGACAAGGCTCGGGCGCTGACCGAGGACCGGGTGGTCCGGTGGACCGCCCACCTGGTCGAGCTGCGGTTGCAGGAGCTGGAGACCCGTCGTGGATGAGGCGCTGTCACTGCTCGAGGAGTTCGTGGCGAGCACCCGCGCCGCGGCCCACGAGATCGTGACCGCCGCCACCGCCGCGCTGGCGACCACGCCGCGACCGTGCCGGGCCGACCTGGTCGAGATCGAACCCCTGCTCACCAGGATCCTCGGCGAGAGGGAGGAGACCATCCACGGCGGCGGCTTCGTGGCCGCGCCGGGTCTGCTCGTGGACGCGCCGTGGTGGCTGGAGTGGTTCGGCTGGGACGCCGGCGGCCTCCAGCGGCTCGTCTCCGAGACGAACCCGGCGGCGGCCCACTTCTTCGACTACACCTACATGCCCTGGTACGCCGGCCCCCGCGACCGACCGCCTCCCGGCCGTGCCCTCACCGGCCCCTACGTCGACTACCTCTGCACCGACGACTACACGTTGACCTTCACCGAGGCCGTACGCCGCGAGGACGACTCGTTCGCAGGCGTGGCCGGTGTCGACGTACGGATCTCGGCGCTGGAGGAGCGGGTTCTCGTCACGCTCCGCGACTCAGGGCGGGTGCTGGTGCTCGTCAACGAGCTGGGCCGGGTCACGGTCAGCGCCACCGCGCAGCTGCTGAGCGGTGACCTGGTCGAGGATCTCGACATCCCGGCCATGTTCGAGGCCGGAGACGAGCGCCTGACCCGGATCGCGGACTCCGAGCTCGGACTGCTCGACCTCGGTCCCCGCTAGGACCCGGTCCGGTTTTGGAGGCGGGTCGTCGGTGAGAGAGGATGCCCTCCATGTCTCGTGGCGCCTGGTTCCGTCTCCTGCTCGTGGTCGGTCTGCTGGCGGGGTGCGCGTGGATCTCCCTGGAGCGCGATCCCCGGCTGGGCCTGGACCTGCGCGGCGGCACCCAGATCACGCTGCAGGCCGAGAGCACCGACCGGGTCGAGGCGAACGCCGAGTCGACCGACCGGGCGATCGAGATCCTGCGCGGTCGAGTCGATGCCCTCGGCATCGCCGAGCCGACGCTGACCCGCGCCGGTGAGGACCGGATCATCGTCGAGCTGCCCGACGTCGAGGACCCGCGGGAGGCCGTGGACGCCATCGGCCGTACGGCGCAGCTCACGATCCACGCGGTGGTGCGCACCGTGGCGAACCCGGAGGCCGAGCCGAGGGACCCGAAGAACCAGATCCTCCCCAGCGACTCGGGCGACGTCCTCGAGCTGGCCGCGCCGGCGCTCGACGGCGGCGACATCACCGGCGCCGACGCCGTGCTGGACTCCGAGAGCGGCGCCGCCTGGGTCGTCAACATCGACTTCAACGGCGACGGCTCGGATGCCTTCGGCCAGCTCTCCGGGGACGCCGCGTGCGCCCAGGGCGCCGCCAACCGGATCGCGATCGTCCTCGACGGTGAGATCATCTCGTCCCCCGGCGTCGAGGTCCCCTGCGGCAGCAACATCCGCAACACCACCCGGATCTCGGGCAACTTCACCGTCGACGAGGCCAAGAACCTTGCGGTCCTGGTCGAGGGCGGCGCGCTGCCGCTGCCGGTCACGGTCATCTCGCAGAGCACGGTCGGACCGACCCTGGGCTCCGCCGCGATCGAGGCGTCCTGGAAGGCCGCTCTCGCCGGCCTCGTGCTGACCCTCCTGTTCATCGCCTTCGTCTACCGGCTGGTCGGCTTCCTGGCGACCGTCGCGCTGACGTCGTACGCGCTGCTCGCCTACGCGATCCTGGTCGCGCTCGGCTCGACGCTGACGCTGCCGGGCCTGGCCGGATTCGTGCTCGCCATCGGACTCGCGATCGACGCCAACGTGCTCGTCTTCGAACGAGCGCGGGAGGAGTACGCCGCCGCTCCCGAGGCCGGGCTGCAGCGTGCCCTCAAGGTCGGCTTCAACAAGGCGTGGACCGCGATCATCGACTCCAACGTCACCACCCTGCTCGCCGCCGCCCTGCTGTTCTTCTTCGGCGCCGGCCCGATCAAGGGCTTCGGTGTCACGCTGACCATCGGTGTGCTCGCGTCGATGATCTCCGCCCTGATCATCGCGCGGGTGCTCACCGAGATCGGCGTCTCCCGCAAGGCCGTGACCCGCCGGCCGGCGATCTCCGGCCTGGCCAACCTCGGCCGCGTCCGTCAGTGGCTCGACCGCAAGAAGCCCGACCTGATGGCACGTCGCAAGGTGTGGCTCGGGATCTCCGGGGCGCTGCTGGTGGCCGCGCTCGGCGGCATCTTCGGCAACGGGCTCAACCTGGGTGTCGAGTTCACCGGCGGCCGGGTCCTCGAGTACTCCACCACCCAGGTCCTCTCCGCCGACGACGCCCGGGCGGCCGTCGCCGACGCCGGCTACCCCGAGGCGACCGTGCAGTCCGCCGACGACGACAAGATCTCGGTGCGCGTCGGACAGATCAGCAACGACGAGGCGGTCGTCATCGAGGAGGCGATCGGCGAGGCCGGCGGTGGCGCGACCAAGGAGCGTGACGAGCTGATCGGCGCCTCCCTGGGCGACGAGCTGCGCAACAAGGCGCTGATCGCGTTCGGCATCGCGCTGCTGGTGCAGATGCTCTACCTCGCGATCCGCTTCAAGTGGACCTTCGGCGTCGCCGCGGTGCTCGCGATGTTCCACGACGTCGTCATCGTGGTCGGTGTCTTCGCCTGGCTCGGCAAGCCGATCGACGGTGTCTTCCTCGCGGCAGCACTGACGATCATCGGACTGTCGGTCAATGACACGGTGGTGGTCTTCGACCGGGTGCGAGAACACTGGCGGCTCTCGACCGACCGGCACTTCAACGACATCGCCAACGAGGCCGCGATCCAGACCATGCCGCGCACGGTCAACACCGGTCTCGGCGCGATGTTCATCCTGGCCGCGCTCGCCGTGGTCGGCGGCGACTCGCTCCAGGACTTCGCGATCGCCCTGCTGCTCGGCCTGGTCATCGGTACCTACTCCTCGGTCTTCACCGCCACCCCGCTGGTCACCTACCTCCAGCAGCGGTACCCGATGTCGCGTGCCGAGCGGGTCAAGCGCCCCGCCCGCGACCACGACGACTCCGGCGCCGTCATCTAGGTCGAGTCGCCATCGGTTAGAGGTGCTTGAGCGCCTCGCGGCGCGAGAGGTTCGAGATCCGCCCGTCCCAGTCCGCGACCCTCTCGAGCACCCACGACGGGTCGGTCCGGGCGTACTCGCGCAGCGCCCAGCCGATCGCCTTGCGCAGCCAGAACGACGAGTCGTCCAGGTTGGTCTCGATCGCGTCGGCCAGCAGCTCGGTGTCGGTCCGGTCGCGGTGGCGCAGCTGCGACAGCACCGCCGTACGCCGCAGCCACAGCTCGTCGCCGTGCGCCCAGCCGCGCAGCACCGGCGTGGCGGCGGCACGGTCGGCGGCGAGGGCGGCGCCGACCAGGTGTGCGGCGATCTCGTCCACGACGTCCCACCAGGCACCGCTGACGACGAGATGGCGGTACAGCGACAGGGTCTGCGCGTCCTGCCACGGACGGGCGACCCGGTGCCGGGCCAGGGCGATCGCGGCGTACCACTCCTCCCGGTGGGTCGCGCCGTCCCACACCTCCCGGACGTCGCGCTCCCAGCCGGCGCGGTCGGCCGGCGAGTAGTCGCGCAGGTGCGGCCGGAGTACGACGCGCAGCTGCGGCGAGGTGACGCCGTGGAAAGGGAGAGCCGACTTCATGTAGACGCGCTGGCCCGCAGCGCGCTCCGGGTCACCGGCCGCCTCGAGGTCCGCCCGGACCGCCGTGAGCCACGGATGTGTCATGGCCGAGAGGCTAGTCAGTGGTGTCGGTGGGCACGGCTAAGGTTCGCGGGTGCCTGAGACCGTGCATGAGCCCGTGCCTGAGCCTGTGAGCGACCAGTCCGTCCGCACCGTGCTGGGTGCCGCGGTCGAGGCGCTCGGCGGCCAGCAGCGCGACGGCCAGATCGAGATGGCCGAGGCGGTGGCCCACGCGTTCAACGAGGGCCAGCACCTGCTCGTCCAGGCGGGCACCGGCACCGGCAAGTCGCTCGCCTACCTGGTGCCGAGCCTGCTCCACGGCGACCGGGTCGTCGTCGCGACCGCGACGCTCGCGCTCCAGCACCAGCTCGTCGAGCGCGACATCCCGCGGCTGGTCGAGGCCGTCAAGGACGTCGACGCCGGCATCGACACCTCCTACGCCGTGCTCAAGGGCCGCTCCAACTACGCCTGCCTCCACCGGATCCGCGCCGGCGTTCCCGACGACCAGGGCACCCTGGTCGAGGTCCCCGAGGGCTCGATGGGCAAGAAGGTGCTCGAGCTGCGCACCTGGGCGGAGGACCAGGCCAAGCGCGGCGAGAGCGGCGAGCGCGACGCCGCCCCGCGCCACACCGACCGCGAGTGGCGCCAGGTCAGCGTCGGCCACCGCGACTGCCTCGGCGCGAGCAAGTGCCCGTTCGGCCAGGAGTGCTTCGTCGAGGTCGCCCGCGAGCAGGCCCACCGCAGCCACCTGATCGTCACCAACCACTCGCTGCTCGCGATCGACGCGATCGAGGGCGTGCCGATGATCCCCGAGTACGACGCGGTGGTGATCGACGAGGCCCACGAGCTCACCGCGCGGGTCACCCAGGCCGCCACCGACGAGCTCGCGGTCGCCGACGTCGACCGGGCCGCCCGTCGCTCGCAGCGCCACATCGAGGGCTCCGAGGCCGACGACCTCGCCGACGCCGCCGACACGCTCACCCAGGCGTACGCCGAGCTCGAGCCGGGCCGGTTCGACGACGTACCCGACCTGCTGGCCGATGCGCTGGTGCTGGTCCGCGACGCGGCCCGGGCCTGCCTCTCGGCGTACCCCCGTGAGAGCGAGGGGGCCGAGGGCGACGCCGGCAAGCAGCAGGCGCGCGGGTCGGTGCAGGAGATCTTCACGACCGCCGAGCGGATGGCCGCGCGCAGCGACGCCGACGTGCTGTGGCTCTCCGAGGGCAACCCGACCGGACCCAACCGGCAGCCGCGGCGGCTCCACGTCGCGCCGCTGCAGGTGTGGGGGCCGATGCGCGAGAAGCTGCTGGCCGACAAGACGGTGGTGTTCACCAGCGCCACGCTGCGCCTCGGCGGTGACTTCGGCACCGTCGCCACCTCACTCGGGCTCAAGCCGGCCGAGGAGGGTGCCGACAGCGCCGACGGCGTCGTCCCGTGGCGCGGCCTCGACGTCGGGTCGCCGTTCGACTACGGCTCCCAGGCGATCCTCTACGTCGCCCGCCACCTGCCGCCGCCGGGTCGCGACGGGCTCGGCCAGGCCCGGATCGACGAGATCGCCGAGCTGGTCGACGCCGCCCAGGGCCGCACCCTCGGGCTGTTCTCCAGCCGCCGGGCCGCCGAGGAGGCCGCCGAGGCGATCCGCGAGCGGCTGCCCCACCTGACGACGCTGGCGCAGGGCGAGGCGCAGCTGCCCGAGCTGGCCCGGCAGTTCGTCAGCGACCCCCACACCATCCTGTTCGGGACGCTGAGCCTGTGGCAGGGGCTCGACGTCCCCGGCGACACCTGCCAGCTCGTGCTGATCGACCGGATCCCGTTCCCGCGGCCCGACGACCCGCTGATGTCGGCCCGCTCCCGCGCCGCCGACCGCGAGGGCCGCAACGGCTTCATGGAGGTCTCGGCCACCCACGCGGCGCTGCTGCTCGCGCAAGGGTCGGGCCGGTTGATCCGCACCACCACCGACCGCGGCGTCGTCGCGGTCCTCGACCCGCGGCTGGCCACCGCCCGCTACGGCTCGTTCCTCAAGGCGAGCCTGCCGCCGATGTGGACCACCACCGACCCGGCCCTGGTCCGCAAGGCGCTGCGCGGCTCAGCGAGGCAGCCGGCTGACGCCGTCGTACCCGCCCCGGGGTCCACCGACGCCGAAGAACCGCGACAGCGTCGGCGCCACGTCGACGGTGTGGGCCTGCCGCGACGACGCCTTGCCGCGGGGTACGGCGGGGTGGCCGCCGCCGAGGAAGAACGGGATCGGCCGGGTGGCGGGATGGCCGTGGTTGCCCGGGATCGGGTTCGACTCGGGGTCCTCGGCGAACCGGCGACCGGCCCGGCAGTAGAGCACCACGTCGCCGGCCTCGGGGCCCAGCCGGAGGAAGCGGCGGGTCCGGGCGTGGGCGTGCAGCACGCCGTCGACCGACATCGCCGCGGCCCGCATCCGCTCGACCGCCTGGTCGCGCTGGCCGTCGCCGCCGAGCCAGTAGAGCAGCTCGGCGCCGCCGTTCTCCGCGATCGCGACCTGGCCGGCCAGGAACGGGTCGGCCTCGATCGCCGGCCCGACGCTCACGTAGGCCTCCGGCGGCGACCAGTCCATCGAGTGGTCGGCGAGCACGAGCACCATCGAGTGCTCCCACGCGCCGGAGGACTTCAGCTGGTCGACCAGCCGCGCCACCTGCCGGTCGGTGTCGACCAGGGCTGCCTGGCGGGCCAGCCGGGCGCCCTCCTCGGCAGTGAAGTCGCTGTGGCCCACCCGGTCGACGTCGCCGAGGTTGACGAACACCAGGTTGGGGTCGTGGTCGGAGATCATCGACAGCGTCGCGTCCATCGTCACCTGGTCGGGCACGTGCCCGGAGATCGGGATGTAGCCGTCCGGCACCCAGCGGTACGTCGCCCGCTTGCCGAAGATCCCGACCAGGTACTCCTTGCTCAGCACCGTGGCGGTGGTGAAGCCACCCCGGTTGAGCCGCTCGATCACGGTCCCGCGCTTCAGGTCGCGCGGCCGGTCCAGGGTGCGGGTGTCGCCGAGGACGCGGTCGTAGATCACGTTGGCCGGGACGCCGGTCTTGTCCGGCCGCAGCCCGCTCATCATCATCACGTGGTTCGGGATCGTCTCCATGATCGGCAACGACCGCGCGCCCGGGTAGTTCAGGCCGCCCTCGCGCAGCCCGGCCAGGGTCGGCGTCAGCGCGGAGGTGATCTCGTCGGGCTTGCAGCCGTCGACCACCACGACGTACGCGCGCTTGCGGCCGCGCGGCTCGGCGGCGTACCCGCTGGGAGCCAGCGCGGTGGCGAACACCGCGCCGGCACTGGTCGTGACGAGGGTGCGGCGGGTCAGGTGGGGGCTCATCGGTTCTCTCCCAGGGGTCGGTCGACCTGCTCGATCCGGCTGGTGCCGGAGCGGGTCCGCCACGAGGTCTCCCACGTCGCCTCGGTGTCGCGGTCGGCGCGGTCGCCGATGATGAACCAGTCCATCTGCGCGCGCTTGCTGTTCACGTCGAGCACGGAGTAGCCGTGGTCGTCGAAGTTGAGGTAGCGGATGTGCCGGTTGTTGGCCTTGATCCCCTCCTCGACCGAGGTGCTGGTCGCGCCGGACGGGTCGCCGGTGATGTCCTTGAGGTTGTTCGACGTCACCGAGCTGCAGACGAACTCCACGCCCACGGTCTCGCGGGCGGGGTTCTCGTAGGCGTAGTCGCTGGCGTCCAGCGGCAGCTCGCAGGCCCACCCCGAGTGGATGTCGCCGGTCACGAACACCACGTCCTTGATGGCGTGGTTGTCGATGTGGCGCAGCACCCGGTTGCGGTCGGCGGTGTAGCCGTCCCACTGGTCGGTGTTGTACGGCGCGCCGTCCTCCGGCACGAGCCCGGTGACGTCGTTGACCGGCGCGATGAGGTCGTCGGGCAGGGCGCCGAAGTTGACCGGCGCGATCATCACCGGGTTGCCGACGATCTTCCACTGCGGCCGGGTCCGCATCAGGGAGTCGCGCAGCCAGACCAGCTGCCGCTTCCCGAGGATCCGGCGGCTCTTGTCGTCGACCTCCTCGTCGGGGTACGGCGCCGGGGGAGCCGGCGTCTCGACCGGCGCGTCGCGGTAGGTGCGCAGGTCGAGCATCGAGATCTCGGCCAGCTTGCCGAAGGTGAGCCGCCGGAACAGCCGGGTGCCGTCGCGCAGGTCGGCGGTGCCGTCCATCCGGACCGGCATCCACTCGTCGTAGGCGCGGTGCGCTCGCGCCCGACGCGACTTGTAGTCACCCTCGTCGTCCTGGTGGTTCTCCGCGCCGTTCTTCCACTGGTCGTTGGTGACCTCGTGGTCGTCCCAGGTGATGATCCACGGGTACTTCGCGTGCAGGTCCGCCAGGTCCGGGTCGGTCTTGTACTGCGCGTGCCGGCGCCGGTAGTCGGCGATCGAGACCATCTCGCGCGGCGGGTCGTGCGGCCGGATGTCCTCGTTGGAGGAGCCGTAGCCGTACTCGCCGGGCGCGTACTCGTAGAGGTAGTCGCCCAGGTGCAGCACGGCGTGGAGGTCGTCGCGCCGCGCGAGGTGGCGGTACGCCGAGAACCAGCCGGCCTGCAGGTTGGCGCACGACACGACGCCGAAGCGCAGGTGCTTCGGGGTCGCGCGACGGCCCGGCGCGGTGCGGGTCCGACCGACCCGGCTGCGGGAGCCGGCGTAGCTGAACCGGTAGTGGTACCAGGTGGCCGGCTTGAGGCCGGTGACGTCGACCTTGACGGTGTGGTCGCGGCTCGGGCCGGTGCTGAACCCGCCCGCGCGGACGACGCGACGGAAGTCCGGATCGGTGGCGACCTCCCACGTCACCGTGACGCTGGGACCTGCCCCGGAGCCGGGGGTCGCCGCGGCCGTCGGCGTGACGCGGGTCCAGATCACGACCGCGTGGGCGGTCGGGTCACCCGAGGCGACGCCGTGCGCGAAGACTCCTGCGTCAGCCCGGGCCAGCGCCGGTGTGCGCGAGACCAGCGGGACGAGGGCGGCACCGGCAGCGCCGGTGGCCAGGACGGTACGACGGGGGAGGGTTGGGGTCACCCCCCGTCAACGACCGACGCTCCCTCGCGTGACGGCACTGTGGCGGAGGTCGCTCCGAGTTCATCCTTCGGCCGGCTGTTGGTCTCGTTGACGATCTCCCAGGCGGCGCCGACCACGACCCAGCCGACGACCGCGTCCAGCAGCCAGTGGTTGGCGGTGCCGACGATGACGATCGTGGTGCCCGCGGCGTACGCCCAGGCGAGGCCGCGCACCCAGCGCGCCCGCGCGTGACGGCGCGCGACCAGCAGGACCCAGAGCGCCCAGCCGGCGTGCAGCGACGGGAAGGCCGCGAGCTGGTTGGTGAGGCCGCCGAGGCCTCGCGGCGCCGAGGCGTCCGCGCCCCACCAGCCGGAGGCTGCGTTCAGCTCGAGCACGTCGACGTAGCCGTCGAGCAGCCGCGGCGGCGCCATCGGCACCATCAGGTAGAGGAGCAGGCCGAGGATGGTGGCGAGCGCCAGCGCCGTCCGGGCCGGCAGGTAGTCGCCCGGGCCGCGGCGGTAGAGCCACAGCAGCACCGCGGCGGTGACGATGTAGTGGAGCGTGGCGTACCAGTAGCTGGCGATCAGCCCGACCAGCGGCACGGCCACGAACCAGCCGTTGAGCAGCGCCTCCACATCGAGCCAGACGACCTTCTCCAGGTCGAGCAGGTTCAGTGCGCGCGCGGCAGCCGGCGTGAACGCATCGTCGGCCACCAGCCGCGAGGCTGAGTAGCCGACGTAGAGCGCCGCCAGCAGGATGAGTTCTCGAATCCCCCGATTCATGGAGTGAACATACTGGGTATGTACCCGATTTGTCTTCAGGTTTTTCCCGCGTGTTCCCCTGAGATCCGCCAGGTGCGGCTTCGGGGTCAGGTCAGCGGGCCGGGTGGTCATGGTGTTCCTCTGGGTTCGTGGGCTGAGGACCACCGTGGGCCAACCCCCTTGAGGAGACCTTGGACCCGACTAGAACCCGGCGGCGCCGAGGTCCTGCGTCAGAGGCTGCGCAGGACCGCGGTGACCTTGCCGAGGATGGTGGCGTGGGTGCCGTCGATCGGCTCGTAGGCGGCGTTGTGGGGGAGCAGCCAGACCTGGCCGTTCTTGCGCTGGAAGGTCTTGACCGTCGCCTCGCCGTCGATCATGGCGGCCACGATGTCGCCGTTCTCGGCGGTCGGCTGCTGCTTGATCACGACGTAGTCGCCGTTGCAGATCGCGGCGTCGACCATCGAGTCACCGGAGACCTCGAGCAGGAACAGCTGGCCGTCGCCGACCAGCTGCTTGGGCAGCGGGAAGACGTCCTGGACCTGCTCCTCGGCCAGGATCGGGCCGCCGGCCGCGATCCGTCCCACGACCGGGACGTACGCCGCTGCGGGCATCGTGTCGCCGATCCCGGTCTCGTCGACCGAGCTCTCCTCGCCCGTACCGAGGCTGCGGCGGGCCGCCATCACCTCGGGCAGGAACACCTCGAGGGCGCGCGGCCGGTTGGGGTCGCGCTTGAGGAAGCCCTTCTCCTCGAGCGTCTTGAGCTGGTGGGCGACGCTGCTGGAGCTGGTCAGCCCGACCGCCTCGCCGATCTCCCGCATGCTCGGCGGGTAGCCCCGCTTCTCGATCGCGTCCTTGATCGTCGCGAGCACCTTCTGCTGCCGCACGGTCAGTCCGGTCGCGTCGGGCGGGCCGTCGGGGAGCTCGGAGACCTTCTTCGGGGGCTTCACAGACATGTGCACACCGTCCCACTCCGCGCCCCCGAAATCAAACACCTGTTCGAAAGCGTGTCGGGTCAGTCCCCGACCGGCAGCCACACGCACTGCGGGACGTCGCAGACGTGGGCAAAGCCCAGCCGCTCGTAGACCGGCCGCCCCTGCTCGGAGGCGTGCAGCACGGCGTCGGTGCAGCCGCGCTCGCCGGCGAGGTCCATCAGCCGCGCAGTCACCGCGTAGCCCAGGCCGCGTCCGCGCAGCTCCTCCAGGGTGGCGATGTTGTAGAGGCCGACCGTGGTGCCGGTGATCCAGGCAGTTGCCGTGGCCACCGGGTCGGCCGTCGAGGGTCGCCATCACGTTGAGGAGGTTCTCGTCGTCGAACGCGAGCAGCAGCCGGGTGAACTCGGGGACCAGCAGCTGCGGCATGTCGAAGCCCTCGACCATGGTGCTGATGAACGGCTCCGGCTGCTGACTGGTGTCGACCTCGACCAGCTCCACCCCGTCGGGCAGCGCGGGCGTCATCGTGGCGCCGAGCGGGGCGTGCATGCCGGGGGTCTCCTCCCGGATCATGCCTGCCTCCGCCAGCACCGCCTCGAGCTCGGGCGAGGTGGTCGAGGGCGTCAGCCACCACAGGAACGGCAGGCCGCGTGCGGCGTACGACGCCACCAGCTGGCGGGTCCGATCGGCCGCGGCCTCCGGGGCGAAGCGGGCGCCGACCACCGGGTTGAACATGGGGAACGACACCTGCGAGTGAGCCGCCAACACGTCGTCGGCGGACTCGATCTCGAAACCGGGCAGTCGCACCATGGCGTCGACGAACGACAGCAGGTTGTCCTCGACCGGGGCGACCCTCGGGTCTTGCATGCGCTGAACTTACTGGTTGACTCGCGCGCATGGACTCCAGCGTCGTCGTCACCGGAGGGGCGCGCGGCATCGGCCGCGCCATCGCCGAGCTGCTGGTCGCCCGCGGCCACCTGGTCGTGCTGACCGACCGGGACGGTGCCGCGGCCGCGGACACCGCGGCCGAGATCGGCGCCGAGGAGGGGCTGACCCACGACGTACGCAACCCCGCCGACCACGCCGCGGCCGCCGAGGCCGCGCTGCACCACGCCCCGTTGACCGCCTGGTTCAACAACGCCGGCGTCGGCGACGACGGCCGGCTCTCGGAGATGACCGACGAGCAGGTACGCCGGCTGGTGGAGGTCAACCTGCTCGGCACCTTCTGGGGCATGCGCGCCGCGCTCGCCGCGTTCGGTCCGCACGGCGGCGACATCGTCAACACCGCCTCGCTGGCCGGACTCGGACCAGTCGCGGGCTACGGCGTCTACGCCGCCACCAAGGCCGGCGTCGTCTCCATCACCGGCTCGGTCGACATCGAGACGCCGCGCAACGTCCGGGTGCACGCGGTCTGCCCCGACGTGGTGCAGACCGCCATGCTCACCGAGGGCCACACCCACGACTCGCTGGGCTCCCGGCTGGCCCACTCCGGCTCGCGGGTCCTCTCGCCGGCCGAGGTCGCGGCCGAGGCGGTCGGCCTGCTCGGCTCCCGCCGCGTGGTGTTGAGCCTGCCCCGGTCCCGGGGCGGGATCGTGCGTGCCTCCGCCCTCTCGCCCTCGCTGGCAAGGCGCGCGATGAAGCTGGTCGAGGCCAAGGGGAAGCGCGCCATCGCGAAGGACCGGGCGCGACACGGCGGGTGACGGTCGGTGCTTGACACGTTCGAACACCTGCTCTAATTTCGTACACGTGTTCGATCGAACGTCTGATCGAGTCAGTATCGAGAACGGCAACCGAGAGTGGTTGTCAGTGGTCTCCTCCAGACTCTCGATCGAACACCGACCGACAGGCTGACCGCCGCTTCCCCAGGAGGTCCTGATGAGCACCATGACGATGACACCGCCCACCACGCTGGCACTGACCCGCCGCGGCCGACTGGTGGTGTTCGCCACCGGCCTGATGCTGGTGCTGGCCCTCTTCGTGCTGTGGGGCTCCGGCTCGGTCGCCACCGAGAAGTCCGGCACGGCCGAGCCGACGCTCGTCGTCCAGGTGCAGCCCGGCGACACCCTCTACGACCTCGCGGCCAGCCTCACCACCGACGGTGACGTGAACGCGATGGTCGAGCGGATCGAGGACCTCAACCGCCTCGAGACCGCCATGCTCTACGCCGGCCAGAAGCTGCGCGTCCCGGTCGCCTGAGCGACCCGCTCCACCCCAGACCCACAACTGAATAACCTCCTCCGACCACGCCCGCCTCGACCCCGGGCGCCGGCCGGGGGGCCGGGGAAGATTGCGCCCTGGATCGATGTCACACGCTGACCTCGATCCGGGGCGCAACGGCGTTCTCCACAGTTCGCGCCGAGGGGCTGGTGCGTCACGCGGCCGCTGGCAAGGCTCTGCGGATGGATCTGGCCGAGCTGCTCGCCCTGCAGGACGGGGTGATCGCGCGCCGGCAGGCGCTGGCGGCCGGGCTGGGCACGCACGACATCCGCCGGCTGATCCGGCGCCGCGAGTGGGCCCTGGTGCATCCCGGGGTGTACGTCGACCACACCGGGCCGCTGACCTGGCAGCAACGGGCGTGGGCGGCGGTGTTGGCGGTGAGTCCCGCCGCGCTGAGCCACCGGTCGGCGCTGGAGGAGCACGACGGATCGATCCACGTCGCGGTCGATCGGTCGCGCACCGTCCGCCCTCCTGCAGGCGTGATCCGCCACTACCTGACCGACCTGGACAACCGGGTGCTCTGGAACGCGTCGCCACCCCGGGTGCGCCTCGAGCACGCCGTGCTGGCGCAGGCAGCCGCGGCGGCCGACGACTTCGCGGCGATCGCGGTCCTCTCGCAGGCCGTCCAGTCGCGACGTACGACCGCACGGCGGCTGCGCGACGCGCTCGGGGAACGCGGACGCATCGCCCGCCGCGCGTTCCTGGAGTCGGTGCTGGGCGACATCGCGGCCGGCAGCTGCTCGGTCCTCGAGCACGGCTACCTCACCCGCGTCGAACGACCGCACGGACTACCGGTGGCCGGCCGGCAGGTCGGCGACTCGGCCCGCGGCCGGGTCTACCGAGACGTCGACTACCGCGAGCACGGGCTGCTGGTGGAGCTGGACGGTCGGCTCTTCCACGACTCGACCGCGGCGCGCGATCGAGACCTCGACCGGGACCTCGACGCGGCGGTCGACGGCCGGCTCACGGTCAGGCTCGGCTGGGGGCAGGTGTTCGGCCGCCCGTGCGAGACCGCGCCTCGGGTGGGGCGGCTGCTGGAGCTGCGCGGCTGGAATGGTCAGGTGCGCTGCTGCGCGGAGTGCGCAACGCCCCAACCTGGAGTCACCAGGTGACCTGGATCCGGGGCAGAACCTCAGCGAGCCGCGCGCCGCCCACCGGGAGTGCGCGGCGGAGGCTCGGGCTCGCCGGGTCCGGACGACGCCTTGCCGATCCCGAGCTCACGCAGCAGCCGGCTGATCATCAGCAGCCCGATGAACAGGCAGGCCACCGCACCCAGCGAGGCGAGGCCCAGGAACAGCCACGCCTCGGAGGTGCCCGAGCGGGCCTCGACGCCGAAGTCGATGGCGGCCTTGACCAGGTAGCCCCAGGCGATCACACCCGCCGTGACGCCGATCGTGAGCAGCAGCGAGGTCGGTCGGAAGCGACTCTTCTGCCTGGCCGCTACCCGCTTCCCCGTCGACACCTCGCCATTGTGTCCGATGCCCCGACACGCCGGTCCCCGAACCCCTCAGAAGGCCGCTGACCTGCACGTTTGCAACCGCCCAGAAAAATCCCGACCGTTCTGCCGGTTTCGCTTGCGGGCCCCGGATCGGCCACGTACGGTAACCACTACATCTAGTAGTTACACCGATGTGGTTTTCCACATCTAGTTCACAGATGCAGGGTGTGTGACGCACAGCACAGCCCGAGTCATCCACAGAAAACGCCCGGTTGTCCACAGCGAGAGGAGGCCCGAGACCGATGCACTGCCCCTACTGCCGCAGTACCGACACCCGGGTCGTCGACTCCCGCGTCGCCGAGGACGGCGGCTCGATCCGCCGCCGGCGTACCTGTGCCGCCGAGAGCTGCGGCAAGCGCTTCACCACCGTGGAGCTGATGCAGCTGGTCGTCTTGAAGCGGTCGGGGGCCACCGAGCCCTTCACCCGCGAGAAGGCGATCTCCGGCGTCCGCAAGGCCTGCAAGGGCCGCCCGGTCTCCGAGGACGCGCTGGCCTGCCTGGGCCAGGCCGTCGAGGACGCGCTGCGCCAGAGCGGCGCCGCCGAGGTCCCCGCCCACGAGGTGGGCCTGGCGATCCTCGGCCCGCTCCGCGAGCTCGACCAGGTCGCCTACCTCCGCTTCGCCAGCGTCTACCGCGGCTTCGAGTCGGTCGACGACTTCGAGAAGGAGATCGCGGCGCTCCGCGAGGAGCCCGCGAGCGACCTCACCACCCAGCCGGTCCCGACCGGCTGACCCCGAACTGGCCCGGCGTGTGTAGTGGGGAAGCTGCATGCGTCGGGCCACACCAAGTAGCAGCACCAGCAGTGACGGTGGCCCTGTCAGTGGGCCGGACCACCATGGAAGAAACACCAGACCAGGACCGTTGAAGTAGTACCAAGGGGAGAAGCGATATGACGGAGACCGTGAGCGGCGCGAAGACCGGCTCGAAGACGGGCGTGGAGATCAAGCGGATCTTCAGCACCGAGGGCGTGCACCCCTACGACGAGCTCACCTGGGAGCGTCGCGACGTCGTCCAGACCAACTGGAAGACCGGCGACACCGTCTTCGAGCAGCGCGGCGTGGAGTTCCCCGACTCCTGGAGCGTCAACGCCTCCACCATCGTCACCACCAAGTACTTCCGCGGCGCCGTCGGCACCGACGTGCGTGAGTGGAGCCTCAAGCAGCTCATCGACCGGGTCGTGAAGACCTACCGCCAGGGCGGCGAGGACCACGGCTACTTCGCGACCGCCGCCGACGCCGAGCTCTTCGAGCACGAGCTCACCTGGCTGCTGGTCAACCAGTACTTCTCGTTCAACTCCCCGGTCTGGTTCAACGTCGGCACCCAGTCTCCCCAGCAGGTGTCCGCGTGCTTCATCCTCTCCGTCGACGACTCGATGGACTCGATCCTGAACTGGTACAAGGAAGAGGGCTTCATCTTCAAGGGCGGCTCCGGCGCCGGCCTCAACCTCTCCCGCATCCGCTCGTCGAAGGAGCTGCTCTCCTCCGGCGGTACGGCGAGCGGCCCGGTCTCCTTCATGCGCGGTGCCGACGCCAGCGCCGGCACCATCAAGTCCGGTGGCGCCACGCGTCGCGCGGCGAAGATGGTCGTGCTCGACGTCGACCACCCCGACATCGTCGAGTTCGTCGAGACCAAGGCGAAGGAGGAGGACAAGATCCGCGCGCTGCGCGACGCCGGGTTCGACATGGACCTCGGCGGCGCCGACATCACCTCGGTCCAGTACCAGAACGCCAACAACTCGGTCCGCGTCTCCGACGAGTTCATGCGCGCCGTCGAGGACGGCACCGACTTCGCGCTCCGCGGCCGCAAGAACGGCGAGGCGATCGAGATGGTCGACGCCCGCGAGCTGTTCACCAAGATCAGCCAGGCCGCGTGGGCCTGCGCCGACCCCGGCCTCCAGTACGACGACACCATCAACGACTGGCACACCAACCCCGAGACCGGCCGGATCACCGCGTCCAACCCGTGCTCGGAGTACATGTCGCTCGACAACTCCTCGTGCAACCTGGCGTCGCTCAACCTGCTGAAGTTCCTCAAGGACGACGACACCTTCGACGCCCAGCGGTTCGCCGACGCGGTCAACCTGATCATCACCGCGATGGACATCTCGATCTGCTTCGCCGACTTCCCGACCGAGGCGATCGGCAAGACCACCGTCGACTACCGCCAGCTCGGCATCGGCTACGCCAACCTCGGCGCGCTGCTGATGGCGATGGGCCTCGGCTACGACTCCGACGGTGGCCGCGCGATGGCCGCCGCCATCACCTCGCTGATGACCGGCCGCTCCTACGCCCGCTCGGCCGAGATCGCGGCGGTGGTCGGCCCGTACGCCGGCTACGCCCGCAACGCCGACGCCCACAAGCGCGTCATGCGCAAGCACCAGGCGGCCAACGACACCGTCCGCACCCTCCACGTCGCCGACGCGCAGGTCCACAAGGCGGCGACCGCGGCCTGGGCCGACGTGATCAAGCTGGGCGAGACCAACGGCTTCCGCAACGCGCAGGCCTCGGTGCTCGCGCCCACCGGCACCATCGGCTTCATGATGGACTGCGACACCACCGGCATCGAGCCCGACTTCTCGCTGGTGAAGTTCAAGAAGCTGGTCGGCGGCGGCTCGATGCAGATCGTCAACCAGACCATCCCGCGGGCGCTGACCAAGCTCGGCTACGACACCGAGAAGGTCGAGGCGATCGTCGACTACATCGCCGAGAACGGCCACGTCATCGACGCCCCGGGCCTGAAGACCGAGCACTACGAGATCTTCGACACCGCGATGGGTGCCCGCTCGCTGAAGCCGATGGGCCACGTCCGGATGATGGCGTCCTGCCAGCCGTTCCTGTCCGGTGCCATCTCCAAGACGGTCAACCTGCCGGAGTCGGCGACGGTCGAGGAGATCGAGGACATCTACCTGCAGTCCTGGAAGCTCGGCCTCAAGGCGACGGCCGTCTACCGCGACAACTGCAAGGTCGGCCAGCCGCTGTCCGGTGGCAAGGGCGACAACAAGGGCCAGGACTCGAACGCGTCGACCGAGGGTGACACCAAGGTCATCGAGAAGGTCGTCTACGCCCCCACCCGCAAGCGGCTGCCGAAGTCGCGGGTCTCGCGCACCACGAGCTTCACCGTCGGCGGTGCCGAGGGCTACATGACCTCCGGCGCCCACGACGACGGCGAGCTGGGCGAGGTGTTCCTCAAGCTCGGCAAGCAGGGCTCGACCCTGGCCGGCGTGATGGACGCCTTCTCGATCGCGGTCTCGATCGGCCTCCAGTACGGCGTGCCGCTGGAGACCTACGTCTCGAAGTTCTCCAACCTCCGCTTCGAGCCCTCGGGCCTCACCGACGACCCGGACGTCCGGATGGCGCAGTCGCTGATGGACTACGTCTGGCGCCGGCTGGCCCTGGACTACCTCCCCTTCGAGAAGCGCGCCGACATGGGCATCTACTCCGCCGACGAGCGCCAGCGCTACCTCGAGACCGGCTCCTACGACGCCACCGAGGAGACCGGCTCCGCCGCCGAGCTCATCGAGGCCGACGCTGTCTCCGGTGGTTGAGGTGCGAGGAGCGTCAGCGACGAGCCTCGAAACCCCCGGAGCAACGCCGGCACCCCAGGAGGCCCACACCTCCGCCGAGCTCCTGGAGAAGATCACCGGCACCGCCGTCGACTCCCCGCTCTGCATGACCTGCGGCACCAAGATGCGCCCCGCCGGCTCCTGCTACGTCTGCGAGGGCTGCGGCAGCACCTCCGGCTGCAGCTGACTCGGCTGTTGGAGCGCGGTCCGGGCGTCTGGTGCCTGGGACCGCGCTCCAACAGTCGAGAGGGCTGCATCTGATGCGGACTCAGTCGCCGCAGAGGCCCACTGCGCCAAGAATTGACGCGACTGACCCACCGCGAGTGGAGCAGCGCAGCGGCCGGCGGCGCCGATCGCACGTCAAGGGGCTCTGGAGATCAGTCCGAGGTAGACGAGCTGCCCGTCGACGTACGTTGACGCATCACCGTCTTCGTCGACGAACACGCGCCCACCCTCGGGTCGGACCTTCAAGAACGACTTCACCACCGACGTAGCCGCTTGTGCGCCAATCAGGTCACGCAATCGCTCGGCGCGGCGACCGGGGCGATGCATCTTCTGGTGGGCTGAGGAGAGCACCCAGGTGTCGACGCCTCGCTCGAAGGGCCATGGCTCCCCCGGACGGATGTGGTCTCCGCCCTCGATTCCCCGGGCCATGGGCAGGACGTCCCGCGCGACCCCTGGACTGGTGACCCTTTCGAGCAGGCGATGAGCCTTTGCAGAGAGCTGGACGGACTTGCCTCCGAGACGAAGGAACCGCTTCGCCGTGCTCCGGCTCTCGGAGTCGAGCTCTGCCAGTTCGGCCTCCCAGGATTCAGTCCGGGCAAGAGCCTGCGCTGCGGCGAGATGGCTAGCCACCCAAGCGTGGGTTGCGCGCGGGTTCTCGGGCAGCGCGTCGACATGCGCTCTGGACACGCCCAGCTCGTCGAGGAGTGCGGCGTAGTCAGCACTGACTCCGGAGTTGAGGTCGACCACCTCTAGCTGAAGGTGCTCGGGCAAGTGCCGCTTTGCCGCGTCCACCAAGGAGTAGGCGCCGATCCCCGCCGCGTAGAGATGTGCGAGGACCTCCGCGACGGTCGCCGGCAGGTCGGGCTGTCGCAGTTGAGTGGCGTCAGAGTTCGCCTGGTGTCTTTCCACGTCCCGCTGGTGCTGTGCGGCGATGTCGGCCTCTTGACGCAGCCGTTCGACATGAGCGCGGGCGGCACGCAGATCTTCCTGCAGCCTTTCGTGGCGTTCCGCCGCGGCCGAAGAGTCTTCCAACTGAACGATCAGATCCGAAACAAGGTCTCCGGCTCGGTCGAGCTCCTCGGTCTTCTCGACCTCCCGTGCCCGGAGCCGCTCGACCTCCGCTGTCAGTTCGGCGTTCTTCTGCGCCAACTCCTCGGCTTGCGCGAAGGTGGGTTGCCGGGCCAACTTCCCATCGTGCAGCATCATGACGCGCTCGGCGATCTCTCCAACCTCGCCGGCACACGGAAGCCGCAACTGGTCTGCGGCCTTCTTGAGGACCACAAGCCGATTGCAGATCCTCGGAGGATCTATGGCCGCGTCGGAGAAGTGGAAGTGAGAGTTCCGTGCCCGGGAGGCCTCGGCCAAGCGATGATTGAAGACCGGATGAACGACCCGCAGCGCCGGCGTCATGCGTGCCGGGGAGCCGGGGTTCTGCAACTCCCTCAGCCAGAATGCGGGATCCCTGGGCGAGATCGGCGAAGTTCCTGGGCGGCGCAGCGTGGGGTCATGGGCCCACTCGGGGCCGAGTTGACGCTCCATCATCGGTCCGTACCTGATGGCGGCGTCCGCCCCAATCAGTCGGAGCGCCGTGTCGACACACGCGCGAAGGGTGTCGACGTCCAAGTCCTCTGGCAGTCTCACCCGCGGCTTTCGCTCGTTCATCAGGTACCCCCGGGCGGTTGACATGCGTGAATAACGCGGACCCGTCCGGGTGCGCCGGGATCTACGGAGTGCGATCGCATCGGACTGATGTCATGACGACTCGCACAACTGTGGGTGCGACCGCGTCCCACTGCAGAACGCAGTGCGCTCCCGAGCCAGACAGATCCACCGCATGTCGCAACCCCTGCTGACCCCCAGTGGTCACCACCACAACCTGGCAACAGGTTCGCCGAGGCAACACGCCGCCACCTAGACGCCTCCGCGGCGGACAAGTCACGGACAACGCGAGCACGGCCGGCGGCTCCACCACGGGGCTTGAGGCGAAGCGTCACGAGGACTCCCGAGGGGCATAGCGCACGAACTCCTCGGCCTCGGGGGGGCGGTCGAGATACACGGCTAGGTCCCTGGCGAAGAGGACGAGCCGTTCCACTGCCGCGGGACCGGCCCGCATGCTCGACCGAGCGATTTCGACCGCCACCTCGTCGCTGAGCAGTTCGTCGGTGCGGTGCCTGACAGCGAATGTCACCGCGAGTTGTGCAAGCTCACTCATCGAGTAGTCAGCCATTGTCAGGTGGACCGGGAATCGGTCGAGGAGCGAAGTTGGCAGTTCGTCGGGTCGGGTCGTCGACGCCACGATCGAGATCTCGTCGACGAAGTGACTGCTGCCCCGAGGGTGGAGAAGATCTCTCCTCTCGAACAGGCTGGTCAACGTCCCAGCACCGACGCCCGGGTAATGTGCCATGTCCACGTCTTCGATGAACAGGAAGTCGGCGTAGCCGAGATGGTCCACGGCTTGGGCGAGCTGATCGATCGTGAAGGGAGCGCATAGCTCGACGAGTCCCTTGCCCAGCTGTCTCGCAGCAAGGCGTATTGCCGCGCGGCGCCCCATGCCCGAACGCTCGCTGACCATGAGCGTGTGGGGTATCCGCCCATGCCTGACTCGCGCTGAGTCCACCATCAGGCGAAGCTCGTCCATCTGCTGGGCCTGTCCGATGTAGTCGTCCCAGTTGTCGAGCAGTTCGTAGTGGGCGAGATCGACTGGCACGACCACCTCATGGTGGGCGGTGGGCGCCCCCAAGTCGTCGGCACCGCCGCGAGCCAGCACACCTGGATCCCACTCCGCAAGCGCGGCGCGGATCGCCTGATGGATGCCGGCAGTCAGGCGGTCCTGGCCATGCCGGTACAGCGCGTACCCGGTTCCGAACGCTGCGGCGTCCTCGAAAGCGTCGTCGTCCAATGCTGCCCCCGATGGCTGAGTCGTGCGAGGCGACCCAACGAGCATACGGCGCGATACGGCGCGCCGCGCCGCAATCGAGCACGGTCCCAGAGGGCCGGCCCGGTCGCGAATGTCTGGTGCAGCCGTGTATCGCCGCTTGGTGAGACTCGGAGTGACCTTCGGATGAGATTCGACAGCTGAGCGCAGCCGCCGCGCCGTCGTTGGCCCGGGCGCCTTGCTGAGGTGCGCGGGCGAACAACGTGCTGTGCCATCCGTCAGTCGGTTCGCCACTTCGCCCACGCGCGGGGCTCATATTCGGTGCTGTCGGTGAGGGCGAGCGAGGGGTCCTTTCGGGCGTTGATCCATCTCCAATCGACCGAGGCCCCGGAGTCGATCGGCTCGAGCAGACGAAGCACGGTCTTGTAATTGGGATACTCGACCCCACTGGTTTCGTCGACGGCACGGATGCGCGTGATCTCTGTAAGGACCGCAGCCCCGAGAAAGCGAACCGCGCCCTTGGTGCGCACCTGGAATTTCGCGTCGAGCCAAGGCGTCGTGATGAAGACGAGAAACGGTGGCGCTGCGAGTCTCCGCCGCGCATCCTTCGAGAAGTAGTCGCCCCAGACCTCCTCGAGGGCCTTGTTGCCCTTCGTGGAGCCGAGCGCGCCCGTCGTTCCGGGCTTGTGGTCGCCGAAGTACGTGAGCTCCCCGGCATCCACGTCGATGATGTCTTCCCAGGGGGTCCTCTCGGTCCCGGCCTTGGCAGGAGACGACCGGATGAGAACGGCAGGCCTGCGGGTGCCGTCGACGGCGGGCGTCTTTGCCGACGCGTTGATCCCGCTCTCGAGAATCACCATCGCGGCGCCGGGACGTACATCCCGCGTGACGTAGTGAAAGCTCGGCATGCCGTCAAGAATCGGCACACTGGGTCTGGCGGGCTTGGGATAGCGCAGGGTGGCCCCGACGTAGACGTCCTGGCTCGGCATTGCGGCAGCGTTGCACGGGAGGGAGCGGAGTGGGAGCGATTGAGGACATCGGACCCCAGACGCCGAGCCTCGGCCCGAGCGTCTCCTCGGTCGGGGTCAGTCGTCGAATGAGCAGGCAACGCAGACGTGACACCGCGCCCGAACTCGAGCTGCGACGGTTGCTTCATCGCGACGGTCTGCGTTATCGGGTGGCCTACCAAGTGCCCACCAGGCCTAGACGCTCCATGGACATCGCTTTCACCCGACTTCGCATCGCGGTGTTCGTCGACGGATGTTTCTGGCATGCGTGTCCCGAGCATGCGACCTGGCCGGCCAGCAACGTCGATTGGTGGCGCGCCAAGCTGACGCGCAATGTAGCGCGGGATCGTGACACTGACGCAGCGCTGGAAGCGGCTGGGTGGCAGGTGCTGAGGGTGTGGGAACACGAGGACATGGAGGCGGCTGCGCGACGAGTGAAGAGGGCGGTGCAGCGCCGGCGCGGCGATACCGACGCCGTCAGCGGTAGATCCTAGGATCGGCTCGTGACGAAGCTGCTCCGCGTGATCGACCTGTTCGCAGGCTGTGGTGGCTTGACGAGCGGATTCGTCACGTCCGGCAAGTTCGAGGCTGTGGCCGCGGTGGAGTTGGATCTGCACGCTGCTGCCACCTATGCGCAGAACTTCGGCGATCACATTCACGTCGGCGACATCGCCGATTGGGTCGCTGGTTCGATGCCTGTGGTTGATGTCGTTGTGGGTGGCCCCCCGTGTCAGGGTTTTTCTGCGCTGGGCAAGCAAAACCCTGCGGATCCACGTAATGCCATGTGGAGGCACTACATGGCGACGCTGCGCCGAGCCAGGCCGGCGTTCTTCGTCCTCGAGAACGTGCCGCAATTCCTGAGGTCGGACGATTTCGCACATTTCACGGCTGAGACCGCACGAGGGGGCCTCCTGGAGGCTTACCAGCTGGAGTCCTTCGTATTGAACTCGGCCGACTACGGCGTTGCGCAGGCACGCAGACGGGCGGTCGTGATCGGCCGGAGACGCGGATCGGACGAGCTCGGCCCCCCGACCACAGGATCCCGACTGGCACTCAGCGACGCCTTTCCGTCCTGGGTGAGCGCTGCCGTGTCAGACACGGAGCTGCCTGCCAGCTTCATCGGCTTTCGCGGGCAACCGGTCCCGGGCACGTTCAAGATGCCTGACCTCCACATCACCCGGCGGCCCACCGAGCTCTCCCTCGCCCGTTTCCGGGCGATCCCCGGGGAGGTAGCCGCAAGGACCTACCGGATGAGCTGCTCACTCCCTGCTGGCGCAAGCACACGTCGGGCGCAGGTGACGTGATGGGTCGGCTGCACTGGGACAAGCCATCCGTCACCATCCGCACCGAATTCTTCAAGCCCGAAAAGGGGCGCTATCTGCACCCCACCGAGGATCGACCGATCACCCATGCCGAGGCTGCCCTCATCCAAGGCTTCAGCGAAGACTTCCAGTGGTGCGGCACCAAGACCTCGATCGCCCGACAGATCGGCAATGCCGTCCCGCCACCGCTGGCGCGAGCGATTGCCGACCACGTTGCACTCCGTCTGCGATGACGAAGTTGTCCGGTGAGCACCTGCGGTGACGGGTATGCAGACCCGAAACTTCGATCTCGTCCCATGGCAGCAGGCCGCTGTCGAGGCCTGGGCGCACGGGATCGACGGGCAGCCCTGTCGCGGAACTCTGGAGATCGTCACGGGCGGGGGCAAGACGCTCATCGCCCTGACCTGCGCCGCTCGTGCCTCTCAGGCGGATCCCGATCTCAAGCTTGCGGTCGTCGTGCCGACGGAAGCATTGGCGAGACAGTGGCGTGCCGCCATAGCGAAGTACACCTCCGTCGCGGCGCACGAGATCGGACTGCTCGGGGCGGGGGGTAAGGGCACGCTCTCGGACCACCGGGTCGTTGTGGCCGTTCTGAACACTGCGGCCAAGCAGCTCCCCGGAATGGCACGAGCTGCCGGTGCCCCGCTCATGCTCGTGGTGGATGAGTGCCACCGCGCGGGCGCGCCGTCGTTCAGCAAGGTCCTGAGCAGCCCGGCGAAGTACCGATTGGGACTGTCCGCCACGCCGGATCGCGAGGAGCTCGACGACGAGGGTGAGCCGTTGACGTTCGACGAGCAGATCGTCGGACGCCGACTCGGCGGTGTGGTCCACCGCTTCAGCCTCAAGGATGCCCGCGAGGAAGGCTGGCTGCCGGAGTACTCACTGCATCACCACGGCGTGTCCTTGGGGGACGAGGAACGTCTGAAGTACGAAGCGCTCAGCAGGCGTGTCGACGAGGCGGCGGACGACCTCCGCGCACACGGAGTCGACACCTCGAGGTCCCGCCAGGTGGCGGGGAGGAACGACGAGATCGGACAGGCGGCGAGGCGTTGGGTCCAATTGACCGCCGAGCGCAAAGATCTCCTCTTTCGCTGCACCGAACGGGGGCGAATCGCCGCGCAGATCACGCATTCGCTGTTCGACGGAGGCCGAGATCAACCACCGCGGGTGATCGTCTTCCACGAGCGGGTCGACGAGGCGGTCGGCCTCTTCGAGTCCCTGAGGGAAGCGCTTCCCAGCGTTCCTCTGGCGCTCGAGCACTCCCGACTCAGGACTCAGGAACGAGAGGATGCTCTGCGCACGTTCGGCTCGGGCGAGACGCCGGTCCTGGTCTCGGTGAAGTCGCTGATCGAGGGTATCGACGTGCCCGCTGCCGACACGGGTATCTCGGTGGCATCGACGTCGAGCGTCCGGCAGCGGGTTCAGGCTCTGGGCCGGGTGCTTCGTCGGTCGGTCACTGAGGCTGGGGTCGCGAAAGTCGCCACGATGCACCTCATCTACGTACGCGACACCGTCGATGATCTGATCTACGGCAAAGCGGATTGGACGGACCTCACCGGTGAGGACGCGAACCGGTACTGGGAGTGGCCGGTCGGAGCGATCGAGCCCAGGGAGGTGCCGGACCCGCCACGCACGCCAAAGCCGACGGAGGAGCAAGCCTGGAATCTGCTTGGTCAGCCCTCGGCCGGTCTTCCTGTCGACTGGCCGGGCCTCGTGGCGGGACAGGAGTACTCGGTGTCGACCACCGGCGTCGTGCACAACGCATTCGACCGTCTGATAGCGAATCCCCAGGCTGTCGGAGCGATGGTGGCCTCTGTGCGCGGTAGGCCAGGAGGTCGGTTCACCGTGACCCCGGCACTCCGGCTGGTCCTCGTCTGGGAGGGCGGTCCGGACATGTCGCTGAAGCTCGCGGGTCGCCTCGACGAGCCGTTCCGGGTGGCAGAGGAAGTCGACGGTGCGGCGCAGATCGACGTCTCCGAGCTCCCCTGCGGGGCGGCATACCCCGGACCCTCCGACAAGGTCGGAGGCACGTTCAAGCTCAGTCAGAGGGGCGGTGGGAACATCGAACGTGCCGTCAAAGGGGGTCGTGAGATCGCGCAGGCGGGCGGACCCTCGGTGCAGCACCACAATGCTGCTGCGGTCCTCAACGCCTGGAACTTGCTGAATCGACCTGTTTCCAAGTTTTTCGTCAACTCGGTGGGCCATGCTTGGTTCGAAGCCGATGGTGAGCGGAGGTTCTTCGCTGACGTCTCGGAGGGCTTCGATTGGCCGGACTGACACGGGGAGATCCGCATGGCGTTGACACGGTACTGGGGCTATTCGCCGCAGCGAATTGGTCAGGACACCAAGTACTCGGTCACGGCAGCGGGTGAGGTGAAGTTGGAGTATCAGGAGAGCACCAGAGTGCGCTGGTTGCTCGCGACCGGCAACCACCCCGAACTTGTCGCCATGGTCAACGCTGTGAAGACGGAGCTGAGCGGCCGTGAAGGCGGGGCCTTCTACATCAACGAGTTCTCGTCGGTGCTTGTCCCCGACGGCGCCGGCGGGTGCTGTTACTGGGCTGGTGACTACAAGGAGACTCTCGAGTTCCGGGACGGCGATCTCCAGGTGAGCCCGGTGGCAACGCCCGGGCTCCGCGCAGGCGATCCATGGAAGGGCCCGCGCGTGGGCATCAAATACGTATTGATTGCGGGCGCTGACGACATCCGATACGAGAAGGTCGACGGACGGCGTCGGGAGACCGTCTTCCTCTCTGACGACGTCGGGCTCTCCGCCGCCAATCGGACTGCGAAGGTCGTCGCCGCGGTGAAGGGGTTGTCCGGCGGACCCTTCTTCGTCAACGAGTGCCGGGAACTCTTCGCGCCAGTCGGTTCGGACGGTTCCAACCGCTACCAATACATCGGAAATCTGGAAGGCCTGGCTTGGTTCGACGCGCCCACAAAGGATGCGTACTAGTTCGATCTGCCGTCCCCTATACGCCGTCCGCCCGTCGGATATCGGGGCCAGGCTCGAATCGCTCTTGGATGAGCCCTGAGTCTGTCGGTGGACTCTGGCAGAGTGCCCCGTGTCGGACGAGACGAAGCATCAACGGGGCGAGGAACCATGGCTGAGTGGGCTGGCATCGACGGGGAACTGGCGCGTGAAATCGTCAGGCAATCAGGCCGCTGTCTGGACACCTACCGGAAGGACCCTCGGCGCGTCGAGCAGGACGCCGCCATCGAGACGAGCACCGCGCAGGGCGGGTACGGCCGGAAACAGCTCTACGAGCTGATCCAGAACGGCGCCGACGCCCTCTTGGGGTCCACTGGGCGGATTCACGTGGTGCTGACCCGTGAATGCCTTTTCGTGGCGAACGAGGGGAAGACTGTCACTTCTGATGGCATCAACTCCTTGATGGCGTCACATCTGTCGCGGAAGCGCGGCGACGAGATCGGGCGTTTCGGTCTCGGGTTCAAGTCAGTCGTGGCGATCTCCGATCGGCCCCAGATCTTCAGCAGATCCGTCTCGATCGGCTTCGATCGCGAACAGGCGAGGGCCCGGATCGCTGAGCTGGTGCCGGAGGGGCCCTACCCGATGCTTCGACTGGCTGAGCCGCTGGACCCCTCCAGAATCGCTGACGAGGATCCGGTTCTCGAGGAGCTGATGACGTGGGCCACGACCGTCGTCAGAGTGCCGCTGCTCAAGGGCTATGACGATCTCGCTGCCGACGTCCGGGAGTTCCCGGCCGAGTTCCTGCTCTTCTCTCCGCATGCAACAGAGTTGAGGCTCGAGGACCGCCAGGCTGACGTCCGGCGGGTCATTCGCGTCACCGAGGTCGATGGTGGGGCGCTCACGCTGGACGACGACGGAGCCTCGTCCACATGGCGGGTCGCGACGCGGCAGCATCGCCCGAGCAATGAGGCTCTGGAGGACGCCGGCGAGTTGGCACACCGGGAGGCCATCTCGGTGTGGTGGGCGGTCCCGCTGCGGGGGCGCGCCGCCGTGGGCCGGTTCTGGGCGTTCTTCCCCACCGAGGACCGCACGACCCTCTCGGGCATCGTCAACGCTCCCTGGAAGATGGGCGACGATCGGCGCAATCTCCTGCCAGGGCGTTTCAACGAGGAGATTCTGACCGAGGTGCTTCCTGCTCTCATGTCGAAGGAGTGGCGCCATCTCGTCGATCCGGAGGACCCAGCGAGTGTGTTGGATGTCCTTCCTGCGCGAGGACGCGAGTCGCGTAGCTGGGCCGACGACGTCGCCAATGAGCCGGTCTTCCGTCAGATCGCCAGGACGGCGTCCCTGCCCGACGTGACCGGCGTGCTCAAGGAGCCGAGCAAGCTGCGCCTGCATCCTCGAAGTATCGATCCGGACCATCTGAATCTCTGGTGTTCCCTCAGCCCGCCCCCGGAAGGATGGGCACACCACGGAATCGACCGCACTCCCGAACGGCGGCTCAAGGCGGAGCGTCTCGTCGGGGACAGCGAGTCCAGTCGGCCGATGACCTCCGCCTGGATCGAGGCCTTGCGCGCTGACGGGACCGTGGAATCGTCTGCGGTGGCAGTCAGCCTGGTCGACGCCGTGGTGCGTGCCGCTGGGGAGCACTCGCGGGAATCGCGTCGCGCCAAGGTGCTGCTCCTCGAGGACGGGAGCTACGCAGCGGCCGTTCAAGGCCAGGTCTTCGTACGTTCCTCTCCAGATGACGCCGGTTTTCAGTTCATCCACCCGGAACTGGCGGCACTCCCGGCGGTGGTCGAGTCACTGGCCCGCCTAGGCATCCAAGTGCTGGATCGAGCAGGAGAGCTGCGCAACCTCCTGTCCAGCAGTCGTGCGCAGGACCTGGACTGGAGCCGAGTCTGGAATCTGGCTCGCCAGTGCACCCCGTCGGTTGCAGTCGACGTCTTTCGCGACGAACTGCCCACGCCACTCGAGACCTCGGTTCGTGCACGCACCCGCGCAGGAAAGTTCGAGACCTTGGGTGCCGCCTATCTGCCCGGTGGGGTGGTCAGCGCGTCGGATCCCGACAACGCGGGTGTCTGTATTGACACCTCATTCCACGGTAAGGAACTCGACCTGCTCACCGAGCTGGGTGCCGTAGCCCAGCCGGTGTCGCGGAGCAACCCGCCGGAAGAAGTCTGGGTCCGCAGCTACCGGGAGAAGATTCAGGACTACTTCATCGCCAGCGCCAAGGGGGCGAAGCCTCAACTCGAGAAGTTGGACATCGTCGGCGAGGCTCCCCCCTGGCCGATGGAGCCGCTTTCTCACCTCTCGCCGCGTTCCCGCAGTGCGCTCACCACCATCGTGTTGGGGATGATGACTTCCACCCAATGGAAGGTTCGACACCAGACGAACGCGAGTTACGGAACCAAGGATTACCCGCACCCTGTCTACTGGTATCTCCACCAGCATGGGCGGCTGGAGACGGTATTCGGTCCTATGGCGCCTGCGCATTGCCTGGTGGCAGCGGAGGACTACCCTGACGACGCCCTGCCGATCGCTGAACTGTCGTCGTCTGCTGCGGCTGCGCTGCAGCTCAAGACGAAACCGGAGGAGCTGCCCCCCGAGGCATGGAAGGTGATGCTGGCACGTGCTGCGACCTGGGCAGATGCGCGGCGCGTGGCGCGCGTCTATGCCTGGGCGACCTGGTTCATGGATACCCCCGAGTTCATCCTCGCGCAGGTAGGTCAGCGCACGGCGCTGCGACCACCGGCGGATGTTGCGGTCGTTCACAACGAGGAGACATTTAGATCGCTGGTCGAGCAGCAACAGCCGGCGATCATCGTCGATGAGGAGGGCGACTTCCTCCGGCTTCAGGAGAGCTGGGGACTGGAGGACGGTAATCGTCTGCTCGAGCAGGAGCTCGTCTTCCAGGCTTCGGGGGAACCTCAGATTTTGGTCGACCTGTTCCCGAAGCTCCGCCTGTATCTCCAGGGCGATCAGCAGTCACTGCAGCTCCTGGTGTGCGACGAGCTCGATCTTGTGACCACGACTCGAAACGGCCTCAAGTCGCGGTCGGTGAACCACGCGTTCGAGGAGGGCCGCGTGCTGGTGACGGCGACCCAACCTGAACGGGTCCTGAGCTCCGTGTCGGCAGTGCTGCAGCTCGACCTGACCCCGAGCGACATCCGGTCGATCATCGACAACGTCCGGGAGCAGGAGACCGAGAAGTTGATCACCGAGCTGCGGAATGCCCACTCGGACGAAGCTCGACTCGGATTGCTTGTCGGCGAGGAGAAACTGCGGCGAGCCCTTCCCGCCTCGGCGATCGAAGCGATCGAGGAGGAGCAGGACAGAGCCATGACCGAGCTCGAGATGGCGGGGCTCGTCCGCTCTGTCCACGGGGTCACCGCTCTGCATCACTTCCGAGCCACTCTGGAAGAACGTGGCCTCAACCCACCGCACGGCTGGGCAGGCGGGTCCAAAGCTCGGAAGTTCGTGACCGACCTGGGCTTCTCGCCAGAGTTCGCAGGTTTCGCGGCCGATCAAAGGCCGGCCAGCTTCGCGGTGGAAGGTCCCGCCGAACTGGGGGACCTGCACGACTACCAGCAGTTCGTCACTGGGCGGATCAAGGAGTTGCTGCGCGGAAGCAAGGGGCGCGGGATGGTGTCGCTGCCGACCGGGGCGGGCAAGACCCGGGTGGCCGTGCAGGCGCTGATCGAGGAAATCCGCGACAGCGGTCTCCAGGGACCCATCGTATGGATCGCACAGAGCGACGAGCTGTGCGAGCAGGCGGTGGAGAGCTGGACGTACATCTGGCGAGCCATGGGCCCCGGTTACCGAATGACCATCGGACGGCTGTGGGGCTCCAATGAGGTGGGGGAGGTCAGTGACGGGTTCCAACTGGTCGTCGCGACACCGGACAAGTTGGACACGAAGATCGGCAACCCCGACTACGACTGGCTGACCGAACCATCCGTCGTTGTGGTGGACGAGGCTCACACCTCCGTCGCACCTTCCTACACTCGAGTGTTGGACTGGCTGGGCCGTGGACGCTCTCGGAAGGGGGGCGAGGTGTTGCTCGGGCTGACCGCCACGCCGTTCCGGAACACGAATGTGGCGGAGACCGAACGGCTGGTGGCTCGCTACGACAGCAATCGACTCGACCAGGGGGCGTTCGAGAACGATCCGTATACCGAACTTCAGGTCCGCGGTGTTCTCGCCAAGGTGGACCACCGGCTCCTCGAAGGCGCAGCAGTCGACTTCACCGAGGCGGACAACGTGTCAATGGACAAGATGCGGACGATCCCCTCCAACGTGCTCAACAAGTTGGCAGCGGACAGTGACCGCAACCGCCGCATTGTCGACTCTGTCGCGTCGTTGCCCGACGACTGGACGACGCTGCTTTTCGCGACCTCGGTGGACAACGCCATGGCCTTGGCGGCGCTGCTGAGTCACCGTGGTGTGCCGGCGGTGGCGATTGCCGGCACCACGGATCCAGCGGCCCGTCGCTACTACATCGAGGAGTTCAAGCAGGGCCGGATCCGAGTCATCACCAACTACAACGTCTTGACCCAGGGATTCGATGCGCCGGCGGTCAAGGCCGTCTACGTCACGCGTCCGACTTTCAGCGCCAACGTGTATCAGCAGATGATCGGCCGTGGACTGCGTGGGCCACTCAATGGTGGATCCGAGGAGGTGCTGATCGTCAACGTGGAGGACAACTTCCAGCAGTTCGGCGACCAGTTGGCCTTCCTCGAGTTCGAACACCTCTGGAACCCGGACCTGGCTGCCGAAATTGACGAACCGCCGATGCTCGACGCGGAGCAGACCATTGCCGCATCGATCCCGCCCGAGAACCGCCAGATCGTTCTCGCGCCGCCCGGTAGCGGCAAGACCGAGGTGGTCGCGGCGCTTCTCGAGCATTTCGTCGACCAGGGGGTCGACTCGTTCGGTGAGGTGATGGCGATCAGCTTCTCGCGCGCCGCCGCTGGGGCGTTGGAACGGCGCATCGGCCGTCCCAACGCTGGTCCGCGCGTGGCTATTCGGACCTTGGACTCGCTCGCGTCCCGCCTCCTGGACGAAGTCGACGACGAGGACTGGCGGACCTTGTCCTTCGACGACCGGATCGCTCGAGCACGCGAGTTGATCGAGGGCGGAGCCGATGTCTCCGACCTGGCCGATCTCCGTCACTTGATCGTTGACGAGGTTCAGGACCTTGTCGGCGACCGCGCGCGACTCGTGCTGGCGATGCTCTCGAAGCTTCAAGGGGATGAAGGGTTTACGCTGCTGGGCGATCCGCACCAAGCGGTTTATGACTTTCAGCTCGAGAACGAGCACGACATGACGTCGTCGTCGTTTCTCGACCAAGCCCGGAAGCTGGGCGCTGTCAATGAAGTGCGCCTCAGCGGGCAATACCGCGCCCGCTCCCGAAGAGACTCGCGCCGCGACAGCCGTGTTGCGCAATATCGGGTCGGGGG
>CAWAIJ010000004.1:0-274173 GCA_963782075.1 uncultured Actinomycetota bacterium
TTTTTTTATTACTAGTCTACTTCTGGCTTCATCGTATTGCTTAAGTGTAGCGCCAGAAATTTTTGACATGAAATCCAGAAACATTCCGTCAGAGTGAACATTGTCGGACTTTGAATATTGACGGTTATGTACTTACTGTAATTTATGACTTATTAATTGCAGATAATGAAAAAGCGCAAATTCTCGATTGGAAAACTTATCCTAAACCTAAACATCAACGCGGGATAGCAAAAGATTGGCAAACTCGTTTATATCTCTATGTTTCAAAGTCTGCGATTATTTGCCTGAACAATTAGATGACTTACTGGTTTGTGCAATCACAACCGCAACCAGAAAGTTTGAAATTTACTTATAATGCTACGCTGCGCGGACAGACTTCAAGCGAGATTTAACAAATTTATTAACACAATTAACAGATTGGCTGCAATGCTATCAGAAACAGGCGAAGATTTTCCTCAAGTATCAGCAACAGCCAATCTTTGTCACTACTGTAATTTTACTATTCGTTGTGCGCAATCGGCCGAAATTTCTACCGCCACCAATCGGGAAAAATTACCCAATCTAGCTGAAATCCAAGAAGTTAGCTTGTAACATTCCTCAATTAGATTTCAACCGCTTGGAAATTTGACTAGCTAACGCGCTAATAATTGCACAGCCCATGAAAATGCCAATTGCGGGGGTAAATACTGGTTGCCAGAGTTTATACCACAAATCTAAGCCCAGGGGAACGCCAGCAGATCACAGATAACTGCTACAGCTAACCACGCAAAGCTAGCTAATACCAGGAATACGTCTGCAACTAATACTACATTGAACAAATTCAGGAGTTTATCTTTCATCAGAGTTTAAAGAAGTCAGATCATAGCCAATTATCAATTTAGTGGATAACTAGACACTATATTTTTTGCTGAGATATATACAGAATTGAATTGCTAAACTACCCCACCTGATTGATGCGCCATTTCCATCAATATTTTTTGGGTATTTGTAACTAAGACCTCAACTGGATGACGTTGAATAAAGCGTCAGTTTCGAGCCGGGCTCCAAGGCAGCGTCCAGCCGCTCTGTCAGGCGCCCACGCGCGACCACGAGGCGACGCCCGACCGGTGCAAACAGCTTGGTGGCCGACACCGTCATCAGCATATCACCATTATCCCCAGCTTCGCTGCCTCCCCGCTGGTCACTGGACGGCCGACGGCCAGGCGGCCCGTCGTGCGGCGTCGCACGAGGCCCACCGCCTGGGCCGTCGCTAACTCTGCAGTGCCACCCACCGAGCCGACGCTCCGGCCTCCATGCAGGTCCACTCCCGCCGAGCCGACCACGATGACGGCTGAAAATCACACCGCCGCTCACCACACGATGTGACGCCCGCTCACCACATTCGTTCCTAGCCTGCGCTCGTCAACGACTCCACCTCCAGCCCACACCGACCGCTCACACTCCGGAGACCGACATGACCATCACCGCACCTCAGACCGTCGCCTGGCCCACCGCTCGAGCCGAAACCTTCAAGGCCACGCGGAGACCGGTTCCCCACGACATGTCCTGCACACACTGTGGGCACGGCCTCCACATCTACCTCGTCTGCGGCGACGAATGGACTGCGGTCCGCAGAGCATGCCCGGTACCGCAGCGTGACCCACGACGCCGCTGATGTGGCGATGTGCCGCCGACCCAGCGGTAGTTTGCGCGCCGGCGACTTGTGGGTCGTTTCGAAACCAGTGCCCGGCAGGCGCCGTGTCGAGAGTGGACACGCGCGTCGAATCGGCTCCCTTCAGTTGTCAACCCGATGGGCTGAGCGCGTTGTCGTGCTGGGCTTCACTATCCAATAGCCCTCCCGAGCCCTTTTGGAGTATCAGATGATCTTCCTCGTCGTTCTCGCCATCGCGACCGGTGCCGCCGGGGCAGTCCTTGTGCTACGTCGACGGTTCTCCGCGCAGATGGCGGCCCTTGTCTTCATGGCAATCGCAATGGGTTTCGCCGGCATCTCGCACCTGCTCATCCCAATGCCCTTCGTACAGCACCTGCCCACATGGGTACCGCTACGCGAGGAGCTCATCTTCCTCACAGGCCTCCTCGAGATCGCCCTCGGCCTCGCTGCTGTTCCGGCAGCCGCTACGGCGGCTCCGCGGGGCTAGCGCTCGCCGGCTACCTCGTCGCGGTGTTCCCTTCGAACGTCTACGTGGCGGTCGCGAGATCGAGGTCGACGGCCAGCCGGGCGGGCCATACCCGTGGCTACGCCTTCCATTGCAACTGCTCTTCATCGCGTGGGCGCTCTGGAGCACGAGGGACACCGAACCATTGAAGTCCACCGCAGCGACACGCAGAGATGTCATCGCCTGAGTTGAGGGATGTTCCGCTGAACGGGCACCGGTGGGACACGCAACCTAATGCCGGGCTCCGCCTGGGTAATCAACCTTGCCGTCGCGGAGCACCTCATTCGCCGGAACCGGCCATGGCCGCGTGAAGCGCCTAACCGCGACAGAGGGCGAGGTGGGCGCGTAACCCCTCACGTTGAGCCGTGGGGCCGGCTATCGATAGCGCGTGCTCGGCCACGTCGCCGATCCCTGGTCGGCCTGGTTCGCATACCTCTTGCACTGTCCAGAGCCGCGATGACGTCCGAGTCAGCGTCCGCGACCAAAGATGCCTGCCTCACCGACACGCTCACCGGTGCCTCACATCGAGCGGAGAGTGCCCACAGAGCGACGGAAACGGGTCCGCGGACAGCCCTTTCGAAGGCAGCGTTTGCGGACACGGTGCGGACACGGGCCTCACAACAACGGAAAGAGGCCGCCTCCGGATCACTCCGGAAACGGCCTCTGACCTGCTGTTTTACATTTGTAGCGGGGGCAGGATTTGAACCTGCGACCTCTGGGTTATGAGCCCAGCGAGCTACCGAACTGCTCCACCCCGCGTCGGTGAACAGCAACGCTTACGGCATGCGGCGGGGCGGGCTCAAATCGGGGTCGCGTCGAGCGCCGCCGGTGTCGCCGCGGCTCCGACGTCGCCGGCGTCCCGGCGCTGTCGGCGTCGGCGTCGCCGGCGTCGAGGAGCGTCGGACGGCGCGCTCGAGCGAGCGTGCGGCCCTGCTCGGTCTGCTCGGCCCAGGTGATCGTGTCACCGTTCCGGAACGCGGCGTCGGCCTTCTCGAAGGCGGCCTGGGCGCGCTGCGAGCGGCGGCGATCTGCTCCTGACGGTGTCCCGGGTCGTCCGGTTGCCGTCGCCGTTGCCGTCGCCGTTCCCGTTGCCGTTGCCGTTGCCGTTGCCCGGCGGGGTCTCGGCGGCGTGCGCTCGGGTCGACGCCGAGCACGTCGCCGAGCGCCTCGAGCAGGGTGCAGCCGATGCCGACCTCGTCGCCGTAGGAGACCAGCACGAACTGCAGGATCGGGAAGCTGGAGTCGGAGCGCTGCCGCACGGCGTAGACCGGCTGGACGTACATCAGCCCGTCGCCGACCGGCAGCGTGAGCAGGTTGCCGAAGATCGGCTTGCGCCTCGCCGGCGTTGAACGCCAGCAGCTCGCTGCCGGACGTTGTCGCTGTTGGCGAACTCGTTGGCGACCTGGCCCGGGCCCGGGGTCTGCTCGTTCGGGCAGCTGCAGGGCACCTGATCTTGCCGTAGTCGTCGCTGGTCGCGTCGGAGTTGACCGAGACGAACGCCGCCAGGTTGTCCTTGTCGCACGGCACGAAGACCGAGGTCAGCGACCAGGCCTCGTCGCTGGGCCGGTCGGCTCGTCGACGAAGAGCCGGTACGGCGGCTGGCAGGTGCCGGCGTCGTTCGGGTCCTCGGGCACCTCCCAGCGGTCGTTGCCCTGGTAGAAGTCGCCGGCGTCGGTGACGTGGTAGCGCGCGAACTGGTAGCGCTGCACCTTGAACAGGTCCTCGGGGTAGCGCAGGTGCTCCAGCAGCTCGTCGGGGATCTCGTCTCGGCCTGCGACCGTGCCGGGGAACGCGCTGCGCCACGCCTTGAGGATCGGGTCGGCCTCGTCCCACGCGTAGAGCGTGACGGTGCCGTCGTAGGCGTCGACGGTGGCCTTGACCGCGTTGCGCATGTAGTTGATCTCGTCGGTCGGCAGCGTCGCAGGCCGGTGTCGGCCTGCAGCGAGTCGTCGGTCATCGTCGTCGAAGGACTCGCGCTCGGACAGCGGGTAGCGGTCGGTGGTGGTGTAGCCGTCGAGGATCCACTGGATCTGGCCGTCGACGACCGCCGGGTAGGGGTCGCTGTCGACGGTCAGCCACGGCGCGACCTTCTCGACCCGCTCGCGCGGGGTGCGGTCGTAGAGGACCTTGCTGTTCTCGTTGACCCGGCCCGGACAGCAGGAAGTTGGGCTCGCCGAACTTCACCGCGAACATCAGCTGGTTGAAGGTGCTGCCGACCGGCGACGCCGCCCTCGCCGTCGTACGTCGTGGTCTGGCCCTCGTCCGTCGCCGTCGGCGCCGTGCCGAGGTCGAGCTCGACGTCGGTCGCGTCGTCGCTGGACTTGCCGACGACGGAGTAGTCGGGGCTCTGCTCGCCGAAGTAGATCGCGGCTCTCGTAGCCGCCGGTGGCTCTGGCAGGTCGTCCTGCGTCCTCGGCGTGCCTGCTGCCCTCGGCCCACTGGAGTCGTCGGTCGGCGCTGGCGTCTGTCGTCGTCCTGGCCCGCTGGTTGGCGTAGGCGGCGATCACGCCGTTGCCGTGGGTGTAGACGGTGTGCAGGTTGGACCAGTTCTGGTCGCCGCCGGTGATGCCGCTCTGGTCGAGCTCGCGGACGCCGAGCACGAGCGCGCGGTCGGTGCCGTCGATCTGGTAGCGGTCGACGTCGAGCACCGGCGCCACGGAGTAGTAGGCGCGCACCTGCTGCATGCTGCTCGAAGGTCTGGCCGACCAGCTGCGGGTCGACCAGCGGCACCGAGGACGTCTCGCTCGTCGAGCGCCGCGAGCTGGCCGCGTCGCGGCCGAGCGTCTGGCTGCGTGAACTGCTCGACCTCGACGTCCTCGAGGTCGTAGGCCGCGCGGGTGGCCTCGATGTTCGCCTCGATGTACGGCTCCTCCTTGTCGGCCTCGGTCGGGCTTGACCTGGAACTGCTGGACGATGCCGGGCCAGATCAGGCCGAGCAGCACCGCCGACAGCGCGAGCAGCGCGAGCCCGACCGACGGCAGCAGCCAGGTGCGGCGCCAGACGTTGAGGAAGAACAGCACCGCGCAGATCACCGCGATCCCCATCAGGATGTTCTTGGCCGGCAGCACCGCGTTGTCGTCGGTGTAGTTCATGCCGGTGATCAGCGAGCCCGGTCTGGTTGACCAGGTCGAAGCGGTCCAGCCAGTAGTCGGCGGCCTTGGCCAGCACGAAGACCCCGAGCAGCACCGAGAGCTGCGCCTGCGCGGCGCCGGAGAGCCGGTCGCGGCGTGGCCTGCAGCCGGATGCCGCCGTACAGGTAGTGCACGAGCGCCGCCGCGAGCAGCGCGACCACGGCGACCGCCATCGCGAAGTCGACGAGGTAGTGCAGCCAGGGCAGGTCGAAGACGTAGAAGCCGATGTCGCTGGTCGAAGTAGGGGTCGTCGGTGCCGAACGGCACTGCCGTTGCGCCACAGCAGGTAGGTGCGCCACTGCCCCGACGCCGGAGGTGCCGGCGAAGAGCGCCGAGGACGACGCGCGACGCCGACCAGCAGCCAGGTGCGGATCGGGGTGACGACCTCGCGGTAGCGGTCGAGGCTCGATCTGCTCCGGCGAGGTCGGGCGGAAGAGCGGCCGGAAGCGGTAGGCGAGGTAGATGTTGAGCGCCGACGACGAGCGGCCATCAGCAGCGCCGAAGACGAGGAACAGCCCGATCCTGGTCCAGAGCAGCGTGCTGAAGACCTCGCCGTAGCCGGCCGACTGGTACCACAGCCGGTCGGTGTAGAACGACGCGAAGGTGGTCAGCGCGAAGAAGCCGACGCACCAGGACGACCGCCGGTGATGATCAGCGCGCGCGAGCGCCGCGGCCGCCGTGCGGCGGCTGGGCGTCGCCGGGCCTCGCTCGTCGAAGAGCTCGCTCATCGGGTCTCCTCTGGCTCGTCAGCTCGTCGTCCAGGGTGGCACCAGCAGCTCCAGCAGCCCGGGCACCAGGTCGGCGCCGCCGACCACCGACTGGTCGTCGTCGTGGGCGCGCAGCCGCAGGGCACAGTACGTCGACCCGGCGCGGGTCGCACCGGCCACGATCCGGACCTCCTGGCGGTCGGGGTGCTCGCGGGCGAACTCCTCGGCCGCGGCCGGGTCGTCGGGGAGCTCGGCGTCGGCGTCGGGCGGCAGCACCAGCCGCTCGACCACCGCGGCGCAGCCGGCGACGCCGGCGGGCCACACGATCGACTCGAGCACGCTCTCCAGCGGCTGGTCGGGCGCGCAGCTGGTCCTGCTCGACCGGCGGTCAGCGAGCCCTGCGGCGGACGGCGTCGTCGAGGCCCATCGCGGCGGCCAGCGCCGGCTCGCTGCGCGACCAGGCGGGCGGTGTCGACCAGCGCGTAGAGCCGGGCCGGCTGGTCCCAGCCGGCGTCGGCGATGTGGGACTCGATCTCGAGCACGGCGGCGGCCAGCGCCGGGTCGACGTCGAGTCCCGGCAGTCGGGTCGCTCACGGTCGTCGCTCACCGCCGTCGTCCGTCGCCTGCAGCTGGGGCAGGTCGGCGTCGGGGTCGGCGGCCCAGGCCTCGAGCGCGTCGACGCGCGTCGTGCATGGTGGTCGCCTTGACCAGGCGCATGTCGCCGTTGGGGCGCCGACGGCGTCGGCGCAGTTGTCGGCGGCACCAGGAACAGCTCGGCGCCGGCCTCGCGGGCGCCGGCGATCTTCTGCTGGATGCCGCCGATCGGGCCGACCGTGCCGTCGGCGTCGATCGTGCCGGTGCCGGCGACCGTCTGCGCCGCCGGTGAGCGAGCCGGGGGTGAGGGTGTCGTAGATGGCGAGGGAGAACATCAGCCCGGCGCTGGGGCCGCCGATGGTCGGGTCGATGTTGACCGTGACCTGGAACGGGAAGTCGAAGCCGAGCCGCGCAGCTCGATGCCGATCCGCAGCTCGCCGTCGACCTCGCTCGCGGGTCAGTGACGCTCACGCTGCGCTTGCCGTCGCGCGCGACGCCGAACGTCGACCGGCTCGCCCGGCCGGGCGCCGCGTCGACGGCCGTCGACGACCTCGCTCGATGGAGCGTCGATCTTCGTGCCGTCGACCGCGAGCAGATGACGTCGCGGACCTCGAGCTCGCCGTCGGCGGGCGGCCTCGGCGACGCCGAGCGACCTCGAGCCGCGGCGTCACGTCGTAGCCGAGCTCGGTCAGCGCGACCGCGATCGCGGCGTCCTGCGAGGACACCATCTCGACGGCGCCCTCGCTGCTCGCTCGACTCCTCGGTCTCGTCCTCGGGCGTAGATCGCGTCGTAGGGGTAGACCGCGTCGTCGCGGTCGAACCAGGCGCCGCAGCAGCTCGAAGAGGTTGACGTCGGCCTGCGGGCTGGGTGACGTAGACGGTGGTCATCCGCAGCTGGCCGTCGTCGCGGTAGGTCTTGTGGCCGTACGACCTGGATGATCTCCTTGCCGTCCTCGGTCGTGCCGAGCACGTCGACGGTCAGGCCGGGCGCGTAGGTGACGTAGGGCAGCGGCTCGCGCAGCGGCCACGACCAGCAGCGCCAGCAGCAGCGGCACCGCCAGCAGGCCGGCGAGCGTGCGCTGACGTCATGGCGCCAAGCCTCTCACCCGGCGAAAGTGCACGCGGGCGACGGGTCAGGCGCGCGGCCGGCCGGCGCGCGCGAGGGGCGTACGGCGATGCCGGTGCTGCGGTCGCGCGCGGCGCGGTCGGCGCGCGGACCGCGGCGTCGGCGCGGCGTGCTCGCGCTGCAGCGCCGTCGCCAGCCGGCGTACGGCGACGTCGCGGTCGACCTCGCCCCGGCCCTCGCGGCCCAGCCAGGCCACCCACAGCATCGCCACGACGGTGACGACGACCGGCGGCACCAGCCAGAGCAGGATCTCCACGCGCCGAGGGTAGGTCGCGCGCGGACGCCGGTCAGCGCGGCGCGTCAGGGCGAGCCGACCCACTCGTCGGTGCCGTCGGCGAAGCGCTGGTGCTTCCAGATCGGCACCTCGGCCTTGAGCGTGTCGATCAGGGCCCGCGAGGCGGCGAACGCCTCGCCGCGGTGGGCGGCGGTGGTCGCCACGACGACCGCGATGTCGCCGATCGCCAGCGTGCCGACCCGGTGGACCGCGGCGACGCCGTGCACGTCGTACTCGCTCGGCGACCCGCTCGCAGACCTCGCTGCAGCTGCTCCAGCGCGGTGGGGTGGGCGGAGTAGTCGAGGCCGTCGACGCCCTTGCCGCCGTCGTGGTCGCGGACCCGGCCGACGAACAGGGTCAGCCCGCCGGACGCGTCGTCGTCGAGGGCGGCGACGCACCTCGCGACGTCGAGCGGCGTCTCGCGCAGGGCGACGAGGCGCACGGCGCTCGGGCACGGTGCGACCGTAGTCGGTCACCGCTGGACTAGTCGGTCCGTCGTAGCCGTCGGGGCGACGGTTGGCCCACGCGTACCGTGGACGGCATGAGCGACGATCCCGACGAGGGCCAGAACCCCTTCAAGGGCACGCCGTTCGAGCAGTTCTTCGGCGGCCTCGGCGGCGGCCTGGGCGGCCTGGGCGGCCTCGCTTCGGCGGCCCGGCCGGCGGGCTGCCCGACCTCGGCGCGCTCTTCGGCCAGATCCAGGCGATGATGCAGCCCCACGACGGCCCGCTGAACTGGGACGTCGCGCTCGACCTCGCCCGCAAGGCGGCCGCCGCAGCCCCGACCCGTCGCCCACCCAGCGGCAGCAGGACGCCGGTCGCCGACGCCGTCCGGCTCGCCGACCACTGGCTCGACGAGGCCACCGACTTCCCCTCCGGCGTGACCTCGACCGCGGCCTGGAGCCGCGCCGAGTGGATCGTCGGCACCACCGACGTCTGGAAGGGGCTGGTCGAGCCGATCGCCGAGCAGCTCGGTCAGCGCGCTCGGCGGCGCGCTGCCCGAGGAGGCCCGGGCCATGGCCGGCCCGCTGCTCGGCATGCTCGGCAAGGCCGTCGGCGCGATGCTCGCCACCCAGGTCGGCTCCGGGCCTCGGCGCCCTGGCCGGCGAGGTGCTGACCGCCTCCGACATCGGGCTGCCGCTCGGCGCCCCCGGCAAGGCCGCGCTGGTGCCGGCCAACGTCGCCGCGTTCGCCGAGGGCCTCGACGTCTCCGAGGACGACGTCCTGCTCTACCTCGCGCTGCGCGAGGCCGCCCACCAGCGGCTCTTCGCCCACGTGCCGTGGCTGCGCGACCACCTGATCGGCGCCGTCACCGACTACGCCCGCGGCATCGAGATCAACACCGAGGGCCTCCAGGCCAGCATCGAGGAGCAGCTGCGCGGCATCGACCCGACCAACCCCGAGTCGATGCAGGCAGCTGCTCGAGGGCGGGCTGTTCGACCTGCCGCAGAGTCCCCGCACCAGGAGGCCGCGCTCGCAGCGGCTCGAGGTCACGCTCGCCCTGGTCGAGGGCTGGGTCGACGAGGTCGTCGGCCAGGCCACCGCCGAGCGGATGCCGACCGCCGCCAAGCTGCAGGAGGCCGTACGCCGCCGCCGCGCCGCCGGCGGCCCCGCCGAGCAGACCTTCGCCTCGCTGGTCGGCCTCGAGCTGCGGCCGCGCCGGCTGCGCGACGCCTCCACGCTGTGGGGCTCGCTGCGCACCCGCCAGGGCACCGAGGCCCGCGACGGCGTGTGGATGCACCCCGACCTGCTGCCGACCGCCGCCGACCTCGACGACCCGCTGGGCTTCCGCGAGGACGCCGCGGCCCCGGACGAGCTGCAGCGACGAGGACTTCGACGCCGGGCTGCGCGAAGCTGCTCGACGGCGACGCGAGCCCGACGACCGACCCGCAGCGAGTGAGCCTCGCACGCCGACGCGCTCGCCGTCGCTGCGCGGCGCTGGACGCCGCCGAGCCCGGAGCAGGCGGCGCTGCGCGACCGCTACGTCGCCCACCTCGAGCGCGCACCCCGACGGCGCTGCCGCGCGCCTGCCTACCCCGACCACCTCACCGCCAGCACGCTGGTGCTGTCGCCGACCGGCGACGCGGGTGCTGCTGACCCTGCACGCCAAGGCCCGGCGCTGGTTCCAGTTCGGCGGGCACTGCGAGCCGGGCGACGCGACGCTGGCCGGCGCCGCCGCGCGCGAGGCGGTCGAGGAGTCCGGGCTCGCCGGGCTCCGGCCTCGACCCGGTCCCGGTGCAGCTCGACGAGCACGCCGTGCCGTTCTGCGACCGCCCGACGGCGACGGTGCACCACCTCGACGTCCGCTTCCTGCGCCGTCGCGCCGCGACGGCGCCGAGCCACGCGGTCAGCGACGAGTCGCTCGACGTGCGCTGGTGGCCGGTCGACGCGCTGCCCGACGACCCGAGCTGCGCGACCTGCGTCGGCGCTCGCCGCTGGCGCGCGCGGCTCGGCTCAGTCGACGTCGTCGCCCGGCGGCGGCTCGAGCCGCGCGGCGGCCGACCAGCCCAGCAGGTAGCCCTTGGCCCGCTCGGCCTGCGGGTAGCGGTCGACCCACGCCCAGAACTTCGCGTCGTGGCCGGGCTCGAGCAGGTGCGCCAGCTCGTGGACCAGCACGTAGTCGACCACCCACGCCGGCATCTCCTGCAGCCGCGCGGAGAGCCGGATCGTGCGGTCGCCGGGCGTGCACGAGCCCCAGCGGCGAGTTCTGGTTGTCGACCCAGCGCACCGACTCCGGGCGTCGGCCAGGCCGCCGAGGTAGCGGTCGCTGAGCCGGCGGCCCGCGCGCATCAGGTCGTCGTCGGACTGAGCTGCGTGCGCTGCTCGGACTGCTCGAGCCGGGCGACCATCGTGCTCGACCCACTCCGCCTCCTGGGCGCGGGTCATCGCGGCGGGGATCAGCACCACGATCCGGTCGCCCTCGCGGTAGGCCGAGACCGTACGCCGGCGCCGGCGGAGCGGCGTACCTCGACCTCCGGGGCGTCGGGCACGGTCGGGCATGCCGAATCTAGCCGTTCGCCCAGGCCAGGAGCCGCTCGCGCGGCCAGGTGTTGACGATCCGGTCGGGCTCGATGCCGGCCTGCCTCGGCCCGCTCGCAGCCGTAGTCGAGCATGTCGAGCTGGCCCGGCGCGTGGGCGTCGCTGTCGATGGAGAACAGGCAGCCGAGGTCGCGGGCCAGCTCGAGCAGCGTCGTCGGCGGGTCGCGGCGCTCGGGGCGGGAGTTGATCTCGACGGCGACGTCGTGCTCGACGCACGCCTCGAACACCGCCCGCGCGTCGAACTCGCTGCTCGGCCGGGTGCCGCGGTTGCCGGTGACCAGCCGGCCGGTGCAGTGGCCGAGCACGTTGGTGCGCGGGTTGCGCGACCGCGCCGATCATCCGGCGGGTCATCGGCGCCGGCGTCCATCGCGCAGCTTGGAGTGCACGCTGGCGACCCGCACGTCGAGCCGGCCGAGCAGCTCGTCGGTCTGGTCGAGCGAGCCGTCGTCGAGGATGTCGACCTCGATGCCCTTGAGCAGCGTGAACGGCACCCGCCGAGGTGCTCGTTGACCGCGTCGACGACGCCGAGCTGGCGGGTCAGCCGCTCGGCGCTGAGCCCGTGGGCGACCTGCAGCCGCGGCGAGTGGTCGGTGAGCACGAGGTACTCGTGGCCGAGCTCGATCGCGGTGAACGCCATCTCCTCGATCGGCGAGCCGCCGTCGGACCAGTCGGAGTGGCGAGTGCAGGTCGCCGCGCAGCGCGGCGCGCAGCTCGCGGCCGCCGGCGGCCAGCGGGCCGGCGTGCTCGGCCTCCAGCTGCGCGAGCCGCTCGGGCAGCTCGCCGCGGACGGCGTCGGCGATCACCTCGGCCGGTGCTCGGCGCCGATCCCGGGCAGGTCGGTGAGCGTGCCGGCCTCGACCCGCGGCCGCGACCTCGTCGTCGCGGCAGCGGCAGGATCGTGGCGGCCGCCGCCCGGAACGCCTCGATCCGGCGGGTGTCCTCGCGGCCCCGCTCCAGCAGGAACGCGATCCGTCGCAGCGCGGCGACCGGCCCGGCGTCGTACGTCTCGCTCACGCGGCTCGCTGGTCCGGCCGACTTTCTTTCGTCCACAGCCGGTGGACGATCATTTTGGCTGGTCAGCGGCCGTGCACGGCGCGTCGCCGGACGGTCCTCCACAGCGCCTGTCCCCCGCTGCGTCCACCGTCCCGGCCGGGTCCTCCACAGCGTTGTCCACAGGCTTGTCCACAGGTCGTCGGGTCGGGCGCCCCGTTGACCGCGCCACCGGCCGTCTCCTAGCGTGTGCCGCAGATGAGGCCCCGGGCCCGTCGAGCGACATCAGCAGGGGAAGGCAGGTGTCGCGACGCGGGCCGGGGGCCTCTTCTCTGCCCGGACCCGGCTCCGGCTCAGCGGCCGGCGAAGCGCGGCGGCCGCTTCTCGCGGCGGCCGCGCGATCCCCTCCTGCAGGTCGGCGGTGGCCAGCGTCATCGGCTGGGCCAGCGCCTCCCACTGCAGGCAGGTCTCGAGGTCGGCGTGGCCGCCGTCGCGCAGCGCGAGCGTGGTCAGCCGGCTCGCGATCGGCGCGGTGGCGGCGATCCCGGCCGCGGTCGCGAGCACGTCGTCGAGGAAGCCTCGCGGCTCGATGCACCCGCGAGACCAGCCCGAGCCGCAGCGCCTCGTCGGCGTCGACCACGCGGCCGGTCAGCAGCAGGTCGCGGGCGTGGGCCGGCGCCGACGACGTCGGGCAGCAGGTAGGTCGCCGGCCATGCCCGCGTGCATCCCGAGCTTGACGAACGGCACGCCGAGCTTGGCGCCGCGGGCGGCGTACCGGAGGTCGCAGGCCAGCGCCAGGCACAGCCCGGCGCCGATCGCGGCGCCGTTGACCGCGGCGATGGTCGGCACCTCGAGCCGCCGGATCGAGAGCCAGGCCCGGTAGAACGGCAGCATCCGGGTGCGCAGCTGGTCGACGCTGGCGTCGGGCTCGCTGGCGATCCACGAGGTGTCGCCGCCCGAGCAGAAGGCGGAGCCGGCGCCGGTGACGACCACGGCCCGCACCGACGCGGTCGGCGGCGAGCTCGTCGATCGCGCGCGACCCAGGAGGCGGTCATCTCGTCCGACATCGCGTTGCGCTGGTCGGGGTTGTCGAGGGTCAGCAGGGCGACGCCGTCGGCGGGGCGGTCGAGGCGGAGGTGCGTGTAGTCAGCCATGGCCGCAGGCTAGTGATGCCGGACATGCGGCGCCGAGCCGTCACCGCGATCCACGCTCGTGTCACGCTCAGGGCGCGCCTCGTGCACGCCTGCGCCACGCGTGTCGTAGGGTCGAGAGCGGTTCAGCGGCTCCGGCGCCGGGTCCCCGGCGGGCTTCCCCACCCCACCCGTCGCGACGACCGAACATCACAACAGCAAGGAGGCCGTCATGGCGGAGACCTGGAGCGGCGAGTTCTACTGCGTGAAGTGCAAGGAGAAGCGCGAGGCCGAGGGCGAGGTCAGGGTCAACGACAAGGGCACCCGCATGGCCAAGGCCGTGTGCCCCGTCTGCAGCACCAACCTCAACCGCATCCTCGGCAAGGCCTGAGCACGACCCCACGTCGTCGACGGCGGCGCCCACCCGGATCTCCGGGCGGGCGCCGCCGTCGTGTCGTGGGCTGCCGCCGACGCACGCGCCTGTGGAGGAGCCGCCGTGCGACGTCGGCACGCTCGGCGTGACCGCCGGTGCCCGGCCCCGCCTCGCGTCCGGCTCTGCGCCCGGGCTGCCGCGTCAGCGACCGCCGCGACGGCACCCTCCAGGTCGGGCTCGCACCCCGGCCGCGGCGTGGTGCTGCCCGACGACGCCCGACGTGCGCGGCGCTGCTCGCCGCGCTGCGCCGCACGGCGTCGACCCGGCCGCGCTGCCGGCGCCGGCACGGCGCGCTCGACTGAGCGCGGCTCGGCGCCGCCGGCCTGCCTGGTCGAGCCCCGACGGCGGACCTGCTCCGCCACCCGGGCGGGACCGCGTCGGTCGGCGTCCGGCCGAGCCGACGCTCACCGGCGCCGCTCGCCGCGCCGGCTGCTCGGTCGAGGCCGGCTCTGCGCGACTCCGCGCGGCCGCTCGCGACTGCCGGCGTCGCGCTGCTCGTCACGCGCGGCGCCGAGCCGCGCCGCGCGACCGATCGACCGGCTCGTCCAGGCCGACCGCCCCCACCTGCTGGTCACGGCGGTCGCCGGGCGGGTCCGGGTCGGGCCGTGCGTCGTCCCGGGGCTGACCGCGTGCCTGCGCTGCGTCGACGCGCACCTCGCCGACCGCGACCCGCGCCATCCGCTGGTGCGTCGAGCAGCACGTCGCCGCCGACCCGAGCGACCGTGCCGCCGACCCGCGCGACCTGCGCGCTGGCGCTGGCCTGGGCGGTGCGCGACCTGGTCGCGCCTGGTCGAGGGCGAGCCGCCCGACCACGTGGTCGGCCACGGTCGACCTCGACGCCCGGACGGCGCCGGTGATCCAGCGTGGCGCGCGGCACCCGCGCTGCGGCTGCGCCTGGGGCGACGCCGCTCGGCGGGCTAGCCGGTCGGCTCACCAGAACTCGCTGTCGAGCTTGCCCTCCATCGCGCGCAGGTGCGTGCGTGAGCACTCGTCGCAGTAGGTGCGGCGCCGGCCGTTCTCGACCGAGTCGTCCAGGTCAGGGTCTGCGGCCTCGTCCGGCTCCTGGCGGCCGCAGAAGTCGCACGTGCGTCACGCGCGCTCAGGCTACGCCGCGGACGCGGCGGGTCCGGACATGCCGGAGCCGGGCACGACCGCGGACGTCGTACCCGGCTCCTGTTTCAGCTCACCCAGCGATCAGGGTGGAGGCTGGCCCGCCCTGGTGACGTCGGCCGCCGGCTCCCTCAGATCGCGCGGGCGAGGGCGAGGCGTGCCTGCTGCGCGGCCTTCTCGGCCTTGCGGCTCACGCGACGGGCCTGGGCCAGGTGGTGGCCCGTCGCAGCTGCTGCGCCTCTCCCAGGCGCGCGGACATGTGTGCCCGTGCCAGGTCTTCGTTCATGAGTTCCATGTCAGTGCTCCGTACGGTCGTGGTGTTCATGGTGTGGTGCTGCTCTCTCGGTGGTCGAGGTGGGTCAGCGGCGGCGTCCTTGCGGGGCCGGCCGCGGGGCCGCTTGCGCGGGATCACGACGCCCTGCAGGAAGAGCTCGCCGCCCCAGACGCCCCACGGCTCGCGGCGCTGCTCGAGCGCCCGTCGAGGCACAGGTCGCGGACGGGGCAGTCCGTGCACAGGGCCTTGGCGAACTCGACGTCGGTCGGGGACTCGGCGAACCACAGCTCCGGGTTGTTGACCCGGCACGGCAGCTGCTCCTCGTCCACCTCGCCGGCCGCGTCGTGCAGGCCGCCGAGGCTGGCGGCCTCGGTCGCGGCCATCAGTGCGGTCGAGAACGCTGATGGTCATGTGGTCACCTCCTCCTGGACCTGATCGCTGGTGTTGCTGTCGGGAAACAGAAAGGCCGCGGATCCCGGGTTCGGGTTCCGCGGCCTGGAGGTAGCCGATCTGTTGAGGTTCAACAGCTCGGTGGACTCCAGGCGGTGGTACCCGGGCGGAGGCGTAGGCGAGGGCGATGCCGGCCACGTGCCGATCGCGCACGACACGTGCGACGCGGTGCAGACCGGCGCGCCGGTGGACATGCGACGCCGGTGCCGAAGGCGGCACCGGACATGGACATGCCGAAGCCGGACGGGATCTGAGCCGTCGTCAGGTGCTAGATGTTGTTCATCGTGTGCCACCTCCTTCGGTGCTTCGGGCGCCGGCCTTGCCAGGGCCTGGTGCGCGTGGCTGCGTCGCGAGAAAGTACGGCTGCCCGTGTAAGGGGCAAACGATTTAACGGGTATTTCTCGACTTGTTCGGTCTGCTGCGGTCCAGGAGCCTCAGCGACGCAGCCCGAGCACGTCCGTCGCCGTAGCTGTCGAGCTTGGACCGGCCCGACGCCGCTGATCTTGAGCAGCGCCTGCTCGTCGTGCGCGGCTTGTGCTCGGCGATCAGCTGCAGGGTGGCGTCGGTGAAGACCACGAACGCCGGCACCGCTCCTCGTCGGCGCGCGTCCTTGCGCCACTCGCGCAGCCGCTCGAAGAGCGCCTCGTCGTAGGACGGCCGGGCAGTCGGCGCAGCGGCCGAGCTTCTTCTCGGCCGCGGTGGCGAGCGGCTGGCCGCACTCGCGGCAGGGGCCGCCCGCCGTGCGCCGTCGGCCGCGGCTCCGGCGACGCGGCTCGGCTCGGGCAGCAGCGCGGTCGAGGAACGGCGAGGGCTTGCGGCTGGCCCGGCCGCCGGGGTTGCGGGCCAGCGCCCACGAGAGCGACAGGTCGCGCCGGGCGCGGGTCATCCCGACGTAGAGCAGCCGGCGCTCCTCCTCGACCGCGGCCGGGGTGTCGGCGTAGGTGATCGGCAGCGTGCCGTCCTGGAGGCCGCACAGGAAGACCGCGTCCCACTCGAGGCCCTTGGCGGCGTGGAAGGTGGCCAGGGTGACCCCGTCGGCCACCGGGGCGTGCTGCTCGGCGGCGCGGCGGTCGAGGTCGTCGACGAAGCCGCCGAGGTCGCCCCCGGCTCGCGGCGAACTCCGTCGGCCTGGTCGACCAGCGCCTGCCAGGACTCCCAGCGGTCGCGGGTCTGACCGCGCGCCGGTCGGGCGGCTCGGTCGTCCAGCCCATGCCCGCGACAGGGTGGCCGCGCACGGTCTCGACCAGGTCGTCGCCGGCCTCGCTCGCCGACGCGGGCCGTGCCGCGCAGCAGGGTGACCGCCTGCGCGGACCTCGGGCCGGTCGAAGAAGCGGGCCGCGCCGCGCACGACGTAGGGGATGCCGCGCGTCGGCCAGCGCCTCCTCGTAGGCCTCGGACTGGGCGTTGATCCGGAACAGCACCGCGATCTCGCCGCAGCGGCGTGCCGGCGGCGCGCGAGGCTCGCGATCCGGTCGGCGACCGCGCGCGGCCTCGGCCGACCTCGTCGGGGTGCGCCGGCGTAGGTCGACCTCCGGGCCCGGCCGGCTGCTGGGCGCGCAGCTCGACGCCCTGGCTGGCGGTGCCGGCGAGCAGCGTGTTGGCGGCCGTCGACGACCTGGGGGGTGGAGCGGTAGTTGCGGACCAGCTCGACCGAGGTGGTGCCGGGGAACTTGCGCCGGGAAGTCGCGCAGGTAGTCGGCGTTGGCGCCGGCGAAGGAGTAGATCGTCTGGGCCGGGTCGCCGACCACGCAGAGCTCGTCGCGGCCGCCGAGCCACAGGTCGAGCAGCGCCGACTGGAGCGGGGAGACGTCCTGGAACTCGTCGACGACGAACCACTTGTACTGGCGGCGGACCTGCGCGGCGACCCGCTCGTCCTCGGCGAGCAGCCCGGCGGTGAAGAGCAGCACGTCCTCCATGTCCATCCGGCCCTGGCCGCGCTTGACCTCCTCGTACGCCGAGAAGAGCCGCGCCACGGTCTCGGGCGTCGTGGCCGGTGACCGACCGGCCGCGCGGCGGCGGCGACCCGCGGCGTAGTCGTCGGGGTGGACGTTGCTGACCTTGGCCCACTCGATCTCGGAGGCGAGGTCGCGCAGCAGCGCCTGGTCGGCGCGCGACCCGCGGCGGCGCGGCGGCGCGCGGCCAGCAGCGCGAGCTTGGACTCGGTCAGCGTCGGCAGCTCGGTGCCGTGGACGTGCGGCCAGAAGTAGCGCAGCTGGCGCAGCGCCGCGGAGTGGAAGGTGCGCGCCTGCACGCCGCCGGCGCCGAGCTGGCGCAGCCGGGTGCGCATCTCGCCGGCCGCCCGGGTGGTGAAGGTGACCGCGAGCACCTCGGTGGGCGCGTAGACGCCGGTGGCGACGCCGTAGGCGATGCGGTGGGTGATCGCGCGGGTCTTGCCGGTGCCGGCGCCGGCCAGCACCCGCACCGGCCCGCGCAGGGCCTCGGCGACCTGGCGCTGCTCGGGGTCGAGCGCGGCGAGCAGCGTCGTCGGCGTGCGGGCATCGGGTGGAACAACTCCGTGGGGTCGGTGGTTGGAGTCGGGCGAGACGACCAGCACCCTAGACGCCGAGCGAGGACACCCCGACGATGAGCGTTCACCATGTACAGCACCCCCTGGTGCGGCTACTGCCACCGGCTCAAGAGCCAGCTGCGACCGCGAGGGCATCGACTTCGACGATGGTCGACATCGAGCAGCACCCCGAGGCCGTCGCAGATCGTCGAGCAGGCCAACAACGGCAACCAGACGGTGCCGACCCTGGTCTTCGCCGACGGCTCCGCCCAGACCAACCCGTCCCTGGCCCAGGTCAAGCAGAAGCTCGCCGCCCTGGCCTGACCGCCGGCTCAGCCGCGCGGTAGCCGTGCTGCTGGATCGCGTAGAGCTCGGCGTACGTGCCGCCGCGCGGCCATCAGCGTCGTCGTGGGTGCCGACCTCGACGACGCGCGGCGCCGTCGAGCACGACGATCAGGTCGGCCATCCGGACGGTCGAGAACCGGTGCGAGACGAGCACCGTGATGCCGGCCGTCGCCGCGCGCCGTCGCGGGCGCCGGCGGCGTAGCGCTCGAACAGGGCGTGCTCGGTCTCGGCGTCGAGCGCGGCGGTCGGCTCGTCGAGCACCAGCAGCAGCGGCTCGTCGCGCATGAAGCCGCGGGCCAGCGCCAGCTTCTGCCACTGCCCGAACTGACAGCTCGACGCCGTCGGGCCAGGTCGGCCCGAGCTGGGTGTCGAGCCCGTCGGGCAGCCGGTCGACGACGTCGTCGGCGCCGGCCCGGTCGACGGCCGCGTCGACCGCGGCCCGGTCGTCGAGGCGCGGCAGGTCGCCGAGCCCGACCGATGTCGCGGCGCGCGAACTCGAAGCGGAAGAAGTCCTGGAACGCGCCCGGCCAGCCGCTCGCGCCACGCCGCCGGCTGCGATCGCGCGCCAGCGGCGACGCCGTCGACCAGTGATCGCGCCCGGCTGTCGGGTCGTACATCTTGGCCAGCAGCTTCACCAGCGTGCGTCTTGCCGGCGCCGTTCTCGCCGACGATGGCGACCACCGCGCCGGCCGGCAGGTGGAGCGTCGACGTCGTCGAGCACGGCGCGGTCGGTGCCGGGGTAGGTGAACGACGACGTGCGTCGAAGCGGATGCCGTCGGTCGAGCCGGTCGGGCGCCGGCCGCGTCGGCCGCGCGCCGCGGCGCGGCGGCGTAGTCCTCCAGCCAGGCGAGCCGGCCGCGAGCCGTCCATCCAGATGCCCGCGCAGGAAGCCGATCTCGCCGACGGTCGCGCCGATGTACGGCCGACAGCCGCGCGCCGGCCGCGAGCACGAGCAGCACGTCGCCGGCCGACGCGTCGAGCCCGGACCGCGACGAACACGATCGCGCCGACGTAGCCGACGCCGAAGACCGCCCAGGCGAGCGCGTGCCACAGCGGCCGAGCGCCAGCGGGCGCCGGCGATCGGGCGCGTACCAGCGCTCCCACGCCGCGCGCCGGTCGGCGACCAGGCGCGGCGCCGATGCCGGTGACCCGCACTTCCTTGCCCGGCGGCGCGGTGGTGGCGGTCGTGAACAGGTGGCGCGGCCAGCCGCTGCTGGACGGCGCGCCGCGTTCCTCGACCGCGCGCTCGACGGCCGGCCGCCAGGTCGAGCGTCAGCACCGTCGGCACGGCGAACAGCGGCGAGCAGCAGCCAGCGCCGGGTGGACCGACACCAGCAGCGCGAGCGTGACGCCAGCCGCAGCAGCCAGCCGAGCGGTCGAGAACAGCGACATGTACAGGTGGTCGAGCACGAACACCTGGTCGCGCAGCACCGACGAGCCGGTCGAGGTACTCCGGGCGCTCCTGGTGGGCGATGGTCGCGACCGTGGCCTGCAGCCGGGCGACGTGCGCCTCGAGCGCGATCGTGACCCGGTCGCGGAAGCGGCGCTGCACCCGGGTGCGAGACGACGCTGAGGAACCAGGTCGCAGCGCGCCGAGGCGCCGAGCCCGAGCGCGGCGACGCAGGACCAGCCCGGTCGTCGCCGTCGAGCGACGCCGTCGGCCGAGGAGCATCAGCCAGCAGCGCGAGCAGCGCGTCGGGGAGGGCCGCGAGCTGCGACAGCACGAACGACGGCGAGCATCAGCCGCGGCTCGTGCCGGTAGCCGAGCTTGACACAGCCGCCACATCGACGGCAGCGCCGGCGGCAGCGGCATCGGCCGCCGTCGCGCGGCTCAGGCGAGGACGTCATAGTGGTCATGCTCGCCCCCTCCTCGTCGGCGCGGTCGCGAACCGCTGCGCCTGCAGGTCGAACATCGTGCGGTAGCGGCCGCCGAGCGCCATCAGCTCGTCGTGGGTGCCGAGCTCGATCACCCGGCCGTGCTCGAGCACGCAGATCCGGTCGGCCTGGCGCACGGTCGAGAAGCGGTGCGAGATCAGGATCGTCGTGCAGTGCCGGGTGGCGGCGAGCAGCCGCTCGAAGATCTCCGCCTCGCCGCGCACGTCGAGCTGCGCGGTCGGCTCGTCGAGCAGCACCACGCCCGGCGCCCCGCGCGCACGGCGCACAGCGCGCGGGCCAGCGCGACGCGCTGCCACTGGCCGCCGGAGAGGTCGGTGCCGCCGGGGTAGCCGCGGGCCAGCGACGGTGTCGAGCTCGGCGAGGTCGTCGGCGCCGGCCGCGTCGAGCGCAGCGCGGCACGACCTCGTCGTCCGGCGCGCCGGCCGGCGCGACGTTGTCGCGCAGCGGCAGCTCGAGCCGCACGAAGTCCTGGAACACCGCCGTGACCCGGCGCGCGCCAGGCGTCGAGGTCGAGGTCGCGCAGGTCGACGCCGTCGATCTCGATCGCGCCCGACTGTCGGGTCGTAGAGGCGGCACAGCAGCTTGGCGAGCGTGGTCTTGCCGGCGCCGTTCTGGCCGACGATCGCCAGCGACGAGCCGGCCGGGATCGTCGAGGTCGAGCCGGTCGAGCACCGGCCGGTCGCTGCGCGGGGTAGGCGAAGTCGACGTCGCGGAAGCGGATCTCCGCGCGCCGGCAGGCCGGTCGGCCGGCGCGCTCGCCGGCGGCGCAGCGCGCCCGCCGGCGGCCATCGCGCGGCATCGAGCCGCAGCACCGCGGCCACCGGCGCGGCGGCGCCGTCGAGCGCCCAGCTGAACCCGCCGAACGCGATCGACTGACGCGCCGACCGCGCTCTGCGCGAACGACGACCGCCGCGGCGAGCGTCGAGCCGGCCGTCGACGCGCTGCGTCGCGCGAGCGACCAGAACACGACGCCGTTGGCGGCCAGGACGAGCAGCGAGCGCGCCGAGCACGCGGCCGCTCGCGCAGCCGGGTGGCGGCGTACTGCAGGTCGTGGAGGCGCGCGGCGCCGCGCGGCGAAGCGGTCGATGGTCCAGTCCGCCAGCCCGAAGAGGCGCAGCTCCTTGCCGGCCGGCGGATCGACCGCCAGGCCGGTAGGCGTAGTCGGCGTCGCGCTGCGCGGCGCGGACCTCGTCGGTGTTGCGGTCCCGCCAGACCGCCGCTCTCGCGCAGCAGCCAGTGCGTGGCCAGCCAGGCGCCGCGCCAGCAGCGAGCGGCGCCCACCACGCGAAGCCGAACAGCACGCAGCGCCGACGACGAGCCCGCCGATCATCTCGACGAGGCCGCCGGCGATGAAGTCCATCGAGATGACAGCGGCGGGCCGGTCATGCCGCAGGTCGAAGTCGCGCGCCAGTGGTCAGGTCGCTGGTCAGCGCGGGGTCCTCGAGGTGGCCGATGCCCGGCGGGGTCGACGCAGGCCGTCGGCGAGCTGGTCGTAGAGGCAGCGCGGCGACGCGCGACGCCGAGGTTGGCGAGACGCGGTGTGCCACGGCGGCAGGACCTGGAGCAGCACGAAGATGACCGAGACGAACACCAGCGGCGCGACCAGCGAGCGCACCGTCCGCACCGCGCCGACCAGCAGGCCGGTCGCGACCGCGAACAGCGGCGGGCAGCGCGCCGCGGACCAGGAGCACCGCCCACCACAGGGCGGCCAGCGCTCGGTCCGCGCCACGGAGGGCGACGAAGAACCCGACCGGAGCCGACTCGCGCAGTCGGGTCATGTCACCAGGTCCCGGGCAGCGGGCCGCCGTACCATTCGGCCAGCAGTGAGGACGAGATCGAGACGCTGCGAGGGCAGCACCTCGCCGGCCTCGGCCGCGTCGCTGCAGCTCGTCGCGCGTGAACCAGCGCGCTTCCTCGATCTCGGCGCCGTCGACGTCGATCTCGGTGCGACCGGCGCGGCGCGACGAATCCGACCATCAGGCTGGCCGGCAGCGGCCACGGCTGGTTGCCGAAGTAGGTCACCTCGCCGACCGGGACGCCCACCTCCTCGAGGACCTCGCGGCGTACGGCGTCCTCGAGGGTCTCGCCCGGCTCGCAGAAGCCGGCCAGCGTCGACCAGCGGCCGGCCGGCCATGAGTGCTGGCGACCGAGCAGGAGGTCGAGCCGGCTCGCCGTCGACGACGGCCATGATCACGGCCGGGTCGGTGCGCGGGAACTGCGGCCGGTCGCACTGCGTGCAGCGCAGCTCGTGGCCGGCCGCGCGGGACTCCAGCGCCCCGCCGCAGCGCGGGCAGAACCGGGTCGCCCAGTGCCACTCGGCCAGCCCGATCGCGTGGAAGAGCAGCGGCGCCCGCCTCGGTGTCGTCGGCCAGCGACCGGCAACAGCGCCGCGCAGCGGCACCCAGTCCTCCCGCGCTCCGGGCGCGTCCTCGGGCGACGACCAGCGGCCATGTAGGTCGTGCCGTCGCGCTCGCCGAGCAGCACCCGGGTGCCCGCGGGCGCGTCGGCCGGCGGCAGCCATCGAGCGCGCCGTCGACCGGGCGGAGCCGGGTGCCGGACGACGACCAGCACCCGCGTGGCCGGGTCGGCCCAGCGATCGGTCAGCCAGGCGTCGTCGGTGCGCTGCAGCCCGAGCCGGTCGTGGGCGTGGCGGGACAGCGCGACGTGGTGGGGGTACTGGTCGGCCTCGGTCATCGAATGAGGCTACTCGACGGTGCGGGTAGGTTCCCGGCCGTGAGCACCCACATCGGCGCCGCAGCCCGGCGACATCGCCCCGCTCGTCCTCATGCCCGGCGACCCGCTGCGCGCGAAGTGGATCGCGGAGACGTTCCTCGAGGACGCCCGCTGCTACTCCGAGGTGCGCGGCATGTACGGCTACACCGGCACCTGGCAGCGGCCGCCGGGTCTCGGTGCAGGGCTCGGGCATGGGCCAGCCGTCGATGGCGATCTACGCCAACGAGCTGTTCCGCGAGTACGACGTGCAGACGGTCGATCCGGGTCGGCTCGTGCGGCGCGCTGACCGAGAGGCTCGCGGTCCGCGACCTGGTGATCGCCTCGGGCGCCTGCACCGACTCCTCGATGAACCGGATCGCGTTCGAGGGCCTCGACTACGCGCCGGTCGCCGACTTCGGCGCTGCTGCGCGGCCGCGGCCGCGGCCGCCGAGCGCCGCGAGGGCGCCACGTCGGGCCTGATCTTCAGCAGCGACTCGTTCTACGCCGCCCGCCCGAGCTGATCGCCCGGATGGTCGAGCACGGCGTGCTGGCGGTCGAGATGGAGGCCAGCGCGCTCTACACGCTGGCCGCGAAGCTACGGCCGCCGGGCGCTGGCGATCTGCACGGTCTCCGACCACATCGTCACCGGCGAGGAGACGACCGTCGCAGGAGCGCGAGCAGACCTTCGGCGCGATGGTCGAGATCGCGCTGACGGCCGCGCTCAGCGCTGACGGCTGCAGCACGAGCCGCCTCCGAGCTCGGCGCGGCCCGGCAGCTCCTCGGGCTCGACCAGCTCGCCGCGTGCGCACGTAGTAGAACCGGCGCGCACCTGCTCGACCGGGGACGCCGGCGAGCTCGGCCCAGGCCAGCCGGTAGAGGGCCAGCTGGAGCGGGTCGGCGTTCTGCTGCCGGTTGGTCTTCCAGTCCACGACGAGGAAGCCGGGCTCGTCCGCCTCCTCGGCGTAGACGGCGTCGATCCGACCGCGGACCACCTGGCCGTCGAGGACCAGCGCGAACGGCGCCTCGACCGCGTGGGGCATCCGATCGGCGAAGGGCCCGGCCTCGAAGGCCGCGACCAGCGCCGCGAGGTCGTCGGCGTCGTCGATCTCGGCGTCGGCACGGCCGGGGAGCTCGTCGGGGTCGATCAGCTGCTGCTGCCCGAACCGGGCCTCGACCCAGGCGTGGAAACGGGTGCCGAAACGCGCCGCCGGAGCCGGGCGGCCGCGGCATCGGCCGGGCGAGGTCGCGCGCGAAAGCCTCGGGGTCGTCGCGCAGCCGGGCGAGCGCGGTCGCGGAGAGGCTCGGCGGCAGGGGTACGTCGACGACGTCGGAGCGTTCGGCGCGGGCCTCGGCGAGCAGCCGTTCGAGCGCGTCGTCCCAGGCCTGCTACCTCCGCCAGCGACTCGAGGTCGAGATCGTCGTCCTCGACCGTGGGATCGGCGGCGCGCACCAGGTCGGCGGCTTCCAACCGACGCAGCGCCTCGGCGGTGTGCTCGGTGACCGGCCACGGCTGCGGGGTCGGGCCCCAGCGCCGCGAGCTCGTCCACCGCCGGCTCGGTGGACCAGGGGTCGGGAGCCAGGCCACGTTCGGCCATCGCCTCCACCACCGCCTGCTGGTAGCGCGAGGGGCCGATCGGCGAGCCGCGGAACAGGCGCCAGTGGGAGGACACGCTGAGCAGGTGGCGGGCGCGGGTGACCGCGACGTAGCCGAGCCGCAGCTCCTCGACCGCTTCGTGGTCGCGGCTGCGCTGCTTGAACTCCTCGATCCCGGCCCGGCTCCGGTCGCCCAGCTGGGGCAGGTCGAGGGCGTCGCCGCGCAACGGCGAGGGCAGCACCCAGCCCACGGAGGTCCAGAGGCTGCGCGAGCGGTCGGTCGGGAACTTGCGCTCGCTGACGCCGACCATGAACACGGCGTCCCACTCGAGCCCCTTGGCGCGGTGGACCGTCAGCAGCTTCACCGAGTCGGCCTCGGTCGGGGTGGCGACGTCGAGGCCGGTGCCGAGCTCGTCCTCGGCCTCGAGGTAGGCCAGCAGGGAGCCCAGCGAGTGGTCGCCGTCGATCGCCTGGAAGTCGGCGACGGCCTTGACGAAGAGGTCGAGGTTGTCGCGGCGCGCCGCCGCGGCGTCGGAGGTGGACGAGCTGAGCTCGACGTCGATGCCGGTGGTGTCGACGATCAGTCGGACCAGGTCGAGCAGCGACTCGCCGCTGTGGCGGCGCAGCATCCGCAGCTCCCGCGACAGCAGCGCGAACCGCTCGCGGGCCGCGGCGGAGTAGGCGTAGGAGTCGTCGCCCGGGTCGTCGAGGGCGTCGCACAGCGACAGGATCTCGGTCGGATCGGCGCCCGCCACGGCGTGCTCGAGCTCGTCGGCCAGCTCGCCGCCGCGTCGTGCGGCCCGCGGGGTCGACGGCCAGGTCGCGGGCCCGTCGACCGAGGATCGCGAGGTCGCGTGGGCCGATCGCCCAGCGCGGTCCGGTGAGCAGGTTGAGCAGGTCGGCGTTGGCGGTGAGGTCGTGGAGCAGGGTGAGGGTCGAGACCACCATCGACACCTCGGGCAGCCGCAACAGCCCGTTGAGGCCGACGATCTCGACCGGGATCCCGTCAGCGGTGAGGGCGTCGAACACCTCGGCCGCCGTGGCGTTGTCGCGGGCCAGTACGCCGATCCGGCGCCAGGTGCCGGGCTCTCGCGGGTCCTCCGGGAGCGACGCGAGGCGGGCCTGGACGGCGTGGACCTGGCCGGGGAGCCAGGCCAGCTCGGCGGCCGGACTGGCGTGGAGGCTGGCGCGCACCTCGCCCGGGCCGACGCCGTCGGCGGGGCGCAGCGGCGTGACCGGCACCGCGGGGTCGGCGTAGAGCGGCTGGGCGAGGCGGTTGGCGGTCTCGAGGATCGTGGCGTCCGAGCGGCGACTCACCGTGAGGTGGTGGAGCGGGATCTCCGGCGAGCCGTCGGCGCGCGGGAAGGTGCGGCCGACGTGGAGGATGTTGGAGACCGAGGCGCCGCGCCAGCCGTAGATCGCCTGGTTGGGGTCGCCGACGGCGGTCACGGCGTGGCCCCGGCCGTGCTCGGGATCCGACCCCGAGAACAGGGCGCCGAGCAGCTGCGCCTGGGCGACCGAGGTGTCCTGGTACTCGTCGAGGAGCACGATCCGGAACCGCGCCCGCTCCGCGACGCCGACGTCGGGATGGTCGCGAGCGAGCCGGGTGGCCAGCGCGATCTGGTCGGAGAAGTCCATCAGCCCGAGGTCGGCCTTGAGCCGGCGGTAGTCCTCGACGAGCCGCAGCAGCTCGGCCCGCTCGGCGATCTTCGCGACGACCTTCTGGAGGTCGGCCTTCGCCTTCTCCGTGGCGATCGCCGCCTCGAACGCGATCCGCTCGCGGGCGTCGAAGGCGCGGACGTCGTCGGGGGTCACCAGGTGCTCGCTCATCGCGCCGTCGAGGGCCAGCAGGTTGCCGATGACGTGCTTGGGACTGTCGGTGAGGAGCTCCACCCGGTGGCCGTGCCGGGCGACGGCACGGCCGGCGAGCTGGTAGCGGGAGGCGTCGGCCATCACCCGGGTGTCGGGCTCGTGCCCGATCCGCAGTCCCTGCTCGGTGAGCAGCGAGGCGGCGTAGGCGTTGTAGGTGGCGACGGTGGGCTCGATCCGCTCGTCGTCGTCGGCGGCGACGTCGGGCAGCAGCCCGGCCCGGGCGAGCGCGGTCCGGACGTCGGCGGCGAGCTCGCCGGCGGCCTTGGTGGTGAAGGTGAGCCCGAGGACCTCGTCGGCACGCAGCTGCCCGGTCGCCACCAGGAACACCACCCGCGCCGCCATCAGCGTGGTCTTGCCCGAGCCGGCGCCGGCGATCACGACCGTGGGCTCGAGCGGCGCGGCGACCGCCGGCCACTGCTCCTCGCTGACCGGGAAGCGGGACTGCATCACCTCCTGCAGCTGCGCGGGGCTGCTGATCGGGCCAGTCATCGGGCTCGTCACGACAGCACCGTCCCGGACTGCTGGGCCGGGCAGAGCAGCTGGAAGTCGCAGTGCTCGCACACCTTGCCGGGGCGGACCTCGAGCGCCTCGGAGCGGACCACGCGGACGGCCGCCATCAGCTGCTCCTCCACCGGCAGGTGACCCGACTCCCCCGGCTGCTGCGGGGCCTGGCCCTGCACCTTGAGCTCCTTGGCGCCCTTGCGCAGCTGCCAGAGCTCGGCGCCTCCGGCGCGGGCACCGGGACCGACCACCTCGGCAAAGCCGTCGTGGTCGACGGCGTACTGGTAGAGGCCGAGCTGGGCGTGGCCGGCCAGCTCCTTGTCGGGCGGCGGGTACTTGCCGGTCTTGAGGTCGATGACGACCACCCGGCCGTCGGCGTCGACCTCGAGCCGGTCGGCGCGGCCACGCAGCACGACCTGCTCGCCGTCGGGCAGCGTCACCTCGGCCCGGAAGTCCGCCTCGGAGGCGACCGTGGTGCGGCCTCGGTCGCGGTGGTGCCAGTGGAGGAACCGGCCGAGCGCCGCCTGGACCTCCGCGCGCTCTCGGTCTGCCGACCAGGGGGTGCGGAAGCTGAGCTGGCGCCACACCCCGTCGACCAGCGACATCAGGCTCTCGATCGCCTCAGGGCCCGCGCCTCCCTCGTCCGCCTCGCCGGCGAGACCGGCCCGGGTCACTCCGTCGGCGATCGCGTGGACGACGTTGCCGAAGCCCTGCGACGCGCTGGTGGCGCGGGCGCCGCCCGCCTCCCGCTCGAGGAACCACTTCGCGGGGCACTCGGTGATCGACGAGAGCATGCTCGCCGTGACCGGGACCGGGCGGTCGGCGGCGACCAACGGGCGATCGCTCGCGGTCAGCGCCCGGGTCCCCCACCAGGTGGCCGGGTCGGCCGCGGGCACCAGCGCCCGGTCGCCGACCCGCTCGGCGGCGAGCCGCGCGAGCCTCCGGGCGGCGGCCAGGCGCAGCGGCTCCGGCCGCTCGGGGTCGGAGACGGTACGCCGGAGCTCCGCGACCACGCCGGCCAGCGAGAGCGGCCGCTGGGGGCGGCCGGACTCGTGGCGGACCCGGGACTCCCCCGCCGGGAACAGCTCGTGGAGGAACCGGGACGGCTGCTCGCCGTCGTCGTCCGGCGACGCGACCGCCGTGACCCGCAGCCGACGCCGGGCGCGGGTGCACGCGACGTAGAAGAGGCGACGCTCCTCGGTCAGCAGGGCCCGGGTGGTCACCGGGGGCACCAGCCCGTCGGAGCCGAGCCGGTCGGGGGCGAGCAACGAGGCGCGGCGGCGCAGGTCGGGCCACACCTCCTCCTGGGCGTGGGCGACCACGACCAGGTCCCACTCGAGGCCCTTGGCGCGGTGGGCGGTCAGCAGCCGGACCGCCTCGCCGCGGACGCCCCGCTCGGCCAGGGTGTCGGCAGGGATCTGCTGGGCGCGCACCGTGGCGAGGAACTCCCCCACGGCCCGGGCGCCGCGCTGCTCGTCGGCACGCGCGGCCGCTTCGAAGAGCGCGGAGACGGCATCGAGGTCGCGGTGGGCCAGTCGGGCCGCCTGCCCGCCGGACTCCACCCGCGACCGGAGCCGGCGCGGCCAGGTCGTGCCGTCCCAGAGGGTCCACAGCACGTCCTCGGCCGTGCCGTCGGCCTCGAGCACCGCGCGGGCCCGGTGGAGCAGCTGGGCGAAGTCGGCGGTCCGGGCCACCACGTCGCCGGCGAGACCGGTCAGCAGGTCGGGGTCGAGGACCGCCTCGCGGACCAGGTCGGCGGAGGGCCGCGGGGTGCGTTGCTCCTCGGCCGCCAGCGCCTTCTCGCGGATCCGGGCCTGGCGCGCGAGCGCCCGGAGCTCGGTGGCGTCGAGCCCCACCAGCGGGGACACCAGCAGCCCGCTCACGGTGGCGGCGTCGACGTGGTGGGGCGACTCGGCGCCGACCACGGCGCCGTCCGCGTCGCGGTGGACGACCAGCCGCAGGGCGGTCAGCAGCGGCTGGACCGCCGGCTCCTGGCCGAGCGGGGTCTCGTCGGCCGCGACCTCGACCGGCACCCCGGCCGCGGCCAGCGAGCGGCGTACGCCGGGGAGGACCGAGCGACCCGAGCGCACCAGCACCGCCATCTCCGACCACGGGACACCGTCCTCGAGGTGGGCCTTCCGCAGCCGGTCGGCGAGGTGCTCGGCCTCGGCGCGGGCCGTGTCGTAGGTGACGACCTCGACCCCGTCGCCCGGCTGGTCCTCACCCGCCGCGCGGGGCTGGGCGAAGGCCTGCTGGACCTCGGCCGGGATGCTGCCGGGGAGCGCGAGCCGGCCGGCGACCCGTTGGGAGGCGAGCAGCAGTCGGGGTCCGAAGCGGCGGGTGGTCCGCAGCGCCACCACGTCGGCGGGCCGACCGTCGCTGCGGCGGAAGTCGCCGGGGAACTCGAGGATGCCGCGGACGTCGGCGCCCCGGAAGGCATAGATCGACTGGTGGGGGTCGCCGACCACGACCAGGTTGCGGCCGTCACCGGCCAGCGCCTGCAGCAGCCGCACCTGGCTGGGGTCGGTGTCCTGGTACTCGTCGACGAAGACATGGCCGAACCGGGCGCGGAGCTCGGCGCGGTGCTCCTCGGAGTCGAGGACCGCGCGCTGGATGAGGTCGGCGTAGTCGGTGGCTCCCTGGGCGTCGAGGTTGAGGAGGTACTGGTCGAGGAAGAGCCCCGCCGCCTCGAACTCGGGGATCTTCTCGTCGCGGCCGATCCGGCGCAGCTCCTCGGGACCCAGCCCCTTCTCGCGCGCCCGCGCCAGCACGTCGAGGACCTCGCGGGCGAAGCCGCGGGTGCCGACCGCCTGCCGCAGGGTGTCGGGCCACTGCACCGACTCGGGGGCGTGGGTGAGGAGGTCCTGGAGCACGACGTCCTGCTCGGGCGCGCTCAGCAGCCGCAGCGGGGTGGCGTAGAGCTCCGGCGGGGCGAACTGCCGGATCAGGCCGTAGGCGAAGGAGTGGAACGTCGAGCTCATCGCCGTCCCCACGGTGCGCCCGACCCGGGCCGTGACCCGGTCGCGGAGCTGCTCGGCGGCCTTGCGGGAGAACGTCAGCGCCAGCACCGAGGCGGGGTCGGCGCCCTCCTCGATCCGCTTCGCGATCGCCTCGACCAGGGTGGTGGTCTTGCCGGTGCCGGGACCCGCGAGGACCAGCAGCGGCCCGCCGGGGTGGTCGACGACGGCCTGCTGGTCGACGTCGAGCACCGGCCGCTCCACGGCCGGGCGCTGCTCGCGCACGAGGCGGTACGTCGTCATGGGGCCCACCTCATCATGCGGCGCCGACAGCGCCCATCCCGGCAGCGGTGACTGAGGGACCTTCTACGCCGCCGAAACGGTCTCGGACGCACCGCCCGGCGACGAACCACCCGGGCAGCGGTGGCTGAGGGACCGTTCGCGCTGCCGAAACGGTGCCTGGACCACCGCCGCTCGCGCGCGACTCGACTGCCGCTGGCGCGCGACTCGACCGCGGGAGGAGTCAGCCGAGGTCGACGATCGCGGCCACCGGGCCGCCGCCGTCCGGGCCCTGGTGGGCGGCGGAGACGGAGACGAAGACGGCAGGGTCGCCGGTGACCGCCGCGGTCACGCCGCCGACGGCGGCCTTGATCTGGCGGTGCCAGTGGACGTCGGAGTCGTCGAGCATCGCGTTGCGGCGGCCGCGGACCTGGCCGTCCTGGGACACCTCGCACTTCAAGAACACGTTGACCAGCCTGCCGTCGAGGTCGGCGGTGCGCGGGCGCTCGGGCAGGTCGAGCCCGGCCGAGCGGATCGCCTCCCAGATGCCGTCCTGGTCGAGCGCGTCCTTCATGACCGAGTGGCCGACGGCGTACCGGCCGCCGACGCCCGGCGCGTTGCCGACCACGACGACCTGGGCCACGTCGAGCTCGACGCCCGAGGAGCAGGAGGCGACCGCGGAGAACAGCGACCGGTCGTGCATGACGTCCTCGTCGGTCGGCATGTCGATCTCACCCAGCGCGACGGCGATGCCGAGCGCGGTCGTGCCGTTGGAGAGGTCCATCGACTCGTGGGTGTGCTCGGTCCACACCGTCTTGCCGCGCGACTTGGCGTCGCGGATCGTGTGCACGGTCAGCAGCGGGGTCTTGGTCTGCACGTAGTGGACGTCGGCGGGGTCGGTGATCCCGGCCTTCTCCATCGCGACCTTCACCGCGTCCGCCACCTTGCTGACCATCGCGACCCGGCCGATGTCCTCGGGCAGCAGCTGCTCGCTCATCGCGAACCCGACGGTCAGCCGCGGCTCGTCGATCGGCTCGGCGTCCACGGTGGCGAAGATGGTCGCGTGCGGGCTGATCACGCCGTCGGTGCCGCCGGACCACACGATCGGGACCTGCTTGACCGCCTCCGGGTCGGCGCCCTTGTCGACCAGCACCTCACGGAACGCGCGGTCGGAGATGATCCGGGTGTAGTCGTTCACCCCGCCGTTGCCCTCGGTCTTGCCGATGATCGCGATCACCCGGCCGGCCTCCATCACCCCGTCGTCGATCAGGGTGGCGAGCTCGCTCGCGTCGGCGACGGAGTGGATCGGTACCTTGCGGACCTCGATGGCGCTGGGCATGGCGGGCTTCCTTTCGGGTGGGTGTTCAGGCGGGTACGACGACGGTGCCGGCGCGGCCGGCCACGGCGTCGAGGATCTGGGACAGCTCGGTGATGACGGCCTGGGAGCCGCCCTGCTCGACGAACCGGCAGGCCGCGTCGACCTTGGGGCCCATCGAGCCGCTGGCGAAGTGACCGGCGGCCAGGTGCTCGCGCATCCGGGTGACGGTCACCCGGCCCAGCGGCTCCGCCTCGGGGGTGCCGAAGCGGAGCACGGCGTTCGGCACGTCGGTGGCGACCACGAGCACGTCGGCCGCGACGGTCAGGGCCAGCACGGCCGCCCCGAGGTCCTTGTCGATGACGGCCTCGACGCCGCGCAGCACACCGTCCTCGCGCACGGTCGGGATGCCGCCGCCGCCGTTGGCGACCACGACGTAGCCGGCGTCGACGAGCGTGCGCACCGCGCGACCGTCGAGGATCTCGAGCGGCTCGGGCGAGGCGACCACGCGCCGCCAGCCCTTCTCGCCCCGGTCCTCCCAGTTCTCGCCGTGCTCGATCAGCCGCCGGGCCTCGGCCTCGGGCAGGAAGCGGCCGATCGGCTTGGTGGGCCGGGTGAGCCCGGGGTCGTCGGCGGCGACCAGCGTGCGGGTGACCACGGTGGCGCTGGGGCAGTCGACGCCGCGCGCGGCGAGCTCGTTGTCGAGGGCGTTCATCAGGGTGAAGCCGAGCGTGGCCTGGGTCTGGGCGCCGCACCAGTCCAGCGGGACCGGGGGTACGACGGCGGCGGCGACCTCGTTCTTCACCAGCAGGTTGCCGACCTGGGGCCCGTTGCCGTGGGTGACCACGACGTCGGCGCCGTCCTCGATCAGCTCGGCGACGGCCCGCATCGCGACGACCGCGGCGGCCTGCTGGTCCTCGACCCGGGCGCGGCCCTCCGCGTTGGTCATGGCGTTGCCGCCGAGCGCGAGCAGGACCCTCATGACCGCGAACCTAGTCCATGGTCGACCTCGGCGTACGCCGCGCCGCCGGAGAGCCGGGCGTAGCCCGGGCCGCGGTCGAAGAACGGCTCGTCCGCGTCGCGGGCCCGGCCGGCGCGCTCGGCCGCGGTGGCCTCGGCGTCGTGGCCGAGGTCGTCGCCGTCGACCGAGCCGGTCAGCACCACGCCGTAGTCGGCGAGCGCCGCCTCGGGCGAGACCTTGCGCCACACCACGTCGCGGACGACGAGCGCCGGGTCGCGCTGCAGCGGGTCGCCCCAGCCGCCGCCGCCGGTGGTGCGGATCCGGATCACCTCGCCGGCCCGCACCGGCTCGGCGTCGGCCAGCGCGTCGACCTCGCGCTCGTGCCGGGCCGCCCGGGTCGATCGACGACCTCGAACGGCTGGCCGGCCTGGCCGCCGCTGACCCCCCAGCAGGCCAGGATCGAGCGGTCGGCGATGGACATGAAGTGGCCGTCCTTGAGCATCCGGATGTGCTTCTCGTAGCCGAGCCCGCCGCGGAACTCGCCGGCGCCGCCGGAGTCGCAGGCCAGCGACAGCGACTCGACCAGGAACGGGAAGCGGGACTCGGTGAACTCGGTGGGCAGGTTCCGGGAGTCGGGCACGACGTGGATGGTGTCCTCGCCGTCGGCGTAGTAGCGGCCGCCGGAGCCGCCGCCGAGCACCTCGCGCATCAGGTAGGGCCGGCCGTCGCGGTCCTCGCCGTAGACGCCGGTGTAGCGGATCGTCTCCTGGTCGGCCGGCATCCGGCCGTCGACGGCCTTGGCGACCACGCCGGCGAGCACGCCGAGCAGCCGCAGGATCACGAACGTGCGGGCGTTGGTCGGCGCCGGGAAGACCGGGGTGAGCAGGGTGCCGGGCTGGGGGAACCGCATCTCGATCAGCGGCACGATGCCCTCGTTGACGTCGAGCTCGGCCATCCGCTCGGGGGTGTCGGCGAGGTTGCGCAGGATCGGCGCCAGCCACTTCTTGAGGAAGACGCCGTCGCTGTAGTCGCCGCAGTGGTTGATCGGCCCCTTGGCCTGCGGGCCGGTGCCGTCGAAGTCGAGGACCAGCCGCTCGCCGTCCGGGTCGTCGGCGGCGGTGCGGGTCAGCGTGATCCGCTGGGTGTGCAGCCGCGGCTCGTCGACGCCGTCGTGCTCGGCGTAGTCCTCCCACGTCCACGACCCGACCGGGATCTTGGAGAGGATCTCGCGGCGGTAGGTCTCGGTGGTGCGGTCGATGATCGCGTCGAAGCACGACTCGACCGCGGCCACGCCGTAGCGGTCGAACAGCTCGCCGAGCCGGCGCGCGCCCATCAGGCAGGCCGAGCACTCGGCGTCGAGGTCGGCGGCCAGCGACTCCGGCATCCGGGAGTTGCGGGTCATGATCGCCAGCGCCGCGCGGTTGGGCACGCCGGCGTCCCAGAGCTGGATCGGCGGCACCATCAGCCCCTCCTCGAAGACGCTGGTGGCGTGGCTGGGCATCGAGCCGGGCACGGCGCCGCCGATGTCGTCGTGGTGGCCGAAGGCCTGCACGAACGCGACCACCGCGCCGCCGGAGAAGACCGGCACCGTGACGCACAGGTCGGGCAGGTGGCCGATGCCGCCCTCGGAGCGGTAGACGTCGTTGTGGAAGAAGACGTCGCCCTCGCGCATCTCCTCGATCGGGAAGTCGCGGGCGACCGGGTGGACCAGCGCGGAGTAGGAGCGGCCGGTGAGCTTGCGCAGCAGCCGGTCGTGGATGCCGGCCCGGAAGTCGTGGGCGTCGCGGATCATCGGGCTGCGGCTGGTGCGGCGCGATGGCGGTCTCGACCTCCATCTCGACGCTGGCCAGCGAGCCCTGCACGATCTCGATCAGCACCGGGTCGGCGCTCGCGCCGGCGTCGGCGGTCAGCGGGCCGAACGGGAACTGGGTGGGGGCCCTCCGTGATCCGCGGCTCATGCGTCGCTCCTGGTCACGATCAGGTTGAGGTAGTCGTCGACCCGGGCGGTGAAGCCGGGGTGGAGCGGCACGGTCGAGCCGAACTCCTCGATGATCGCCGGGCCGGTCACGGTCGCCCGGGGGCGAGGTCGTCGCGCCAGAGGACCGGGGTGTCGACGTACCCGTCGGCGGCGTCGAAGCAGACCGGCCGGGTCGCCCCGGTGGTCGAGGCACGAGCCTCGGCACCCGCCGGCGCCATCGACGCTGGATCTCGGGCCGCTGGATCGGGCCGATGCCGGAGACCCGGAGGTTGACCCACTCGACCTGCTGGGCTGGGTCGGCGGCGAAGTCGTAGCCGTAGAGCGCCGCGGTGCTCGGCGTGGAAGCGCGTCGGCCACCTCGTCGAGCGGCCGCGGCGTCGACCGGCCCTCGGGCACCGCGACCCGCACCTCGAAGGCCTGGCCGAAGTAGCGCAGGTCGGCGGTGCGCACGAAGCTGGTGCTGGGCGTCGGCGAAGCCCTCGCGTGCTCAGCGCCGCGGCGGCCCGGCCCGTCGAGCTCGTCGTACTGCCCGGCGACGTCGGCCGGGTCGAGCGCGTCGGCGAGCGCGACGTGGGTCTGCACGTAGTCGTTCTTCACGTCGACGGTGAGCAGCCCGAACGCCGAGACGTTGCCGGGGTTGGGCGGCACCAGCACGGTCGGGATGCCGAGCACGTCCATCAGCCGGCACAGCAGCAGCGAGCCGGAGCCGCCGAAGGTGGTGAGGGCGAAGTCGCGGACGTCGAGGCCGCGCTTGACGGTGACCTGGCGCAGCGCGTTGGCCTGGTTCCAGGCCGAGATCTCCAGGACGCCGGCGGCGCAGCGCCTCGGGCGTGAGGCCGAGCTCGGCGGCGAGCGCCTCGACGCCGGCGCGCGGCCGCTCGACGTCGAGCGGGATCTCGCCGCCGAGCAGGTGGGGCGGGATCCGGCCGAGCACGAGGTGGGCGTCGGTGATGGTCGACGCTCGGTGCCGCCCTTGCCGTAGCAGAGCGGGCCGGGGTCGGCGCCCGCCGACTGCGGCCCGACCTTGAGCGTGCCCTCGGGCGAGAGCCAGGCGATCGAGCCGCCGCCGGCGCCGACGGTGACGACGTCGATCATCGGGATCTTCGACGGGAAGGCGCCGACGCTGCCCTCGGTGGTCAGGGTCGGCTCGCCGTCGATGACGACGCTGACGTCGGTCGACGTGCCGCCGCCGTCGCTGGTGAGCACCCTGTCGAAGCCGGCGACCTGCGGCGATCAGCGCCGCGCCGAGCGCGCCGGCGGCCGGGCCGGACAGCACGGTGGTGATCGGCTGGTGGACGACCTCGTCGGCGCGACAGCACGCCGCCGTTGGACTTCATCACGTAGAACGGGATCGTCGCGGTCGCCGTACGCCGTCGAGCCGCGGTCTTGATGTTGGTGACGTAGCGCCGAGAGCCGCGGCTTGACCGCGGCGTCGACCAGGGTGGTCATCGCGCGCTCGTACTCGCGGTACTCGCGCAGCACCTCGCTGCTGATCGACACCACCGCGTCGGGGTGCTCCTCGGCGAGGATCTCGCGCATCCGCTCCTCGTGGGCGGGGTTGGCGTAGGCGTGCAGGAAGCAGACGCCGAGGGTGTTGATGCCGCGGTCGCGGAACCAGCGCGCCGACCTGCGCGGGCGCCGTCCTCGTCGAACGGGCCGCACCTCGGCGCCGGTGAAGTCGAGCCGGCCGCCGACGCCCGCGGACCAGGTCGCGCGGCACGATCCGGTCGGGCTTCACCCAGAAGTAGGAGTTGCCGTAGCCGTCGGGCACCGACTGCCGGGCGATCTCGAGCATCGCCTCGTAGCCGGCGGTGGTGACGAAGCCGAGCCGGTCGACCTTGCCCTCGAGCAGCTGGTTGGTCGCGACCGTCGTGCCGTGGCTGACCGCGCGTGATCGCGTCGCCGCCGGCGCCGAGCAGGCCGAGCACCTTCTCGATGCCGGCCAGGAAGCCGTCGGCCGGGTTGGCCGGGGTGGACGGGCGTCTTGGTGGTGACCAGCTCGCCGGTGTCCTCGTCGAACGCGACCACGTCGGTGAACGTGCCGCCGGTGTCGATGCCGATCCGGATCCGCTGCGTCATGGTGATGATTCAAGCCGGGCGCGGCGACCCGGGCCACGGCACATCCTGCCGACCGGACCCGTCCGGTTGGCACGAGCCGTGCCAGCAGCGCTCAGGCGTCGGCGGGCGCGCTCGTTGTAGACGCCGGCCGGCTCCTGGCCGCTGAGCGCGCGCGATCGCGGCCATGATCTCGTCGGTGACCTCGCGACGGGCGCGGCCGAGGGGCACGCCGTCGAAGCGGCCGGCGAAGTGGAGCGGCGCGCCGAACGTCACCGAGACCTTCGCCAGCCGCGGCAGGCGTGGCGCCGACCGGCTGGATGCTCCTGGGTGCCGATGAGCCCGACCGGGACGACCGGGCACGCCGGCGGTGAGCGCCAGGTGGGCGACGCCGGTGCGGCCGCGGTAGAGCCGGCCGTCGCGCGAGCGGGTGCCCTCGGGGTAGATCCCGAACGCCTCGCCGCGGCCGAGCACCTCCAGCGCGGTGTCGAGGCTGGCCAGCGCGGCCTTGGTGTCGTCGCGGTCGACCGGCAGCATGCCGATGCCCTCGAACCACGCCCGCGAGCAGCGCGCCCTTCACGCCGGTGCCCTCGAAGTAGTCGGACTTGGCCAGGAACACGACCTTGCGCGGCACCACGATCGGGATCACGAGGCTGTCGGCGAAGCTGAGGTGGTTGCTGGCGAGGATCACCGCGCCGGTGGCCGGGACGTGCTCGAGGCCGGTGACCCGGGGCCGCCACAGTGCCTTCGCGACCGGGGGCACGAGCGTGTGGACGACCTCGTAGAGCATGCGGCCCATCATGCCGGTTCGACCGGATGGCGTGGCGCGCGCCGTCCGAGGTGGGCCGAAATAGGTGAAGGGCCCTCGTAGGTATGAGCTACAAGGGCCCTTCGACGATGGCAGAACTCCAGCCGAAGCCAGCGTCCCACCGGTGACCGCTCTGGTGACATCCCGGCCGATGCACTCCTCGCTCCGGTCCCAGCCAGCCCCGTCACCGGGCGGCTGCGACGTTCCCTGGGCGAACCAGTTCCCGCCGGATGGACCCTCGTCTCCGAGTCATCCCGACTCCCCTTGCGGGAGGTCGTGAGGAGAGTTCTATGCGGTCGGGACACCGCCCCGCAAGGGGTTTCGGGGCCAATTCCTCACATACTTCGGGTTCCGGCGTGTCCTCAACAGAACCGCCCCGGCTCGTCCCCAGTCTGGCGCGAGTTCTCCACAGATATGGCGCCGCCCTGTGCAGCAAGTGATGGTCACGGCCTGGACCCACCGCACCGCCCGGGGCGGTACTCTGGCGGCGTACGCACGGGGGGACTCTCGGTGCCGTCCGGTGGCCTGAGCAACGCACCGCGACCTCCTCCGGAGGGGTCGTGACGCTGGCCCAGGGCGACGTGGTCGAGGCTCGGCCGTGACCTCCGACGAGCCACGGAGCGCGGTCACGCGACGCCGACGGCCGCTCCCGGCGGTGTTCCGCCGCGTGTGGGTCGTCGTCCTGACCGCCCGGGTCGCCCAGTTCGTCGAGACGTTCCTGCCGCTCCTGCTCGTCGAGTCGCTCGGAGCTGGCGCCGGTGCCATCGCGGCGGTCCTGGTCACGCAGCAGGTCAGCTCGACACTGGCGAACGCGACCGTGGGCAGGCTGGTGCAGCGGGTGGGCCTGACGAGCGGGTTGCGCTGGGGGTTGCTGGGGTCCGCCACCGCGGTGACCGGACTCGCGCTCGCAGGGTCGGTGCCCGCTGCCGCCGCAGCCGCGGCGGTGTACGGCGCGTCGACAGCGACGTGGCGCGCGGCAGTGCAGGCACTCGTCCCGAGAACCCTGGCCGACGCCGAGCCGAGACTCGAACCGTCGGGACGTGACCACCGAGCAGGACGACTCCGTCGTGCGCTCGCGGGCGTTCGGGGCCATCTTCTGGGCGGCCAACATCGGGGCGATCGTCAGTGGGGCAGCCGGTGTCGCCGGGCTTCCGCTCGAAGGGCTGTTCGGCGCCCAAGCTGCGATGACCACCGTCGCGTTGCTGCTCTCGTTCGCCCTTCCGACGCGCGGCGACCGCCTGGACGCCGTGCCAGCGGTGCCATCCTCACAACAGCCGACGCCCGACGACCTCCGCCGGGCCGGTCGCACCGTCGGTTGGTTGATGATCGCCTTCGTGCCATCGACCATGGTGATGTTCCAGGCGTTCGGCGGCCTGGCGGTGGCGATGCCCGCGGACGCCTACCGACAGATGGTGCTGGTCAACGCTGCGGTCCTGGTGCTGGGGCAGCCGCTGATGACTCCGGTGTTCCGGCGGTTCGGAGCCGCGCCGGCGACGGTGCTCGCGATCCTGGCGATGTCGGTGGGCATTGCGGCGCAGGCCGTCTGGCCGTATGCCGCCGCCTGGACCGTGCTGTGGACGCTGGGCGAGCTCGGTGGTCGTCATCGTGCCGGGCGCTCTCATCACCGCCGCGACGCCGACGGCGATGGCAGCCGACTACATCGGCCGCTTCCAGGTCGTGCAGGGGCTCGCGGCGGCCAGCGCGCTGTACGCGGGGCCGCTGCTGGCCGGCAGCGGGCAGTCCCCCTTCGTCGTCGCCTGTCTCGCGACCGGCGCCGCGGGTGCGGTGGGCCTGCTCCTGGTGCGCGCGACCGTGGACGCAGCTGGGGACAACCGCTCACCTGCCCGTGCGGCGCCGTGTTCTGCGTCTGCAGCCACACCCACAGCACCTGCTCGAGCCCGGGCGCCGTACTCGTGCGACCAGGCCCGACCCTCGGCGCCACGACCACGCCGCTCGGAAATAGGTGAAGGGCCCTCGTAGGTATGAGCTCACAAGGGCCCTTCGGGTGATCGGTACTGGTGATGCTCCCGATCGATGTCTCCTCGACTCCAGCCCCAGCCACCTCATCACCCAGCGGCTGCGACGTTCCCTGGGCGAACCAGTTCCCGTCGTACGGACTCTCGTCTCCGAGTCATCCCGACTTCCCTTGCGGGAGGTCGTGAGGAGAGTTCTATGTGCCCAGAAGCCCACCCCGCAAGGGGTTTCGCGAACATTTCTTCACATACTTCGGGTTCCGGCGCGTCCTCCCCAGAAGCGCGGCAGTGCCATCCCCAGATCGAGGCGATTCCTCCACAGCTTGAGGTCTCACCTGTGGACGACGGATCCGTGGCTAGGTGGGCCACCCGAGCATCGCCGAGACGTCGCGAGACAGCGTCATCGGGTCGAACGGCTTGGGGATCATGCCCGCCACGCCGAGTCCGTCCCAGTCGGCGCGATCACCCACGCGGACCTTGGCCGTCACCAACACGACCGGGATGTCGGCGGTGGCGGGATCGGCCGCCAGCCGGCGGAAGGTCTCCAGCCCGTCCATGCCGGGCATCATCACGTCGAGCAGGATCGCGTCGAATCGGTGGGTGGCGGCCAGCTCCAGGGCCGCGTGACCACCGTCCGCGGTGATCACTTCCCAGCCGCCGACGGACTCCAGGGCGACCTCGGCCACCATCCGGATCGACTCGTCGTCGTCGACGACCAGTACCCGCGTCATCTGTCGGCGTCCTGCAGGCGGCGAGGCGACTCGGGCTGCGCGGCCGGAAGCGAGAACAGCATCGTGGTGCCCGCGCCGTCGCGGCTCTCGGCCCAGATCCTGCCCCCGTGGCGTTCGACGATCGCCCGACAGATCGCCAGCCCCAGCCCGGTACCGCCCTTCTCCCGTGCGTCGGAGGAGTCCACCTGGGCGAACGGTTCGAAGATCAGCGCCAGCTTGTTGCTCGGGATGCCGCGTCCCTCGTCACGCACCCGGAACACGACGTGGCCGTCCGCAGCCTGCGCCGATGCGACCACGACGCCCCCGGGATCGGAGAACTTGATGGCGTTGCCGAGCAGGTTCGACAAGCGTCTGCATGATCTGGTCCTCGTCCCCGAGCACCCGACCGCTGCACGGGCCGACCTCGAGGGTGACGCCACGCTCCACCCCGGCGCCGCGCATCTGCTGCACGGCGGCTCCGACCAGATCGACTGCATCGACGTCGGCCAGCCGCATCTCGTAGGTCCCCGAGCCGATCCGCTCCATGTCGAGCAGGTCGTTGATCAGGCGGGTGAGGCGCTCGCTGCTCTCGGACGCCACCGTCACCATGGCCTCGACCCGCGATGGCAGCTCACCCAGGGCGCCACCCGCGAGCAACCCCAGGGTGCCGCGGATGGAGGTGAGCGGTGTGCGCAGCTCGTGACTCACCACGGACAGGAACTCGTTCTTCATCCGTTCGACGTCGCGTCGCTCCGTGATGTCCCGGAAGACCACGACGGCGCCCCTCGGTGTCCCGTCGTCGGGATCGAGGACGGGACTCGCCGTCACCTCCACCGGGAACGGGTCGCCACCGACCCTTCGGTACATGTCGTCGATCTGGCTGACGTGCTCACCGGAGACTGCCGCGAGCTGGACGTAGCAGTCGGCGGCGGAGTGCTCCTGGCCCGCGTGCAGGGAGTCGTGGGCATCGCGCCCCAGCAGGTCACGGGTGCGGAGTCCGAGTGCCGCTGCCGCCGACGGATTGGCGAAGGTGATCTGACCCCGCGCGTCGACGCCGTAGATGCCGTCGCCGACCGAGGTGAGCAGCAGTGCATTCTCGGCTGCCAGTCGCTGGAGATCGGCAGTCTGCTCGTTGACGCGGCGCTCCAGGCCGTGCCGGAGCGAGTCGTTGACGGCCGACAGGATCGTCTGCCGGGTTCCTGCGAGCAGGACCAGGATCAGCCAGAGCACGAGGAGCGGGCGTGGTCAGCTGCTTCCCTGGCTGCCGCCTGGATCGAGCCGGCCACCAGGAGCACCGCGAAGACCAGGAGCGCTCCGCGGGTGTCCGACGGTGGCCGGGTGGCGCCGCCGGCGGTCGGCGTGCTGGGGGTCAGCGCAGCCAACATGACCACGAGGTAGCCGACGATCCAGCCGAGGTCGAGCCTCGAGCCCCAGACGAAGCTGCCCTGGCTGACCTGCACCGCGTAGGCAAGATCGGTGGTTGCGTAGATCACGAAGCCGAGCGCGATCAGGATCAGGCTGCGCCGGTCGGGCCCGCCGGCGCGCAGCAGCAGGACGATCGCGACGGTCACCAACACGATGTCGAGCACCGGGATGACCACGGCTCCCACGAGCGTGGCGGCCGACACCTGCCCGGGGTGCAGCAGCTGTGGGTAGACCAGCACCGACACGGTGGCCAGCACGCCGACCCCGGCGACCAACCCGTCGATGAGCGCCATGACCTGGCCGGCGCCCTGGCGCCGTACGCCGGGGAAGGAGGCCAGCCCGGCGATGGTGAGCAGCAGGGCTGCGGCCACGCCGACATCCGTGATCACCAGCTGCCCGCTGAGGGATCCCGACAGGTTGGCGACGAGCGCCACCAGGGTCGCCACCATGAACAACCGCCACGAATGTCGCCGTCGCCCGGTGCTCTGCCGAGCGCGGTAGGCACAGCTGCCGGCAACGAGGGCGCCGACCAGGACCAGCGACAGCGCGCTCACGTTCTCGCGGAATCCCTGGGGAAGCCGGGGGTCGAGGAGCACGACTGCCACGCCCGCGGCCGTGACGGCCCCGGCGACGGCGATGGCGAAGACCCGGCGCTGGGTGCTCGCGGGCAGAGGGCTTCCCACCATGACGACTGTACGAGCGGGCGCGCTGTTCCGTGATGCTTCGAGGGAACTGGTCCCGGCTAGTGCGGTTGCACCAGCTCGTAGGCGGCCGCGATCTCGAGCAGCCGACGGTCCTGGCCGTGGGCGGCGACCAGCTGGATCCCGACCGGCCACCCTTCGGGCGTCCGACCGGCCGGGAGGGAGATCGCGGGGCAGCCGGTGACGCTGATCAGGTAGGCCGAGCGCATCCAGTCCAGGTAGGAGGCCATCGGCCGACCGTCGATCTCGGTCGGGAACTCCTGGTCGGCCGGGAACGGCGGTACCTGCGAGACCGGCAGGACCAGCACGTCGTACTCGGTGAAGAACCGACGCATCGTCTCGCTGAGCGCCGTGCGCTGCTCGAGGGCGCGGGCGACGTCGGCGCCGGTCAGGTGCTCGCCCGCCCGGATGTTGTCGGCCAGCGACGCCTTGAAGCCGTCGGGCTGCCGGCGCAGCTGCTCGCCGAAGGTCGCCTGGAAGTGCCAGGCTCGCAGCGTCCGGAAGGTGTCGTCGGCGGCCGACAGGTCGGGGTGGGCATCGAAGACCGAGGCTCCCGAACGGACCAGCAGCCGGCCGGCCGACTCGAGGACGGCGGCCACCCGCGGGTCCACGTCGAACGCGCCGCCGAGGTCGACGCTGTAGCCGACCCGGAGCCCGGTCAGCGAACCCTGCAGCGGTGGCGCGAACGCCGGGCCCGGGTCGCCGAGCGCGTGCGGCACGCGCGGGTCCGGCCCGGCGATGACGGAGAGGAGAAGCGCCAGGTCGTTGACGTTGCGCGCCATCGGCCCGCCGACCGACGTCGTCTCCCACTGGTTGGCAGCGGGCCAGGTGGGGACCCGGCCGAGGCTGGGCCGCAGCCCGACGACGCCGCAGAACGAGGCCGGGTTGCGCAAGCTGCCGCCCATGTCGGAGCCCTCCGCCAGTGGCACCATCCCGGCCGCGAGCGCGCACGCCGCGCCGCCGCTCGAACCACCCGCGGACCGCGACGGGTCGACCGGGTTGCGGGTCGTGCCGAAGACCCTGTTGAACGTGTGGGAACCGGCAGCGAACTCCGGCACGTTCGTCTTCCCGATGACGACCGCCCCCGCCCGGCGAATCCGCTCGACGATCAGGTCGTCGGTCTCGGGGACGTGGTCGGCGAACAGCGGTGACCCGTACGTCGTGCGCCAGCCCGCCGCGGCATGGGTGTCCTTGAACGCGAACGGCAGCCCGTGCAGCGGCCCGGTCGGGTGGCCCTGGGCGAGGTGCTCGTCGGCGGCCGCCGCCCCGGCACGAGCTCGGTCCTCGTCGAGCGACACGATCGCGTTGAGCTCGGGGTTGCGCTCGGCGATCCGGGCGAGATGGAGGTCGAGCAGCTCGCGGGCGGAGATGTCACGCCGGCGTATGGCCTCGGCCTGGCCTCGGGCGGTCCACTCGACGCTGATGGTCATGCGGCCACCCTGTCATCCGGCAGCGCCGTCACCGGCGACGGCCCAGCAGGACGCCGAGCACGACGAGGCCGGCGCCCACCGCGACGCCGGCGAGGAAGTCACGCTGCGACGAGGGCGCCCGGCCCGGACGCGCGTCGGTGTAGACCTGCGGCATCCCTTCGGCGGTGGCCGCCGGCGCCGCAGCCGCGGGCACGACACCGGTCAGCACGTCGTTGACGTTGCCGAAGAACTCCCCCGCCATCCGGCGCGAGACGCTGGTCAGCATCCGCTGTCCGACTCCACCCACCATGCCGCCGACGATCGCGTCGGCGTCAAAGCTGACGACGGTGCCGTCGTCGGAGGGAACGAAGCGCACTCCGACGGTGGCGCCGATCGTGCCCGGCGCGCCGGCCCCGTCCAGCCGCATCACCAGCGACTCGTGGGGCACCAGGTCCGACAGCACGCACGAGCCGCTGTAGGTGCCCTTGATCGCCGCGACGCCGGCGGTCACGGTCATCGCGTAGGCGTTCTCCCCCGTCGCCTCCAGCCGCTCGCAGCCCGGGATGGTGCGCACCAGCACGGCGGGGTCCAGCAGTGCGTCCCACACCTTCTCGACGGGCGCGTGCAGGGTGTTCTCACCCGTGAACTTCATGACGTCTCCTCCTGGTGCTGGCGGCGCAGGTCGAACAGTTCCGACGGCGAGATCGGCATCGCCGTGATGCGGAAGCCTGGATGGTCGGCGCCCTCGGCGTCCTCGATCGCAGCGGCGAACACGGCGGCGGACGGGATCACACCGGCCTCGCCGGCGCCCTTGATGCCGAGCGGATTGAGTGGCGACGGCGTCTCGAGGTGGCCGATGTCGATGCCGCGCGGAACCTCGGTGACGTAGGGCATCAGGAAGTCCATGAACGACGCGTTCAGCAGCTGACCCGACTCGTCGTAGACCATCCGCTCGTAGAGCGCCCCGCCCACTCCCTGGGCCACGCCGCCATGGATCTGGCCCTCGACGATCATCGGGTTGATGAGGTGCCCGCAGTCGTGGACCACGGCGTACTTGAGGATCGAGATCTCGGCGGTCTCGGGGTCGGTCTCGACGATCACGGCGTGCATGCCGGAGGCGAAGGTCGCGCGCTCGGGAGAGTAGAAGTCCTTGCCCTCGAGCCCGGGCTCGTCGCCCTCAGCGACCGGCGGCTTGCCGGGGTCGCCGACGGCGAACTGGGTAGCGGCCTTCGACGCCTCGTCGAACGCATAACGCAGCGGGTTGGAGAGCACGGCCACGGTGCCGAGGTCGATCCCTGTGATCGGCCCAGGCTCGGTGCCACGAATTCTCACGACGCCGTCGACGATCTCCAGGTCGGCCTCGTCGGCCTCGAGCGCGTCGGCCGCGATCCGCAGCACCTTCTCGCGGGTCCGCAGCGCGGCGAGGTGGATCGCCGATCCGCTCATCACTGCTGCGCGCGAGGCGAACGTGCCGACGGCGTACGGCATCCGTCGGGTGTCGCCGGTGACGATCTCGACGTGGTCGAACGGGACGCCGAGCGCGTCGGCGACGATCTGCGCGAACGCCGTCTGGTGGCCCTGGCCCTGGGTGGTGAGGCCGGTCGCGACCTTGACCTTGCCGGAGGTCTCGATGTGCACGTGCGCACCTTCGTAGGGGCCGACGCCGGTGCCCTCGACGTAGCAGGCGAGGCCGATGCCGACGCGTCGTCCCTCGGCGGCCATCTCTGCACGGAACGCCGGGAACTCGTCCCAGCCCACCAGGGCCTTGAGCTTGTCCAGCAGCGCGGGATAGTCCCCGGAGTCGTACTCGAGCTCGCGACCGTCCTGGAAGATCAGGCCCTGGTCGAAGGGGAACTCGTCGGGCTGGATGAAGTTGGCGTAGCGCACCTCGGTGCGGCCCTTGCCCAGTGCCGCCGCGATCGCGTCCATGGTGCGCTCCATGACGAAACAGCCCTGCGGCCGGCCGGCACCCCGGTAGGGCGTGACCATCACGGTGTTGGTGAACAGGCTCTCGAAGACCACCCGGTAGTTGGCCGGCTTGTAGGGGCCGAGCAGCTGGGTGGAGGTGATGATCGGGACGATCAGGCCGTACGGCGAGTAGGCGCCGTGGTCGTGCCAGAACTCGACGTCGAGACCGAGGATCCGGCCCTCGTCGTCGAAGCCGACCTCGACGTGGTGCACCTGGCCGCGCTCGTGGGCCGAGGAGATGAAGTGCTCGCGACGGTCCTCGGTGTACTTGACCGGCACCCCGAGCGCGCGGGCGGCCATCGGCACCAGCAGCTCCTCGGGCCACGGGTGGTTGATCTTCACGCCGAAGCCACCACCTACGTCGGGGGTGATCACGTCGACCTGGCCGAGGTCGAGGCCGAGCTTGGCGGCGATGCAGCCGCGGACGCCGGTCGAGGTCTGGGTCGACGTCCACACCGTCATCCGGTTGATGTCGGGGTCCCAGCGGGCGACGGTGGCGCGGCCCTCGAGCGGCTGGCAGGCCGACCGCTCGACGGTGAGGTCGAGGGTGAGGGTGTGGGGCGCGGCCGCGATCGCGGCCCGGGCGTCGCCGTTCTCCTGCTCCAGCCGGGCGCCGACGTTGCCGGGCACGTCCTCGTGCACGAGGGCCGTGGCGGCGCGAGCGGCGGGGATGCCCACCACCGGCGGCAAGTAGTCGTAGTCGACGCGGATCCGGCCGACCGCGTCCTCGGCGATGTAGCGGTCCTCGGCGACGACGAAGGCGATCGCCTCGCCGACGTAGTTGACCTCGTCCTTCGCCAGCGCGAACTGGGTGCGGCCGTGGGTGAGTGCCGGGTGCGGGATGAGCAGCGGCAGCGGCTCGGCCATCTTGTCGGCCAGGTCGGCCAGGTCGTCGAAGGTCCACACGGCGTGGACGCCCTCGACGTCCAGCACACCGCTGACGTCGATGTCGAGGATGCGGGCGTGGGCGTGGGGCGAGCGCAGTACGGCGGCGTGCAGCACCCGCTGGCCGACCAGCAGGTCGTCGGCGTACCGACCGTGGCCGCGGAGGAACCGCTGGTCCTCGACGCGCGGCACCTTGGTGCCGAAGAGCTTGGTGGTCACGCGCGCTCCTTGGCGATCTCGGCGGCGCGCAGCACCGAACCGACGATGTTCTGGTAGCCGGTGCAGCGGCAGAGGTTGCCGGCGATCATGTCGCGGGCCTCGTCCTCGGTCGGGTCGGGCGTCTCGCGCAGCCCGGCCGTGATCGTGGTGAGGAAGCCGGGCGTGCAGAACCCGCACTGGAGCCCGTGGCAGTCGGAGAAGGCCTGCTGCACCGGCGAAAGCACGTCATCTGGCTCGGTGAGTCCCTCGACGGTGGTGATCTCGGCGTCCTGGGCGGAGACGGCGAACATCAGGCACGAGCGCACGGGTCGGCCGTCGAGCAGCACCGTGCAGGAGCCGCAGACGCCGTGCTCGCAGCCGACGTGGGTGCCGGTGAGTCCGCAGTCGTGGCGCAGCGCGTCGGACAACAGTCGGCGGGCAGGCACCCGCACGGCGTGGCTGGCGCCGTTGACCTGCAGCCGTACGTCGTGGATCTCCTCGCTCATGCGGTCCTTCCCCGGGCGTGGTCGATGGCTGCTCCGAGCACCCGTCGGGTCAGGACCCGCACCAGGTGGCTGCGATAGGCCGCGGTCGCGTGGATGTCGTCGTCGGGTTGGAGCTCGGTGAGCACGTGGTCGGCGGCCTCGTCGGGACTGCGGCCGCTGACGTCGACCACGGTGGGGACGTCGTTGACCGAGAGGTAGCCCAGCCGCGCCTCGACGACCTCCTCGCCCTCGACCCGCACCAGACCGGCGACCCCGACCAGCGCGTAGTCGCCGTGGCGGCGAGCGATCTCGGCGAAGCCGACGCCCTCGCCCGGCCGCAGCGCCAGGGAAGAACGCCTCGGTGGCGATCTCGTCATGGGCCAGGGTCGACTCCAGCGGCCCGGCGAACAGGTCGGCGGCGGCGATGGTGCGGGTGCCGCGCACCGAGGCCGCCTCGACGGACCCACCGAGCAGCGCGAGCACGACCGGCATCTCGGCCGCGGCATCGGCGTGGATGATCGAGCCGACCGTCGTACCCCGGTTGCGGATGGTCGCGTGCGCGACGTGCGAGAGCGCCATCGCCAGCAGTGGCTGGGAATCCGCGGCAGCCGCGTGGGCGAGGACGTCGGCGTGGCGGGCGAGTGCCCCGACCCGGACCCCGTCGTCGCTGACGGTGACGTGGTCCAGGTCGGGCACCGCGTTGATGTCCACCAGTGCCGCGGGCGCGGCCAGCCGCATCGAGAGCAGCGGGACCAGGCTCTGGCCCCCGGCCAGCACCTTCGCGTCCGGCTCGCCGGCCAGGGTCTCCAGCGCTTCTGCGAGAGACCCGGGCCGGCGGTAGCGAAGGGTGCTGGCTTCACGCGGCCCTATTCCTTGTGTGAGAGGGCTTGCGTGGTGCGGCCGGCGCCAGAACCTCGACGCCCACTCACCAGGTGGTAGTAGACGATCACCAAGATGGTGCCCAGCGCGATGCCGGACAGCTCGAAGTTGTCGGAGAACGTCAGGGTCACCCCACCGACGCCGGCGATGATGCCGGCTGCGAGCCCCACCATGTTGACGGGGTCGCCGAAGTCGACACGGTTCTCGACCCAGATCTTGGCTCCCACCAGTCCGATCATGCCGTAGAGCACCACAGTGATGCCGCCGAGCACGCCACCGGGTGTGGCATTGACGATCGCGCCGAACTTCGGGCACAGCCCCAGCAGGATCGCGACTCCGGCCGCGACGTAGTAGGCGGCGGTCGAGTAGACCCGGGTCGCTCCCATGACGCCGATGTTCTCGGCGTACGTCGTGGTCGGCGAGCCACCGAACGCGGAGGCGAACGCCGTGGCGAGGCCGTCAGCACCGATCGCGCGGCCCATGTACGGGTCGAGGTTCTCGCCGGTCATCTCGGCGACCGCCTTGACGTGGCCGGTGTTCTCGGCGACCAGCGCGATGACGCCGGGCAGCACCAGCAGGATCGCGACCAGCGAGAACGACGGCCCGTGGACCACGGACACCCCGTCGGCCAGGTCGCCGCTGGGCAGACCGATCCAGTCCGCAGCCTTCACACCCGCCCAGGTGACCCGGTCGTGGCTGGTCGCCTCCGTGGCGCCGCCGAGGACCGAGGTGATGGGTCCGAAGACGCCGTCGAACACCCACGAAACCAGATAGCCGAAGACGAGGGCCAGGAACACCGCGATGCGCGACCAGAAGCCGGGCAGCATCACGGCGGCGGCCACCATGAAGGTCGCCGTCAGCAGCGCGACCCACTGGTCCTGAGGCCAGTAGATGCCGGCGACGACGGGCGCCAGGTTGAAGCCGATCAGCATCACGACGGCGCCGGTGACTGCGGGAGGCAGCACCTTGTGGATGAGCGCGGCGCCACCGAAGTGGACGATCACACCGATCGCGGCGAGCGCGAGGCCGCCGACCAGGATCGCGCCCGTGACGTAGGACGAGTCGTTGCCGGTGTCCAGGCCTCGGATCGCCGCGACGCTGGCCACGAACGAGGCACTGGTGCCGAGATAGCTCGGGACCTTGTTCTGGCAGATCAGCAGGAACATGATCGTGCACAGGCCCGAGAACATGATCGCGAGGTTGGCGTCCAACCCCATGATCAGGGGGAAGACGAACGTCGCGCCGAACATGGCGACGACGTGCTGGGCCCCGAGGCCCACGGTCTTGCCCCAGGCAAGCCGCTGATGAGGCGCGACGGCCTCTCCGGGTGCGGGATCGACTACTTCCCATTTGAACATCGACATATGACCCCTCCTGGCGCTGGTGTGGCCCGAGGATCCACAAGGTAGTGGGATCCATCACACACCCTCGACGGCGAGAAATGCCGAAGGAACGCCGTCCGGGCTGGCACACGTTGTCGCGCGTCGTTGGAGGGCCATGACGCGGTAGTCCCCGAATCTTCGGTCGCGGATCCAGCTCACACGCGACCAAAAGTTCGGGGACTACCGCTCCGGGGGCGGCACAGCCTGCCCCTGAGGCTCACCCGCTGATCTCCAGCACCCGCAACGCCACCGCGACGTCGAGCCGCAGATGGGGGTCGGAGGAGAGCGGACCGAGCAGCCGCTCGAGCTTCCCGACCCGGTAGCGCATCGTGTTGTAGTGGAAGAACTGGAGCCGGGCGGCCTCGGCGACGTTGAAGTTCGTGTCGAGCAGCACCTGCAGCGTCTCTCGCAGGTCGGTCGCCTCCGGGGTGGTTTCCGCGAGCGGCCCGAGCACGTCATGGGCGAAGGTCCGCAGCTCCGCGGCATCGGGGACCAGCGCGATCAGCCGGTGCAGGCCGAGCTGGTCGAAGAACGTGGTCGAGCCGTTGCCGGAGACGCGCCGGCCGACCTCGACCGCGCGTCGGGCCTGGCCGTAGCAGGCCGGGAGGTCGTCGAGGGTGGTGGCGATCCGACTGACGCCGACCGAGAACGAGCGGCGGCCACCGCCCTTGTCACCGGCCACGGCGACCACGGTCCGGCGTACGACGTCGGCACCGGGGGGTCCCTCCGCACCCTCCTCGACCGGCAGCAGCGAGACGACCTCGGAGGAGAAGTCGACCGACGGGATGCCCGGGTCCACTCCCTGGGTGACCTGTCGCCAGGCCGCGGAGAAGCGTTCCTGGTAGCGCCGGCGCTGCGGCGGCGCCACCGGGTCCGCGGCCGGGTCCGGCGGATCGATCTCGGCGGCCACCACGACCACCGGTCGGTCCAGGGTCCAGCCGAAGGCGGTCGCGTGCTCCTCGATGTAGGCCGCGTCCCGGGTCCGCTTCGCGAACACCTCACGCAGGAAGTCGCCCTGGTACTTGTTCTCGACCGCCGTGATCGAGTCCTCGCGGGTGATCAGCAGCGCCGCGACCGTGGCCGCGCGCTCGAGCGCGTGGACGTCGTCGGGCGGCAACGGACCGTCCCGTCGTACGCCGACCAGGCGGGCCAGGTCGGTGCCGCCCGCCGCCACCCGGAGGGAGCGGACCTCGCCGTCGCCCGCGGGGGCGCCGTCGGCGCCGATGCGCTCGACGCGCAGCCGGCCGCTCGGGTCGACCAGGTCTGCCTCGAGCAGTGCCTGCCGGTCGTCGGTGTCGAGGTGGGCCGCCCGCTCGCGCCCGTCGGTCGAGGTGACCAGGACCCCGCAGTCGAGCACGCCTGCGACCTCGGCGGCGATCCTCGCGAGGTCACCGCCCTCCAGCACGATGTGTGTCAGGGCCGTGTGGAGGGCATCGACACGCGCCAGGGCGACCGCCGCGTCACGCGCCTCGCGCGTCACGGGTTATCACCATGTGTCTCGGATCCGCGTCGACGTTGGCACAACCTCACATCGCGCACGCGTATCGACCGACGACTAGCGTCGGGACGCATGACCCCGGTTGCCGCCCTCGCCGTCGCCGCGCCCGTCCGGGTGCGCGACTGGCTGCGGGCCGCCGCGGACGGACCGGTGACCGTGGTGCACCGAGGTCCGCAGGCGCTCTACGTCGACGTCGGCGGACGATGTGTCGGAGTGGTCTCACCGGATGCGGTGCGGGTGCCGTGCGCCCTGCGGACGACCAGCGAACCATTACCCGATTTCTTGTCGGGGCCGCGGGTTTCGGCGTACGTTGAGGGAGGGACACTTCACGTCGGCAGTAGGCCACTGCCGATCGGCCGTCTCGAGGGAACGTACGTGCCTCGCTTCGACCACGAAGTTGTCTTCGGCACAGAGGCGTACTCGGTCACCGTTGAGGCCACCCCCCCGGCCACGGTGGCCGAGTTCGCTGCCGCCCACGTCCCGCTCGGCCGGATCGATGCGGACGTGGCCGCGGACCTGATCGGCCGGGGCGAGGGACTCACCCCGCTCGGCGACGACCTGCTGGCGGGATGGATCGCACTCCACCGCGCCGCGGGCATCCCGACGGCCGACACCGACCACGTCGTCCTCACCCACGCCCACCGCACCACGCTGCTCTCCGCGACCCTGCTCGAGTGTGCCCGGCACGGGGAGGTGGTGCCCGAGTTCGCCGCCTGGGTGCGGGCTCTCGGCACCCCCGACGCGTCGCGTCGGGCCACCGCCCTCAGCGGCATCGGCGCGACCTCCGGTGCGGGCCTGCTCCACGGTGCGCACCTCGCCCTCGCCCAACTCCAACGTCAACTCCAGGAGGCAGCATGACCTCGGACCACGTCGAGCTCCGACCCGGCGCGTACGCCGACTCCGTGACGCTCCTCCAAGTGAGCCGCGACGTCCAGCAGGCGCCGGGCGTGGTCACCGCCCAGGTGGCGATGGCGACGCCGCTGAACGTCGAGGTCCTCGGCGAGATGGGGTTCGCGGTCCCGGACGCGGCCACCCCCAACGACCTGGTCGTCGCGATCCGGCTCGAGCCCGATGGCGACCTCGCCCAGGCGCTGGCGGCGGTCGAGTCGGCGCTGGTCCCGACCCGGTCCGAAGGCGTGGGTCGCGAGGCCGAGCCGCGCCGTACGACGGCGACGGCTCTGCTCGACCGCCCTGCGATCGCCCTGGTGTCGGTGCCCGGTGCCAGCGCGATGGTCGAGGCGATGGACGCCCTCGACGCCGACTGTGACGTGATGATCTTCAGCGACAACGTGCCGATCGAGCAGGAGGTCGCACTCAAGCGCACCGCCTCCGCACGAGGCCTGCTGGTGATGGGCCCGGACTGTGGCACCGCGGTGGTCGGCGGGCTGGGCCTCGGCTTCGCCAACGCCACCCGGCCCGGCCCGGTCGGGATCGTCGCGGCGTCCGGCACCGGCTGCCAGCAGCTGCTCGCCCTGCTCGACCACGCCGGGGTCGGCGTCTCCTCCGCGCTGGGTGTGGGTGGACGCGACCTCTCCGCCGAGGTCGGCGGCCTCTCCACGCTCGAGGCGATGCGACGACTCGACGCCGACGACGAGGTCGAGCTGATCGTCGTGGTGTCCAAACCCCCGGACCCGGAGGTGGCCACCCGCATCGAGGAGTACGCCGCGACGCTGACCACGCCGGTCGAGCTGGCGCTGCTCGGCGCAGGTCGGCCGGACCTGACCATGGCCGCCGAGGCGGTCCTCGACCGGCTCGCCGTGACGGTGCCGGTCTGGCCGGTCGACGGTCGCGCCGGGGTCGGCGCCGGCGGATCGATCCGGGGCTTGTTCGTCGGCGGCACGCTGTGCCAGGAGTCCCGGCTGATCGCCGGCGAGACCGATGGCCACACCTTCGTCGACTTCGGTGACGACCAGTGGACGCAGGGTCGCGCCCACCCGATGATCGACCCCACGCTGCGGCTCGACCACCTGCACCGGGCCGCGGCCGACCCGGCCACCGGCGTCGTACTGCTCGACGTCGTGCTCGGCCACGGAGCCGAACCGGACCCCGCCGCACTGCTCGCCCCAGCCCTCGCCGACGTCGACCTCCCGGTCGTGGTCTGCGTCGTCGGCACCACCGAGGACCCGCAGGACCGCGGCCGTCAGGTCCGGGCGCTGGTCGAGGCCGGCGCCGAGGTGCACCTGTCCAACGCGGCAGCGACCCGCCGCGCGATCGAGCTCGCCGGAGGTACCCGATGAAGACTCCCGACCGTGTCGTCACCATCGGCGCCGACCTGCTCGCCGACGCCGTGTCCGCGCAGGCCGTCGAGGTCGAGCGCGTCGCCTGGCGTCCGCCGATGCCCGGCACCGAGGACGACCTGGCCGCCGTGGCCGCCGACCCGCGGCGGCGCGACGCCAACCGGCAGGCCCTCGCGGCGATGCTCGGCGTCACCGCCGACCTGGTCGACGTCGCGCCGGCAGCGGACCTGCTGGGGCTCGAGCCCGGGCAGTTCCTCCACGCCGGCCCGCCGATCACGTGGGACCGCGCCTCCGGCCCGATGCGGGGTGCGCTCATGGGCGGCGCCGCGCTGGAGGGGCTGGTCGAGGACCCGGAGGACGCCGTCGCGCTGTTCGAGTCCGGCAACGGGGTCAGCCTCGACCCGTGCCACCACCACAGCGCCGTCGGACCGATGGCCGGAGTCGTCACCCCGTCGATGTGGATGTTCGTGCTCGAGGACCGGGCGTCGGGGCGGCGTACGTTCTGCACGCTCAACGAGGGCCTGGGCAAGGTGCTGCGCTACGGCGCCTACGGCCCCGAGGTGCTGACACGGCTGCGATGGATGGCCGACGTGCTCGGCCCGCTGCTCCGAGAGGCGGTACGCCGCAGTGGACCCGTCGACATCACCGGCATCCTGACCCAGATGCTGCAGATGGGCGACGAGGCCCACAACCGCAACCGCGCCGGCACCCTGATGCTGCTGCGCGACCTGGCACCGTCGATGGTGGTGTCCGGATTCGACAGCGCGGACGTCGGCGAGGCGCTGCGGTTCATGGGCGGCAACGACCACTTCTTCCTCAACCTGGGGATGCCGGCCTGCAAGCTCGCGCTCGACGCCGGTCGCGACGTGCCGGGTTCGACCATGGTGGTCGCGATGTCCCGCAACGGCACCGACTTCGGGATCCAGGTCTCCGGCACCGGCGACGAGTGGTTCACCGGACCCGCCCAGCTGGCCGACGGGCTCTTCCTCGGCGACTACGGGCCCGAGGACGCCAACCCCGACATCGGCGACTCGGCGATCACCGAGACCGCCGGCATCGGCGGGTTCGCGATGGCGACCGCACCCGCGATCGTCCGATTCGTGGGTGGCACGGTCCCCGACGCCCTCGCCACCACGCGCCGGATGCGCGAGATCACGCTCGGCGAGAACCCGCGCTGGTCGGTGCCGGTGCTCGACTTCACCGGTGTCCCGACCGGGATCGACGTCACCCGCGTGTGCCGGACCGGCATCCTGCCGCAGATCAACACCGGCATGGCCGGCAAGCAGGCGGGCGTCGGCCAGGTCGGTGCCGGCCTGGTCACTCCCCCGGCCGAGATCTTCCCGAAGGCACTCGTCCGACTGGCCCAACTAGCCGTTGAGTCGCGCGTCAGCGGCCGTTGAGTCGCGTGCCCGCGGCCGTTGAGTCGCGTGCCCGCAGCCGTCCCACAGCGTTCAGCGTTGGCTTGCCTCACACGCACGAGTCACGTGCCGCGACCCCGCGACTCGGCTGCCGCGCGGGCACGATTCAACCCTGAACTGGAGGGCCTGAAGAAGGCGGTGCGGAGGTCGACGTTGCCGGAGGGTCGCATCGGGGTGGCCTCCTCGAGGTAGGCCTGACGCGCGGCGTCCTGGTGGCTGTCGGGCAGCGTGCCGTTCGACCGGACCACGCGCCACCACGGGACCGGCCCACCGTGGCCGGCCATGACCGAGCCGACCTGGCGCGGTCCCCCGCCACCGAGCAGCTCTCCGACCACCTCCGCGATCGCGCCGTACGTCGTCACCCGGCCGCGGGGCACCTGTTCGACGCACCGCAGCACCAGCTCGGCGTACTCCTCGGGGTCGATGCGGGTGGTCACGGCCCCAACCTAGTGAACTGTCAGGGGACGGGTGAGAACGCGCCGCCCTTGACCAGCCGGAGCCCGTCGATCCCCGAGTGCTGACGAGCGAAGGCCAGCTCGCGGGCGAGGTTGCCCAGGCCGTTGGAGCCGGCCAGCGGGGCGATGGCGACGGTCGAGAGGGTGCCGACCGCGCGACCCTGCTCGTTGAGGAAGCCGCTGCCGGAGTCACCCGGGATGCCCGGGGTGGCGGTGTAGACGTCGATGCCCCAGCCGCCGTCGGTCGAGCCGAGTGAGAGGCCGGTCTTCGGCGACAGGAGGGTGGTGGGTCGCAGGCTGGACTGCCCGAACGAGTAGACCTGACGTCCCTCTGCCGCGCCCTTGCCGAGGCCGGTCGGACCGCCCCAGAAGGGGACCGTCGGGTCGACCTTCCCTGCGTCGGACCTGTTCACGCGGACCAGCGCGAAGTCGTTGGCCGCGCAGGTGTTGTCGTCGCTGGTGCCGACCGCGCGCATCGACCGCCAGGAGCTGTAGACCAGCGTGCCGTGGCCGAGCGTCGTGCCGCTGGTGGCCACCGTCGCGCCTTCCGCGAACCGGACCTTCGTCCCCAGCGGCAGCGACCGGGCCTGGCAGCCGTTGGTGTCGGTCGCCTCGCCCAGGCCGGCGCAGTGCGCGGCGTACCCGACGTAGGTGCGGCCGGCGCCGTCGCGGAAGACGAAGTTGCCGGTGCACTGGGCGCCGTCGGTGAACATCTGCACGCCCGGGGCGATCGTGGCCTCGTCAGCAGCCGCCGCGTGGGTGCCCGCAGGTACGGCGAGCCACGCGAGGGCGCTCACCAGGGAGACGATCAAGGTTCCGAGAGTCGTGGTTCGCATACCCCTGACAACGAGCACCGCCCCGTCCGGTCACGGACGGGGCGGTGCTCGATGGGACTTCAGTCGCGGTCGTGCAACCTCAGAGAACCGGCTCGAACGGCTCGGTGCCGGGAACCAGCTGCAGGCCGGCGATGGTGCCGAACTGCTGGGCGTAGGACAGCTCGCTGTTCAGGTCGCCCACGCCGTTCGAACCGGCGAGCGGCGCGATGGCGAGCGTGGACAGGGTGCCGAGCGCGTTGCCCTCGGCGTCGAGGAAGGCGCTGCCGGAGTCACCGGGCACGCCGGGGCTCACGGTGTAGACGGGGTGGCTCCAGCCGTTCCCGGTGGTGCCGACGCTGGCGCCGGTCTTCGGGGAGAGCGCCTCGATGCCGCCGCGGAGGCTGGAGTTGCCGTAGGAGTAGACCCGGTCACCGGCGGCGGTGCCGTCGGTGTTGATGCCCACCGGGCCGCCCCAGAACGGGATGCTCGGGTTGACCTTGCTGACGTCGGCGGCGTCGACCTTGACCAGCGCCAGGTCGTTGTAGGCGCAGGCGTCCTCGTTGGTCTCGTTGCGCCCCTGCATCGTGAGCCAGGAGCTGTAGGCCAGGGTGCCGTGGCCGACGGTGGTGCCGCCGCTCACGAGCGAGCCGCCGCGGGCGAAGGTCACGCGGGTGCCGAGCGGCAGCGAACCGGCGTCACAGCCGTTGGTGTCGGTCGCGGCGCCGAGACCGGCGCAGTGGGCGGCATAGCCGACGTAGGTGTTGCCGGCGCCGTCGGTGTAGACGAAGTTGGCGGTGCACTGGGCACCGTCGGTGTACATCTGCACGCCGGGGGTGATCTCGGCGGTGTCGGCCGGCGCGTAGGCGGCGACAGCGGCCTCCGGCGCGGCCGAGGCGGGGGCGGTGGTCGACAGCGCGGCGACAGTTCCGGCGCTGGCCAGAACGGCGACGAGGCCGACGAGACGACGTACTACGGGGTGCGCTGAGCGCATGGGTACCCTCCCGGGTCAATGCGGAGACCTCGGGGGAGGTCGCCGACAGCGGGTGTTGACGGGGGATCAACGCCGCTGCCCCGAAAGGGTTACGCGCACTAGTCAGAAATGACCAGTCGTGACTAGTGCATGGGTACCAGGCGCCCGCTCAGTACGACGGCTGGGACGGGTCGATCTGGTTGACCCAGGCCACCACGCCACCGCCCACGTGGACCGCGTCGGCGTACCCGGCGCCCTTGAGCACGGCAAGCGCCTCGGCCGAGCGGACGCCGCCCTTGCAGTGCAGGACGACCTGCTTGTCAGAAGGCAGTTGGCCCAGGGCATTGCCGTTGAGGAACTCGCCCTTGGGGATCAGGATCGAGCCGGGGATCCGGTTGATCTCGAACTCGTTCTGCTCGCGGACGTCGACCAGGACGAAGTCGCGGGTGCCCTCCTCACGCTCCTTGAGCATGTGCTCGAGGTCCGTGACCGAGATCGTCGACCCCGCGGCGGCGTCGGCGGCCTCGTCGGAGATCGCCCCGCAGAACGCGTCGTAGTCGATGAGGTCGGTGACCGTCGGGTTCTCACCGCAGAGCGCGCAGTTCGGGTCCTTGCGCACCCGCAGCTTGCGGTACTCCATCTCGAGGGCGTCATAGATCATCAGGGACCCGATGAGCGGCTCCCCGATGCCCGTCAGCAGCTTGATCGCCTCGGTGCCCTGGATCGCGCCGATGCTGGCGCACAGCACACCGAGGACGCCGCCCTCGGCGCAGCTCGGCACCATGCCCGGCGGCGGCGGCTCCGGGTAGAGGCACCGGTAGCACGGCAGGTTCTCGCCGAGCATCGGCGCGAACACCGAGGCCTGGCCGTCGAAGCGGTAGATCGAGCCCCACACGTAGGGGATGCCCAGGAAGTACGCCGCGTCGTTGACCATGTAGCGGGTGGCGAAGTTGTCGGTGCCGTCGACGATCAGGTCGTAGCCCTCGAAGACCTGCTTGACGTTGTCGTTGTCGAGCCGCTCGGGGTGCAGCACCACGGTGACGTAGGGGTTCACCTCGGCGATGGAGTCGCGAGCCGACTCGGCCTTGGGGCGACCGATGTCGGACTGCCCGTGGATGACCTGGCGCTGAAGGTTGGACTCGTCGACCTCGTCGAACTCGGCGATGCCGATCGTGCCGACTCCGGCCGCAGCGAGGTACAGCAGCGCGGGACTGCCGAGTCCACCGGCGCCGATGACCAGCACCTTGGCGTTCTTGAGGCGCTTCTGCCCGGCCATGCCCACGTCGGGGATGATCAGGTGCCGGCTGTAGCGGCGCACCTCGTCGACGGTGAGCTCGTCAGCAGGCTCCACGATCGGGTCGAACGGCACGGTGACACTCCTCGGATCGGGCGAATCGTTTCGGGCGGGCGTGATGCTCGGTGCAACAGGCGCGATGGCTTCCATGTTCCCCGTCCAGCGCCCTTGGCCTCGCGGTTCTCAGCATCCGGAAGGGAACCACCCACGCCGTACCAAGGGTCTTCGCCCGTCAGGGGCCTTGCCAGGAGCGCTCCCGGAGGGAGAAGGTGAGGACGCTCAATCATCCGTTCGGGGGGACCGATGGAGCCCGCTCGGGTCGCGACCGGGAACCCCACTGACAAGGGGTACCCACACGTGACCACGTCCACACCATGGCGTCGGCTGCTGTCCGGCGGCATCACGCTGACCGTCGCAGCCACGCTCGCAGGAACGATGAGCTCGCCCTCACAGGCGTCCGACACCGCGGGCGCGCCGTCCGCCACCGGCATCGCGCACCGTCCCGACAACCGCCCCGGCCCGTTGACCGCCCGTCAGGACAAGCTGCGCGCCAAGGCCCTCGCCGCACTGCAGAACGGCTCCGCCACCCTGCGCGCGCGCAAGGGCGGCGGCGCGACGGTGAAGCTCGCGGGCGGCCCGGAAGGGTCGCGCACCACGGCGGCCGCCGAGTTCGTGGATTTCCCACTGGACAGGTCCGAGAAGATCTGGACCGTGCTCTCCGAGTTCTCCGACGTGTCACACAACTCGATCGCCGCACCCGACCGTGACGTCGACAACTCGACGTACTGGGAGCCCGACTTCAACGAGGCTCACTACGAGGAGCTCTTCAACGGCACCGGCGAATCGATGAAGGACTACTACGAGACGGTCTCCGGCGGTCGCTACTCGGTGACCAACCAGGTCGAGGACTGGGTTGAAGTCCCCGGCACGGCCGCCAGCTACGGCGCGAACGCCGTCGAGGACGACGGCGGTTCCTGGCAGTACATCGCCGACACCGTGGACGCCTGGTACGCCGACCAGATCGCCGGCGGCAAGACCCAGGCGGAGGTGGACGCCTACCTCGCGCAGCTCGACGTCTGGGACCGGTACGACTTCGACGACGACGGCGACTTCAACGAGGCCGACGGCTACATCGACCACTTCCAGGCCGTCCACGCCGGCGAGGGCGAGGAGGCCGGCGGCGGCACCCTCGGCGAGGACGCGATCTGGTCCCACCGCTGGTACGTCAACGCCACCGACTTCGGCACGACCGGCCCCACCGTGGGTGGTACCCAGAACAAGTACGGCGGGACCCAGATCGGAGACTCCGGTCTCTGGATCGGCGACTACACGGTCGAGCCGGAAAACGGCGGCCTGGGCGTCTTCGCCCACGAGTTCGGCCACGACCTCGGTCTGCCCGACTACTACGACACCTCCGGAGGCGAGAACAGCACCGCGTTCTGGACCCTGATGTCCTCGGGTTCCTGGCTGGGCCACGGCGAGGCCGCCGGCGACGGGATCGGCACCACCCCGGGCCTGATGGGTCCGGAGGAGAAGCTCGAGCTGGGCTGGCTGGACTACACCCAGGTGCCGGCGGGCACCACCGGCGCCGACTACACCCTGGCTCCGTCGGAAGGGTCGACCGGAGCCGGCGACCAGGCGCTGAAGGTCGACCTGCCCGACAAGACGACCACCACCAACTACACGGTGCCGCCGCAGGGCTCGCACGCCTGGTGGTCGGGTCGCGGCGACATGCTCAACAACACCCTCACCCGTGAGGTACCGGCGAGCGGCCGGATCACCGTCACCGCCAGCGCCTGGTACGAGATCGAGGCCGGGTACGACTACCTGTACGCCGAGTACTCCACCGACGGTGGTGACAACTGGACCCGGGTCGGCACCCCGATCGACGGCAGCAGCCGTGACCGGTGGAAGGGGCTGCGTTACAGCTACAGCGCCAGCGGGCCCTCGCTGTTCCGGTTCCGCTACCAGACCGACGGCGGCGTGAACGAGGCCGGCGCCTTCGTGGACCAGATCGCCATCAAGGCCGGACGTGCCTACTCCTTCACCGACGGCGCCGAGACCGGCGCCAACGGGTGGGAGGCCGACGGCTGGACGATCTCGACCGGCAGCGACACCCAGACGACTCCGCACTACTACCTCATCGAGAACCGCCAGTTCGTCGGGTACGACCAGACCCTCGAGGTCGGTCCGTACAACTTCTCCGAGGCCTTCAGCCGTCCGAACTGGGTGGAGTTCTTCTCGTTCCGTCCCGGCATGCTGGTCTGGTACGTCGACGACTCCTACGCCGACAACAACGTGGCGACCCACCCGGGTCACGGGTCGGCGCTCCCGGTCGACGCGTTCCCGGAGCCGTTCACCTACAGCGACGGCACCCGCCCGAGCAACCGCCGGCAGCCGTTCGACGCCACGTTCGGCCTGGGCGCCAATCCCGAGACCTGCCTCCACAAGGAGGTCTCGGTCGGGAAGGGGAAGCGTGCGACGATCCAGACCCTGGCAGCGTGCGCGCCCGCGCGCCAGCAGCTGGCGACGTTCGACGACACCGACCCCGAGGCCTACTGGTCGGCGGCCAACCCCCAGGGCTCGGTGAAGGTCGCCGGCGCGGGTGTCGAGGCGACCGTCACCGGTGAGGACGGCGGGTTCCTGACCGTGGAGGTCACCAACCCGTGACGCACTGACGCTCGACACGACGAGGGGGTCCCGGTTCGCCGGGGCCCCTTCGTACGTGCCGGTAGGGTTCACTGCGGCACCGGCGGTGCCCAGCGACGACCGACGACAGGCCTTGAGCAGGGAGGAGTCACCGTGACGGCGTACGGCGAGCCCACGGCCCGACCCCGCGGCGCCCGGATGCCGCGGCGGGAGCGACGCGTCCAGCTGCTGGAGTCCGCCCTCGAGGTGTTCGTGGCCCACGGCTACCACGCGGCCGCGATGGACGACATCGCCGAGCGTGCGGGCGTGTCCAAGCCCGTGCTCTACCAGCACTTCCCCGGCAAGCTCGACCTCTACACCGCCCTGCTCGACTCGTCGTGCGACGCGATCATCGACAACTGCCGGGCCGCCCTCCAGTCGACCCAGGACAACAAGCTCCGGGTCGCTGCTGCCATGGAGGCGTTCTACGAGTACATCGCCGGCCACGACGGCGCCTTCCGGCTGGTCTTCGAGTCCGACCTGACCAACGAACCCGCCGTCCGCGCCGCCGTCGACCGGGTCACCAGCGAGTGCGCGGCGATGATCGCCCACGTCATCCACGACGACACCGGACTGCCGGACGCCGCCGCCAACCTGCTCGCCGTCTCCCTGGTGGGAATGGCGCAGGTCAGCGCGCGGTTCTGGGTGACCGACGCCGGAGGCATCAGCCGGCCCGAGGCGGTGGCACTCGTGTCGGGCCTCGCCTGGCGGGGCATCCGCGGCTACCCGCTCACCGATGAGCACTGACCCACCCACTCACACCCACAATTTTGAGGAGCCCGATGGAGATCAAGATCGGCGTGCAGCACTCAGCCCGCGAGCTGGTGGTGGAGTCCAGCGCCACCCCGGAGGAGATCGAGAAGCAGATCTCCGACGCCCTCGGGAGCGATGACGGCCTGCTCGCGCTCAGCGACACCCGCGGCCGCCGGATCCTGGTGCCGGTCGCGCGGCTCTCCTACGTCGAGATCGGTGGCGGCGTCAGCGGGCAGGTCGGCTTCCGCTCCTGACACTCGACGCATCAGTCGCCCGTCAACTCACTCTGAAAGGATGTGGACCGTGGGAACGATCCTCTTCTACCTGATCGTCGGCACCATCGTCGGACTGCTGGGCAAGTTCCTCGCGCCCGGCGACAAGGACAACATCCCCTTCTGGCTGGTCATCGTGTGCGGCATCGGCGGCATGGTGCTCGGTGACGTGATCTACCGCGCCTTCGGCGGCGACGGCAGCCGCGGCCTCGACTGGACCCAGGGTCTGGTCACCGTCCTCACCGCGATGGTGCTGGTCATCGCCGCGGCGATGGCCACCGGCCGCGCCAAGAAGGCCTGAACCGCGCCGGTTCTCGGCGCCTGACCACCGACGTCAGGCGTCGAGGCCGAGCTTGGACATCCGGTCGGCGTGCTGCTCGGTGATCCGGGCGAACAACCGGCCGATGGCGGCCAGGTCGAGCGCCGGTCGGTCCACACCGCCGGCCAGCAGTGCCGACAGCGCGTCCCGCTCGACGGCGACGCGCTGCGCCCGCGTGAGCGCCTCCCCCATCAGCCGGCGGCCCCAGAGCGCGAGCCGGCCGCCGAGCTTGTGGTCAGCCCTGATCGCGGCCTGCACCCGCTCGATGACGAACGCGGAGTGCCCCGCGTCGGCCAGCGACGAGATCACGATGTCGCGAGTGCGCGGGTCGAGGTAGGCGGCGATCTCGCGGTAGAAGTCGGCAGCCATCCCGTCGCCGACGTACGCCTTGACGAGCCCCTCGTAGAAGTCCGACGGCGCCGTGTGGATGTGGAAGAGGTCCAACGCCTCCTGGAACGGCGCCATCGCCGCGTACGGGTCTGCGCCCAGCTCCACCAGCCTGCCGCAGAGCAGCTCGACGTGGCCGAACTCGCGACACGCCATGTTCGCGATCGCCAGCTTGTCCGCGAGTGAGGGCGCGAGCTTGGCGTCCTCGGCCAGCCGCTCGAACGCCGAGATCTCGCCGTAGGCGATCGCGCCGAGCAGGTCGATGACCGCCTCGCGGTAGGCGGCGTCCTCGAGAGCGCCCGTCTCGGTGTGGGGCGCAGCGCCGTCGGAGGATGCAGTCATGCGTGCAGCGTACCGATAGGATGGGCTCAGGACGCGACGCCTGGGGACACCCCCGGCCTTGCTCTTCGCCGGTCCTCGGCGATCCGGATGTGCGCGGCTGAGCAGTGAAATCAGCCGCTGGCTGACTCAGACATGCTCACCGAAAAGAGAACCGAACAGTGACTACCTTCCGTGAACTCGGGGTGCTCCCCGAGATCTGTGACTCCCTCGAGCGCGCCGGCATCACCACGCCGTTCGCGATCCAGGAGATGACCCTCTCCGTCGCCCTCCTCGGCACCGACCTCATCGGTCAGGCCCGCACCGGCACCGGCAAGACGCTGGCGTTCGGCATCCCGGTCCTGCAGCGCTCGGTCGCCCCCAAGGACCCCGACTACTCCGAGATCCCCCAGGGCAAGCCGCAGGCGCTGATCGTGGCCCCGACCCGTGAGCTCGCGCTCCAGGTCTCCAAGGACCTCGCGCTGGCCGGCAACGACCGCGGCCTCCGCGTCCTCACCGTCTACGGCGGCGTCGGCTACGACACGCAGCTCGACACCCTCAAGGCCGGCGTCGACATCGTCGTCGGTACGCCGGGTCGGCTCATCGACCTCGCCGACCGACGCGCGCTCGACCTCTCCCACGTCCACGCGCTGGTGCTCGACGAGGCCGACGAGATGCTCGACCTCGGCTTCCTGCCCGACGTCGTCAAGCTGATCAGCAAGACGCCCGAGACCCGCCAGACGATGCTGTTCTCGGCGACCATGCCGGCTGCGATCGTGGCCCTGGCCCGCGTCCACATGCGTCACCCGATGAACATCCGCGCCGAGTCGTCCTACGAGAACGCGACCGTGCCCGCGACCGCGCAGTTCATCTACCAGGTCCACGACCTCGACAAGCCGGAGATCATCGGTCGGGTGCTCCAGGCCGAGGACGTCGGCAAGATCATCGTCTTCACCCGCACCAAGCGGCAGGCCCAGCGCATCGCCGACGACCTCGACGAGCGCGGCTTCAAGTCGTCCCCGCTCCACGGCGACATGGCGCAGGTCGCCCGCGAGAAGGCGCTGACCAAGTTCCGCGAGGACAAGATCCAGGTCCTCGTCTGCACCGACGTCGCCGCCCGCGGCATCGACGTGCAGGGCGTGTCCCACGTCATCAACTACTCCTGCCCCGAGGACGACAAGGCCTACATCCACCGGATCGGCCGCACCGGTCGGGCCGGCGCCACCGGCACCGCGATCACCTTCGTCGACTGGGCCGACCTGGCCCGCTGGAAGATGATCAACAAGACCCTCGACCTGCCGTTCCACGAGGTGCCCGAGACCTACTCGACCTCGGAGAACCTCTTCCACGACCAGGGCATCCCGCCCGGCACCAAGGGCCGCGTGGTGCCCCCGGCGCCGCGCGAGAAGACCGAGCGATCCGACCGTGGTCGGTCCCCGCGGTCGGGCGAGCGTTCGGACCAGCGTTCGGGCGAGCGCTCCTCGGATCGTCCGGCCCGCAGCAACCGGAACCGCAGCCGTAGCCGCACCCGCAGCGGCGAGCCGGTCGAGGGTGGCTCGACCGTCGCCACCGGCACCTCGTCCGCCAGCACCGGCTCCGGCGAGCAGGGGTCGGGCAACCGGAACCGTCGCCGGCGTCGTTCCTCCGGCTCCGGCAACGCCCCTACTGCCGACTGAGCCGACGCTCCACCGGTTGCCGGTCAGGGTGTGACGACGACCGCCGCGCCGACCTGGGCGAAGTCCCACATCGCCTTGGCGTCGGCGGTCTTCTGACGGATGCAGCCGTGGGAGGTCGGGGTGCCGAGCTCGTCGACGGTCTGCACCCGCTCGCCGCCGTCGATGGGGATGTCGTGGAACCCGATGGCGGCACCGGTGTCGCCCTGGGTGAAGCGCACGAAGAAGCGCATGGTGCCCGAGTCGTCGATGCCGATCGCGTGCATCGAGCGGGAGTAGACCTGGTAGCTGCCGGGATCCAGGTTGTCGGTGAGGCTGCCGGACACCCGGTAGGTGCGCAGGACGGCGTCCTTGCCGCCGATCAGCCACACCCGCTGCTGGCCCTCGCTGAAGACCACCCGCCGACCGGATCCGGAGTCGGCCGGGAGCAGGTCCGCCGCCGTGACGCGGCGCCGCTCCCCCGGGGTCGAGATCGAGCGCTCCGCGCCCATGACGCCCGACGTGTCCTGACCGGCCCCGTCGTCCCCGGGCCGCGGGTCGGCCGCGACCGGCGCGATCGTCTCGCGCGGCGCGGGCTCCTGCGCCGACGAGGGAAGCACCCCGAGCCCGCCCAGCAACGCGACCGACGTCACGCCCAGGGAGGAGAACGCCGCCACCACGCGCCCGTAGCGCGGACGGACCTGGCGGCGGTGGGCGGTCATCGGGTCAGCTCCCCGCCCGGGTGATCAGGGCGGCGGCCACCTCGCGGTAGGCCTTCGCGCCCTTGCTGGTGCGGCTGGTCGCCAGGATCGAGCGGCCCCGAGCGGGAGCCTCGGCGAACTTGATCGTCTTCGGGATCGGCGGCTCGATGACGTCGAGCTCGTAGGTCTCCGAGATCGTCTCGAGCACGGTGCGCGCGTGGTTGGTGCGGCCGTCGTACAGCGTGGGGAGCACACCCCAGACCTCGAGCTTGCGGTTGGTGAAGCGGCGGACGTCGTGGACGGTGTCGAGCAGCTGGCCGACCCCGCGGTGGGAGAGCGTCTCGCACTGGAGCGGGATCAGGACGCCCTGCGCCGCCGTCAGCGCCGCCACCGTCAGCACGCCCAGCGACGGCGGACAGTCGAGCAGCACCCAGTCGTAGCCGGCCTCGGCGTCCTCGAGCAGCTCGAGCGCCGCCTTGACGGCGTGCTCGCGGCCGGTGCGGGTGAGCAGGTCGGCCTCGGCACGTGCCAGCTCGATGGTCGCGGGCAGCAGGTCGACACCGTCCTCGGTGGCGATGATGACCTCGGTCGGGTCGAGACCCTTGGTGAGCACGTGGTGGACGGAGACCTCGAGGTCCTCGGGGTCGATGCCGAGGGAGAAGGTCAGGCACGCCTGCGGATCGAGGTCGACGAGCAGCACCCGCTGCCCGAGCTCGGCCAACGCCGCGCCGATCGAGGCGACCGAGGTGGTCTTGGCGACGCCGCCCTTCTGGTTGGCGACGGCGAGAGTGATGGTCATGGTGGATCCCATCATGCCGGAGCCGGTTGGCGGATTCGGGATGACACCGGTTCGATGGGGGCATGAGTCTCCCCACGAGTCAGCCGGGTTCCGCCCTGGTCACCGGCGCCACTGCCGGCATCGGCCTCGAGTTCGCTCGACAGCTCGCCGATCGCGGCCACGACCTGGTGCTGGTCGCCCGCGACGCCGAGCGGTTGGCGCTGGTCGCCGACGAGCTGCGGCGTACCGGCCGCGAGGTCGAGGTGCTGCCGGCCGACCTGACCGATCGCGACCAGCTCGCCACCGTCGAGGCCCGGGTCGCCGACCCCGCGCGGCCGGTGGAGCTGCTGGTCAACAACGCCGGCTTCGGGCTCAAGGGCCGGTTCCTGGACAACGACGTCGACGACGAGGAGCGGCTGCTCGACATCCTCGTCACCGCACCGCTCCGACTCTCGCACGCAGCGCTGCGCGCGCAGACGGCGCGAGGCCGGGGCGGGATCATCAACGTCTCCAGCGTCGCCTCGTTCCTCCCTCGCGGCACGTACGGCGCCGCCAAGATGTGGCTGAACCGGTTCGGCCAGTGGGCGGCAGTCGAGTACGGCCCACGCGGCGTCACCGTGATGACGCTGTGCCCGGGCTTCGTGAAGACAGAGTTCCACGAGCGGATGGGCGTCCGCCGCGGCAGCGGCTTCATGTGGCTCGAGGCCGACTTCCTGGTGCGCGAAGCGCTCGAGGACTACGACCGGGGACGGATGTTCTCGGTGCCGGGCCGCCAGTACCAGGCGATCCGGGTGGTGACCCGGATCGTCCCCACCCGCCTGCTCCAGCGGTTCCAGTCGATCGGTCGCCGCTGAGGCGTCACCTCCGGCGAGGTCGGCAGTTGGTACCCACATGCGGCGGCGACAACTGACGGTTCTCACCACTCCGCTGGCGCTGGCGCTCGCGCTCCAGGTCGGCACGACGCGGGCCGGTTCTGAGCCGATCCCTGAGTCTCCCGGCGCGGCGCAGGTCGCGCCCTACCTCGGTGGGCCGGCGCCGGGTCGACCACTGCCCGACCAGTCCTTCGCGCCCCGCCACCCGTGGCTGGCCGCCAACGGCCGCAGCAACCTGCACGACGACGCCTACCAGTCCGACGCCGGAATCGCGCGCGGGCCGTTGGGTCGCGACCCGGAGGTACTGTCGAACTTCTTCGCCCAGGAGTGCGCCTCCCACACCTTCGACCGTGCCGGCCGGCTGCTCACCGTCTGCGTCGGCATCGAGGACGTCACGCTGCGGCTGCTCGACCCCCGCACCCTCGACGTGCTCGCCGAGCACCCGCTCCCGCCGCGCCAGGCGTCGACGTCGCCGTTCACCACCTTCGGCGGCGGAGGCTACTTCTACCTCGATCACCGCGACCGGGTCGTGGTGCCGACGTCGGCCGGGACGATCGAGGTCATCCGGACCACGGGCTCCGAGGAGCCGCCGGTCTTCGAACCGGTGCGTAGCTATGACGTCTCCGACGCCGTCGGTGACGGACTGATCCTGTCGGCGTTGCCCGACTGGGGCGGCCGGATCTGGTTCGTCACCGACCAGGGCGTCGTGGGCGTCGTCGACCGCGCCACCGGCCGGACGCACACCCTCGACGTACGGTCCGGGATCGGCAACTCGATCGCGACCGATGAGACCGGCGGCGTGTTCGTGGTGTCCGAGAAGCGCCTGTTCCGGTTCGACGCGGACGGGCGCGGCCGGCCGGTCGTGACCTGGCGGCAGAGCTACGACTCCGGCGACCGCAAGAAGCCGGGCCAGAGCCAGATCGGGTCGGGCACCACACCGACCATCATCAAGCGCGGCGGACAGCGGTACGTCGCGATCACCGACAACGCCGATCCGCGGATGCACGTCGTGGTCTACCGCGCCGGCCCGGCCGGTCCAGGCCGCCGCCCGGTCTGCCGGATCCCGGTGTTCGCCAAGCACCGTGGCGCCACCGACAACTCGTTGATCGCGTTCGGCCGCTCGCTCGTCGTCGAGAACAACTACGGCTACACCGGTCCGGTCGGCGGCGGCGCGCAACGCAACGCTCCCACCACGGAGCCCGGCCTGACCCGGATCGACATCGACTTCCGGGCCGGGACCTGCGAGAAGGCGTGGACCAACCGGGGCGTCCGGATCCCTTCCAGCGTCAGCAAGGTGTCGACACACACCGGGCTCGTCTACGTCTACGAGTACCCGTCGGAGGACCAGGTCGTCTATCCCGATGGCGAACCGCTCACGGGTCCGGAGGACCCGTGGTACCTCACCGCGATCGACGCCCGCAGCGGCAAGCGCGTCTGGTCGCGCCTGACCGGGACCGGGCTGGGGTTCAACAACAACTACGCACCGATCACGCTCGGGCCGGACGGGACGGCGTACGTCGGCGTGATGGGCGGGATCCTCGCGGTCCGGGACACCCGCTGAGACTCATCCCTCGCCGTTGACGAAGGCCCGCACCGAGTCGGCCACGAGCTGCACGGCGATGGCCGAGAGGAGCAGACCGGCGATGCGCGTGATCAGCAGCACGCCCGACTCGCGGATCACCCGCAGGATCGGCAGCGAGTAGCGCATCGCCACCCACAGGCTGACGTGGACCAGGATCACCCCGAGCGCGACCGAGACGAACCGGGCCACGTCGTCGATCTTCTCGACGAACAGCATCACCGCGACGATCGCGCCGGGGCCTGCCAGCAGCGGGGTCCCGAGCGGGACGAGCGCGACGTTGGTGCCGGCGGCGGCCGTCGGTTCCTGCTCGTTGCCGGTCAGCAGCTCGAGCGCGACCAGGAGCAGCAGCAGCCCACCCGCACCCTGGAGTGCGGGTAGGGAGATGTCGAGGTAGCTGAGGATCTGCTGGCCGAAGAACGCGAACAGGCTGATCACGAAGAACGAGACCGCCACCGCCTGCCAGGCCGCGCGCCGCGCGGCTGCCTGAGAGCGACCGCCGGTCAACGACAGGAAGATCGGGACCGTCCCGACCGGGTCCATGATCACGAACAGGGTCACGAAGACCTCGACGAGCAGCACGGTGTCGAGCACGGAGTCCACGGAGGCAGCCTAGGGCTGCGCGTCGTTCGGGCGCGGCGCTGGCTCGCTGAGCGACTACCAGACCGGCGCCGGGCCCTCGATCGGCAGGTCAACCAGATGCGGCCCGTCGCCGGAGACGTCCCGCAGGATCCACTCGTCCCTCATCAGCAGCACGGCCGGGGCGGGCAGCAGCACGATCCAGAGCCACCGGCCCGCGGCCTCGCCGGCCACGACCGAGCGGTCGAGCTCGCCGGCCGCCGTACTCGTCGACGCCGGCCACAGCGGGACACCTTGACTGCCGATCCGGACCCGGGCCGTCGGCGGGCCCTGACCGAAGTCGCTGCCCGGGTCGGCGCCCGGCAGTCCGGCGCACCGGCCGCCCAGACCGACCCCCGCCTCCTCGGCGACCAGCAGCACGTCCACCCGGCCATCGAGATCCGTCGCGCCCGTACAGCAGGTGACGGTCGCGACCGTCCGTCCGGTCCGACCGATCACCACACCGAAGTCCGAGACCCGCCAGCCTGCTGCCATCGGCCACGGCAGATACGTCGGGAACCCGTCCGCACGCTGCAGGTGGGCGGCGAACGACTCGTACGACGCCGCGTCCGGCCGCCAGAGCCACGGCTGGCTCCCGTGGTGCTCACAGTCACCGTCCGGAGGCGCCAGTCGCTCCTGGCACCGCGGGCACCACGGGCTCAGTGTCATGGGATCACGGTGATGATGTCGGCGGTCGACGTCAAGCAGGTGTCACGCGTTCCAGCGCAAGATGACCGGTGTGTCGCGCTCGTAGCCGAGGACGGACACCGTCGCGGTGTCGAGCCGGAAGCTGCGACCGTCACGCACCGGCAGCCCCAGCCAGCGGGCGGTCAGCGCCCGCAGCGCGTGTCCGTGGCCGAACACCAGGGCGCGTTCTGCCCCGGAGCGCAGCCGGTCGATGACGGCGTCGAGTCGCTCCGTGACCTGCTCGGGGCTCTCGCCGCCCGGTGTGGGGTGCGTCCAGACCGACCAGCCGGGAACGGTCTGGCGGATCTCGACGGTGGTGATGCCCTCGTACTCGCCGTAGGCCCACTCGACCAGCCCGTCCTCGATCTGCGGGTCCGGGAAGCCGGTCAGCTCGGCCGTACGCCGGGCACGTTGTCGGGGGCTGGTGAGGACCAGGTCGAAACTGATCTCGGCCAACCGGGGAGCCAGCGCCGTGGCGCCCGCCTCGCCGACAGGTGTCAGCGGCAGGTCGGTGGTGGAGGTGTGGCGGTGGTCGCGGCTCCACTCGGTCTCCCCGTGACGGACCAACCAGACCTCAGCCATGCCCGACCTACTCCCGGCCTGGCCAGTTCTTGTCCGGCTGCGGCACCGGGCGTCCGGGTTGCTCTCCGCCGCGCGCCTCGAGATAGCTGTTCTTCGGGACCATCACCTTGCGACGGAACAGGCACACGACCTTGCCGTCCTGGTTGTAGCCGACGGTCTCGACGTGGACCACCCCTCGGTCGTCCTTCGACGTCGACTCCCACTTGTCCAGCACGGTCGTCTCGCCGTAGAGCGTGTCGCCGTGGAAGGTCGGCGCGACGTGGCGCAGCGACTCGATCTCCAGGTTGGCGATGGCCTTGCCGGAGATGTCAGGGACCGACATGCCGAGCAGGATCGAGTACACGTAGTTGCCGACCACGACGTTCTTGCCGAACTGGGTCGTCTCCCCGGCGTAGTGCTGGTCGAGGTGGAGCGGGTGGTGGTTCATGGTCAGCAGGCAGAACATGTGGTCGTCGAACTCGGTGACCGTCTTGCCCGGCCAGTGCTTGTAGATCGCACCGACCTCGAACTCCTCATAGCTGCGCCCAAATTGCATGGCCACATCCTTGCGGAGAGACCGCACTCGCCGACACCCGTCGACGCGTGCGGTTTCTCACCCGCTACACGCCCCCGCCACCAGCCTTGCGGCGGTGCATCTGGGGAGCGGCGCCGCCCTCCACCTCGGAGCCGTGCGCCTTCTCGGGCGTGGGTCCCTCCTGCGGGACACCCTTCTCCTTGGAGTTCTTCTTCTCCAGGGCCTCACGCATCTTGGCTTTCAGATCGTCGTTCGCCACGCGTTTCCTCCTGCCAGGGTCCTGCCGGTGTCGGAGAGCCCACTGTGCCAAACCCGGACCAGCAGGTCGAGGGCATTTCCACCCCAGGGGGTGCGTTAGTCTCGCCGCGTGGCACGACGGGTGTTCCTCCATGTCGGAACGCCCAAGTCCGGCACCACGTTCCTGCAGTCGCTGTGGTGGCACCACCGCGACGCCCTGGCCGAACGCGGCCTGCTGTTGCCCGGCACCGCGATCGCCGACCACTTCCACGCCTCCGCCCTGGTCAGTGACCGCCGCGGGGTCGTCGACCGGTTGACCCCGGCCCAGCGCGCGACGTGGGACGACCTGCTCGAGGAGATCCGCGGCTGGAACGGCACGGCCCTGGTCAGCCATGAGCTGTTCGCGCGGGCCTCGGCCGCGCAGGCCGCGACCGCCCTGGCGCGTCTCGCCCAGGTCGCAGACGAGGTCCACGTGCTCGTCACCAGCCGCGACCTCGCGCGGCAGCTGCCGTCGGGCTGGCAGCAGAACGTCAAGCAGGGCCGGACCGAGACGCTCCGGCAGTTCTGGGAGCTGGCCCGCGACGACGCCGACGACCCGTTCTGGACGTTCCAGGACGTGCCGGCGCTGCTCGACCGCTGGACCCAGGGTGTGCCGGCGGAGCGTCGCCACCTCCTGGTCCTGCCGCCTGCAGGCGGGCCGCGCGACCTCATCTGGCACCAGGCCTGCGAGCTGACAGGCCTCGACCCGAGCGGCCTCACCCTCGACCTCGACCGCGCCAACGAGTCGCTGGGCCTGGCCGAGGTCGAGCTGATGCGCCGCGTCCACGCCGCCATCCCCGAGGAGCGCCGCGGGCTCGACGTACGCCGGATCGCGACGAACTGGTTCACCCAGCAGGTACTGATCCCGTCCGGGACCGGCACGCCCTTCGTGCTCCCGGCCGACGTGCATGCCTGGGCCGTCGAGCGCGGCACCGCAATGGTCGAGGAGCTGCACCAGCAGGAGCTGGACGTGGTGGGCGACCTGGCCGACCTGATCCCCGACCCGACACCACCAGCCGGTCGCACCCTCGACGACGTCACCGAGGCCGAGGTCGCCGAGGTCGCCGTCCCCGCCCTGTCGTCGATGCTGCTGCACGAGCTCGACCGCCGGTCGGCGATGGCCGAGCTGCGCACCGAGCGACGCGAGCTGCGACACCGGTTGGCGACCCGTCCCGGCACCTAGCTTTCGCGCGGCTTCCGCTGTCCGCCGATTGGGCACAGACGGCAACGAAACCACCGTGGAGACTGCCGTTTGGGACCAATCGGCGCTGTCACGAAACCCCACGCGGCCGCAGACTTGACCTAGGACCGCTTGACGTCGCGCTCGACGAGGGCGGCGAGGCCGACCACCGCGGCGTCGATGATCTCCCGGTGGGGGACGTCGGCGGGGTCGATGCCGGGCACGTCGACGGGGTCGAGGTCCCCCCAGTCGCCGATGAAGGTGAGGTCGAGCCCCTGCAGCTCCTCGACCATGACGGTGGAGTGCTTGCGCACCCAGGTGGAGACCGGCAGTCCGATCGCCGGCTCCTCCTTCTTGCGGCCCGCGAGCACCTTCTTGGCCAGGTACTGCTTACGCACCAGGTCACCGGTCGGGAACTGCAGACCGGCCTCGTCGAGCAGCTCGTTCATCTGCCGCAGCACGAGCGCGGAGGCCGCGCCGATCGACTCGTTGCTGGCGCGGGCGTCGGCCCAGCCCTCGCCCGGGAGGTCGAGCACCTGGCAGAACCGGTCCCACAGCAGGCTCCGCGACGCCCCCGGGTGGGGCACCGTGATCAGGGTGACCGGCGCGGCCGCGCGCCAGTCGGTCGCCATCCGCACCACGTTCTGCTGGCGCCAGAACGTGCGGCCCGCCTTGGGCGCGCCCTTCATCCCACCGTCCTGCTTGGGCCGCCACTCCTCGGCAGCGGCGAGGTACTCGCCGTAGGTCCAGGTCCGGCCGTTCTGGATGGTCTCCTGCCACATCGCGGCGAGGCTGCGGTTGAGGTCACGGACGGTGATCACGCACTCGGCCCCCTCGACCGAGTCGCAGATGCCCTGGATGATCTTCGGCCCGGCGGGGCCGAGGAACTCCATGGAGATCACGGCGGTGCCGTCGTGGCCGGCCATCTCGTCGACGAGCCGCTGCCAGGCGCCGGTGGCGCGTTCCTCACCGTGTCGACGGATCGCCAGGATGTCCTTCACCCCCTGGACCTGGTCGCCCCACTTCTCCCCCGGAACCAGCACCCCCGCGTCGGCGAGGGCGGCCTTGTTCTCGAAGAGCCGGCTCTGGATGTGGCTCGTGCCGGACTTCATGGTGCCGACGTGGAGGATCGTGCGCGATGCCATGCGCTGACAGTAACGGCGCGGCGATAGCATCCGCGGCATGACCCCACGTCCGCTCTACCTGCACGTGGGGGCCAGCAAGACCGGCACGTCCGCGCTCCAGCACGGGTTGTTCGACTCGGTTCCCGCGCTCGCCGACCAGGGCATCGGCGTACCGCTCACCGGTCGCAACGACCACATCCGACAGCTGCTTCGTCCGCTGGGGTGGGTCACCGCCTCCGGATTCACCCGCGACGTACGCCGCGAGGCGCTCGACGAGCTCGGGCCGGTGCTGAAATCGGCGGCCGGCGAGCGGCTGCTGGTGACCTGCGAGGACCTGTGCGAGGCCGACCAGGAGCGGATCGAGGCCCTGGTCGCGGTCGCCGACCGGACCGGGCAGGAGGTCCGGGTCGTGATCACCGTGCGCGGCCTGGCCAGCGTGATCCCCTCGGAGTGGCAGCAGTTCCTCAAGCACCGGATGACCCTCGACTACCCGACGTTCCTCACGAAGATCCAGCACCGCAAGGGCCGCTGGGCCACCCACTTCTGGCTCCGGCAGGACCTGGTGGCCATGTGCACCCGCTGGGCCGAGGTCGTGGGCCACGACCGGATCGACGTCGTGGTCACTCCTGACCGGGCGAGCGACCCCGAGGGGCTCTACCGGATGTTCGGCCAGGTCGTCGGCTTCGACCCCGGCCAGCTGAGCTGGCCCGAACGCAACGTCAACGCCTCGTGGGGATACGTCGAGGCGGAGGTCTACCGGCGCGTCAACGAGGCGTTGGGCGACCGGCTGCCGCGCTACGAGCGTGACTACCAGCCGGGGCTGCGCTGGCCCCTGGTGCAGGGAGTGCTGCCCCGCAGCGCCAGCGCCCGGATCCCGCTGCCTCCCTCGGAGCTGGAGTGGGTCACCCAGGTCGCGCGCGAGCAGGTCGAGTGGCTGCAGCACTCCGACATCCGCGTCCACGGCGAACTGCCGTCGCTGATCCCGTCCGAGGCCGACACCGCCGACCTCCCGCACCTCGACGAGGAGGCGGTCGCCCGCGCCTCGATCGAGACGCTGGCCAACTTCGCCGTCTTCGCCCACAAGCGTTCGCAGCGCGCGGCCTCATCCCGGCCCGCTCGCGCCGGTGGACGAGTACGTCACCTCGCCGGCCGGACCCGCCGCCGACTCCGCCGGCGGTGAGTCCTGCACCCATTGCTCCGCCGAAAGGGTGCACAGCGCACCGCTACCCGGTGAGCGGCTCTTCCTCGCTGGCGTAGAACCGGAAGAGCAGGTACGCCGCGAGCGCGCCGAGCAGGTGCCAGACGGCGTGCCCCTGGAGGAGCGAGTGCGGATCGCACCAGCCGTGCTGCGACAGGTTCCAGATCACGAAGGCGATGAGCATCGAGGCGAGCGCCGCAGCGCCGTACCGCAGGTCGGCACGGCCGGGACCGCGTCGCCAGAGCCGCACCTCGACCACCACGGCGTAGCCGAGCAGGAGACCGAAGGCGAGGTTGCCGGCGACGTGCACCACCGGGACCTCTCCTCCCTAGAGGCCCACGAGCTCGCACGCCGCGACGAGCAGCAGGAAGAGCTGCCAGAAGAAGACCGATCCCTGACGCCGCCACCGGGTCGTCGCGTAGGCGGCGGCGAAGCCCGCGACGAGGTACATCGATGTCAGGTCGAGGTACCCGCCCAGCGACGACTGGGTGGCGTGCATGGCGGCGCTTGCGGGGCCGAGGAGGACCACCAGGCAGGCGAGGCCGGTGGCCGTGCCGGGCAGCCTCGGCAGCGTGTCGCCGAGCAATGAACGGCGCCGTGCGTGCCAGCCGACGGCCAGGCCGGCCACCACGAAGCCCAGGTTGGACAGGCTGTTCGCGGGCTGCTTGACCCAGCCGTCCCGCGCGGCTTCGCAGAAGTTCGCGCCGCGTCCGACGTCCTGCCCGAGCCACCCGAAGCGGATCGCGACCAGGAGCAGGCCGGTGGACGCGACCGCGGTGGCTACGGCGGCCAGGAAGGGACGGCGGGTGTCGGTCACTTGAGCTTGTAGTGCTCCAGCAGCCGGCGGCCGATGATCATCCGCTGGATGTCGGCGGTGCCCTCGCCGATCAACAGCATCGGGGCCTCGCGGTAGAGACGCTCGATCTCGTACTCCTTGGAGAAGCCGTAGCCGCCGTGGATCCGGAAGGAGTCCTCGACGACCTGCGAGCAGTACTCGGAGGCGAGGTACTTCGCCATCCCGGCCTCGAGGTCGTTGCGCTCGCCGCGGTCCTTGGTGCGGGCGGCCTTGACCATCATGGCGTGGGCGGCCTCGATCTTGGTGGCCATCTCGGCCAGCCGGAACAGCACCGCCTGGTGCTCGGCGATCTTCTTGCCGAAGGTCTCGCGCTGCTGGGAGTAGGCGATCCCGAGCTCGAAGGCACGGTGCGCGACACCGCAGCCGCGCGCAGCGACGTTGACGCGGCCGACCTCGACGCCGTCCATCATCTGGTAGAAGCCCTGACCCGGCTTCTCGCCCAGGATCTGGTCGGCGGAGATCTTGTGGCCCTCGAACACCATCTCGGTGGTGTCGACGCCCTTGTAGCCCATCTTCTCGATCTTGCCCGGCACGGTGACGCCCTGGGCGGTCTCGCCGAAGCCCTCCTCCTTCTCCACCAGGAAGGTGGTCATGTTCTTGTAGACCGAGTCGTCGCCCTCGTCGGTCTTGACCAGGACTGCGACCAGGTTGGACGACGCGCCGTTGGTCAGCCACATCTTCTGGCCGGTGATCTCGTAGCCCTCGTCTGTCTTCTTGGCCTTGCTCTTGATCGCCGCGACGTCCGAGCCGCAACCCGGCTCCGACATCGAGAACGCGCCGCGCACCTCACCGGTGGCCATCCGCGGCAGGTACTTCTGCTTCTGCTCGTCGGTGCCGTGCTGGAGCAGCATGTAGGCGACGATGAAGTGGGTGTTGATGATGCCGCTGACGCTCATCCAGCCGCGGGCGATCTCCTCCACGGCCAGGGCGTAGGTCAGCAGGGACTCCCCCAACCCGCCGTACTCCTCGGGGATCATCAGGCCGAAGACGCCGAGCTCCTTGAGGTCCTCGACGATCTCGGTGGGGTACTCGTCCTTGTGCTCGAGCTCGTTGGCGACGGGAATGATCTTCTGCTCGACGAACTGGCGGATCGTCTTGAGGATCTCCTCCTGGACGTCGGTCAGATCTTCGGTCTCGCAGAGTCGGCGCATGGGCGCATCCTTCCACGACGCGACGGCGTCGTGACTGTTGCGATCGTCACTCCCGCCACCAGCGGAGTCAGTCGTCAGAGGTCGTACGACGGGCCAGCACCGTGACCGCGTGGGTGAGCGCAACCAGCGCCGCCTCGAGCCGCTGGTCGACCGTCACGTCGGCCGGATCGGCGCCGGGGACCGCTGCGCAGCGCAGCTCGTCGAGGTCACCGGCGACCCGCGGCGACAGCGCCCGGAGCCGCTCGAGGTCACGGTCGCCGCGCGCGGCGACCCAGTCGGCGTCGTACCCGAGCCGGGGATCGCCGGGCAGCCCGGCCAGGCCGCGCTTGGCCAGGAGCTGCTTGACGATCCGCTCGTACTGGCGCGGGGTCAGCGGGTCGTCCTCGGCGTCGATCCGTACGTTGAGCTCGCGCAGCACGAGCAACGAGGCCAGCCCCAGCGACGGGTTGGCGCGGACGTCGAGGTCGACGTCTCCCTCGACCGGCACCAGCGCCGCGAACCGGTCCCACAGGAGGTTCGTCGGTGCCCCCGCGGGCGGCACGGTGAGCACGGTGACGTGGTCGCGGCCGGCTGCCTGCTGCCAGGTCTCGGTGATCCCGGGGGCGTCCTGCCGGGTCCAGAACGCTCGCCCCGGTCCGGGCGAGGAACGGTCCTCTCCCTCGACCCCGGCCAGGTAGTCCTCCCACGACCGGGTGCCGCGGTTCTGCAGCGTCTCCTGCCACATCGCGGGGATGGTGCGGGCCAGGTCGCGGACCGTGATCACGACCTCGACCGTCGCGGGCGCGAACGCCTCCACGATCTGCTTCGTCTTGGCAGCGCCGCGCGGGCCGAGGAACTCCATCGAGACCACCGCCGTGCCGGGCCACGCGCTGATCTCCTCGACGAGCTCCGGCCAGGGACCCGTTCCCTGGTTGATGACGTCCTTGACCGCCTGCACCTGCCGCTTCCACGGGCTCGGGAACAGCACGCCCTGCTCGCGCAGCAGGTCCTTGTTGTGTCGCAGCACCTGCTGGATGAAGCTGGTGCCGGACTTCATCAGCCCGACATGGAGCACGACCCGCTCGGCCACTAGGGCTCCTCGCCGAGCCGGGCGGCGACCAGCGCCATCACCTCGCGCTCGAAGCCGTCGAGGTAGCCGTGGAGGTCGGGTGCCTGCCGGAGGTGTTCGGGCACACCGGTCTCGAGCTCGTCGAGGCGGGTGACGACGTCCTCGATCGACTGCATCCGGATCACGCGGTTCCGGACCAGTGAGACGTACGCCGGGCGGGTGACCGGGCTCATCGCGAACACACCTGCCCGGCAGGAGCGGGGTCCCCGCGGCGTTGTTCGTCGGAGGAGCGCAGCGGGGGAGGCGAAGAACGCCGTGGGGTGCTCACAGGCTGTCTCCTCGGTAGTCGCGCAAGGAGCGCGCCAGCAGCTCGGTGTCCTGCTTCGCGGCCGGGAGCAGCAGCTCGTTCACGAGGTCGGTGAGCGCCCCGACGCGCTCCTGCAGCCGCCGACCCTCCTGGAGGTCCTTCTCGGCCACGTCGAGACGTTCGGAGAGGCTGTCGAGCATCTCCCGGCTCTTGCGACCGGCCACGTCGAGCACGACCGAGCCCCGCAGCGACATCGGCGTCGCCTCGACCTTCGCGCGACCGTTCCCGGTACCGGCCGTCCGGGTCTCACGGAGCTCCAGCAGCAGCCCCGCGATGGTGCGGACCGCGACGTCGAGCAGCTCGTCGGCAGGCACCTCCCCCGGCATCCGGCCCTCCCGGCGGGTCGCGGCGACGTCCGCGAGGTCGCCGTGGACCGACCAGCCGGCCTCACTGATGGCAGCCACGGCCGCGCGCGCACGCTCCTCCGCCTCGGCGAGCTGGGCGTCGGTGATGCCCATCGGCTCGTCGTCGAGGGGCGCCAGCACGGTGTGGGCGAGCGTGTCACGCAGCCAACGCGACTGTTCGCGGGCACCCTTGATCGGGCCCAGGTCCTGTTCGTTCACCTTGCGCAACACCTCCGCTGCCTTGACGCCCAGCGACTCGTTCGCGGGCGGGATGTCCAGGTCGACCGTGACGTCCTGGAGCGAGCACGCCTCCGCGAACCGGTCCCACAGCTCGCTGCGAGCAGCTCCACGTCGGGGTGCCGTGACGATGTGGACACGCTCCGGCGGCAGGTCGGCACCCCAGCGGGCGGCGACCGACGACGGGTCCATGGTGCGCCAGCCCCACTCGGCGCGCGGGCCGCGCGACTCGGGGGGTGGTTCCCACTCCTCGAGCGGCACGTCGAGGGCGAACTTGAGCCGCTCCTGCCACGCCGAGGAGACAGCCTGGCCGAGGTCGCGGGTCGTGACGACCACGTGGACCTCCAGCCCGGACAGGGCGGCGAGCGCGACGGACGCCTGCTTGCGCCTGGCGCCGGCGAGCAGCTCGTAGCTGATGACGGCCGTGTGGCCGCGGAAGCCGCGGACCTGCTCGACGACCCGGTCCCATGCCCCGGCGGCCCGCTCGGGCAGGTTCTCGAGCCGGGAGTCCTCGCGGACCACGAACCCGGCGTGCACCAGCTCCACGTGGGTCTTCCCTGCGACCAGGACGCCCTGCTCGGCCAGCGACGCCTGGTTGTGCCGCAGGATCCGCTGCAGGTAGGTGGTGCCGGACTTGGGGCAGCCGACATGGACGTAGACGCGCTCGGTCACCTGTTCACGCCCAGTCCGCCACGACGTGCCACGACGGCCGCTGCTGGCCGCCGTCGGGGGCGGGACGCTTGGTCCGGTCGGCGTGGACGATGCGGGCACCGAGCCCCTCGAGCCGGCGTCGTACGTCGTCGGGGTCGACCTCGAAGCGCAGCGGGTAGAGCCGCTGCGGGTTGTCGCGGTCGGGGTCGTCCTCGTCGGAGAACTCCAGGTAGGCCCGGCCGCCGCCGCGCAGGCAGGTGTGGGTGAGCCGCCAGAACGCCTCGAGACCGCGCGGGTGGATCGACCCGAGCACGAACCGTGCGACCACCACCCGGGGCGGTCGGGGTCGGCGCAGCTGCAGTGCGCCGAGTGTCATCGTGTCGCGCAGGTCGTAGAGATTGCTGTGCCCGAACTGGATCGGGAGGTCGCCCTCGCGGGTGGCGCGGTGGGCTGCCAGGAAGCACCGGCGGGAGTAGTCGTAGGCGTTGACGCGGTGACCGCGCTCTCCCATCCGCACCGCGTCGGTGCCGTTGCCGGCGCCGATCTCGATGACGCTCACGGGCTCGGGATGGTCGGCCATCATCCGTTCGGCCAGCTCCGAGGCCTCACCGAGCTGCTGACGGTCGTTCCACCACGCCTCCCAGCCACGGCGGGCGGTCATCATGTTGCCGAACCAGCCCTCGAACCTGGCCACCGTGCCGTCGTCCGGCTCGTGGCGGAACGACGGGTCGGGCACCTGCCAGCCCGGGCCGTACGACGCGGCGAGCAGCCGGGCCGGGTCGGCCGGCGCCGGCAGCTCGAAACCCTCGTAGGGCAGCGTGGTCAGCGGCAGGATGGACGACCGCGGGATCGGCTCCCGCAGCGTGGCGGTCTCGTGGAGGACACCGTCGACGTAGAAGCAGGCGTAGACGTCGATGCCGAGCGGGGCGCCGTCCGGGCCCGGGAACAGCACCGTGACGAAGCTGCCCGACTTGAGGGTGGTGACCAGACCGCGCCGGGTGAGCGCCCGCTTGATCTCGTAGGCCTCGAGGTTGATCTCGGCCGGCGTGGTCTTCTCGCTGAGGTAGAGCAGGTCGGAGTCGGAGTCGTGGCCGATCGCCTTGCCGGCCCGGGCGGCCCCGAGCAGCGTGCCGAACGCCATCCATGCCTCCAGCCCGCAGTCCTCGCGGAGGATCTCCATGACCTCCTGGGTGCGCGCCCCGAGCTCGTGGGTGACCTCGCCGCCGCGACTGCTGAAGGGCCGCTGCACGATGCCCCACTTGTCGATGACGACCGGCCGGTCCTCGCCGTCGACCAGTCGGATCGGTGCGCTTCCGGACCCGAAGGTGGTCCGGCCGATCACGATCTCCTGGGCATCCTCCGCACTCTCGGGCCCCACCTCACGCAACACGATGTCGGCGTACCCGTCGAGCCACCGGCGCATCGCCCGCGGCCAACGCACCAGGTGGCCCCGGCCGCGGTGGCTGCCGTCGACCGTGAACGACCAGACGGGCTCGCCGTCGAAGAGCACGTCGTAGGACCCCACAAGCCGTGGCGGGACGGTGATCCCGTCCTCGTCGGCCCGCACGTTCGCCCTCACAGCGCACCAGCCTGCCATGTCGGCCGACGCCGGTGGGGGCGCCTCCCCGTCCTCGACCGACGCCGACGCACTGCGTCACGGAGCATCGCCCCGGTTGGTCCCCTCCCGATCCCCCCTGGGATCCGAACCACCGGGGCGATGGGCTATCCGCGGGCAGCCACCCGCCGTGGGCCACGGCCACCCGTCGAGGTCACGATCACCTCGGCTTCCGGCCTGCAAGGCGGTCGCGAATCTCGGTGTAGGTCTCGGCGTCGACCTCGCCGGAGGCGAATCGTCGATCGAGGATCGCCTGCGGCCCTTCATGGCTGCTGGCCTCGTGCGTGGTCGCCGGGTCGTGACTGCCGGTCCGGGTCAGCCGGACGACGGCCCACACGATGATCGCCACGAGCGCGACCCAGATCACGGGCATCCACATCATCGCGCCCCAGCCCCAGTGGTTGCCGTACATCATGGTCGCCTCCCGGTAGTGATCGGTTGGCTTCCACGGTCTCGCCGTCCGACGGCCACCGACAGAGTCGAAGGTCGCCTTGGAGTGGGCCTTACGGCACAGACACCTTGGTGCGGAGCACAGAGTGGTCGGTGATCAGCTTGACCAGCGGCGAGACGTCCTCGGTGTAGCCGGAGTAGTCGACGTCGCGCGAGCCGAAGATCCAGTCGATCCGGACCTTCCCGGACGGCGGCTGGCAGTCACCGCCGTTGTTGCTGCCGCCCCGTGGTGCGACGAAGTTGAGCTCGCCGGTCACCTCGCAGAAGGCCCGCTGCCGCTCGTTGAAGTCGCCGATCAGGAACACCGGGTCACCCTTGCCGGTGACCTTCTTGAGCCGGTCGATCTCGCGGCTGAGCGCGACGTTGCGCTGTCCCTGGTAGTCCTGGGGCGCGTTGTGGATGTTCATCACCCAGATGTGTCGGCCGGTCTTCCGGTGCTCCAGCTTCACCAACGGCATGTCGCGGGTCTGGGTGATGAAGGGGATCGGGACCAGGTCGGTCTGGACCAACCGCCAGACCGACTTCTTCCACGCGATGGTGGTCTGCAGTCCCTTGCCGTTCTCGGTGACGCCCGGCCAGACGTCGTACGTCGAGGACGCGCCGCCGGTGAACCACGTCATCTGGTCGCGCTGGATCTCCTGGAAGCCCACGACGCTGGCGTTGACCGAGTCCAGGTAGTCGATCATCCACTCCGAGCGGACCCGGGCCGGGCTGAACTCCCCCGCGTCGCTGCGGGGAGAGGTGTGGTTGCTGCCCAGCACGTTGAACGAGACCAGGTTGAAGTTGAATCCGCCGGCCCGGGCTGCCTGCTCGCGAGCGGCCCGCGGACCGGACGGCGTGCCGAGCTCGCCGGTCTCGTTGTTGCCCCAGCAGGTGGGGGTGGTCGTGGTTCCGGTGAGGCCGCAGCCGAACAGCCAGCCGAGGTCGACCTGCGCCCAGGTGGTGCCGTCGAACAGCTTGACCGGGTCGTCGGAGCGCGTGGTGTCGCCGAGCGCACCGAACCTGCCGGTCCCCCAGCACCACAGCGCCTGGTCGGCATCGAGGCCGCAGGAGAAGTTCACACCGGTCTGCACGGCCGACCAGAGCCGGGCGCCGCCGAGCGGCTGCGGGCTCCGGGTGCCGTTGAAGCCACCGCCGCCGAGCTGACCCCCCTCGTTGCCGCCCCAGCAGCTGAGGGCGCCGCCACCGCGCAGGGCACACGTGTGGGTCCAGGCAGGCTGGATGCTGAGCCAGTCGCTCGCCTGCCCGACCTGGGCCGGGTTGATCCGGATGGTCAGCGTGCCGTCGCCGATCTGGCCCTTGCTGTTGCGACCCCAGCAGTACGCCGCGCCGCCCCGGGTGATGCCACAGGTGTGCCAGCCACCGGCGCTGACCTCGCGCCAGGCCATGCCCCGGGTGACCTTGACCGGCTCCCAGGAGTCGGTCTGGTTGCCACTGCCGAGCTGGCCGAAGTTGTTGTCTCCCCAGCACCACGCGGTGCCGTCGACCGCGGTGGCGCAGGTGTGGACCCACCCGGCCGACACCGACTCCCAGTCACGACGGTCGCCGACCCGGCGGGGCTGGACCTGGTCCTTGCGGTTCCCGGTGCCGAGCTGGCCGCGGTAGTTGAGGCCCCAGCACCAGAGGGTGCCGTTGTCGCGGACGCCGCAGGTGTGCATTCCTCCGGCGGAGACCTCCGCCCACGAGCCCTTGGTGCCGACCTGCCGGGGGGTGGGGCCGCCGGCCGTGTCGCCGCTGCCGAGCTGGCCGTAGAAGTTGGCGCCCCAGCACCACAGGGTGCCGTCGGAGCGGATCTCGCAGGTGTGGCGGCCGCCGGAGCTGACCTCGGTCTTGGCGCCGGGCTCGATCTCGACGGCGACCTGGCCCGACATCGGCCGGGAGACAGCCGGGCCGGTGCGGTTGCGGACGGTGTAGTCGAGGTCGAAGGACCCCGAGCGGGTCGGCATCCCGGTGAGGGCGCCGCGCTTGGTCAGGCTGAGGCCGGGCGGCAGCGGCGAGGTCGCGACGTAGCGCAGGGCACGTCGCTTCACGGCGACGTCGACACCGAGCTTCTCGTTGAGCAGCAGACCGACCCGACCGGCGACCTGCTGGCCGACCTCGGGGACCGGCCAGAGCCCGATCCGCTCGCCGTAGCGGGCGCCGAGGTCGCCGAGCAGGCCCGACGAGGCGGTGTCGTACGTCGCGTGGACCCGCTGCGCGGCGCGGACCCGGGTGGGCCCGAGGTCGCACGCGAGGTCGGCCGCCGTGCAGACGGAGTGGACCGGACCGTGCCAGTCGGCGGCCGGAACCGCGGGAAGCGGCTTCCGGGCCAGCCGGGCGCTCACGCCTTCCGCCTGCCGGGCGGCGCGGGGCTCGCCCGCGATCGGGCCGGTCGAACCGGAGACGCGGGCAGAGTCGCCCACGAGAACCACAGCGACCACGCGGGTGCGCAGGTCGGCGTCCGCGCGGGTCGCGAGGTAGCGGTGGACGGCCTCGGCGCCCTGGGAGTAGCCGACGAGGTAGACCAGCTGGTCAGGGCAGGCGGGCAACGTCTCGGCGAGCGCCGCCTCGAGGCCGGAGACGAGGGTGGGCACCGGGGCCCGCCAGGTCTTCCAGGCAGCCCGGGTGACGGCCTTCGTGGCGTCGGTGCGCTTCGTGCCGCGCCCTTGCAGGGCCGCGGGGCCGAGCGTGTCCGTGTGGACGACGCGGGTCGTGACGGTGCGGCCTTCGCCGGCCACCTCCGACACCAACGGCGCGGTGACCGCCCCCACCGTGGAGCCGGGATCGTCCACACCGCCCTCGCCGCCGCCGGCGACCGCGACCAGGAGTGCGTCCTCGCACGTCACCTCGGCCATCGACACCGGGGCGAAGGAAGCGGTCGCGCCGGCCGGCTGCCCAGCGACGCTCGGAGGGGTCGCCAGGAGCGCGCCGGTGAGTACGAGCGCCACCAGGGGAATGGTGGGCAGGAGCTGGCGCACGGCTAGGACCCTTCGTCACTTTGGTCACACAAGTCACAGGGAGGGTACCCCGGTCATGACGCCACGTCAGGGGCTCGCGCCAAAAACGCCGCCCGGCCGGTCCTGCGAGGGACCGGCCGGGCGGAGTGGATCAGGCGTGATCAGCGGGAGCGGGCCGGCAGCCCGAGCTCCTCGCGGATCAGCGCGTACGGGTCGACCCCGCGCGCCGCAGCGATCCGGGCCGTGGTGGCCGGCGTGACCACGGGCGGGTTCTTGAACAGGTAGTCCACCCAGCGGGCGTAGACGCCCTCGGCGCCACCCCGGTAGATCTGGAAGCCCTGCTCGTCGCTCAGCTTGGCCAGCCCCGACCAGTTCTCCGACCCCTGCCACGCGACGCGTGCGCTGCGGTCCTTGCGGTAGTGGCCGCTGACCGCCATCGACTTGGAGTGGAGGTAGCGGTCGTAGACGCCGTCCTCGTCGAAGTCCGAGACGATCTGCCGGCGCGGGACCGGGCCACGGGTGGTGCGGCTCAGGATCCCGCGCACCTGCTTGCCCATGAGGGCGTAGGCGATCCGGATGTGGCATCCGGACTGCCACTTGTGGCGCAGGATCTTGGCGATGTCGATGCCGCGCTGGTCGATGATGGCGTCCTGGGCGATCCGGATCCGGGTCTTGCCGTTGATGCCGGTGCCGCCCCGGGCGCCGTTGCAGGTGATCCGCTTGAGCTCCTTGATCACCCGGTCGCCCCGCGCGTCCTTGCCCTTCCACGGGTAGACGTAGCCGGTCACGGCACGTCCCTTGAACTTGCGGTAGGCGCGGTTCACCGGCTCGTCCTTGGCGGACTCCTGGAAGGCCTCCATGAAGCCGCGGTAGATCTTCTTGTTCTCCACCATCGTGAACAGGTCGTTCCACTGGGAGTTGACCGACACCTCGGTGGCGTTCGCGGAGGTCGACATCACCACCCGCTTGGCATTGCCGACCTTGGAGAAGATGAAGAGCTTGGAGTGGGCGATGCCGCGGTTGCCGCGGCAGGAGCGGTCACAGGTCCGGGCCCAGCTGCGGTACTTCTTCGGCAGGTTGATGTTGGGACGCTTCCGACGCAGCGCCCGGTGGAGCCGGTCGTAGTCGCCTCCAGCGGGTTGCTGCTGGGCCTTCGTCTGCGACATCAGCAACCGGACGCTGACGCCGCGCTTGTGGGCGGCGATCACCTTGTCGACGAACCCGCGGCTGGCGATGTTCCAGCTGATGATCCGGATCTTCTGCCGGCGCCGCGTGCTGCCGATGCTCTTGATGATGTGCTCGAGGATCCGACGCTTGCCGGCCGACCTCGGGTCATTGGTCATCACGCCGAGCTTGGGCGTGTAGAACTTGCGGCCACGGCCCTGGGCCAGCGCGGTGCTCGCGAGCTGGCCTGCGGCGGAGACCCCGGTGAGGGTGGTGGCGCCCGCGCGTGCGCCTCCGTTGGCCCCCGCTGTGGGCACGGTGGCCAGTGTCAAGGCGACCACAAGAGCAGTCGCTGCGGCGGCGGGCGCGAACGCGCGTCGAGACATCGACCGGAGCGCTCGGAACTGGTTCTGCACGGTGACCCTTCCAGATGGTTGTCAGGTGTGGTCCCACCCACGCACATCAACGTGGGGGGAAACGACGGAGAGGCCGGTCAGCCGCAGGACCTGAGGGCCCGCTGGTACTGCTTGTTCTCCTCCAGCGGTCCCTTCATGTCGTTCACCACGGCACCCTTCGCGCCGTAGTAGCGGTCCGCGTAGACGACGATGACCTGTCCGGACTCGCACCGACGGCTGTCAGCGGCAACCCATGCGGAGCCCTCGACGCATCCCTTGTAGGCCCGTGGGAGGTCCTGGCCGTCGGCCCAGACCTCCTCGCACGCAGGCCCGTCAGGCAGTGGCGTCGTCCCGGGTGACGTAGCTGTCGACTCGGGGACGGCGTCGGGTTCCGGGGCCGTGTCGTCGCCGCATCCGCCCAGCACGAAGCCGAGCAGGACGACAAGAACGGTCAGGGAACTCCGGCGCACGGGAAAACCCTAACAAAACACGTCGCATCCGCCCGTTTCCCGCACGGTGGCGCACCGTCAGACCTTGCCCCAGAACCGTTCGGGGACCTGCACCATCGGCTGGCCTCGCATGGCGTTGAACTGGCGCCGTCCGTGGGCGCGGTAGTTGCCGCCGTCGCCTTGGCGGATGATCCCGCCGAGGAGCTTCTTGCGTGGCTTGTAGGGCTCGACCGAGGTGGGATCGACCTCGCGGACGACCTCGTCGAGCAGATCCACGAGGTCGTCGCCGGCGAACTGCCAGGCGGTCTCGGCCGCACGACCCTCGGCGTCCGCCAACGCCTTGCGGTGGTCGCCGGTCATCCGGAGGTGCTCCCGCTCGGCGAACTTGAGGTGGAACATGTAGAGGTCCTGCTCGATCTCGAACGGGACGGTGGTGCCGTGCGAGCCCGCCACCCACGGGGCGGCGACGCGCTTGATCGCCGGCTTGCACATCAGCGGGATGAACTTCGCCCACTGGCGCTGACCGAGCACCGGCCGCTCCGGGTCGAGGGGACCCTCACGGGTCGCGTCGTGGACCACGTTGAGCGCCTGGGCGGCCAGCACGTCGGTGTCCGATCGCTTCGACACCAGGTCGACGAGCCCGTCGTGGCGCTTGGGGTCGGCGACGAGGAACTCGTCTGCATCGGCGAACAGCACCGCGTCGTACGCCTCGAGCAGTCCGGCGGCGATGTTGCTCACCAGCCTCATCCGGGTGGTCTCGAAGTGCTTGTCCCCCCAGGACGGGATCCGGATCACCGAGCACGGCAATCCGTCCGCGGAACCGTCGGTCGTGTTGTCATCGATGACGAACAGGTTGTCGACACCGCACTCACGCCCGTAGTGGGCGATCCAACGGGGCAGCATGACCTGCTCGTCGCGGACCATCGTCAGCGCGGCCAGCCGGACCGGTGCACTCATCCGAGGCTCAGCCGACTGAACAGGACGGCGTGGTCGGTGATGTAGGGCACGGGAGCGGCCCGGGTGACCTCGTAGCTGCCGAAGTTGAAGGACGGCGAGGCGAAGATCCAGTCGACGCGCATCGGCTGCGGCGGCGGGTAGCAGCTACCGCCGCCGATGACACTCTCCAAGGAGGTGGCGGCGGTGACCCGGCAGAGGATCTCCTGCTTCTCGTTGAAGTCGCCCATCACGATCATCGGGGTGCCGCCAGCGGTGAGCTCGTTGACCTTGGCGAGCTCGATGGCCTCGGCGCGGTCACGCTCGCCCTCCATGCCCTGCGGGGAGTTGTGGACGTTCATCACCCAGATCTCGACCCCGGAGGCGACGTTGGCCAGCTTCACGACCGGCTGCGGCCGGCTCTGACCGCTGAACGGGACGTAGACGACCTGGGCCTCGACGAGCCGCCAGACGGAGGTGTTCCAGGCGAGGGTCTGCGGGACGCCGGCGTTGCCGAGCGCGGTGCCGGGATAGACGTCGTAGCCCGGCGCATTGTTGCGGAAGACGGCGAGCTGGTCGTTCTGGATCTCGGAGAAGCCGATGATGCTCGAGCCCCGGGCCAGCAACATCTGGGTCGCCGTGTAGGCGCGGCTGGTGCCGCGGGCGTAGCCGCTGCCGCCGCCGGCGGTGTGCTGGCTGCCGAGGATGTTGATCATCGCGACACCGAAGTCGGAGATGGTCGGCTTCGCCCGGCGCTCGGCGCGCTCGGCGAGACCCTTCCCGCGGGCCTGGGCACGGTCCGGTTTCCGGTTCTTGGCCGGGAGGATGCGCGTCGCGGCGACGACCCGGAAGGCGTCCGGTTCGACGGGGGGCGCCTCGGTCAGGAGAGCTCGCTGCGGCTCGAGGGCGCTGCCGGCGACCGCGGAGTCACCGGCGCCGAGACCCAGACCACCTGCCACGAAGGCCACGCCGGCGACTGCCAGCGCGACAGCGAGCACCAGGCTGCCGACCACCAGCGGGCCGGTCGGAACGGAGATCCGCAGCTTGTCGGCGTCGACATGACGAGGCTCGACACGTTTGCGGGATCCGGACACGGGCACATCCTACGGGGCAGCGATGGTTCCCGCAGACGCCCCACGAGGTGCGCGGGACAGGCCCTCGGTGGCGCTAGGTTGACCCCGTGAGCACCGCCCCGACTCGCGTGTACGCCGCCCGCCTGGTCGGCCTGCCGATCTTCGACCCCCAAGGCGACCAGGTCGGCAAGGTGCGTGACCTCGTGGTGGCCGTGCGCTCGGAGGTCAACCAGCCGCGCGTTCTCGGGCTGGTCGCGGAGGTCTTCGGCCGGCGCCGGATCTTCGTCCCGATGACGCGCGTGACCAACGTCGACAGCGGGCAGGTCTACACGACCGGCCTGCTCAACATGCGCCGCTTCGAGCAGCGGCAGACCGAGACCCTGGTCATCGGCCAGATGCTCGACCGCACCGTCACGATCCCGGCCACCGGCGTCACCGGCATCGTCTACGACGTCGCGATGGAACAGGCGCGCAACCGCGACTGGGTGATGTCGCGGGTGGCGGTCCAGGAGCACAGCAGCACCTTCCGCCGCCGCGGTCAGACGCACGTCGTCGAGTGGAGCGAGGTCGACGGGCTGACCCGCCGCGACGAGACGCAGGGCGCCACGATGCTGATCGCGCAGCTCGCGGAGATGAAGCCCGCCGACGCGGCCCACGTGCTGCACGACCTGCCGGTCGAGCGGCGTACGGCCGTCGTCGCCGCGATGGACGACGAGCGTCTCGCCGACGTCCTCGAGGAGCTGCCCGAAGAGGACCAGGTCGAGATCTTCGGCCACCTCGAGTCCGAGCGGGCCGCCGACGTGCTGGAGGAGATGTCGGCCGACGATGCCGCCGACCTCATCGCCGACCTGCCGCCCGAGCAGGCCGCCACGCTGCTGGAGCTGATGGAGTCCGGGGACGCCGATGACGTGCGGCGGCTGATGTCGTACGCCGAGGAGACCGCCGGCGGCATGATGACGCCGGAGCCGGTGATCCTCGGGCCGGACGCCACCGTGGCCGACGCGCTCGCCCACGTCCGCAACCCCGACCTGCCGGTCTCGCTCGCGGCCATGGTCTACGTGTGCCGCCAACCGCTGGAGACACCGACCGGGCGGCTGCTCGGCTGCGCCCACATCCAGCGGCTGTTGCGCGAGCCGCCGTCGTCGCTGGCGGCCGCGGCCGTCGACGCGTCGCTGGACGCGCTGCGTCCCGAGGCCCCCATCGGTGAGGTGGCGGCCCACCTGGCGACCTACAACCTGGTCGCCGCGCCGGTGGTCGACGAGGAGGGCCGGCTGCTCGGCGCGGTGACCGTCGACGACCTGCTCGACCACATGCTGCCCGTCAACTGGCGCGATGACGCCGCCGGCAACCAGACGGCCGGGTTCCGTCATGGCTGAGCCCCGTCGCGGCCGGCTCGACACCCCGACCGAGGTCCGCCGCTCCCTGGTGCGGCGTCCGACGTACGACGCCGACGCGTTCGGCTCGTTCGCCGAGCAGTTCGCGCGCTTCATGGGCACGGCCCGGTTCCTGCTCTACATGACCCTCTTCGTCGTGGTCTGGGTGGCGTGGAACTGGCTGGCACCCGGCGACCTCGGCTGGGACCTCTACCCGTTCATCTTCTTGACCCTGATGCTCAGCCTGCAGGCGTCGTACGCCGCACCGCTGATCCTGCTCGCGCAGAACCGGCAGGAGGACCGCGACCGGGTCATCGCCGAGCGGGACCGCCAGGCCAACGCCCGCGCCCACGCCGACATGGAGTTCCTGGCGCGCGAGATGGCGTCGCTGCGGATGGCCATCGGCGAGGTCGCGACCCGCGACTACGTGCGCTCCGAGCTCAGGGCCCTGCTCGCCGAGCTCGACGAGCGGAGCCGGGACGACGGCAGTGCTGGCGGCGGCGCCGGTGAGACCAGGGCCACGCCCGACGCCTGAGGCCACCGGGGGGAGCCGGCGCACCACCGGCCAACTAGGCTGGGCCCATCATGAGTTCCTCCCTGCTCGACCGCGTCAACGCCGCCCTCGCGACCGTCAACGACCCTGAGATCAAACGACCGATCACCGATCTCGGCATGGTCGATTCCGTCGACATCGCCGACGACGGCCTGGTCCGGGTCACGGTGCTGCTCACCGTCGCCGGTTGCCCCCTCAAGGACACGATCAACCGTGACGTCACCACGGCTGTGGGTGCGGTCGAGGGCGTCACCGCGGTCGACCTCACGCTCGGCGTGATGACCGCCGAGCAGCGCTCCGGTCTGCAGGAGAACCTGCGCGGCGGCCAGGCGCAGCGCGAGATCCCCTTCTCCCAGCCCGGCTCGCTCACCAAGGTGTTCGCGATCGCCAGCGGCAAGGGTGGCGTGGGCAAGTCGTCGGTGACGGTGAACCTGGCCCTGGTGATGGCGGCGCAAGGTCTCAAGGTCGGCATCGTCGACGCCGACATCTACGGCCACAGCGTGCCGGCGATGCTGGGCGTGGCCGACCACCGGCCGACCCAGGTCGAGGAGCTGATCATGCCGGTGCCGACGGCGTCCGGCGTCTCGGTCATCTCGATCGGCATGCTCAAGCCGCGCCGCGACCAGGTCGTCGCCTGGCGCGGCCCGATGCTCGACCGCGCTCTCGTGCAGATGCTCTCCGACGTCTACTGGGGCGACCTCGACGTACTGCTGCTCGACCTGCCGCCGGGCACCGGCGACATGGCGATCTCGCTGGGCCAGCACCTTCCGAGTGCCGAGGTCATCGTGGTCACCACCCCGCAGGAGGCCGCCGCCGAGGTGGCCGAGCGCGCCGGGACGATGGCGTCGATGATGCACCAGCGTGTGGTGGGCGTCATCGAGAACATGAGCTTCCTGGCCTGCCCCCACTGCGGACCCGAGCACCAGATCGAGCTGTTCGGCTCCGGTGGGGGGGATCGGGTCGCGGCGACCTTGTCCCAGCGGTTCGGGTACGACGTCCCGGTGCTCGGCCGGATCCCCCTCGACACCGCGTTGCGCGAGGGCGGCGACTCCGGCAAGCCGATCGTGGAGTCCGACCCCACGGCACCGGCGGCCGAGGTGCTGGTCGAGGTGGCCACGCGGCTCTCCGGACGGAGCCGCGGACTCGCGGGCATGCAGCTCGGATTGACACCCACCAGTAAGTTCTGACCCGTGTTCGGAGTCGGGCTCCCCGAGATGGCGGTCATCGCGCTGGTGGCTGTGGTCATCTTCGGTCCCGACAAGCTGCCGGAGTTCGCCAAGCAGGCCGGTCGGTTCCTGCACCGGATGAAGTTGTTCGCGACCGGTGCCCGCGACGAGATCCGCAGCGAGCTCGGTCCGCAGTTCTCCGACCTCGAGCTCCGCGACCTCGACCCCCGCACCATCGTCCGCAAGCACATCGTCGAGGCGATGGAGGAAGCCGAGGCCGAGGCCAAGCGCCCCCAGCGCCGCGGCCTGCGCCCCCTCGGCGACGGTGAGGTCCCGCCGTACGACGTCGAGGCGACGTAGCCGGGGAACTGGTCAGGGGCGGCTCTGGACGGCGGCCACCGCGCTGAACGCGACCAGCTCGATCCGCTGCGGCGCCAGCTCGACCTCGGCGAAGTCCTTTCCCACGCGGCGTACGACGCCGTCGAGGGCTGCCGCGTCGACGCGGTGGACCAGACACCGCTCCCCCGCCTCGCTGAGGCGGCGCAGCGCCGAGCCCAGACCGAGCCGGGTGACCGGTGACCACGCCACCTCGGGCACCGATCGCGGCGAGGCGCCGCCGACCGAGGTGACCGCGGCGAGCGGGATCACCCACTGCCCGGCCGTCGCCTCCAGCAGCAACCAGCCGGCCGCCACCCGCTGCAGCCTGCCCGCGACCCGGCCGACTCCCCGCACGTCGAGGGAGATCTCGGACTCCAGGGAGGCCATCAGTCGGCTGGCGAGCGTGACCGCCCCGTACTCCGCCCGGCTCCGATCGGCCACCTCGGCAACGCGTTCGGCGTCGTAGAGCGACTCGGCCTGCTGCTCGAGGTCATCGAGCACGGCGAACAACTGCTCGTCCCAGTTCATCGGCGCGAGCCTGCCACATCCTGTGGATGGAGGGTTGCAATCTGTCGCGATCAGGCGTTGGCTAACGCAAACAGATGCAAACGAAGGGTTTGTGCCATGACCAGCAGCGTGCGATGCCTCACCGTCTGGGGGGTGGCGACCGCAGTCGCCGCACTGCTCGTGGCCTGGCTGCTCCCGGCACCGCTCGACGGCGTGGGTTCGGGGGGCTTCGAGTCGTGGCTGGTGAGCGGCTGTGCGGTCGCGGCCGCGGGATGCGTCACGTGGGGCTGGGTGCTGACCACCCTCGTGGTGGTCGACGGCTGGCGCGGTCGGCCCGCGCGGTCCGGTGTCCCCCGCGTCGTACGACGCGCGGTGCTGGCCGCGTGCGGCCTGTCGCTCGCCGGCGGACTGGCCGTCCCGGTCCACGCCGACCGGCCCGCGCCGCCACCGGAGTCGTCCGGCACCACCCAGGCGTTGCTCGTCGGCCTGCCGCTGCCGGACCGCACGACCACGACCACTGCGTGGATCGGGGCACTCGGAAGCGGTCGGACCACCCCGGTCGCCGACACCGCGCCCGCCCCGACCGAGGTCCGTGTCGCTCCCGGCGACACGCTCTGGAGCATCGCCCGAGCCACCCTGTCGCAGGACGCCCCTGTCGACGAGATCGATCGTCGGTGGCGAGCCATCTACCGGGCGAACCTCGACACCGTCGGGCTCGACCCCGACGTGATCCGGCCCGGCCAGCGGCTGCTGCTGCCCCCGCTGGAGAGCCACCCACGATGAGAGGAGTCACCATGTCGCCGTACCACGAGAAGGTCGTGCCGCTGCGACCCGAGCCGGTCGCCACCGTCCAGGGCACCCTCGCGCTCGACCTCGGACGCGGGCCGGAGGAGTCCTACGAACCTCCGCCGCTGGCCGCCGTGCTGCGGCTCGAACCCCGTGAGCGGCAGCGGCTGGAGGTGTGGGCCCACCGGTTCACGCAGGCGGCCGTCGAGATCGCCGGCGGCGACCGCCCGGTGTCCCAGCTGCTGCGCTGGGCGATCCCGTCGGTGTACGAGGACCTGGCCCGGCGGGCGCAGCTGGTGCGCGCCGCGGCGCTGAGGGAGTCGGCAGCGATCCGGGTGCAGCAGGTGCGGCCGCAGGTCGAGAGCGTCCACACCTGCTGGGTCGGCGACGAGGTCGCCGAGGTCAGCGCGCGGGTGCGCTACGGACAGCGCTCGCGTGCGGTGGCCGTCCGGTTCGAGCAGCGGTCGGACCGCTGGCAGGCGGTCGCGCTCGAGTTCGCGTGACCCCGCCCCGCCCGGTCCGACCGTGCTCAGTCAGCCGTTGGCGCGGGCCGTCAGCCCGGTGGGGCCGCCCGGAGCGCCGTGGCACTTCTTGAACTTCTTGCCCGACCCGCAGGGGCACTCCTCGTTCCGGCCGGCCGTCGCGAAGGGATCGTCGGCGTTGGAGGCGGGGGTGCTGCGGACAGCGGCGACGTTGTCGTCGCCGACCGGGCCGACTCCCTCCTCCGGACCGGAGTAGGTCAGCTTCGACGGCGCCTTCGCCTTCTCCAGACCGCGGGCGCGGATCTGCGGCGCCTCACGAGTCGCCGTGGCAGCGGCGGCCGACGCCGACGCTGTGGGAACCTCCGCACGCAGCGGCTCCGCGACCTCCTCCTCGACCTCGTCCTCGTCCTCCTCGACGGAGACCTCGAGGTTGAACAGGAACCCGACCGACTCCTCCTTGATGCCGTTCATCATCGCGGCGAACATGTCGAAGCCCTCGCGCTGGTACTCGACCAGCGGGTCGCGCTGTGAGTAGGCACGCAGGTAGATGCCCTCGCGCAGGTAGTCCATCTCGTAGAGGTGCTCGCGCCACTTGCGGTCCAGCACGGACAGCACGACACGGCGCTCGAGCTCACGCATCACGTCCTCGGTCACCTCCGCGATCCGGCGGTCGTACGCCGCCTGCGCGTCGGCCTGCAGGTCCTCGGTCATCCGCTCACGGGACAGCCCGTCGCGGCCGCCGTGCTGCTCGACGTAGGCCGCCTGGTCGATGCCGACGGTGTAGAGCTGTCCGAGTGCGGCCCAGAGCGCGTCGAGGTCCCACTCCTCGGCGAGCTCGGCCGTGGTCGTGGCGACGTAGCCCTCGACGACGTCGTTGATGAACTCGCGCATCTGCGACTCGAGGTCGGCACCCTCGAGCACCTTGCGGCGCTCGCCGTAGATGACCTCGCGCTGCCGGCTCATCACGTCGTCGTACTTGAGGACGTTCTTGCGGGACTCGAAGTTCTGCGACTCGACCTGACCCTGCGCGTTGGCGATCGCGCCGGTGACCCGCTTGTTCTCGATCGGGACGTCGTCGGGGATCCGCATGACGGTCAGGATCCGGTCGACCCACTCCGACTTGAACAGTCGCATCAGCTCGTCCTCGAGGGACAGGTAGAACCGGGACTCGCCCGGGTCGCCCTGACGGCCGGAACGACCGCGCAGCTGGTTGTCGATGCGGCGCGACTCGTGCCGCTCGGTGCCGACCACGTAGAGGCCGCCGAGCTCCTTCACCTCGTCGTGCTCGTTGGCGACCTGCGCCTTGATCGTCTCGACCATGCCCGGCCACGCGGCGTCGTACTCGTCGGGCGTCTCGACCGGGTCGAGACCCTGCTTGCGCAGCGCCTCGTCGGCCAGGAAGTCGACCGACCCGCCCAGCATGATGTCGGTGCCTCGTCCGGCCATGTTGGTCGCCACCGTGACCGAGCCCTTGTGACCCGCGAGCGCGACGACCTTGGCCTCATCGGCGTGCTGCTTGGCGTTCAGGACGGTGTGGGGGACGTTGAGCTTCTTCAGCTTGGCGGAGAGGTGCTCGGACTTCTCGACCGAGACGGTGCCGACCAGGACCGGCTGACCCCGCCGGCTGCGCTCGGCGATGTCCTCGACGACGGCGTCGTACTTCGCCTCCTCGGTGCGGTAGACGAGGTCGGGCTGGTCCGCGCGCTGCATCGGCTTGTTGGTCGGGATCGGGACCACGCCGAGGCCGTAGATCTTGTCGAACTCGCTGGCCTCGGTCATGGCCGTACCGGTCATGCCGGAGAGCTTGTCGTAGAGGCGGAAGTAGTTCTGGAGCGTGATCGTGGCGAGCGTCTGGTACTCCTCGCGCACCTCGACACCCTCCTTCGCCTCGATGGCCTGGTGCAGGCCGTCGTTGTAGCGGCGGCCCGACAGGATGCGGCCGGTGTGCTCGTCGACGATGAGCACCTCGCCGTTCATGACGACGTACTCCTTGTCGTTGCGGAACAGCTCCTTGGCCTTGATCGAGTTGTGCATGAAGGAGATCAGCGGCGTGTTCACCGACTCGTAGAGGTTCTCGATGCCGAGGTGGTCCTCGACCTTGGTGATGCCGGGCTCCAGCACGGAGATGGTGCGCTTCTTCTCGTCGACCTCGTAGTCGATGTCGCGGCTCAGCTTGGCCGCGATCTTGGAGAACTCGCCGTACCAGCGGACCTCGTCCTGGGTCGGGCCGCTGATGATGAGCGGGGTCCGCGCCTCGTCGACGAGGATCGAGTCGACCTCGTCGACGATGGTGAAGTTGTGGCCCCGCTGCACGCAGTCCGCGAGCTCGCTGGCCATGTTGTCGCGGAGGTAGTCGAAGCCGAGCTCGTTGTTGGTGGCGTAGGTGATGTCGCAGGCGTAGGCCTCGCGACGCTCGTCCGGGCGCATCGACGGCAGGATCACGCCGGTGGTGAGGCCGAGGAAGTGGTGGATCCGGCCCATCCACTCCGCGTGGTACTTGGCGAGGTAGTCGTTCACGGTGACGACGTGGACGCCCTTGCCCTCGAGCGCGTTGAGGTAGGACGGCAGGGTCGCCACCAGCGTCTTGCCCTCGCCGGTCTTCATCTCGGCGATGTTGCCGAGGTGGAGTGCGGCGCCGCCCATGATCTGGACGTCGTAGTGACGCTGACCGATCACCCGGTTCGCGGCCTCGCGGACCGTGGCGAAGGCCTCCGGCATGATGTCGTCGAGCGTCTCCCCGTCGGCGAGCCGCCTGCGGAACTCCTCGGTCATGCCGCGCAGCTCGTCGTCGCTCATGGCGACGAAGTCGTCCTCCACCGCGCTGACAGCCTGGGTGATCGACTCCAGCTGACGGATGATCTTGCCCTCGCCGATGCGGAGGATCTTGTCGAAGATGGCAGGCACTGGGGACTTACTCCTGGAGTTGACGTCTGGGCGGCACCCACGGTCCCGCGGAGGCCATCGGTCATGCTACCCAGCGGCCGAAGCAGGACCCGAACCCACGGCGGGACCGGTTCACGCGAGCTCGGCGCCGAGCGGGCCGGCGAGGTCCCCCCGCGGACCCACCACGATGTCGTCGAGGCCCAGCCAGCCGGCCAGCCGCCGCAGCTCGATCGCGAGCTCGGCGGCGGTGTCGACCGGCGCCCCGTCCTCGGCGTACGCCGCGAGCACCAGCAGCCTGCGACCGACCCGGTCCGCCTTGAGGTCGACCCGGCCCACGATCTCGTCACCGAGCAGGAACGGCAGCACGTAGTAGCCGTGGCGCCGCTGCGGGGCCGGGACGTAGATCTCGATCCGGTAGTGGAAGTCGAAGATCGACTCGGTGCGGGTGCGCTCCCAGACCAGCGGGTCGAACGGGCTCAGCAGCGACCGGGCGCGCACCGCGCGGGGACGGCGGGCACTGGTGTCGAGGAAGGCGGGTCGTTTCCACCCCTCGATCCGGACCTCCTCCAGCTCGCCGGCCTCGACCAGCTCACGGATCGCGCGCTGCGCGTCGGGCTGCCCGGCGTCGCCACCCGTGGCCGGAATCGTCCGCATCCGGTAGTAGTCGGCCAGGCAGCCGGCGGTGCCGACGCCGTGGGAGCGGGCGGCCCGCCGGACCAGCTCGCGGCCGGCGTCCGCAGGGGTCGGCGTGGGTGCCTCCAGCACCGCACGCGGCAGCACCCGCTCCGGGACGTCGTAGAGCACCTCGAACTGGGTGGTGCGGCCCGCGACGGCGACGTCACCGACGAGGAAGAGGTAGTCGAGCACCTTGCGGGCGTCCGACCAGTTCCACCCCCAGTGCTCCTTGGTGCGCGGGCCGCTGAACTCGTGGTCGAGATCCCGGGCGGTCACCGGGCCTCGTTCGCGGACGGCAGCGAGGACCGCCGGTTCCAGGGTGGCGTCGGCGGTGAATCCCCACTTGCCTCGCTGCGCCCGGTAGGAGTCCATCCGCCACTGCATGGCGGGCCACAGGTCGACCGGCATGAAGGCCTGGACGTGGGCCCAGTACTCGAGCACCCGACGGGTCTCGCTGCCCGAGGCAGCCCGGGCGAGGAGCCCGAGGTCGTAGGGCCCCATCCGTGAGTAGAGCGGCATCAGGTGGGCACGGGCCAACACGTTGACGGAGTCCACCTGCAGCACGCCGGTGCGGCCGAGCGTCCGACTGAAGGTCCGCATCGTCGGCGCGGTGTGGGGCGGGTCGAGGAAGCCCTGGGCGGCCAGCGCGATCCGGCGCGCCTGCGCCTTCGAGAGCGACGTCGTCACAGACAGAACTCAACCATGTGGCGCCGACAGGGTCCCCGCGTCGGGGCTGCGACGGCAACGCCGCCAGCGCGGGTGCTGGGTGTCCCTGGCGTCCAGGGCGTGCGATGGCAAGGCGGAGGAGGGAAGGCGGCCTTCGAGCGGAGCGGGCCGTCGACCGACGACAACGCCGCCAGCGTGCGTGCTGGGTGTCCCTGGCGTCCAGGGCGTGCGATGGCAAGGCGGAGGAGGGAAGGCGGCCTTCGAGCGGAGCGGGCCGTCGACCGACGACAACGCCGCCAGCGTGCGTGCTGGGTGTCCCTGGCGTCCAGGGCGTGCGATGGCAAGGCGGAGGAGGGAAGGCGGCCTTCGAGCGGAGCGGGCCGTCGACCGACGACAACGCCGCCAGCGTGCGTGCTGGGCGTCAGGGAAGGTCCAGGAGCTTTTCCTTGACGGCATACATCACGGCCTCCATCCGGGAGTGCAGCTGCAGCTTCTCCAAGATGTTGCGGACGTGGTTCTTGACGGTGTTCTCGCTGATCACCAGCTGCTTGGCGATCTCGCGGTTGTTCATGCCGGTCGCGACCAGGCGCAGGACCTCGAGCTCACGCTCGGTGAGCCGCAGGCCCGGGCCGGTGCCCTTGTCGGGACGCGACATCTGCTTGAACTCGTCGATCAGCTTGACCGCCATCGACGGGCTGATCAGTGACTGGCCGTCGGAGACGACCCGCACCGCCTGGGCGACCTCCTCGATCGAGGAGTCCTTGAGGAGGTAGCCGGACGCGCCGCTCTTGACCGCTTCGTAGAGATCGGCCTCCTCGTCGGAGACGGTCAGCATGATGATCTTCGCCGACGGGACGCTCTCCTTGATGGCCAGGCAGGCCTCGATGCCCGAGCGCTTCGGCATCCGTACGTCGAGCAGCACCACGTCGGGCGCCACGGACTCGGCCAACGTGGTGCCCTCGAGGCCGTCGCCGGCCTCACCCACGACCTCGATGCCCTGCTCGCTGGCCAGCAGCATGGTCAGGCCACGACGGAAAAGTTCTTGGTCGTCGACCACCAGCACCCGGATCGGTTCGCCGGTGTCGACCGCGTTGGTCGTCACGGGCGCCATCATGGCACGTCTCGAATCCCATGGGGCCCAGCCGACAGGAGCGAAGCGAGCGGCGGGTCAGCCCCTCGGAGGCTTGTAACGCCGGGTCATCACCTGTCCCCACTGAGAAGTGTCGTAGGCGACAGAGGTGATGACCCGGCGTTACATCGGATCTGTGGAACCGACGTCAGGCGCTTCCCAGCTCCAGGGAGATCACGCCGTAGTCATAGCCGCGCCGGCGGTAGACGACGGAGGGACGCTCGCTCTCCTTGTCGACGAACAGGTAGAAGTCGTGCCCGACCAGCTCCATCTCGTAGAGCGCCTGGTCGAGGGTCATCGGGGACGCCGGGTGGCTCTTCTCGCGCACCACGAGCGGGCCGTCACCGGTCACGGCGATCGGGCCGACGTTGCGCTCGACGACGGTCTCCTCGGCCGGCGCGGGCGGCGGCACGGTCTCCATCCCGGCCAGCGTCTCCCCCACCGAAGCGGGTGGCCGCCCCCGGTGGACGCGGCGCCGATCGGCGGCCTTGCGCATCTGGGAGGCCATCTTGTCCAGGGCCAGGTCGAGCGCACTCATCTTGTCCTCGGCGGCCGCCTCCGCTCGGATGACGGGGCCCTTCGAGAAGGCGGTCAGCTCGACCTTGATCGCACGGTCGTGTTGCCGCGGGTTTCGTTCACTTTCCACCTCGACCTGGACTCGCATGATCCGGTGGTCATGCTTCTCGAGTCGGGAGAGCTTCTCGCTCACATGGGTGCGGAACCGATCCGAGAGTTCGATGTGACGACCCGTGACGACAACTTCCATGTCAACCTCCTGTGCCTGGGATGAGCCAGTTGGTGGGATGTGACGAGCATGGAGTCCGCCCGGCCGACCTGGTCTTCGTCCCCACAACCGCCTGCTGAGGCTCTCGCAGCTTGCATGCCACTACTGACCTTCTCCCGCGGCGGCTCGCATCTGACGAACCGCTTGAGGCAGGACTTACTTCTAAGCCGCACCGTGATCCCCCTGCCCCCCGAATGTGGGGAGTGGGGTTACGTGGGCCGTTTCGCCTGCGACTGGCATCGGCTAGTCGCCGCAACGCTCCGGGCAACCGGGGCGTTCCGACGACGCAACCACGGACCCGGACGGACTCCATATGGAGACGCTAGTCGACCGCCCCTCACGGCGAAAGCCGTGGACCGGACAATTCGCTGTCCGGCCGGCCCGGCGCGCGCCGGCGCGTCGCCGCGATGACGGCGATCGCACTCACGGGCAGGCCGGAGGCGCCCAACGCGCGCTGGGCCTCGCGCGCCGTCGCGCCGGTCGTGATCACGTCGTCACAGACCACGACCCGGGCGGGTCGGCCCCCGAACCGGCGCAGCCCGGCGCTCGGGCACCACAGCGACCCGGCCAGGTTCGCGGCCCGCTGGTCAGCGGTGAGGCCCGCCTGGTCGAGCACCCCGCCGCGCGAGCGAAGCAGCCGCGCCACGGTCGCCCCCGGCACGAGCTGCGCCGTGCGGCGTACGACGTCGAGGAGCGGGTCGTGTCCACGTGACCGGACGACCCCGGGTCGGCTCGGCACCGGCACCAGCAGCAGCGGCCCCGGACCTGAGGCGACCACCGCGTGCGCAAGCAGGCAGGCGAGCGGCGCCGCCAGCCCTGAGACGTGCCGCTCCTTGTGGGCCAGCAACGCGGCCCGCACGGTGCGGTCGTAGTCGCCCGCCGCCCACGGCGTGGCGAGCCCCGGCGGGGACGGGGTCGGCCAGGCCTGCCGGGGAGTGTCCGGGAAGCCGGCGCGGCAGTCGGCGCACAACGAACGCCCAGGCCGGAGGCACCCGACGCAGGCGCCGCCGAGGAGGAGGTCGATCGCGGCATCCCGCAGGACTCCGCCGGACGAGGTCACGCGGCGATCGGACCACGCGCTCCCCGACACCGCAACGGAGGTCTCCCCTGCTGTGGAGAACCGATCAGCCGCCGACGTAGGTGAGGGAGGTCAGATCGGGTTCGGGGGACGCCACGAGCGACAGGCTGAGCACGTCGATCAGCCCGCTGCGGGTGTTGACGTACACCGGATCGCTGGCGCGGGGTGACGAGACCAGTTCACGCGGTCGCTCCTGCACCGTGGCCGCGAGGCCGGACAGACCGGTGGGAGCGCCGTCGACGGCCATGGTGCGCACCTGGTGGAGGTCGCCGGTGAGCCGGTGGGCGACCACGATGGAGGTCGGCGAGGACCAGCCGATGTCCAGCACCCGCAGCCGGGCCTGGTCGTCCCAGGCGATCTCGCGAGCCCGCGTGCCGCCGACCGCACGACCGCGCCCGTTGTAGCGGATCCGGCTGACGAGCACCTGGTCACCGCCCGGCCGATCGAGAACGGCGACGAGTCGCGAGCCGTCACGCGAGACCAGGAACTGGGAGATGTCCTCTCCGGTGACGCCGCGGAACCTCACCTCGCGAAGCCCCGATCCCTCGTCGTAGACCGAGACGCGGGCGCCGGTGGCGGTGCGATCGACCAGCCACAACCGGTCGGCGAAGTCCCAGGCCGGCGGCAGCAGGTCGGAGCCTCCGGGCAGAATCTCGGTGACGTCGGCATCCGGGGCGCGCACCTCGGTGAGCAGCACGCGGGCACCGTCGGTCGTGACGCCCGCAACGCGGGCGCCGGTGAGGTTGACCCCGACCGACCGGATGTCCTGCACCTCGGTTCCCATCGGCCCGGTCACCGGGGTCAGGGCGCCGGGGGCGCCGGAGACCAGCCGCCCTTCACGCAGCCCGAACACGAGCGACGTCGCCTGGGGCGCGGCGGGGTCGAGGGAGGCCCCCTGGTCCATCGGAAACGTCGTCATGCCGCTGGAGAGCGTCACCGGCTGCCCGTCGATGTTCACCCGGAAGGCGGTGTAGGCGGAGTCCTGGGACAGGGTCCGTGCGATCTGGGCGACCATCAGCGCAGCGTCCTGTCCGGTGGGCATCGACACACCACCGATGAGGTCGACCTCGCCGGTGCCGTCCCGGGTGAGCGAGACCGACAGGTCGAGCTCGAGGCCGGGCGGGATCGCGCTGCGCTGGACCTGTGCCAGCCGGCCGCGCGGGCCCTTCAACAGCGCGTCGACCAGGGAGCTGCCGAGCTGGTCGCCGCGCGGCACGAACACCGGCTCTGGCACCAAGATGGTGCCGGTCGGGTCGAGGTAGTGGAGCGACACCCGACGATAGGCCTGGCTGAACCACGACTCCGGCACGACGAGTGCGTCCGGAGCGTCGGCGATGCGCCACTCACCGTCCTGGCGCTCCATCGTGAAGCCCAGCTCCTGCGCATCGCGCGGCAGTGGGCCCAGCCACGAACCTCGCGGGTCGATCTGGTTGGCTCCGTCGAGCTCGATGGAGACCCGGTTGCTGCCCTGGGGCAACGAGGCCGCTGCGTAGGTGATGGTGCGCAGCTCGGGCCGCCACGTCGCCGCCTCCTCGGTGGTGAGGAACTCCTTGGCGGTGTTGGTCTGCAGCGGGATGGCGGTCTGCGCGTCCAGGAACCCCTTGACGATGTCGGTCGGGGGGGCACCCGGCGCCGGTGACGGTGGATCGTTGTAGAGCGCCAACCCCTCACCGGACCCGACCGCGGTCTCGGCCTCGACGATGGGCCCGTCCACGGGGATGCCGACGCAGCCGGACGTGGCCACCGCCAGGCAGCCGAGCAGCGCCACGATGCCGCGCCTCATCGGACCGGCTCCGTGGCGTCATCGGGGACCAGGGGAAGGGTGCTGCGACGCAGCACGCCGGCGGCCCGCCGGGGCAGGGTCAGCCGGAACTGCGCGCCCTCACCCGGCCGCCCCCACGCCTGCAGCCAGCCACCGTGGAGGTGGGTGTCCTCGAGGGCGATGGAGAGCCCGAGTCCGGTGCCGCCGCTGGTACGGGCCCGCGCGGGGTCGGCGCGCCAGAAGCGGTTGAAGACCATCGCGGACTCCCCCACCGCGAGGCCGACGCCGTGATCGCGGACGGCGATGGCGGCCGCGTGGTCGTCACCGGCGACCAGGAGCCGGACGTCGCGGCTCTCGGCGTGGTCGATCGCGTTCGTGACCAGGTTGCGAACGATGCGCTCGACCCGTCGTACGTCGGCCTCCGCGAGGCACGGGTGGTCGGGAGCCTCGACGATCACCCGGCAGTTGTTCTGGCGGGCCAGCGCCTCCGTGGCACCGACGATCCGGTGGGCGACGCCGACCAGGTCGACGTCGTCGATCTCCAGCACCGCCGCGCCGGCATCGAAGCGGCTGATCTCGAGCAGGTCGACCAGCAGTCCCTCGAACCGGTCCAGCTCGGTCTGCAGCAGCTCGGCGGCGCGGGCGGTGGTCGGGTCGAAGCCGGCCCGCGCGTCGTGCAGCACGTCACCGGCCATCCGGACCGTCGTGAGCGGCGTCCGCAGCTCGTGGGACACGTCGGCGACGAATCGTCGCTGCACGCGGGAGAGCTCCTCGAGCTGGCGGATCTGTCGCTGCAGGTTGGTGGCCATCTGGTTGAAGGACGTCGCCAGCCGAGCCAGGTCGTCCTCGCCGGACACTCGCAACCGTTCCTGCAACTGGCCGGCCGCCAACCGCTCCGCCACGCGGCGCGCCATCCGGACCGGGGTCACGACCTGGCGGGTCACCAGCCAGGTCAGCCCGGCCACGAGGAGGACCAGCAGGCCGGCGGCGGTGAGCATCGCCCGGCCCAGCAGACCGAGCGTCGCGGCCTCGTCGGTGAGAGGGAACAGGAAGTAGAGGGTGTAGGTCTGGGAGTCGGCCGGCAGCCGGATCTGTGAGCCGACCACGATGGCAGGCTCAGCGGTCGTCGAGCCGTCGGGCTCGCTCGCGCGCAGCTCGGAGTAGGTGAACGCCGTGCCGACGCCACTGACGTCGAAGCGCTCCTCCATCGACGTCGGCACACTGGCGGTGTCGAGCCGCGGCGTGTACTGCGCGGAGTCCGCGATCCGCGACTGGCCGGCCGGACCGCTCAGCACGACCGCGAAGTCCCGGGTCGACCCCAGCTCGATGATCGGCTCGACCAGGTCGGTGAGCTGGGTGGCCACGTCGGTCTCCGTCGGCGGCACCCGGGTGAGCCGATCACGAGCCTCGGCGGTGACGCGCGTCGCCTCGCTCACAGCGGCCTCCTCACGCTGCTCGAGCAGGCCGTCGCGGGTCTGTTGCACCAGGAACCACCCGACGATGCCGATCACCAGCGCCGAGAGCACCACTGTGCTGGCCACGACCCGCACCTGGATCGAGCGTCGCCAGAACGTGAGGACGCGCTTGACCACGTCACCGGCGCGCTGGCGGCCCAGCTGGTCGAGTGCCACGGCAGCGGCCTAGGCCGTGCCGGCCTTGTACCCGACGCCGCGGACGGTGACCACGATCTCGGGGTTCTCGGGGTCGTGCTCGACCTTCGACCGCAGCCGCTGGACGTGCACGTTGACCAGCCGGGTGTCGGCGGCGTGGCGGTAGCCCCACACGTCCTCGAGCAGCACCTCGCGGCTGAAGACCTGCCACGGTTTGCGCGCCAGGCACACCAGCAGGTCGAACTCGAGCGGCGTGAGGTTGATCGGGCGACCACCCCGGGTCACGGAGTGTCCGGCGACGTCGATCTCCAGGTCGCCGATGGTCAGCGCTTCGGGGGCGGGCGTGTCGAAGCGGCGTACCCGCGCCCGGATCCGCGCGACCAGCTCCTTGGGCTTGAACGGCTTGACGATGTAGTCGTCGGCTCCCGACTCGAGGCCGAGCACGACGTCCACGGTGTCGCCCTTGGCCGTCAGCATCACGATCGGTACGCCGGACTCGGCGCGGATCTCCCTGCAGACGTCGATGCCGCCCTTGCCGGGCAGCATCAGGTCGAGCAGCACCAGGTCAGGCTTGTAGGCGCGGAACAGCTCCATCGCCTGGTCGCCGCGCGGACAGCTCTGGCTCTCGAAGCCCTCCTGCCGGAGGACGATCGTCAGCATCTCCGCGAGCGAGGCATCGTCGTCGACGACCAGGATGCGCGCGCGGGATGCGACCTCTGCTGCCTGGCTCATGTACCCCATAGTGCCCGACCGATGGTGGTCAGTATCGGTAGTGATCGGGCTTGTAGGGTCCCTCGACGGCGATTCCGAGGTAGCTGGACTGCTCCGGGGAGAGCTCGGTGAGCTTCACACCGAGCGCGCCGAGGTGCAGTCGGGCCACTTCCTCGTCGAGGTGCTTGGGCAGCACGTAGACCCCCACGGGGTAGTCCTCGGGCTTGGTGAAGAGCTCGATCTGGGCCAGCACCTGGTTGGTGAAGGAGTTCGACATCACGAAGCTCGGGTGACCGGTCGCGTTGCCCAGGTTCATCAACCGGCCCTCGGACAAGACGATGATCGTCTTCCCGGAGGGGAAGGTCCAGACGTCCACCTGCGGCTTCACGGTGTTGCGCTCGACGCCCGGGAGGGTTTCCAGGCCGGCCATGTCGATCTCGTTGTCGAAGTGACCGATGTTGCCCAAGATCGCCTGGTGCTTCATCCGGCCCATCTGCTCGACGGTCACGACGTCCTGGTTGCCGGTCGCGGTGATGATGATGTCGGCGTCCTCGAGGACGTCGTCCAAGGTGGTGACCTGGTAGCCGTCCATGGCGGCCTGCAGCGCGCAGATCGGGTCGATCTCGGTGACGATGACCCGGGCGCCCTGGCCGCGCAGCGACTCGGCACAGCCCTTGCCGACGTCGCCGTAGCCGCACACGACCGCGACCTTGCCGCCGATGAGGACGTCGGTGGCGCGGTTGATGCCGTCGATCAGCGAGTGGCGGCAGCCGTACTTGTTGTCGAACTTCGACTTGGTGACGGAGTCGTTGACGTTGATCGCCGGGAAGAGGAGCGAGCCCTCCTTGAGCATGTCGTAGAGGCGGTGGACACCGGTGGTGGTCTCCTCGGTCACGCCCTTGATCTCACCCGCGATCCGGGTCCAGCGCTCGGTGCTCTCGGCCAGCGAGGCCTGCACGACGGAGAAGACGATCTTCTGCTCGGCGCTCGTGGCGGTGGCCGGGTCGGGTGCGACACCGGTCTTCTCCGCCTCGAGGCCGAGGTGGAGCAGCATCGTGGCGTCGCCGCCGTCATCGAGGATCATGTTGGCGAAGCGTCCGGTGACGCCCGGCCCGGTGTTCCAGTCGAGGATCTGCTGGGTGCACCACCAGTACTCCTCCAGGGTCTCGCCCTTCCAGGCGAAGACCGGTACGCCGGCCGGCGCGTCGACCGTGCCCTCGGGGCCGACCGCCACCGCGGCGGCGGCGTGGTCCTGGGTGGAGAAGATGTTGCAGGAGGCCCAACGGACCTCGGCGCCGAGAGCGACCAGCGTCTCGATCAGCACCGCGGTCTGGACGGTCATGTGGAGCGAGCCAGCGATCCGCGCACCCGCCAGCGGCTTGTCGACGCCGTAGCGCTCGCGCATCGCCATCAGGCCGGGCATCTCGTGCTCGGCGAGGGTGATCTCCTTGCGGCCGTACTCGGCCAGCGTCAGGTCGGCAACCTTGAAGTCCATCGGGTGTCTCCTCGAAAAGTTGGAGCCAGGTCTGCGCCGCGCATCTGCGCGTTGTCGGGATCTCCCACGCGGACGCTCAAGCCTAGGACGCGGGCGACCCGATTCAGGAATCCGCGCGAGCTGCCTTCCGCGGGACGAGGTGCATCGCGGCCACCGCGACCGCGCCGACCACGATCCCGACCACGGCGGAGGCCAGGGTGTTGACCACCCAACCGAGGAAGCTGCCGAGCACGCCGCCGAGGGCGTCGTGGACCGCCACCTCCCAGTCGTGGACGACCCCGTACAGCGCGTGGAGACCCAGCTCGTCGAGACTGATCAGCAGGATGTGGCCGCCCACCCACAGCATCGCGAGGGTGCCCACCAGCGCGATCACCGCGAGCAGCTTGGGCATCGCACCCACCAGCGCGTGGCCGATCCGCTTCGCGGCCGGCGAGTCGCGGAGGGTCAGCCGCAGCCCGATGTCGTCCATCTTCACGATCAGCGCGACCACGCCGTACACCAGGAACGTGATCAGGACGGCGACCACGGTGAGGATGGCCGCGCGCATCACGAGCCCGGCGTCGGGCTCGGAGTCCACGACCTCCTTCAGCGCGATCACCATGATCTCGGCCGACAGGATGAAGTCGGTGCGGATCGCGCCGGAGACCGTCTTCTGCTCGTGCTCGGGGGTGAACTCGCCCTGCTCGGCCAGCTCCTCCTCGGCCTCGTGGTGGCCGGTGAAGCGTTCGTAGACCTTCTCCGCACCCTCGTAGGCGAGGTAGGTGCCACCGACGATCAGCAGCACCGGCAGCGCCTCCGGCAGGAACTGGCTCAGCAGCAGCGAGGCCGGAAGGATGAACAGCAGCTTGTTGCGCAGCGAGCCGATCGCGATCTTCTTGATGATCGGCAGCTCGCGCGCCGCGGCGGACCCCGCGAGGTACTGCGGCGTGACCGCGGTGTCGTCGACCACCACGCCCGCCGCCTTGGCGCTGGCACGGCCCGCCGCCGCGCCCACGTCGTCGACCGAGGCCGCCGCCAGCCTGGCGAGGGCGGCCACGTCGTCGAGCAGGGCGAAGATCCCGCCAGCCATCATTCTCCTTCGGTGAGCGTGGGGAGCAGCCTAGCCGCGGGTGGCTGGGGAGCTGCGGCGGAGGATCGCGCCATCGGGGTCGATGACGAGGTTGAGGCGTCCGCCGTGGGTGTCGGCCAGTCGCCGAACCCGGTGTAGCCGACGCCCTTGACGACGACGCCGGAGTCCGCGGTCAGTCCTCGACCAGGCCGAGCCCGAGGTACTCGGTGGCGTAGCTCCCGCTGAGGAAGAGCGACGCGTAACGGGCGACCTCGGTCGGGGCGTCGGTCGTCAACGTCTCCACGCGTACGCCGCGCGCGGCGGCCGCGGCCTGGAGCCGGCCACGGGACTCGCGGACCAACGGCTCCTCCGACCCGTCGTCGAGCACCAGCAGCATCGGCCGCAGGTCGCGCGGCTCGTCGGAGAACGGGTCGTCGAAGACGTCGCGAGCCCGGGTCGCCTCGAGGACCGGCAGCAGGTGCTCGGCGTCGCCGGCCAGTGCGCTGCGGCCACTCACCCGGCGCAGGGACTCAGCGATCCGACGAGCAGCGCGCGCGGCCAGGACGCTGCCACCCCAGACCACGGGGAGCGTGTCGGCCATCGCGATCGCGAGCATCTTGGCCGGGTTGACGGCCAGGTCGCGGTGGGGCGAGCAGGCGATGGCGACCTCGTCGAGGGCGGTCGCGACCCGCTCGGCGTCGACCCGAGGTCCGAGCTGGACCCGCTCGAGGTAGTCCAGCATGACCACGGCCGTCGCGAGCTGGTCGCGCCCCGGCGTGGGCAGGATCGTGCTCCAGCGGCCGGCCGCGTGCTCGGCCACCATCGAGCCGGGTGGGCAGGCCACGACGACCTGGCAGCCGCGGCGCACCGCCTCGGCCACCGCGGACGCCGATCCCGCACCGCCGTCGTGGGCGAGGACGATGACCAGGTCGAGTCCGCCGGCCCAGCCGGGGAGCGACGGGTTCGGCCAGGCCACGAACGGCACCGGGCACCACGGCTCCAGCACGGCCCGCAGCAGCCGCGAGTCCGGTCCGGCCGCGACCACCGCACGCGGGCGCTGCTGCCCGGCTGCCCGGGCCACCGCCTCGGCGGTTGCCTCCGCTGCCTCGGCCGCCTCCCGGCGTACGCGGGCGCCGGCCTCGGCGAGCGCCCGCAACCGGACGTCGGCACGTTGCCAGACCGACTCGTCGTCGAGGCGCGACTCGTCGAACCAGGTCGCCATCTCAGGACCTCACTCGGGACGCCGGGCCTCGTCGACCAGCAGGACCGGGATGTCGTCGCGCACCGGGTAGGCCAGGCCGCACTCCTGGCAGACCAGCTCCTCCCCGGTCTCGGCCAGCTCACCGTGGCAGTCCGGGCAGACGATGATGGCGAGCAGGGTCGGGTCGAGCTTCATCGGTGGCTCCTGATCTGACTGAGGACGGTGTCACGGACCTCGGCCATGGTGGCCTGGTCCTTCCCCTCGGTGTTGAGCCGGAGGAGAGGTTCGGTGTTGGACGGTCGGACGTTGAACCACCAGTCAGGATGGCTCACGGTCAGCCCGTCGAGCTCGTCGAGCGTCACGTCGCCCCGTGCGGCGTAGGTGGCCCGCAGTGCGTCGATGACCCCGTGGGCGTCGTCGACGACGGAGTTGAGCTCGCCGCTGCCCGCGTAGCGGGTGTAGTCGGCGAGGAGCTCCGAGAGCGGCCGGTCGGTCTCGGCGAGCGCGGCGAGGGCGTGGAGCGCGGCGAGCATCCCGGAATCGGCACGCCAGAAGTCGCGGAAGTAGAAGTGACCGCTGTGCTCGCCACCGAAGACCGCGCTGGTCTCGGCCATGGTGGCCTTGATGAAGCTGTGGCCGACGCGGGTGCGGACCGGGGTCCCGCCGAGCTCGGTGACGATCTCGGGGACCGCCCGGCTCGTGATCAGGTTGTGGATCACCACCGACCCCGGGTGGCGGCGCAGCTCGCGCGCGGCGATCAAGGCGGTGAGGGTCGAGGGCGGCACCGCGACGCCGCGCTCGTCGACGAGGAAGCACCGATCGGCGTCGCCGTCGAAGGCCAGGCCGACGTCGGCGCCCTCCTCGACGACGCGCGCCTGCAGGTCGACCAGGTTGGCCGGATCGATCGGGTTCGCCTCGTGGTGCGGGAAGCTGCCGTCGAGCTCGAAGTACATCGGGACCAGCTCGACCTGGGCGGTGCCGAGCAGCTCGGCGACCGCCGGGACCGTCAACCCGGCCATGCCGTTGCCGGCGTCGACGACGACCTTCAGCCTCCGGCCCGACCACGGGTGCCAGACCCACCAGGTGTCCGGCGTACGCCGAGAGCAGGTCGTGGCTGCGCACGGTCCCCCGCTCGGTGGCCGGTGCGGCCACGCCCGCGGCGACCAGGTCGCGGATCTCCGTCAGCCCGCTGTCTCGGCCGACCGGGACGGCGCCGGCGCGGCAGAGCTTGATCCCGTTGTACCCCGCCGGGTTGTGGCTCGCGGTGAACATCGCCCCGGGCACGTCGAGCGTGCCGGAGGCGAAGTACAGCTGGTCGGTCGCGCAGAGCCCGATCAGGACCACGTCGGCACCGGCGCCGGCCGCTCCGTCGGCGAAGGCGTCGACCAGTTCGGGGGAGCTGTCCCGCATGTCGTGACCGACCGCGACCGTGCCGGCCCCGGTGACCGCGACGAACGCGGACCCGACGGCGCGGGCGATGTCGGTGTCGAGCTGTTGTGGAACCAGGCCACGGACGTCGTAGGCCTTGAAGAGCGCGTCGAGTGTCTCGACGTCAGCGGTCGTGGCCATGCCGCGACCCTATCCGGGGGTGCGCTGCCTGATCAGTCGGTGGTGAGGACGCGCAGGTGTCCTCGGCGCTGGACCTCGCGCCCGGTCTCGTCGGCCAGCGACGCGACGGGCGGCGCCGGCTGCTGGGGGCGGCCGGCCTCGCGGACCGCATCGGCGAGCGCGAGCAGGTCGTCCTGGGTCGGACCCTGCGCGGACGTGTCGGGGGCGAGCCGCATCACTTCCCAGCCTCGCGGGGCCGAGAGCCGTCCGCTGTGGACGTCACAGAGGTCGTAGGCGTGGGGCTCGGCGAAGGTCGAGAGCGGGCCGAGCACGGCGGTCTGGTCGGCGTACACATAGGTCAACGTGTTGACCGCCCGGCGGTCGCACGCTGTCCGAGAACACCGACGGGATCCACTCACGGCCACGACGGTACCCACAGACCGGTGGGTTGCCGTTTAGGCTCGCGGTCGTGGAGCAGCAGACCCCCGACCGACACCCGCGTCGAAACCGTCGGGACCGTCGAGGACGCGGGATGCGTGGCCCCGGCGTGCTGCCGCTCGAGCCCGGCGTACCCACGGTGAGGACGCGCGGGGAGCGGTTCGACTCCTTGGTCCTCGACATCGTGGCCGACCTCGACGCGCGCTGGTCGGACCGGCTCGGGCTGTTGGAGTACGCCGTCGAGGACGCTCCCCAGATCCCCGACGACTGGGACCCCGACACCGTGCCGTTGTCGTCGCTGGTGCGCGGCGCGAAGGGCGCGCCGACCCGGCTGGTGCTGTTCCGCCGGCCGATCGAGCACCGGGCGGAAACCCGCTCCGACCTCGAGGCGCTGGTGCTGACGGTCGTCGTGGAGCAGGTCGCCGAGCTGCTCGGCATCGATGCCGCCCTGGTCGATCCCCGCTACCGGCCCCGCGACTACTGAGCCGAGTCGGCACGTTTCTGCACGTCCAAAGCCCCGAGTCGGCGTGAGTTCACGCCGACTCGGCACCTACCTCGCGTGAAAACGGGCCGACTCGGCACCGATTTGGGGTGAAGACGGGCCGACTCGGCTCAGGAGAGGCCGGGTCGGACGTCGGGGATCAGCGCGTAGCGGATCAGCTCACGCAGCGGTACGACGGTGGCACCCGCTCGACCGGTCACGACCACGCTCGCGGCCACGTCGGTCCGCCGCGGCGTGACCCGGACCAGGTCGGTGCCCTCGGGCAGGTCGACGACGCCGCCGCTGCCGTCGGCGAGCTCGACCCGCTTCTCGGCGAGCAGCTCGCCGTCGCCGTACGTCGCCACCAGGGCCACTCCCGCGCCACCGGCCCTGGCCAGGACCAGACGCGCGTCACCGGCGGGCACCAGCGCCGTCATCGGGGACTCCGTGCCGGTCACGGCTGGCGCGTGCACCAGGTCGTCGTCGACCACGGAGCGCAGGGCGGCGGTCACGGGCACCGTGGAGGTGACCTGGAGCGCCAGCGCCCCCTCAGCTGATCTGGCTGCGCAACGTCTCGGTGAGGGTGATGGTCTTGACCGATTCCGGGGAGACCCGGATCTCCTCCTGCCCCTCGGGCACGAACGACGCATCCGCGGTCACGACCCGCAGCTCGACCCGCGCCTCGTCCAGACCCGGGTTGGAGAGCACCAGCGTGTCGGTGCCCTCCCCCGTGACCAGCCCCAGCAGGAGCTGCTCGGTCGCCGGCTCCTCGACGGGGGGCAACCAACCCGCGGCCGCGTCGCGACTGCCCAGCGCGGGGATCTCGTCGAGCGCGCTGGCCGCCATCCGGCCGCGCGAGACGACGACGTGGATGGCGAGCTCGCCGCGTCGGGGCAGCAGCCCGGCCAGGTCGAGCGACTGTGACTCGCCGCCGGGCACGGTCACGCCGCGCAGGGTCGGGGTGGTGAGCTGGCCGGTGCGGCCCCAGACGGTGATGTCGGCCACCGCCGGACCCTGGTCGGGGTTGCTCAGCTCGAGGGTCGTCGCGTGGTTCGCGCCGGCCCCGATGCCGGTGAGCCAGTACTCCGGCCGCGGCACCACGCACTCGGTCGCGGCCAACCCGGGCGAGGCGATCCGGGAACCGATCAGCTCGGCGGCGATCTCCCCGTTGCCGCGGACGAAGGTCGCCTCGGGGCTGTCCAGCGTCTCGACCGTGTCGGTGGCCAACGAGATCCGCGAGGGGTCGATGTCCCCGGACGCGAAGGAGCTCACGTCACCGGCGGCCCGACCGGCGGCGGCGATGGCCACCTGCGAGGTCTCCGGCCCGGAGGGACACACCAGGTCGACCCGCGAGGGAGAGACCTGCTCGGGTGCCGGGGCGGGGGTGGACAGCTCGTCGGGCTGCACGAGGGCCAGCGCGCCCACGGTCAGCAGCGGCACCAGCACCGCCAGCACCGCGGTCGGGCTCACCGAGCGGCGTACGGCGGATCGGCGACCGTGCTCGCTCATGGGCGTTCCTCCCGTCGCTGGGTCGGTGCGCAGAGCACCGCGACCACCACGATCCCCAGCCCCTGGAGGGCCACCAGCACGATCCGCCACCAGGCGGTCTCGCCGGTGACGGCGGCCTCCTCCACAGCCTCGCCCACCCGCCAGGCCCGCGTCGACCGGTTCTCGGCGCTGGCCTGCTCCAGCCCGGTCGTCGCGTCGAGCACCGAGGCCACGCCGCCGTCGGCGGGTGCGGGCAGCACGACGTACTCGATGCCGTGGCCGGGCAACGTGGCCGCGGTCTCCTGCTCGGGGGCCGAGACCAGCGTCTGCACGTCACGGTCGAGCTCGGTGTCGGACTCCAGCAGCCCGACCACCTCGTCCTCGCCCACCGTCAGCCCGTCTCCCCGCTCGACCGACCAGGTCAGCCCGGAATCGAGGTCTCCCTCGATCACGAGGATGCCGTGGGACGGACCCAGCTCCGCGCTCTGCCGCATGTACGCCGGGATCCCGGTGTCGGCGGTGTTCTCGAGCTCACCGGGTCCGTAGACGACGAACCACCCGAGGCCGACGAGCGGCACGACCGCGGCGCCGGCGACCAGTACTGCCAGTCCGCGACGCCACCAGCCGGCGGGGACCCGGGCGAGCGCCCCCTGGGCCGCGATCACAGCCGCGACCACGAAGCCGGCCTGGATGACGAGCACCAGGAAGCCGAGACCGGCCTTCGTCGACACCACGTCGCTGTCGAAGGTGGGGTAGCCGAGCGCGAGCGCCACCAGGGCCGCCGCGAAGACCACGATCCAGCAGACCAGGACCGGGATCCGGGTCGCGACCGGGACCAGCGCCAGCACGGCCACGGCCAGCAGCAGCAGCCCGAGGAGCGCCGGGGCACCCGCGTCGCCGAGGTGGCCGGTGACCAGGTCCTCGAAGCCGACGGTGGCCATCGGCAGCCGACCGATGTCGAGCACCAGGGCCGCGCCGGCACCGGTCAGCAGCGCCGGCGCCCACCACGGCGCGAGCAGCAGCACCGGCACGCCCAGCGCGGCGGCGGGCGGTCCCCACACAGAGCGGTCGCGCATGGCGCGGGCGCTGATCCAGAATCCGGCGCCGACGACGAGGGCGGCGAGCACGAGTGAGAACCAGAAGGCCAGCGGGGCGAACGCAGCGGCCAGCGCGAGCAGCAGACCGGTGCGCCAGGCGGCGCGCCAGCGGCGGTCGGGCTCAGGGTCGGCGAAGCCCAGGGCGGCGTGGGCCAGCCACGGCAGCACGGTCGCCGCCACCACGACGCCCAGTCGACCGAGGCCCCAGGCGCCGCTCGCGGCGGGGATCAGCGCGTAGGTCGTGGCACCGAGGAACAGCAGCCAGGCCGGTGGAGCGTCCCCGCCGATCAGCCGGCCGACCACGCGCAGGAACCGCCACGAGCCCCAGAACGACAGCGGCACGGCGAGCACCAGCAGCAGGCTGACGGCTGCCGTCGGACTGACGATCGAGCCGAGCAACGCCAGCGGGAGCACGTACGCCGGGGCCGGGACACCGGTGCCCTGTCCGAGCGGGTGCTGCGACTCGACGTGGAGGCGCCACCAGTCCGAGACCGAACCCGGCGCCGGGGACAACGCCCCGCCGGCGACGGTGCCGAACGCCTCCCGGGCACCGATCAGCGCGAGCAGCACGAACAGCACGCTGCCCAGCGCCACCGGGTTGGTGAAGAACCGGGCGACCCAACCCCCTTCCTCTGCCCAGGGGTCGTCCTCGTCCACGACCGGGACCGGCGTGCCAGCCGCGATCCGTCGTCGTTCGGCGACGTCGGCGGCCTGGTTGGTGGCGGCTGCCGCGAGATCGCTGATGAAGTCGAGGCCGTGGCGGTAGGGAACCCAGACCGGGGCGAGCATGGGTTTGACGTCCACGGCGTCCGATCCGGTCACCGCCGCCCGACGGCGCCGGTCGCGTCGGGCGCGCAGCACCAGGCCGGGCTGGCCGTAGAGGGACACCAGAGCAGCCAGCTCATCGAGGGCCTGACCGCCTTGCCGCACCAGCAGCAGTCCCACCATCCGCACCAGGGTGCCGACGCCGAGCCGCAACACCCGCCACGGCAGCGACCGGGTGCTGGAGTTGACCAGCAGCGTGTAGAGCGCGGCTCGGCGCTCCTGGTAGTGGATGTGGCGGCCCGTGAGCGGCGTGCGGCGTACGCCGCGGTGGGCGGCCTCCACGTGGAACACGATGGCCTGCGGGACGATCACGGTGCGGTGGCCGGCGGCCGCGGCGCGCCAGCCGAAGTCGATGTCGTTGCCGAAGATCGGCATCTGCTCGTCGAAGCCGCCGAGTGCCTCCAGAACCGAGCGGCGGACCAGCATCCCGGCGGTGTTGACCGCCAGCACCGGCCGGACGTCGTCGTGCTGGCCCTGGTCGTACTCACCCCGCTCGAGTCCGGTCTCGCGGCGACCGGTGCCGGAGATGGTGATGCCGAGCTCGAGCAGCCGCCGCAACGAGGGCCACTCGCGGAGCTTGGGGCCGAGGATGTCCGCCTCGGGATCGGCCTCGGCGGCGGCGAGGAGCTCCTCGAGTGCGCCCGGCTCGGGCGTGGAGTCGTCGTGGAGCAGCCAGATCCAGTCGGCGTCGCCCGCCTCGGCCAGGCCGAGCTGCACCGCGGCCGGGTAGCCGGTGCCCCCGGGGGCCGTGACCGGAGGCCCGAAGGCCTCGGTCAGCAGCGCGGGACTGTCGTCGCGGCTCGTGGTGTCCACCGCGACGACCCGGTCGACGGGACGCCGCTGCGCGCGGAGCCCGTCGATGACGGTGGGCAGCCAGCGTGCGCCGTCATGACTGACGAGCAGGGCGACGACCGTGGCAGACACGGTCGTTGACCCTAACGGGATGGCTCAGCACCGACACAATGCCCGCTTGCTCTGGCCGGTGGTGGAGGTGCGAGCGAAGCGAGCCTCGAAACCCCCGGTTCAGACCGCCTGCTTCTTCAGCTTGCGACGCTCACGCTCGGACAACCCGCCCCAGATGCCGAAGCGCTCGTCGTTCATCAGTGCGTACTCGAGGCAGTCACCGCGCACCTCGCACGTGAGGCAGACCTTCTTGGCCTCCCTCGTCGATCCGCCCTTCTCGGGGAAGAACGCCTCAGGATCCGTCTGCGCGCACAGCGCCCGTTCCTGCCATCCTGCATCCTCGGCGCCCCCGTCGAGGAGAAGTAGTTCTCTCACGGCTCCCGCCCTTTCGACCCGGATCCGACGCTCTGCGCCGGATCCCCCAATGTGTCCGTGCCAGGCTCCCCGAACTCCGCTGCTCCTAGTCGGGGAAGACCGCCTCGGAGCTGAAGAACACTGTGGGAATTACACGCCTGTCGTACACCTAAAGTCAAGCGGATCTCTGGTATGGGTGACAACCACCCACTTGGGCCATCTTTCATGTACGGCAGGCTGATGCCATGGGCCAGCTCTTGCGTACGATCACGGTGCTCTCCGGCGGCGTCGGCGGCGCCAGGTTCGCGCGCGGGCTGCGGCACGGGATCGTGTCGGGAACCCTACCCGGCGTCGCGACCGACGCCCGGGTGACGGTGATCGCCAACACCGCCGACGACTGGTGGCTGCACGGGCTCAAGATCTGCCCCGACCTCGACACGTTGATGTACACCCTCGGCGACGGGATCGACACCGAGCGCGGCTGGGGCCGGCAGGACGAGACCTGGCACGCCCGCGACGAGCTGGCGGCGTACGGCGTGGACCGCGCCTGGTTCGGCCTCGGTGACCGCGATCTCGCCACGCACCTGGTCCGCACCCAGATGATGGACGCGGGCTACCCGCTCTCCCAGGTGACCGAGGCGTTGTGCCGCCGGTGGCTCACGCCGGTCCACGGGGACGGGGTGACGCTGCTGCCGATGACCGACGACCGGGTCGAGACCCACATCGCGATCACCGACCCCGACTCCCCCAGCGGCCGGCGGGTCATCCACTTCCAGGAGTACTGGGTCCGGCTGCGGGCCGAGGTCCCCGCCGAGGCCGTCCTCGTCGTCGGCCAGGAGGACTCCTCCCCGGGGCCGGGCGTCATCGACGCCATCATCGACGCCGACCTGGTGATCGTCCCGCCGTCCAACCCGGTGGTCTCCGTCGGCACCATCCTGGGCGTGCCGCGGGTCCGCGAGGCGGTCACCGCCACCGCGGCCCCGGTGGTCGGCATCTCGCCGATCATCAGCGGCCGCCACGTCCACGGCATGGCCCAGCAGCTGCTCGCCACCATCGGCGTCGAGGTCAGCGCCGGCGGCGTGGGTCGCCACTACGGCGCCCGGTCCGGTGAGGGTGTCCTCGACGGCTGGCTGGTCGACGAGAGCGACGAGGACCAGCTCGACGGGCTCCGGTCCGCGGGTCTGGCTGCCGCCGCCCGCCCGCTGCTGATGACCGACGAGACCGCGACCGCAGCCATGGCGGCCGCCGCCATCGAGCTGGTGGTCGGGTGACCGAGCTGAGGGTGCTGGCGCCGGACGGCGCGGGCGAAGTACGCCGCGGCGACGACCTGGCCGCGATCCTGGTGGGCCTGCTGGGAGACCGGCACCCACTCGCGGACGGCGACGTGGTGCTCGTGACCAGCAAGGTCGTGAGCAAGTCCGAGGGCCGGGTCGTGGCCGGGACGCGGGACGAGGCGCTGTCGGGAGAGACCGCACGGCTGGTCGCCCGGCGCGGCCCCACGCGCATCGTGCGCACCCACCACGGACTCACGCTGGCAGCGGGCGGGATCGACGCCTCCAACGTGGCCCCCGGCCAGGTGGTGCTGCTCCCCCTGGACCCCGACGCGTCGGCGCGGGCGATGCGGGCACGGGTTCATGCACTCACTGGCCGCAACGTGGCCGTGGTGGTGACCGACACCGCCGGGCGGGCGTGGCGCGAGGGCCAGACCGACCTCGCCGTCGGCGCCGCGGGCCTGCGCATCCTCGAGGACTTCACCGGACGGCACGACGGCTACGGCAACGAGCTGGTGGTCACCGCACCGGCCGTGGCCGATGAGCTGGCCGGGGCCGCCGAGCTGGTCCAGGGCAAGCTCGGCGGGCGGCCCTTCGCGGTGGCGCGAGGTCGCGCCGACCTGGTGCTGCCCGTGGGCGACGACGGCCCCGGCGCCGTGGCGCTGGTGCGCCCGCAGGGCAGCGACCTGTTCGGCTGGGGTGCCCGGGAGGCGGTGCTCAGGGCCCTGCGGGGCGACCCGGCGGACCGGGCGCCGTTCGGCGATCCCGCGTCCGTCGCGGAGATGGCCGAGGCGCTCGCAGTCCTGGTCGGGACCGAGCCGCGTCCCGACGGGGCCGGGCTGCAGATCAGCGAGTCCCGGGTCTCGGCCGACGCCGTGCGCGCGCTCGCCTTCGCCCACGGGTGGACGGTCACGACAGGCCGTGTCGACGGCCGGGTGGGTCTCCAGCCGACCCATCCGTAGAATCCCCGGCGTAGGACCTGCGCAGCAGCCCGGTCCACTCCCACCCGCTCGACGACGAGGAACTGATCGTGGCCAAGGCCAAGTCCCAGAAGAACGAACGCCAGGCGAAGATCGACGCCATCCGCGGCCAGCAGCAGAGCGCCGAGCGCCGCCGCGGGCTGATGATCGTCGGTGTCTGCGTGGTGCTGGCGCTGCTGATCATCGCCGTCCCGGTCTACTCGATCCTGAAGGACCGGCAGGAGCTCTCGGCCTTCGAGAGCCTCGACCTGGCGTCCATCGGCGCACCCGCCTCGTCGTGCGACGACATCACCACCCAGGCGGCCACCGGCGGGGGTGAGCACGTGCCCGAGAACGAGCAGGTCACCTACGACGTGTCGCCGCCCGCGTACGGCGCCCACTGGAACGTGGCCGGAGTCGCGCCCGCCTCGTTCAACCGGAAGTTCTACACCGCCGAGGACCGCCCCGAGCTCGAGGCGCTGGTCCACAACCTCGAGCACGGCTACACGATCCTCTGGTACGACGAGACCATCGCCGACGACGACGCCGCACTCACCGAGATCCGCGGCCTCGCCGGCAAGTTCGCCGACAGCGACAACCAGCGCAGCAAGTTCATCGCCGCGCCCTGGACGGCCGACGACGGCGACCCGTTCCCCGACGACATGCACGTGGCCTTCAGCCACTGGTCGGTCGGTGGCGACGGCGACCCGAGCGGTGAGCAGACCGGCGCCTGGCAGTACTGCTCGGAGACCAGCGGCGAGGCGCTCGATGCCTTCATGACCGAGTACCCCTACACCGACTCCCCCGAGCCCAACGCGTCCTGACCCAGGGCCTGGCTACACCAGGTCGTCGTGGCCGGTCGCGTGGAGGCCGGCCACGATCTCCTTCACCCGTTGGGCGTGCTGCCGGCTCGTGACCAGCACCGCGTCGGGGGTGTCGACGACGACCACGTCGTCGAGGCCGACCAGGGCGACCAATCGGCCCGATCCCGGGACGACCAACCCGGTGGACGCGATCGCGCGCACCAGCGACTCGTCCCCCAGGACGCTCACCCGTCCCTCGTCGGCACCCAGCAGCGCGGACAAGGCGTCGAAGTCGCCGACGTCGTCCCACCCGGGATCGACGGGTACGACGGCGACCCGACCGGCCGCAGCCGCCGGCTCGGCGACGGCGTGGTCGACGGCGATCCTGGGCAGCTGGGCCCAGAGCTCGTCGAGCCGCCCCGGCTCGGCCGCGATCGTGCGCAGCCGGTCGGCGAAGTCCGGGTCGCCCTGTGCGAGCAGGTCCAGCAGCACGCCGGGCCGGGCCACGAACATGCCGGCGTTCCAGCGGTGCGCCCGGCCGTCGACGTACTGCTGGGCGACGTCGGCCGACGGCTTCTCGACGAACTCGGTGACGCGGTGGACGCCCGGATGGCCGGCGAGGGCCTCGCCGAGGTGGATGTAGCCGAACCCGGTGGCGGCGTAGGTGGGCGTGATCCCCAGGGTGACCAGCCAGCCCTCCTGCGCCGCCGTGACCGCGCGGGCGACGGCGGCCTCGAAGGCCTCGGGGTCGGTCACGACGTGGTCGGCGGCGAACGACCCGATGACGGCACGCGGATCGGTGCGTTCGAGCATCGCCGCGGCCAGCCCGATCGCGGCCATCGAGTCGCGCGGTGACGGCTCGGCGACGACCGCGCCGGGATCGACCGACGGCAGCTCGGCCAGGACCGCCTCCCGGTGGGCGACGCCGGTCACGATCAGCAGCCGGTCCGCGACCAGCGGCGTGAGCCGGTCGACGGTCTGCTGGAGGAGCGAGCGGCCACTCCCGGTCAGGTCGTGGAGGAACTTGGGGGCCGCGGCCCGCGACACCGGCCAGAGCCGGGTGCCCGCGCCGCCGGCCGGGACCACGGCCCAGAAGTGGGGGAGGTCGGAGCCGGGTTCAGCCATGGGTGGGACCCTACGACGATGACGACCTTCGCGACGATCCTTTCCGGACAGCTGCAGCGCGATCCCGGCCGGCCGCTGGTCACCTTCTACGACCACTCCAGCGGCGAGCGGACCGAGCTGTCGGTGACGACGTACGCCAACTGGGTCGCCAAGACCGCGTCGCTGCTCACCGAGGAGTACGACCTCGAGCGCGGCCAGCGGGTGCGGCTCGACCTGCCCGTGCACTGGCTGGGGCCGGTGCTGCTCGGAGCCGCCTGGAGCGTCGGGCTGGTCGTGACCGGGGACGACGACGCCGACCTCATCGTCTGCGGCCCCGACTCGGTGGCGCGCTGGGCCGAGCAGGCCGCGGACGTCGTGGTGCTGGCGACCGCGTTGCACCCCCTGGGACGGCCCTTCGACGAGCCGCTCCCGACCGACGTGCACGACCTCGGCGTCGAGGTGTGGTCCCAGCCGGACGCGTTCATCCCCTACGACCCGCCGGGCCCCGAGGACGGCGCGGTCGACCCAGGATCCGACACCGGGTCCGGCACGGTGACCCACGCCGAGCTCTGGGAGGTGGCCACCGCCGGGAGTCTCCTCGCCGACGGCGGCCGCCTCTTCAGTGGGGCGAACCCGGCTTCCCCTTCCGGTCTCGCCACCTTCACCGAACCGCTCGTGAAGAACGGCTCCGTGGTCCTCGTGGCCCATCCGGACCCGGCTCGCGTCGAGCAGACCTACGACGCGGAGCGGGCCACGGCCCGGGCCTGACCCTGGCCGACGGTGGCCGGCTGAACCCCATGCTCAGCCGGCCAGGTCGTAGATTCCCATCCCGTCTCCCAGGATCCGCCGCGAGGTGAAGCCCTTCTTCGCGGTGGCCTGGAGGGCGTAGAGCCGTCCGGTGGCCTTCTCTCGCACGATGACGTCGGAGTGCCCGGTGACGCGGAGGTCGCTCACGCCGATCACCCAGTCGTAGCCACCGACGTCAACCCCGAGCCGCTGCACCCCGGTGAGCCCTCCCGGACCGTTGCCCGGGTAGAGCGAGAGCGTGCTGCCGTTGCGGAAGAGGCTGTCCGGGGCGCCGTCGGTGTCCCAGCGGCCGACCGGGACCTGGCTGGCGGCGTCGATCGCGGAGTGCGCGGCGTACCCCGCCTGGAGTCCGTCCAGCCCCTTGCCCGGGTAGATCCGCATCGAGGAACCGACCGGTTGGCCCATCAGGTCGGGCAGGCCGTCACCGGTCATGTCGCCGACGGCGGCCAGCAGCCGGACCTTGCCGAAGCCGCCGGCGAGCTTGACCCGACTGCCGAAGGTGCCGGTGCCGTCGCCGGGCCGCAGGAACAGCGCGCCCTTCCGGGTCCGGTAGATCATGTCGCCGTCACCGTCCCGGTCCCAGTCGCCGGCGTTGAGGACCGCGTTGGCGCGGGACAGGTTGACCCCGGTCCGGATCGGCGGCAGCAGGTCGACGGTGCCCTGGTTGGGGTAGGTGCGGATGTCATTGCCCCGCCGGGAGACGACGTCGGGGAGCTTGTCGCCGGCGTACTGCGCGGCGCCGGCGATCGTGCCGGACTTCCTGAAGCGGCCGATCGGCCCGAGCGGTTCACCGAAGGAGAGGTCACCGCGCGACGGCATGATCCAGGCAGGTGCGCCGGGCTCGGTCCGCACCACGAGGTCGGCGAGGCCGTCGCGGGTGAAGTCGCCGGCGCCGGTGACGGTGCCCCACGCCTTCCACGAGCCGGCCACGCGGACGGCGGTGCCGAAACCGGTCGTCCCGGTCCCCGGCAGTGCCCACAGGGCGCCGGCTGCGTCACGGGCCAGCAGGTCGGCGTGGCCGTCACCGTTGAGGTCACCGGTCGCGGTCAGGGAGCTGTAGCCGCCCCACTCGCCCGCGATCCGCTCACGGGTGAACCCACCCGAGCCGTTTCCGAGGTAGCCGAACAGCTGCCCGGTGGCGGGGTCACGCGCCACCAGGTCGTGGTGGCCGTCGCCGTTCAGGTCGCCCGCGGCGGTCAGCAGGTCACGATCGGCGAAGCCGGCGTAGGTCCGGGTCGCGTCGCCGTAGCCGCCGGCTCCGTCGCCGGGGCGCAGCTCGGTGGTGCCGCTCGTACGCCGCACCAGCAGGTCGGCCGTGCCGTCGCCGGTCAGGTCGGGAACGGGGACCACGGCGTCGGCATCGGCGGCCAGGCCGGGACTGGTGACCGGCTTGCCGAATCCGCTGAGGCCTCCGGTGGGCAGGATGAAGGCCTGTCCGTCGGCGGCTCGGCGCACGATCAGGTCAGGGTGGGCACTTCCGGCCAGGTTCGACTGGAGCTCGCGCCCCGACCAGTCCTGCTGTGCGCCCTTGGCGAGCTCGCGGATCTTGCCCAGCTTGGCGTAGAGGTAGCGGCCGGGACAGGCGGTGCTGCCGGCGTCGCGGTGCCCGTTGATCGCCGGGAACGTGTCGGGGCCGACCACCTGGCGGGGGGACTGGGCGTCGATGCCGTGGAGCGAGAGCTTCCAGGCGAAGAGTGCGCCGTAGGCCTGCACCATCGCACTGCTGGGTTCGGTGACGTCGAAGTTGCCGATGGCCGACATCGCGAACGCGTACTCGTTGTAGCCGAGGGTGTGGGCGCCGACGACCGCACGGTCGACGCCGCCGTACCGGCCTTCCCAGATCCGGCCGAACCGGTCGACCAGGAAGTTGTAGCCGACGTCGCTCCAGCCGCGCGACTGCGTGTGGTAGGCGTAGATGCTGCGCAGCAGACCGGGGACCTCGGCACGGGTGTAGTCGTTGGCGTTGACCGTGTGGTGGACGAAGCCGGCGTGCACCTCGAAGTAGCGCAGCGAACCCTTGTCGCGCAGGTTCTCGTTCGCCCCCCACTGGGAGCGCGAGTAGATCGTCGGCCTCGGCGTGACGGCGGCCAGCTGGGTGCCGGGCTCCTCGACCGGTGCCGCGTCGGGCCCAGCATCGGGTCCAGTGGTCCGGGCCGACGGCAGCTGGTCGGTGTCGATGGCCGGCGCGTCGCGCTCGGTCTCCTCGGCCCGTCCCGGGCTCACCACGGTCATCCGCATGCCCGCTGGCGGAAAGATGCCCCGTGCGTCGGCGCGAACCTGGACGTCGTCCACGTGGCCGACGAACAAGACCTCGGTGCCGGGTCGTGCCCGGCGTCCCTCGCGAGAGTCGGGGTCGGGGGCGTGCTCGTCGTGGTACTCGAGCTCGTCCCACCCCGACCAGGTGCCGTCGGTGCGGGTGCGGACCTGGAACGACAGCTGCTCGTCGTCGGCGTCCGCGCTCGGGTCCCAGGTGACGCCGACGCCGCCGTACCCGACCACCGGCTCGGGCCTGCTCCGCACGGACGTCTCGGCACCGTCGGCGGTGGTCGTCCGGCTCGCGCGCGTCCGGGGCACGCGGCCGGTGTCGCCGGTCATGGCGTACTCGGTGACCTCGGCGTCGACGGGGGCGGTGGGGACGCGGGAGGTGCGCTGCGCCTCACGGGTGTAGGCGCTGAGCTCCAGCGGGTGCCCACTGCCGGCGTTGATCCGCCCCGGGGCCTGCGAGGCGGGGTCCTGGCGGACGACGTCGAGGCTGATGATCGAGGCGGCAGGAGTGAGCACGGCCAGCACCGCACCGAGTGCCAGCAGCTGCTGGCACGAGGTGACGAAGTGATCCTTGCTCGGGCGCATCGGGGGCTACTCCTGTGAGGGGGAAGATTCACACGAGTCGCAAGTTTCACACTGGCCACAGGGCGGCTGGAAGGGGAACTGAGTAACTACAAACGTGTAATTTCCAGTCGACACGCCGACAGATTGTCGAAATGTCAAAGAGCCGCGCCGACGGCGTGCCGTCAGTCGTGCTTGCCGAAGCCCTCGTCGTCGTCGCCGTCGCCGTCATCGTCGTCGTAGTGAAGGTAGGTGATGCCCTCCTCGACGTCGCCGTCGAAGCCGAGCTTGCCCTTCTCCAGGACGATCACCCGGTCGCAGAGCTGCCGTACGGCGCCCGGGGCGTGGCTGACGAAGAAGATCGTGGTCCCCTGCTCGCGGATCTCGCGCATCCGCTGCTTGCACTTCTTCTTGAACGGCCGGTCCCCCACCGCCAGTGCCTCGTCGGCGATGAAGATGTCGGCCTCGACGTTGATCGCGACCGCGAAGCCGAGCCGCGCCTTCATGCCGGAGCTGTAGTAGGTGACCGGGGTGTCGAGGAACTTGCCGATGTCGGCGAAGTCCACGATCTCGTCGAGCTTGCGGCGGGTCTCGGCCTCGCTCATCCCGAGGATGGCGGCGTTCAGCCACAGGTTGGCGCGCCCACTGAGCTGGGGCTGGAACCCGGCGCCGGTCGCGATCAGGCCGGCGACCCGGCCCCTCGTGAGGACGCTGCCGCTGTCGGGATGCATCACGCCGCTGATCAGCTTCAGCAGCGTCGACTTGCCGGAGCCGTTGAGCCCCATCACCCCGACGGACTCGCCCTGCTCGACCGTGAACGACACGTCATCGACGGCGTTGAACCGGTCGTGGGTCTTCTGGCCGCGCAGCTTCGCGACCGCGATCTGCTTGAGCGAGCGGTGGTACTGCATGGTGAACGTCTTGGTGGCGTTCTCCACCTCGATGTAGCGGCTCATCAGATCCGCTCCGGGACGCGGCGCTCGAACTTGCTGAACCACAGCTGGGCCAGCACCAGGAACACTGCGGACACGCCCAGCATGATGAACCCGCGCGACCAGAGGTCGTCGGGCAGGTGCTCGGCGATCGTGGCGTCGCGGTCGCTGGTCGTCCCCACCCAGAAGCAGCGCTGCACCAACAGCACCGCCTCGGCCAGCGGGTTCAGCAGGTAGTAGTCCGCAGCAGAGCCGAACCGCTCGTCGACCAGCGAGTAGGGGTAGATCATCGGCACACTGAAGGTCGTGAACTGCGTCAGCGTCTGGGTGACCTTGCCGAAGTCGCGGAAGAACACGTTGGCAACGCTGAAGACCAGCGCCAGCCCCAGTCCGAGCATCGACAGGATCGCAAAGCCGAGGAGCCCCGCGCCAGCAGGCCCACGAGGTCCGGCGACCACCCGAGCAGCACGGCAGACACCGGTCAGGATCAGGATCATCGGGACGGTGTGCCACAGCGAGACCAGCATCGTCGCCACCGGGAACAACTCACGGGGCATCGGCAACTTGGTGATCAGACCGCGGTTGCTCACCAGCGACCGGGTGCCGCCGTTGAAGGTCTCGGTGAAGAAGTGCACGACCACCATGCCGGCCACGAGGTGGATGGCGAAGTTCTCCATGTTGCCGCCGCGGCCGATCACATCTGGAAGACGAAGTAGTACAGGCAGAACCGGACCGCGGGCTGCAGGTAGCTCCAGAACCACCCGAGCGCCGTGCCCTGGTAGCGGGCATCGATGGTGCTGCGAACGAGCAGTCGCAGCAGGTAGCGCTGCCGGAAGACCTCCAGCAGCCCGTTGTTCCGACTCGGCGGTGAGAGCGGGGCCAGGTCCGCCTCCGACTCAGCGCTCATCCGCGTCGCCGTCCAGCCACGGCCGGAACGTCTCCTCCCAGGCCTCCGGGGAGGTGATCTCGGGGAGCGCGGCGCGGTAGCGCTCGGCCAGGTCGTCCCACTCCGCCGCCAGCTTGCGGTGGATCGCCACCGTCCGCTTGAGCTGGTCGAGGAACCGGTCGCGGTCGCGCCGGTAGAACGCCGCCGACGTCTGGTCGGGCAGGGACACGATCGCCGAGTCGTACCGGGCGATCTTGTGCCACCGGGTGTCCTGGGCCATGATCTCGGCCTCCGGATGGGTCTGCGAGTCCTCGCGCGGCTTGCGCAGCTGGCGGAGCGGCTGGAGCAGCGCCTGCACGGTGGCCGCGCGGCCGGAGATCACCGGCGAGGCCTCCTTGCCCTTGCGCGGCAGCTTGTGGCGCTTCACCTCCGGGAAGACACTCGGGTCGCTGACCAGGGTCGCGTCGTCGTACCCCTTGATCAGCTCCTTGACCGCCGGGAGCGACGTCGGCAACAGCTCGTGGAGCCGCTCCGGGCCTGCCAGCACGTCCTCGAGCGCCTTGTGGCGCAGCTCGACGGTGGAGTACTGCATCGAGACCATGTGCTTGATCTGGTGGTTGAAGCTCTCCCGCAGCAACCGGCCGCCCCGCGGGTACTGCGAGTGCAGCAGCGCGGCGATGACGCGGTTGCGCACGTGGAAGTAGGACTGCCAGTCCAGGGCGTCGTTCTTGTCGGTCCACGGCACGTGCCAGACGGCAGCACCGGGGAAGGTGACCGTCGGGTAGCCCGCGGTCTTGGCACGCAGGCCGTACTCGGAGTCGTCCCACTTGATGAAGAACGGCAGCGACAGCCCGATGTCGGCGAGGACGGTGCGCGGGATCAGGCACATGAACCACGGGTTGTAGTCGACGTCGACCCGCGCGTGCAGCCAGCGCGACGAGCGCAGGTTGCGGTTGGCGAAGTCCCAGGCCGGGAACACGCCCGGCGCCGAGCCCCACCAGAAGGTGTACGGCGAGACCCGCTCGCCGAAGCTGTGGAGCTGAGTCTTCGAGAAGATGCTGAACATGTGGCCGCCGACGATGGTCGTCTTGCGGCACAGGTCCCCGAAGGTGAGCGCGCGGACGATGCCCTCGGTCTCGCACTCGGTGTCGTCATCGAGCATCATCACGTAGTCGGAGCGGCCCGCCTTGAGCCCCTCGTACTGCGCGCGGGCGAAGCCTCCGGAGCCGCCGAGGTTGCCCTGGCGGATGATCCGCAGCGTGTCGCCGAGTGCCTTCTCGGCCTCGGGGAAGTACTCGGACTCGACGACACGGTCGTTGCCCTGATCCATCACGACGACCTCGTCGAGGTAGTCCTCGAGGGGGCCCGGCTCGCCGAGCTGGGCCAGCAGCTTGGAACAGAAGTCCGGCAGGATGGTGGTGATGCCGATGGTGACGGTGCCGTGCTCCGCGCGGTCCATCGGAACCTCGGCGGTCCACTCGGCCGACTCGACGACGGCGTCCTCGTCGGCGGCGATCACGTCGTACCAGTACCAGCCGCCGTCGACGAACGGCTTGAGCGGGAGGTCGAAGGAGAACTCGCCGGTCGAGCCCTCGATGGAGGCCGCGTCGACGCGCTGCGAGCGGCCGTTGGCCATCGAGCGGTAGACGGTGACGGTCGCGCCCTCACCCTTCAGCCGCACCGTCAGCCGGACCTCCTTGACGATGGTGTGGCGGCGCCAGTACGAGGCCGGGAACGCGTTGAAGTAGGTGCCGAACGAGACGCTCTCACCCTGCTCGACGCGGTACGCCGTGCGGGACTCGATCTGGTCGGGGTGGATCTGCGAGACGCCGCGGGCGGCGTTCTGGATCCGGGTCGCGATCGCGTTCGCCTCGTGGGCGGCGCGGGTGTGGCCGATCTCGAACTTGTCGGCGTCGAGCGCGGCCGGGTCCGGGTCGACGTAGAGCTTGATCACGTCGGTGTCACGCGCCGCCGGCATGATCTGCCGCATCAGCAGCCGGCGCACGGTGCCGGGCGACGTCGAGTCGGGGGCCTTGGTGGTCTGGGTGTGGGTGACGGTCATTCGTCGACTCCTCCGCTGGTGAGCTCGGCGCCGTCCGCGAAGTGGGGCTTGAGCAAGTTGTCGAACATGGAGAGGGCCGAGCCGATCGCCATGTGCATGTCGAGGTACTTGTAGGTGCCGAGCCGTCCGCCGAAGAGGACCATCGGCTCCTTCTTCGCCAGGTCGCGGTACTTCAGCAGCTTCTCGCGGTCCTCGGCGGTGTTGATCGGGTAGTACGGCTCGTCGTCCTCCTCGGCGAAACGGCTGTACTCGTGCACGATCACGGTCTTGCCGGGCAGGTGCGTCTTCACCCGCTCCGGGTGGAAGTGCTTGAACTCGATGATCCGGGTGTAGGGCACGTCGTAGTCGTTGTAGTTGACCACCCCGGTGCCCTGGAAGTCGTCGACGTCCTCGACCGATTCCTTGAGGTCGACCGTGCGCCACGACAACCGGCCCTCGGAGTTGCCGAAGTACTCGTCGACCGGCCCGGTGTAGACGATCGGGACCTTGCCCTTGAACTCGTCGGCCACGTCGAAGAAGTCGGTGTTCAACCGGATCTCGATGTTGGGGTGGTCAGCCATCTTGGTGAGCCACGCGGTGTAGCCGTCGACCGGCAGCCCCTCGTAGGTGTCGCTGAACCAGCGGTTCTCGAACGTGTAGCGGACCGGGAGCCGGGTGATGATGTCCGCGCTCAGCTTGGTCGGGTCGGTCTGCCACTGCTTGGCCGTGTAGCCCTTGATGAACGCCTCGTAGAGCGGGCGGCCGATCAGGCTGACCGCCTTCTCCTCGAGGTTGGAGGCGTCCTCGGTGGCGATCTCGCTGGCCTGCTCCTTGATCAGCGCACGCGCCTCGTCCGGGGTGTGGGACTTCCCGAAGAACTGGTTGATCAGGCCGAGGTTCATCGGCAGCGAGAAGACCTGGCCCTGGTACTTGCCGAAGACCCGGTGCTTGTAGTCGGTGAAGGAGGTGAACCGGTTGACGTACTCCCAGACCCGCTCGTTGGAGGTGTGGAACAGGTGCGCGCCGTACTTGTGCACCTCGACTCCCGAGGTGGGTTCCTTCTCGGAGTAGGCGTTGCCGCCCAGGTGGTGGCGCCGCTCGATCACGAGCACCTTCAGCCCCAGCTCGCTGGCGCAGCGCTCCGCGATGGTGAGGCCGAAGAAGCCGGAGCCGACGATGACGAGGTCAGGTGTGGACAACGAGTTCTCCTTCAGGGTGGTCGCGCAATGGGTCAGTCTACGGATGTGGACGGGTGGTGCCGCATTCCGCGAGCGGCGCGTAGGGCACGGATCACATTGCCAGCCTCGGCCCTCCCACCGCGCAGCGGGCTGAGCAGGACGACGAACCCGGCGATCAACCACGGCTTGTGACGGACGAGGACGTTCTCTCCGTAGCGCAGGTGGACGACGAAGAGGTTGCGGTACATGTAGAAGCCCTTCCACGATCCCAGGTCGTGCTGCTGGTCGAAGTCCAGCTGCCGCACCAGCACGGCGTCGCGGATCGCCCAGATGCGGTGTCCGGCGCGGCGGGCGCGCAGGGCGAAGTCGACGTCGTCGTAGAAGATGAAGTACGACGGATCGGGCAACCCGATCTGCTCGATGACCGAGCGGTGAACCATGAACCCCTCGAACGCGACGTTCTCGATCTCGACCCGCTCCGGCATCGCCGCGCGGGCGCCGTAGCTGGTCTCGACCATCGCGGTCTTCGGCTTGATGGCCAGCGGGTTCCGGAGGTCGAAACGCAGTGCCGCCTTCTCGACCAGGCGGCCTGCCGTGTCCTCGCGCACCGCCATCAGGCACTCCTCGTCGCGGGCCATCAGGACCGCCAGGCAGTCCGGCGCGGGCACGACGTCGTCGTCCATCAGCCAGATCCGGTCGAAGCCGTCGGCGTACGCCCGCCGGAGTCCGAGGTGGAAGCCACCCGCGCCCCCGAGGTTGTCGTCGTTGTGGGTGACCTCGAGCGGGAGGTCGCCGCCGTGCCAACGGCCCAGGACCTCGCGCGTGTGGTCGGTGCTGGCGTTGTCGACGATGTAGACGGCGTCGGGGCGGCGGCTCTGGGCCGCGAGCCCGTCGAGCATCCGGCCGAGCAGGTCGGCGCGGTTGTAGGTGACGACGACGACGGCGACGGTATCGGCACGTCCGGTGGTTGAGGTGCGAGCGGAGCGAGCCTCGAAACCCCCGGTCACAGGAATCTCTCGTGTCCGGTGAAGTCACCGCGCAGCGCGGCCCGGATCGCGCCCGCGCTGAGCCGCAGCCGGCCGGGGCTCGGGCGGGTCAGCGTGTAGAACCAGACGGTCTTGACCCAGAACATCAGCACGTGGGGCCAGCCGCGGTAGTCGCGCAGGTTGATCGTGTTGTTGCGGGCCATGCAGTAGTGCTTGAGGTCGCTCGGACTGTGGTTGTACGTCGTGCGCCCGAACATCATCGGGGTGCCGAGCTCGCCGACCGAGGGGTGGCGGACCCGCGCGGCAGCGACGGTCGCGATCCGGGCACCGGCCCGTTCGGCCCGCAGCCGGTACTCGTGGTCGTCGCCCCAGATGAAGAACTCCTCGCGCGGGTATCCGATCTCCTCCGCCAGAGCGCGGGTGACCAGGACGCCGTTGAACGGGATCACCGCCTCGCGGACCAGCCCCGCGGTGGCGGCCCTGTCGACCGAGGCGGTGTCGTGGACGACGCGGGTGCCCCCCGGGAGCCGGATCGGGAAGACCAGCCGGTCGGGGTCGGCCTCGTCCACCACGACCGGGCCCCAGAAGTCGAGGTCCCCGCGGTGGGCCAGCAGCAGGTCGAGGCAGTCGACGTCGGGCAGTCCGTCGTCGTCCATCAGCCAGACCAGTCCCGCGCCGCGCTCGATCGCCAGCCGCAGGCCGGCATGGAAGCCACCGGCGCCACCGACGTTCCGGTCGAGGGTCCGGGCGACGACCGGCTGGGTGCCGAGCCACTCCCCCGTGCCGTCGGTGGACGCGTTGTCGACCACCACGATCTCGTCGAGCCCGTGCACCTGACCGAGCCGGCCCACGAGTCGGCGTAGCAGCTCCAGCCGGTTGAAGGTGACCACGACCGCGACGATGCGCGGTCGGTCTGGTTCGGTCACGGCCGCCACCCTACGGCCAGCCCGATCGGTGGTGGCCGCAGGTCACCGCCGTCGGCTGTAACGCCGGGTTATCCCCTGTTCTGCCTAGGAAGTTTCTGGGTGGCTACAGGTGATAACCCGGCGTTACAGCGACCTGGCTGGGCCGCCGGCCGTCCACAGCACGCCTCGCACCGCCTGCTGTCCACAGCAAGCTTGTCGGGGCCCGCCGGCCCGACGTGCCGTGGACAGGGTGAGGGCATGCTGCGTCTCGCGCCGATCACTCGCACCCAGCACGGCCTCATCACGCACCGACAGGCGCTCCACGCCGGGATGAACGATGCGTCGATCAGACGGCTGCTCAGGCAGGGTGCGTGGCTGCCCGTGCGACATGGCGTGTACGTCGAGGCCGAGCTCTGGGAGAGCCTCGACCCCTTCCGCGGTCAGCCGTTGCTGCGAGTTCGCGCGGCCCATCTGTCCCTGCGGTGCGGCGACTACGTGTTCAGCCACGACTCTGCGGCGTTGCTGCTCGAGCTGGGAGTGCCCGATCCGCGCACGTGTCTGGTCCACGTCACCCGCCCGAAGGTGCACGGCGATGCGATCCGTGCGGGCGTGAAGCACCACCTCGCGCCGTACACGCCGGACGAGGTCGTCACGCTCGACGGCCTCCGCGTCCTGGCTCCCGCCCGGACGGCACTGGACATGGCTCGTGAGCACGGACTGGTCGCCGGCGTGGCCTGCTGCGACGCGGCACTGCGACGCGGGAGCAGCCGGGACCTGCTGCGCGAGGCCCGGTCGCGGATGTGGTGCTGGCCCTACAGCACGGTGATGGACGAGGCGATCAGCCTGGCCGACCCCGGTGCCGAGAGCTGGCTCGAGTCCGACGGCCGGGTGCTCGTGACCAGCCTCGGACACGGACGGCCCCAGACCCAGTTCGGGCTCTCGGACGGCACCCGCACCGTGTGGTGCGACCTGAGGTTGGGTCGCCACATCTTCGAGGTCGACGGCTGGGTGAAGTACGACGAGGACAACCTCTCCGGAGCCACTCCGCAGGAGGTGCTGCGGCAGGAGAAGCTGCGGCAGGACTTCGTCAGCGGCTTCAAACTGGGCGTCTCCCGCATCACCGCCTTCGACTGCGGCGAAGGCCGCAGAGCTGCGCAGCTCCGGCTGGCACGCGAGCTCGAGGACACGAACTCCCGCTTCGGAACCGACATCAGCGACCTGGCACCGTTCATCGTCCGCCGCTCCCGGCGGTGAGACGGTCGGCCGCTTGTAACGCCGGTTTATCCCCTGTAGCCCCCGGGAAATTTCTGCGTGGGAAGAGTGGATAACCCGGCGTTACAGCGGAAGCCCAAGCCAAGGGGCGATCAGCACGAGGCGCCGAGGTCGGCGGACTGGTTGGCGGCGTACCCCTCGGCCATGCTGCCGATCGAGCCGCCGGTCGTGCCGGGCTGGGCCTTGCGCTTCTTCTTCGGCGCCTCCGCGGGAGGGGCGTCGCCCTCGGCGCGGTCGATGGTGAGCTTCACCAGGTCGTGGATCTCGTCGATGTCGGGGTCGCCGGTGTTCACCAGCGGCGGCACCAGCGAGAGGGTCGCGATCTTCTGGTCCTTCGCCTTGAGGGCCAGCTCGAGGAAGCGGCCGACCTCCGAGCCCGGGATGCTGGTGGAGACCATCGCGGAGCTCGCGCTGGCGATCTTCTGGAAGTTCCGGAGCGCGACCTGCGGGCTGATCTGGTTGAGCATCGCGGCCATCACGCACTTCTGGCGAGCCATCCGGGAGTAGTCGTCCGAGCCGTAGCGGGCGCGGGCGAACCAGAGCGTCTCCACCCCGTCGAGCTTCCGGGTGCCGGGCTCGATGTAGTGGAAGTAGGACTCGTGGGGCAGCCCGACCGGGATGGCGTCGCGGACCTCGAGGGTGACACCGCCGAACGCGTCGACGAGGTCCTTGAACCCCTCCAGGTTGACCATCGCCCAGTAGTTGATCTCGAGGTCGGTGATGCCCTCGATCGCCATCAGCGTGGCGTCGATGCCCGGGTTGTCGGACTTGCGGAACAGCTCGGTGCGGTCGCCGGCCCACGTGCTGACCCCGTTGAGCATGTCGGCGTCGAACCCGTCGGGGAACTGCTTGTCCATGACCGACCCCTCCGCGAAGGGGAAGTTGGTCATGTTGCGCGGCAGGCTGATCAGCACCGTCTCGCCGGTCTCGGCGTCGATGCTCGCGATCGTGATCGAGTCGGGACGCAGACCCCAGCGACCGGCACCGGCATCGCCGCCGAGCAGCGCCACGTTGTAGCGGCCGTCCGAGGCACCGACGGCGTCTCCGCTACCGAACATGGTGGTGATCAGGTCGCGCTGTACGGCGACGAGGTGGGACCCGAACAGCAGCGCACCGGCGACGGAGAAGCAGAGCAGGCCGTTGACGCCGACGACGGCACGTCGGTGCTGGAAGCTGAGGGTGAGTGGCTGCCCGATCCGCCAGGCATCGACGAAGAGGAACGCCCACCCGAGCGCCAGCAGGATCAGGCCGAAGCGCATCGCCGCGAGCACGGTGGTGTCTGAGACCAGCCAGAACGCGAACGGGTGCCACAGCAGCGCGGTCGCGATCGCCACGATCGCGCCGACCACGAGCACGAACCAGGTCCGCATCGCGATCCGGCCGACCTCGCGACTGCCCGCGACCAGCTGGGCGGAGCCGGGCAGCACCAGCGTCATCACCATCAGGGCGATCGCACGACGGAAGCGGACCCGCGCGGCGCGCTCGCCAGCCTCGCGCCGCGGGTGCGGCCCGGGGGAAGGTGCGGGCGTCTGGCCAGGCATGGAGCGGTGCCTCTCGGTGCTCGGGGAAGTAAGCAACGTGGGAGCCAGTATCACCAGTCACACCCGTCACACGGCGTACGACGCGCCGAGGGCCGCCGCCCGGACACCGCCCGGGGGACGTGTGCTCCCCCCACAGCCGGGCACGGTAGTTTCTCCGCCATGGCTGACCGTCCGCAGGGTGGTCCCGAGAAGGGGACACCGGAGTACAACTGGCTCTACGGCTCGAAGGGTCAGCAGCCCTCCGGGGACGAGACCCGCGCCGTGCCCCAGCAGCCCTCCTCCGACGGCACCCGGATGATGCCGGCCGTACGCCGGGACGCGCGTGGACAGGACGCGACTCCGCCGTCGTCCCCGCCCCCGAGGAAGCCGGTGTCGCAGCAGTCCTCGGGCAAGGGCTGGCGGCCACGGTTCCGCTTCAAGTGGCTCTGGGTGCTGCTCGTCCTGTGGCTGGTGTTCCTGATCGCCATCCCGCTCTGGGCGTGGTCGAAGGTCGACAAGGTCGACGCGTTCCCGGCGAACGGCCGCCCCGACGACCAGCCCGGGACGACCTACCTGATGGTCGGGTCCGACTCCCGCGAGGACCTGAGTGCCGAGGAGCGCAAGGCGTTCGGCACCGGGGACGCCTCGGGGCAGCGCACCGACACGATCATGGTGCTCCACACCGGCGACGGACCCAACCTGCTGATGTCCATCCCGCGCGACTCGATCGTCGAGGTGCCGGGCTACGGCCAGACCAAGATCAACGCGGCGTACGCCTATGACGGCCCGCGGCTACTGATCAAGACGGTCGAGAACGAGACCGGCATCAAGATCGACCACTTCGTGGAGGTCGGCTTCGGCGGCTTCGTCGACCTGGTCGACGCCGTGGGTGGCATCGAGGTGTGTCCGCCGTTCGACATGGTGGACCCGCTGGCGAAGATCAATCTGAAGAAGGGCTGCCAGGAGGTCGACGGTCCCACCGCGCTCGGCTATGCCAGGTCCCGCAAGACCGACACGAAGTTCGGCGACCTGGGCCGCGCGCAGCGGCAGCGGGAAGTGGTCTCGGCGATCGGCCGCGAGGCGGTCTCGCCGTGGTCGATCATCAACCCGGTCCGCTACTACAAGCTGAACATGGCCGGCGCCCGCGCGGTCCGGGTCAGCGAGGGCACCTCGCCGTTCGCGATGGCGCAGTGGGCGTTGGCGATGACGCGGGTGAACGGTGAGAACGGCCTGACCTGTGGCGTCCCGGTGGCCGACTTCGCGGTCAACTGGGACGAGGAGCGCTCCAACCAGATGTTCAAGCACATCATCGAGGACGACACGGCGAACATCCCGAAGAAACTGTGTACCCCGACCGGCTTCCCCCGCTGACGCTCACCGCTCGTCGCTGATCCGCTTGGCCTTGCCGAGCGAGCGCGCGAGCGAGCCCGGCGCCAGCACCTCGACCCGGGCAGTCACGCCGATCCGGTTCTTGATGCGCTCGGCGAGCCGCCGCCCGAGCTCGTCGCCGGGGTGGCCGGACGCCTCCACCCGCACCGTGAGCTCGTCGAGGCTGCCCGGCCTGGTCAGCACGCAGAGGTAGTGCGGGGTGAGCCCGTCGACGGCGAGGATCTGCTCCTCGACCTGGCTGGGGAACACGTTCACGCCGCGCACGATCATCAGGTCGTCGGTGCGGCCCGTCACCTTCGCCATCCGCCGGAAGGTGGGGTACGCCGTCCCCGGGAGCAGCCGGGTCAGGTCGCGGGTCCGGTACCGGATCACCGGCATCGCCTGCTTGGTGAGGCTGGTGAAGACCAGCTCGCCCTCCTCGCCGTCGGGCAGCACCTCGAGGGTGACCGGGTCGACGATCTCGGGCAGGAAGTGGTCCTCCCACACGTGCAACCCGTCCTGCGTCTCGGCGGCTTCCTGGCTGACGCCCGGTCCCATCACCTCGGACAGGCCGTAGATGTCGACGGCCCGGATGCCGGACCGCTCCTCGACCGCGCGGCGCATCTCGTCGGTCCACGGCTCCGCGCCGAAGATGCCGATCTCCAGCCCGGTCGACCGCGGGTCGATGCCCTGGGCGTCCATCTCGTCGAGCAGCGCGAGGAAGTACGACGGAGTCACCATCACGATCCGCGGCCGGAAGTCCGCGATCAGCTGCACCTGCCGCTCGGTCATGCCGCCGCTGATCGGCACCACCGTGCAGCCGAGCCGCTCGGCGCCGTAGTGGGCACCCAGTCCACCGGTGAAGAGCCCGTAGCCGTAGGCGACGTGCACCAGGTCGCCGGGCCGACCGCCGCCGACCCGGATGGAGCGCGCCATCAGCTCGGCCCAGGTGTCGATGTCCTGCAGCGTGTAGCCGACCACGGTGGGCTTGCCCGTCGTGCCACTGGAGGCATGGATCCGGGCGACCTGCTCGCGCGGGACGGCGAACATGCCGAACGGGTACTGCTCACGCAGGTGGGCCTTCGTGGTCATCGGGAACCGCGCGAGATCGGACAGCGAGGTCAGGTCGTCCGGCCCGACCCCGGCGTCACGAAAGGCCGCCGCGTAGTGGGGCACGCCAGCGGCGCGGGTGACGGTCTCGCGCAGCCGCTCGAGCTGCAACGCCTCGAGCGCGTCCCGGGTCAGCGTCGGGACCTGTCCGGTCACGGGGAGTCCTCCCAGAGGGCCCCGCCGATCTCCCGGGACCGGCCCACGAACTCGGCGACGACCGTCTCCCCGACGCTCACCGTCACGTCGTAGACACCGTCGCGTCCCTCGCGGCTGCGCTCGGCGGCAGCGGCGAACAGCTCCTCGCCGAGCCGGGTCGGCGCACGGAACCTGATCTCGGCGGCGGCCGCGACGGCGCGGCGGTTGTAGGAGTTGCAGGCGAAGGCGAACGCGCTGTCGGCCAGGGCGAAGGTGAGCCCGCCGTGCCCGATCGCGTGGCCGTTGACCATGTCGTCGCGGACGGTCATCGCGAGCACCGCGCGGCCCGGCCCGACCTCGACGATCCGCATGCCGAGGGCCCGGCTCGCCGCGTCACCGGACCACATCGCGTCCGCGCACCGCTGCGCGACCTGCTCCGGGGTCACGACGTCATCCGCAACACCGAGAGCAGGGTGCGGGCCGCCTCGCCGGCGTGCTCCTCGGCCACCGTGGCCGCGGTGGGGACGTCGAGGTCGTCGAGCAGGGCGGCCAGCACCAGGTCACGTCCCTCGGGTGACCCGGTCCGACCGGCGGCGGCCCGCAGCCGCGCCAGCCGGTCGGCGGCGGCCGCCAGGGCTCCGGCGTCGTACTCCCACGGCTCGGACCAACGGCGGTCGAGCAGCAGCAGGCGTACGGCGGCACCCTCGTGGTGGTCGAGCAGGTCGCGGACCAGCACCAGGTTGCCGGTGGACTTGGCCATCTTCGCCCCGCCCGCATGGACGGTGCCCACGTGCATGGAGCGGCGCGCGAAGGGGCGGGCGCCGGTGGCTGCCTCGACCATCGCGGCCTGGTAGGCGTGGTGGGGAAAGGCGAGGTCGGCGCCGCCGACGAGCACGTCGACGTTGGCCCCGAAGACCTTCATCGCCATCGCTGCGCACTCGACGTGCCACGCCGGACGTCCCCAGCCCCACGGCGAGGGCCAGGCCGGCTGGTCGTCACCGGACGGCTTCCAGAGCGGCACGTCCCATGCGCTCTCCCGGCCGTCGTCGGCACGATCACCGAACTCGTCGAACGCGGTGAGCGCGTCCTCCTCGGACAGCCCGCCGCGCTCGAGGTCCTCGGGCGCCCGGAAGAAGACCGTTCCGTCGCGTTCGTAGGCGCGACCCAGTCGCAGCAGGGCGTCGGAGAGCTGCACCACCGCTGCGACGTGCGCGCGCGCCCGCGGCGTGGCATCGGGACGGGCCACGGCCAGGTCGCGCATGTCGCGGTCGAACAGGAACTCCTGGGTGACCGCCACGTCGTCGTAGTGACGGTGGCGCGCCTCGGCGGCCGCGGTCAGCACGTCGTCGACGTCGGTGACGTTGCGACAGGTGACGGTGCCGACCTCGACGGCACGCGCGACACTCGCCAGCACGTCGGACCACACGAACGTGGCGGCGTGCCCCAGGTGGGTCACGTCGTACGGCGTGATGCCGCAGGTGTAGATGCGGGCGGCGGCGGTCAGCGGCAACGGCGCACCCGCCAAGGTCAGCTCGGCGGCACGCGGACCGCTGGGGTGGAGCGGGTAACGACCGCCGGACGTCACGTGGTCGGGAGTGCTCGCAGCCATGGTCCGATCATGCCGGACCGGCCATCACGAGCGGCCGACCGCCTTCTCGAGCTCACTCTTGGTCATCGTGGAGCGGCCCTTGACGTTCTTCTTGCGGGCCTCCTCGTAGAGCTGGTCCCGGGTGCGTCCACCGCTGCCCTGGTGGGACCGGAGCCCTCCGCGTCGCGACGACGAGATGTCTTCGGTGGAGGTCCTGCTCGCCTGCTGCGACTCACCGCTGCGGGCGCGTTCCTTGTTGACCGTCCGGGCCGCGACCTCCTCGGCCTCGTCCTCGCTGCGGCCACGATCCTCGAGACCCTCCTTGATGTGGTCGTACTGCCGCTCGCGCTTCTTGCTCCAGGCCTGCTGGGGCATGTGCCCACCTCCTTCGTCGAGCTCTCCACGCGTCGTACCCGCTGAACGCGGAGGCATGCCTGACCTGAGGGCGGGTACGAGGTGCACATGTCTGAGCACACGTCTGAACACAGGTCTGAACACAGGGACCCTGTGGACACCATCGTCTTCGACCTCGACGGCACGCTCGTCGACTCCGCGTTCCACCACGCCCTGGCGTGGCACCGCGCCTTCCTCACCGTCGGCCACGACATCCCCCTCTGGCGGCTGCAGCGCCACATCGGCATGGGCGGGGACCGCCTGGTCGCGGCGGTCGCCGGTGACGAGGTCGAGCGGGAGGCGGGTGACCGGATCCGCGAGGCCTGGGAGAAGGAGTACGACGCGATGCTGGACGAGCCGGTGCTGCTGCCCGGTGCGCGCGAGCTGCTGACCGCGGTGCGGGAGCGCGGTCTGAAGGTGGTGCTCGCGAGCTCGGCCATCCCGCGTCACGCCGAGCGGGTGCTGCGCCAGCTCGACGCCGACCACCGGGCCGACGCGTCGCTGACGAGCGAGGACACCGAACGGTCCAAGCCCGACCCTGAGCTGCTGGAGAAGGCGATGGCCAGCGTCGATGCCCGGTCCAGTCTCGTGGTCGGCGACTCGGTCTGGGACGTCGAGGCCGGCCTCCGGGCCGGGATCCGGACGGCGGCCGTTCTCTCGGGCGGCTACAGCGAGGAGGAGCTCCGCGCCGCGGGCGCGGCCTGGGTCTTCGAGGACCCCGCTGACCTGCTCAACCACCTCGACCAGGTCGTGGCGCCGGCGCTGTCGATGTCCTGACGACCGGCCGAGCGTGAGGGGTGAGCGGCCAGCCCGTGTGCTGCGTGAGTCACGGGCCGGCCGCCCCGATGACGACGGGGTCAGGTGCCCGGCATCGGCGCGATCATGCGGCCTCCGCCGAGCTCGTCCCCGTCAGTTGGTCACGCAGCCGGGCCAGCAGCGCGGAGAGCAGCCGGGAGACCTGCATCTGGGTCACCCCGATCTCGGCCCCGATCTCCGCCTGGGTGGCGCCGTGGAAGAACCGCAGCTCGAGCATGCGCCGCTCCCGTCGGGTCAGCCCCGCCAGCAACGGCTTGAGGGCGACCTGCGCCTCCACCCGCGCATAGCCGGGGTCCGGTTCGCCGAGCCGATCCGCGAGGTGAGCAGCGTGGTCGGGGTCGTGGTCGGCGGCCCCGTCGAGCGTGGTCGGGGTGAAGCACCCGCTGGCCGCCAGGGCTTCGTGCACGGACGCGAGCTCGACCTCGAGCGCCGAGGCGAGCTCCGACGGCGTGGCCGGGCGGCCGAGGCTGTGCCCGAGCTCGTCCTGGGTGGCCGTCACCCTCGCTTGCAGCTCCTGGACGGAACGAGGTGGTCGCACCACCCAACCGGCGTCGCGGAACCACCGCCGCAGCTCACCGCGGATGGTGGGGACGGCATAGCTGTGGAAGTCGGTCGCCTTCGTGGCGTCGTAGTTGCGGACCGCCTTGCACAGCCCGACGTAGGCGACCTGCTCGAGGTCGTCGAGCGACAGTCCCCGGCCGCGGTAGCGACGGGCGACCTCCCGGGCGACGACCATGTTGATCCTGATCAGCTCGTCCTGGATCGGGCCTGCGTCGGTGTCGTCGCGAGCGAGCCGGGAGAGCAGCCGGGTGGTCCGCTCCACCCTGCTCCCGCGTGTCAACGCATTGCTGTCAGCACCGCCTCGGGGCTGGTCCACGAGCACACCTCCTGGGGAAAGGAAGCAACAGCCAGTCTTCTTGACCTGATCCACCCAATCACTCCCCCAGTGGTCCAGACATCACCCGAAGTGGTGGAAACCCGACGCCCGGGGGGCCCACTCAGCGACCGCGGCCACTGGACGTGTGAAATGGCCGCTGACGGGCACGACAGGGGCAGCAGCCAACGAGAGGATCAGCGATGAGGGACACCCGGCGAGAGGACGAGCGGTCATGAACAGCCACGACCTCGCGGTCCACCTGCAGAACCACTGGGTGGCAGCCACCGGAGGCGTCGACTTCGCGCACCGGGTCGCCCAGTCCCACCGGGGCAGGCCGACGGGCCCCGACCTGGAAGCCGTGCACACCGAGGTGCGTGAGGACCACGACTCCCTGCGGGAGATCATGGAGCAGGTCGGCGTGCGACCGGGCGTCGTACTGCCCCTGGCGGCTCGCGTGGCCGAGCGGGTCGGCCGGCTCAAGCCGAACGGGCACCTGGTACGACGTTCCCCCGTCACCGACGTGATGGAGCTCGAGATCTTCCGCGGCGCGGTGACGGCCAAGGGTGCCGGCTGGGAGACGCTGCTCGTGCTGGCCGAGGACGACGACCGGCTCCCGGCCGAGCTGCTCCGCACGCTGGCGGACCGGGCACGCGCGCAGGAGCAGACGCTGGCCCGGATCCAGGGCGAGGTCGCTGCCACCCACAAGCGGGGGTCGGACTAGCCACAGGGAACCGTGCCGGCCTGCACCCCGTCCATCCTGTGAGGACACCGACGAGCGGGGAGTGCAGATGAACCGACAGCAGGGGGCGGCGTCCTTCATCGCGGCAGTGCTGGCGGTCGTGGCCGGCGGGGTCCTCGTGCAGCAGTGGGACAGCGACGACCGTGCCGTCGAGGCCACCGCCACCCTGCCTGCGGCACCGGAGGGGATGCGCTGGGTCGGACTGGGCCGAGTCGTCGTCGCCGTACCCGACTGGTGGACCACCGGAGAGACGCAGTGCCTCGCACCGGTCGAGGACACCGTCTACTTCGACCAGGCAGCGACCACCGACTGCGAGGACCCGCCGCTACCCGCCACCGTGCGCGAGGTCTCCGCACTCGCCGTCTTCGACGGGACCAACGGGTACGCCGAGATGCAGCTCCGGTCGATGGAGCCGGTGTCCGAGATCGCGGGCCGAGAGGTCGTCGAACGTGCGGGCTGCGAGGAGTGGTTCGACGGGGTGTGCCGCCGGTTCTTCGGCGTGCCTGAGGAGGGTGTCGTCTTCGCGGTCACGATCGCTGAGGAGGGCGACGGCAGCTACGAGGCGATCCGCGACTCCGTCCACCTGCTGCCCGACGACCTGACGACCGTTCCACTGGCCGTCCCCGCCGGCTTCACGCCCAGCTTCGGAGACGAGCCGGACATCGTGGCCGACCTCGTGCCAGCGCTGCGGGCCGCCGGACTCGATGTCGAGATCGAGACCGCCGACCGCTCGGGCGACGTCGGTCTCTCTGCAGGCCTTCTCCCGGGCAGCCTGCTCGACGTCAGCCCCTCACTCGGCAGCGTGATCGAGGCCGGCGGCACCGTGACCGTCACGGTGTCGGGCTGATCACCTAGAGCTCGGACTGGATGCCGGCGAGCAGCTGGCGGGCCATCACGATCCGCTGGACCTGGTTGGTGCCCTCGTAGATCTGGGTGATCTTGGCGTCGCGCATCATCCGCTCGACCGGGTAGTCACGGGTGTAGCCGTAGCCGCCGAGGACCTGCACGGCGTTCGTGGTGACCTCCATCGCGACGTCGGAGGCGAAGCACTTGGCGGCGGCGCCGAAGAAGGTGAGGTCCTTGTCGCCGCGCTCGGAGCGGCCGGCGGCGGCGTAGGTGAGCTGGCGCGCGGCCTCCACCTTCATGCCCATGTCGGCGAGCATGAACTGGAGTCCCTGGAACTCCGCGATGTTCTTGCCGAACTGCTGGCGCTCCTGGGCGTAGCCGAGCGCGTGGTCGAGGGCACCCTGGGCCACGCCGACCGCCTGCGCGGCGATGGTGACGCGGGTGTGGTCGAGGGTGCGCATGGCGATCGAGAAGCCCTCGCCCTCCTCGCCGATGATCCGGTTGCCGGGGATCCGGACCTTGTCGAGGTAGACCTCCCTGGTCGGGCTGCCCTTGATGCCGAGCTTCTTCTCCGGCGCGCCGAAGGAGACACCGTCGTCGGACTTCTCGACCACGAAGGCGGTGATCCCACCACGGGTGCCCTGCTCGGGGTCGGTGACCGCGAGGACGGTGTAGAACTCCGACTCCTCGGCGTTGGTGATCCAGCGCTTCACCCCGTCGAGCACCCAGTCGTCGCCGTCGCGGACCGCGCGGGTCTTCATGGCGCCCGCGTCGGAGCCGGCATCGGGCTCGGAGAGGCAGTAGGAGAAGCCGCCCTCGCCGGCGGCGAGCTTGCTGAGGTAGTGCTGCTTGAGCTCGTCTGACCCGGCCAGCTGGATCGGTAGCGACCCCAGCTTGTTGACCGCGGGGATCAGGCTCGAGCTCACGCAGGCGCGAGCGACCTCCTCGATGACCAGGCAGGTCGCGAGCGCATCGGCCCCGGCGCCGCCGTACTCCTCGGGGACGTGCGGCGCGTGGAAGTCCGCAGCGAGCAGCGCCTCGGCCGCCTCCCGCGGGTAGCGGGCCTCCTCGTCGACCTCCGCGGCGTACGGCGCCACCTTGGCGTCGCAGACGGCGCGGACCGCCTCCCGGATGGCCTGGTGCTCCTCGGACAGGGCGAACAGCGGAACGTCACTCATGACCCGGATCCTACTGTCGGGTAGCCCCGACGCCGATCGGGGTCAGCGACGGCGGCGGACCACCCGCACCCGGACCTTGTCCTTGCTGGGCTCGGTGAGCGCGTCGCCGAGGTAGCGCACCGTCAGTCGGTAGCGTCCCGGCTTCTTGAACCGCTTGGTGCGGATGGTGGTGGCACCGTCCTCGAGCACCTTGCTGCCGATGACACGCTTGCCCTTGCGGACCACCACCTCGCCGGTCGCGGGCATGGTGAGCGGGTCCGTGCCGGCGACGGTGGTGACCTTGACCTTCGCCCGCTTGCCCGTGACGATCCGCTTCTTGACCACCGTCGCGTCGGTGGTCGACGGGACGATCGCCGGCTCCTCGCCGGGCAGCACCGTCAAGCTGCCGAGCACCGCGGGCGCATCGGTCACGCACAGGGCCGACACCGGCGTCGGCGCCGGTATGCCGGGCAGGAACCCGGTGAACGTGAACGACTCGGGCGAGGTCACGTCGTACTCCCCGGGGGTGTCCGGTGCGGTGAACCCGCCACTGGTGGCGCTGGCCGGCAGCGAGGCGCCGCTGGGCGAACCGAAGGCGAAGCCGTGGAGGGGGACGGCCTGGTCTCCCACACCGAGCGCCATCCCGGTCGTCGACGGGCTGGTGACGAGAGCCAGCACCCCCGCGAAGCTGGCCGTGTCGAAGACGAAGGAGGGGTTGAGGGACCCCGCGGGGACGGGCGCCCCGGCCGGCAGGCCCGTCAGGTCGGGGACCGTGGTGGATACCGGCACCGGGTGAGCCCCGAGCGTTCCGAAGTCGCAGGTGTAGTCGGTGCTTCCGCTCCCGGCGGTGGCAGCCGGGCCGGTCGCGGCGACCAGCACGCCGGCCGTCAGCGTGATGGCCAGGGTCGCCGTGGCCATTCCCTTGAGTGTTCCTGCGGTCATGTGCACGCTCCCTCTGTCGGACGAACTCGCGGTGACCTCCGCCCTCCCCGGGCGTGGGTCGCGAACGTTACTGCCGAGTTCACTGGTGAGGAATAGTGCAGAGGGGGCATCTGCACGCAGTGCCGGCCGGCACCCCTCCCTCAGGGTGCCGGCCGGGCGACTGTGGTGGTGCAGGTGGGGCGTGGGGTCAGCGACGGACCTTCACGACCACGTTGCTCGTGCTGCCGTTGGTGTAGCCGTCGCCCTTGTAGATGGTCTTCAGCTTGTTCTTGCCGACGGACAGGGACTTGGTCTTGAGCACGACCACGCCCTTGTTGTTGAGGTTGCCCTTCGCGACGGTCTTCTTGCCCTTCTTGAGCAGGACCTTGCCGCCGGGGGTCTCGTTGGGCGCGTTCACCTTCACCTTGACCTTGGCGACCTTGCCCTTCTTGACCGGCGAGTTCACCGCCTTGGCGGTGCTCTCCGAGTCGTTCTTGGTGACCACGATGGAATCGTCGTAGGCACCGGCAGTGGTGCCCTCGGCGAGGACGCAGTCGACCGGGACCGGACTGCCGTTCAGGTCGGCCACGATGGTGAACGCCGAGGGGGAGAGCACGGGGTAGTCGCCGGCAGCCGGGGTCTCGAACGACCCGTTGAGACCGCCGCCCTCCGCCGGGTCGGAGGAGAAGGTGTTGTCGCCGTTGTCGGTCATCCCCGAGACGGTCACCGCCATGCCCTCCACCGGGATCGGCTCCGAGCCGAGCGAGCCGGCGAAGTCGGGGAACGAGAGGTTCTCGACCCCGAAGCCCGTCAACTGGGTGTGGACCTGCTCGGGGACGGTGAACACGTTGGTCACCGAGAGGAGACCGGCGGGGGCCGTGAAGCCGGCCGGCGCGGTCGGAATGCCCTCGATTCCCGGCGCATCCGAGTCGAGGACCACCGGGAACGTACCGACCACTGCGTTGGTGCAGGTGTAGGTGTTCTGGATCGGGGCGGCCTGGGCCGCGGTGGTGGTGGCGCCGACCAGGGCGCCGGCGACCAGGGCGGACGCGGCGCCCGCCGCAGCGGTACGGCGAGACAGGGTGGTGAACTTCATGGGTGCTCCCTCCGAGCAACTCAAAGTCAAACGGCCGTCCCCCTCCGGGACGGACGAGGGCAGGTTACCCCGCGGAAACATGGATCGCCCCCAAAGTCGGCAACCAACTTGCGCCGCGGGTCAGGATGGTCACGTGATCCCCTGGCGAGACCCCGCGACCATCAGCTCCCTGCTCGACGCCGAGACGTGGGCGGTGGTCGGCCTGTCCGGCAACCCCGACCGCACGGCGTACCGGATCGCGGAGCTGCTGCAGCACCGCGGCAAGCGGATCGTGCCGGTCCACCCGGACGCGCCCTCCGTGCTCGGCGAGCAGGGCTACGCGACGCTGGCCGACGTGCCGTTCCCGATCGACGTCGTCGACGTGTTCCGCCGCTCGGAGGCGGCCGGTGACTTCGCCGACCAGGCGGTCGCGGTGGGCGCGAAGGGCGTGTGGTTCCAGCTCGGCGTGATCGACCACGACGCGTTCCGGCGTACGACGGACGCCGGCGTGCCGATGGTCATGGACACCTGCCCCGCGATGGAGTGGGGCCGCGGGTGACCGACCTGCGTGTGCCACCCGGCCCCGGTCTGCCCGAGGGGCTGGTGATCCCGGAGTCGGAGCTGGTCGAGCGCTTCAGCCGCTCGTCAGGCCCCGGCGGCCAGTCGGTCAACACGACCGACACCCGGGTGGAGCTGGTCTTCCACGGCTCGGTGTCGTCGGTGCTGACCGAGCACGAGCAGCAGCGGATCGGCACCGTCCGGATCGTCGCCTCCGAGCACCGCTCCCAGCACCGCAACCGCACCGCGGCCCGCGAGCGACTGGCCGCCCAGATCCGCACCGCCCTCGCTCCCCAGGCACCCCGGGTGCCGACCAAGCCGTCGAAGTCGTCCCGCCGCCGCCGGGTCGACGCCAAGAAGCGCCGCGGCCAGACCAAGGCGCTCCGCGGCCGGGTCCGGGACGGGTAGTCCAGTGGAGAATCGTCGTTCCAGACCCGGATCGACGACGATTTCCCGCTGGACTACCGAGATGTGCGGAAGAGGAGGGTGGTGTCGCCACGGGTGAGGCGCAGCTGGTAGACCCTCGATCGACCAGGTGACCGAGGACGCCATCACCACTGGAACCTGTGCTCCCTCGATGTCCTGGCGGATGCCGGGGCAGCCCTTCTGCGTGATCACGACGTCCCGGAGCTCGAGCCGATCACCTTGGACCTCCACGTGGCCGCCCGCGCTGTTGCACCCGGTGTCGACATGGATCTGGTCGCCGTCGATCTCGAGCCGGGCACCCAGGCGACGCGGCACACCCAGCATCCCGACCGAGTCGCCGTCGGTCTCCTCGATGCCGGTGAGCCGCCAGCGGGTGCCCTCGAGGTCGACGTCCGGCTCGCCGACGACCGCACCGGGCGGCAGGAACCGCAGCGTGTCGCCGAATGCGGTCAGCGTGAACTCGAGTCGTCCTGCGCCTCGAACCGCGGGCCGGAGGTGAAGAAGGAGACCAGCCACTTGTCCTGGCGCGTCGCCGGCCCGGGGCAGCCCATCTCGGTGCCGCCGAGCCGACCGACGCCGAGCACGCCGCCGACACTCGCGACCGAGCCCGACATCGTGTTGCAGGTGGCCGAGAACGTCAGCTGGCCGCCCTTGAGCGTCAGCCGCAGCTGGTCACCGTCGGCGAACGGCGCCGGCAGGTCGACGGCCACGAACTCCCCGCGCGGCAAGCTCGTGTCGCCCACCGGGTCCCTCGGCGACGCGTGCCTCGGAGCCGCACGCAGCCAGCAGCGGCAGCGCGAGCAGCACGGCGAGGAGCGCGACGGGTCATGACGATTCGACGTACGCCGGAGCAGCGCGGTTCCGCCGCAGCAGCCGGGCCGGCAGACCGACGGCCAGCTCGAGCGGACCCCGCCACCGCAGCACCACGAACACCGCCCCGATCACGCCGACCAGGGCGACGTGGCGGGCGAAGGCGGTGTCGTCGGGAGGCCAGAACCGGTCGGTGCGTAGCACCGCGTGCAGGGAGTAGAGGGTCAGCGTCATCGTGCCGGCGCCGAAGCCGATGGCCATCGCGCGGACGCCCAGCCGGGGCAGCGCCCCCACCACCAGCAGGCAGAGCCCGATCACGGCCAGCGAGCTGCCGATGGTCGCGGCGAGGTCGAACGGGGTGGCGCTGTGGGGCGCGTCGAGGAGCAGCCACGCCCACCGGTCGGTCGGCGTCGTGCCGTAGAGCCCGAAGTCGGCCTCCGCCAGGGTCTGGCTGCTGAACCGGCCGGCCACCGCCTCCGCAGACAGGAGCGACGCGAGGCCTGCGAGCAGGAGCCCGCCCGCGAGCAGCCCGGCCTGGACGCCGCGGCGCGCGAGGTCACTGCGCCCGATCGCCATGCCGGCGAACACGTAGGCCAACCACGGCACTGCCGGGTAGTAGCCGGTGAACAGCAGCTCCGAGACCAACGTCCCCGGCTGCTCCAGCTGCTCGAACATCGGGTTGTCGTAGCGACGCTGCGGCAGGTCAGGGCGCAGCCAGTGCGAGAACAGCGGCACCACGACCACCCAGGCCGCGGCCAGCAGCGCCAGCGCACGCGCACGCAGCCCCGCGAACGGGATCGCGAGCAGGAACAGCACGCCGTAGTAGGTGAGGATGAGCGCGAGGCCGGTCTCCTGCATCGCGAGCGAGCAGGCCGAGCAGGGCGATCAGCAGCGCGCGCGCCGCCAGACCCAGCGAGGCGCGCGCCCGGTCGCCGCCCCGCAGCGGCGTACGCCGCCCCGTCATCAGGGCCAGTGCGACCCCGGCCAGCACGGCGAAGAGCGCCGAGGAACGGCCGGCCGCCAGGCCGTCCACCCACGTCTGGGTGCCGCTCGTCGTGGCCGGCGGCAGCAGGTGGGTGGCCATCATCCCGAGCAGGGCCAGCGCGCGCGCCACGTCGAGGCCGACCAGGCGCGCCCGCGGGGACATCGTCAGAAGCCGAGCCGTCGCTCGCCGCGGACCACCGCGCCCTTGGCGCGGGCGGACTCCTTGAGGGACTTCTGGAACTCGACCATCCGCTCCTGCAGCGCGGGATCGGTGGCGGCCAGGATCCGGACGGCCAGCAACCCGGCGTTGCGCGCATTGCCGACGGCGACCGTGGCGACCGGGACGCCGGCCGGCATCTGCACGATCGAGAGCAGCGAGTCGAGGCCGTCGAGGTGCTTGAGGGCCACCGGTACGCCGATGACCGGCAGCGGGGTGACCGACGCCAGCATGCCGGGCAGGTGGGCCGCTCCCCCGGCGCCGGCGATGATGACCTGGATCCCGCGACCGGCGGCCGCCTGGCCCCAGGCGAGCATCTCCAGCGGCATCCGGTGGGCGGAGATGACATCGGCCTCGTAGCCGATCTCGAACTCGGCGAGCGCCTCGCCCGCGGCCTCCATCACCGGCCAGTCGGAGTCCGACCCCATCACGATCCCGACCCGCGGCTCACCCGTGCCGGCGTGCGTTCCGGTGTCCGTCATCTCACTCACTCGCTCTCGTTGCCCAGGTCGCCGCGGAACCATGCCGCTGCGTGGCGGGCACGCTCCAGGCAGTCGTCCAGGTCATCACCGTAGGCGTTCACGTGACCGACCTTGCGGCCCGGGCGCAGGTCCTTGCCGTAGAGGTGCACCCGCAGCCGGGGGTCGCGGGCGAGCGCATGGGGGTAGCCGTCGTACAGGTGGCCGACGCCGTCCGGGCCGCCCAGGATGTTGACCATCACCGTCCACCGCTCCCGCGGCGCCGGCGAACCCAACGGCAGGTCGAGCACGGCCCGCAGGTGGTTCTCGAACTGGGAGGTGACCGCGCCGTCCTGGGTCCAGTGGCCGGTGTTGTGGGGCCGCATCGCGAGCTCGTTGACCAGGACCCGACCGTCCCGGGTCTCGAACAGCTCGACCGCGAGCACGCCGGTGACGCCGAGCTCCCGGGCGACGGTCAGCGCGATCCGCTGCGCCTCGAGCGCCAGGTCGTCGGCCAGGTCGGGCGCGGGGGCCACGACCTCGTGACAGATGCCGTCGCGCTGCGTGGACGCGACGACGGGGTACGACGCCGCCTGGCCGCTGGGCGAGCGGACCACCAGGGCCGCGAGCTCGCGGCGGAAGTCGACCCGCTCCTCGGCGAGCAGCCGCACCCCGGACGCCTCGGCGACCGCGAACGGCTCGGCGCACGCGTCCGCGTCGTCGACGAACCAGACCCCCTTGCCGTCGTACCCACCGCGGGTGGTCTTGAGGACGCACGGGAAACCGAAGGACTCGACGTCGGCGACGGTGTCGACCACCGCGTTGCGGGGGCAGGGCACGCCGAGGGCGGCGAGCCGCTCGCGCATCACCGCCTTGTCCTGGGCGTGCACCAGGGCCTCGGGGCCGGGCCGGACCGCGAGACCGTCGTCCTGCAACGCGTGGAGGTGGTCGGTGGGGACGTGCTCGTGGTCGAAGGTGACGACCTGGCACCCCGCGGTCGCCGCACGCAGCGTGGCGAGGTCGCGGTAGTCGCCGACGAGGTGGTCGGGAACGACCTGGGCGGCGGACACTCCCGCTGCTTCCGCGAGCAGCCGGAGCGGCACTCCCATCGCAGCGGCCGGTTCGGCCATCATCCGGGCCAACTGACCGCCGCCGATGACAGCGACACGGGGAGCGGGTTCGGGCACCCCCAGAGGTTAGGGCACCGGGGTCGGGGCAGGGATCACGGTGCTGCGGGGGCGGGACCGGTGCGGTCCTCGGCCTCGAAACGCAGGCCGCGGCCGCGGATCGTGGTGATCAGACGGGGCCGGCGGCTGTCGTCGCCGAGCTTGCGGCGTACCCAGCCGAGGTGGACGTCGATCGTCTTCGACGACGTCCAGAAGGTGGTGTCCCACACCTCGCGCATCAGCTCGTCACGCGTCACCAGCTCGCCGGCACGCGCCATCAGGGCGTGCACCAGGTCGAACTCCTTGCGGGAGAGCTCGATCTCGTTGCCGCCCACCCAGACCCGGCGGGTCGCGGGGTCGAGGCGCACGTCTTGGACAGTCATCACGCCATGAACGGTAGGAATCCGGCGCCCATCGCGGGCGAGAACGCCGATAATTCATCCGTTCGGTGGATGGACGCTAGTGACGTCGGACGGTCAGCGGCTCCACCAGACCGAATCCACGCACCGGTCGCGCCGGGAGTCGCCGGGTCTCGAACTGGTCGTCGGGCAGGAGGTCGGCGGTGTCCTGGTCGATGATGATCCGGTTGCGCCGCGCTACCGCCGTGAGCCGGGCGGCCATGTTGACCGGCGGGCCGAACACGTCACCGAGCCGCATCACGACCGCGCCGCTGGCGAGCCCGACCCGGACCTGGGGCATCCTCGGGTCACGGCCGACGACGTTGATGATCCCGGCGGCCATGTCATAGGCCGCGACAGGGTCGTCGTGCACGAACAGCACCGAGTCGCCGAGGCTCTTGATGACGCGGCCTCGCTGGGCCGCGACCACGTCGGCACATCGCGACTCGAAGATCTCCACGATCTCGCCCAGCCGTTCCCGGGAGACCTCGTTGGACAGCGCCGTGAACGCGACGATGTCGACGAAGCCGATCGTGAGCTGGGTGGTGTGGAGGTCCTCCTCCTTCGCACCGAGCGCCTCGATGCGGGCCACGGCTGCGGCGAGATGTCGGCGCCAGGCGTAGATGAGCAGGTCCTCGAAGGGCGGGTTGACCTCCTGGACCAGCCGCATCGCCGAGCCGGCCCGCGACCCGGTGGCGTCCTCGCCGCGCTCGACCGCCTCGATCCGGTGGACCAGCGTCCCGACCTCCCAGTCGGCGAGCCGCGCCATGGTCTGGCCGACCGCGCGGGTCAGCATCACCGCGACGTCGAAGTCGATGGCTCCGGACTCGACGATCCGGTTGAGGGTCGAGACCGCCTGGGCATCGGACTGGGTGAAGGCGACCTCGGCGCCGTGCTCGGGGAAGCCGAGCGCGCGCCACAACCGACGTAGCTCCTCGACCGTGACACCGGTCTCGGCGGCCACCTCCAGCGCCATGTGGACCGGCTCCTCACCGAGGATCGCGCGCTCGAGTGAGACCGGGTCGTGCGGGGTCTCCTCAGGTGCCATCGTCCGCGCGGTGTCCCGACTGCCGGTCCAGCTCCGCTGCGACTGTCCGCTGCACGTCCTCGACGTGCGGGATGTCGTCGAGCAGGACGTGACCGTGCTCGCTGGCGTCGCTGACGACGAGCGTGCCGCAACCGAAGATCCGGTCGACCAGGCCGATCTCGAAGTCGACGCCGCTGATCCGGTTGAGCGGGATCGTGCGCCCTTCCTTGGCGATCAGGCCCGAGCGCTTCATGAACCGCCGGTTGGTGAAGGTGTACGTCGTGGTGGCCCAGGCGATGCCGGGGCGGATGACGAACCACAAGATCGCGACCGCGGCCAGCACCCAGACCACGATGTGCATGACGTCGGCCGCACTGCCCGAGCCGAGGCCCTGGAAGAACACCGCGACGGCGAGTGCCGCGATCAGCACCAGGACCGGCAACAGCAGCGCCTTGGGGTGGGTCCGGGTGGAGACGACGACATGCTCGCCCTCGTTGAGGAGCTTCGGGTTGATGGCCACGCGCTGATCATGTCACCGAGGCGGTCGCACGTGCAGCACATCGCCCGCTGCGACCGGCGTGCCCGCCACCACCAGCCGACCGGCGTCGTCGACGTCGGTCGCCTCGCCGACCACCGTCTCGCCACCCGGCAGACTGACGTGCACCTCGTGGCCGAGCGTCACGCAGGCCTCCAGGTAGTCGCCGCGCACCCGCGCTCCGCCGCCGGCCGACCAGGCGTCGTACTCCTGGTGGAGCCGGGTGAGCAGGCTGACCAGCAGCGCGGTGCGGTCGGTCCGCGCGCCGGTCGCCAGCGCGATCGACGTCGCCGTCCCGACCGGCAGCTCCTCCGCGGTCTGGCTGACGTTGAGCCCGATCCCGATCACCGCGGCGCTGCCGTGCGGGGACTCGACCCGCTCGGCCAGGATGCCGGCCAGCTTCAGGCTCTGCCCCTCTCCGCCGGCCACCATCACGTCGTTGGGCCACTTCAGCCCGGCCTGGACCCCGTGCTCGCGCAGGGCGCCGACAGCCGCGATGCCGGCGACCAGCGGGAGCCACGGCCACTCGGCACCGGATCGAACGGGTCGCAGCAGTGTCGAGAAGGTGAGCGCCGCGCGGTCCGGCGTCTCCCAGACGCGGTCCAGCCGGCCGCGGCCGGCGGTCTGGTGCTCGGTGACCACGACCAGCCAGGCGGGCGCACCCTCCCGCGCCCGCTCGGCCACGATCGCGTTGGTCGAGCCGGCACTGGCGACGACCTCCACGCCGTACGGCGACAGTCGCGCGGCGTCCAGAGGTGGGCGTGGGTCGGCGGCGGTCGGCACGGGCACTACATTGACACGGGTGAGCGCACAGGTGAGCCCCGGTGAGGGCACGGACGTTCCCGAGAACATCGACACCCACACGACGGCCGGGAAGCTGCAGGATCTCGAACGGCGACTCGACGAAGCGGTGCACGCGGGCTCGGCCAAGGCCGTCGAGAAGCAGCACGCCAAGGGCCGCAAGACCGCCCGCGAGCGGATCGAGATCCTCTTCGACGAGGGGTCCTTCGTGGAGCTCGACGAGCTGGCGCGGCACCGGTCGACCGCGTTCGGGCTGGCCGAGAACCGCCCGTACGGCGACGGGGTGGTGACCGGCTACGGCACCATCGACGGCCGCCAGGCGTGCGTGTTCTCCCAGGACTTCACGATCTTCGGCGGGTCGCTGGGCGAGGTCTACGGCGAGAAGATCACCAAGGTCATGGACCTCGCGATCAAGACCGGCTGCCCGATCATCGGCATCAACGAAGGCGCCGGCGCCCGGATCCAGGAGGGCGTGGTCTCGCTCGGCCTCTACGGCGAGATCTTCCGTCGCAACGTGCACGCCTCGGGCGTCATTCCGCAGATCAGCCTGATCATGGGCAACTGCGCCGGCGGTCACGTCTACTCCCCCGCCATCACCGACTTCACGGTCATGGTCGACCAGACCTCCGCCATGTTCATCACCGGACCCGACGTCATCAAGACCGTCACCGGCGAGGACGTCACGATGGAGGACCTCGGCGGCGCGCGCACCCACAACACCAAGTCCGGCAACGCCCACTACATGGGCACCGACGAGGACGACGCGCTCGAGTACGTCAAGGGGCTGCTCTCCTTCCTCCCCCAGAACAACCTCGACCCGGCGCCGGCGTACGACGAGGTCGCGGAGCCGGAGGTCACCGACCTCGACCGGTCGCTCGACGTGCTGATCCCGGACGGCTCCAACCAGCCCTACGACATGCACGACGTGATCACCGCGGTCCTCGACGACGAGGACTTCCTCGAGGTGCAGTCGATGTTCGCGCCGAACATGGTGATCGGCTTCGGTCGCGTCGAGGGCAGCTCGGTCGGCGTGGTCGCCAACCAGCCGCTGCAGTTCGCGGGCACCCTCGACATCGACGCCTCCGAGAAGGCAGCCCGGTTCGTCCGCTTCTGCGATGCGTTCAACATCCCCGTGCTGACTTTCGTCGACGTCCCCGGCTTCCTGCCCGGCACCGACCAGGAGTGGGACGGCATCATCCGCCGCGGCGCGAAGCTCATCTACGCCTACGCCGAGGCCACCGTCCCGCTGATCACGGTCATCACGCGCAAGGCCTACGGCGGCGCCTACGACGTGATGGGCTCCAAGCACCTCGGCGCCGACATGAACGTCGCGTGGCCGACCGCCCAGATCGCCGTGATGGGTGCGCAGGGCGCGGTCAACATCCTCCACCGCAAGACGCTGGCGGCCGCTGCCGACGCGGGCGAGGACGTGGAGGCGAGGCGGGCCGAGCTGATCGACGAGTACGAGCAGACGCTGGCCAACCCCTACATCGCGGCCGAGCGCGGCTACGTCGACGCGGTCATCAGCCCCCACGAGACCCGGCTCGAGGTCGTGAAGGCGCTGCGGTTGCTGCGCAGCAAGCGCGAGACGCTGCCGGCCAAGAAGCACGGGAACATCCCCCTCTGATGGCCGCTGTGAGCGACGACGCGACCACGCCGCACGAGCAGCAGCCGCTGCTGAAGATCGTCACGCCCGGCACCACGCCGGAGGAGGTCGCGGCGATCGTCGCGGTGTTCGCGTCCCTCGGCTCGGGTGACGCGCCCGCGCCCCGTCGTACGCCGGAGTGGAACCGCCCCGCCCGGCTGACCCGCGTCACCCACCGCCACGGCCCCGCCGCCTGGCGCGCCAGCGGCCTCCCCCGCTAGGCGCGGCTGCGTCTGGCCCGTCTGGCTGGGTAACGGACCCTTGCGTGCACTCCTGCGCTGTTGCAACGGCGCAGGAGCGACGGCAAAGGTCCGTTACCCAGATGATCGTCCCGCGCCGTCCAGCCGAGAGGGCAGAGTGGGTCCATGCGCAACGCGATCACCGACGTACCGGGCATCAGGGTCGGCCAGGCGGAGCGGGTCGGTGACGGCTGGCTGACCGGCGTCACGGTCGTGGTGCCACCCCCGGAGGGGGCGGTGGCAGGGGTCGACGTCCGCGGCGGCGGACCGGGCACCCGGGAGACCGACCTGCTCGATCCCCGCAACTCGGTCGAGCGCGTGCACGCCGTCGTCCTGACCGGCGGGTCCGCGTTCGGCCTCGCCTCGGTCGACGGTGTGATGCAGCGGCTGCTCGCGGCCGGCACCGGCCACCCGGTCGGCGGGCCGGGCGAGGTGGTCCCGATCGTGCCGGCGGCGGTGATCTTCGACCTCGGCCGGGGCGGGACGTTCGCCCACCACCCCGACGCCGCGCTCGGGGCCTCGGCGTACGACGCCGCGAGCCCGGAGGTGGCCGAGGGCAGTCACGGCGCCGGGACCGGGGCCCGGGTCGGCGGCCTCAAGGGCGGGGTCGGGACGGCGTCGACGACCATGCCGGACGGGACCGTGCTGGGCGCACTGGTGGTCGTGAACGCGGTCGGTTCCGCGGTCGACCCCGCCACCGGGGAGCTGTGGGCGGCCCGGCACTGTGTCGAGGGCGACCTGCCCGATCTCCACCGACCCGACGTACGCGACCTGGAGGCAGCCACGCGGCGCGCGGCCGAGCAGCCCGCACCGCGACCACCTCTCGCGACCACGCTCGTCGTGATCGCCACCGACGTCACGTTGACCAAGGCGCAGTGCCAGAAGCTGAGCGGGATCGGCCACGACGGGCTGGCCCGGGCGATCAACCCCGTCCACACCATGTACGACGGGGACACGGTCTTCACGCTCGCGACCGGGTCACGACCAGGCCCCGATCCGGCCGGCTTCCACGCGCTGCTCGCCGCCGCGGGCGACACCGTCACCCGGGCGGTCGCGCGGGGCGTGGTCACCGCCGAGTCCGCCGCCGGCCTCCGCGGATATCGGGAGGCCTTCCCCTCCGCCCTCCGCTGACCCGTCGCGCCAGGTCGAATGCTGCGTCTAGGGTCGCCTGCGTGACCGAACGCACCGTGGATGCCATTGCTGAGCGCTACGTCGACGAGTACGCCGCACTCGACCCGATCACCGCGACCTTCATGGGCGTCACCGGGCACGAGGACCGGTTGGGCGACCTCTCCCCCGACGGGTTCACCGCGCGTGAGGAGCTGACCCGCACCGCGCTGGCCGACGCGACCGCGGCGACACCGGTCGACGAGCGCGAGGCGGTCGCGCGCGACTCGTTCCTCGAGCGGATCGGGCTGGAGGTCGAGCTCATGGACGCGGGTCAGTCCCGGGCCCAGGTGTCGGTGATCTCCAGCGGCATCCACGAGGTCCGGCAGGTCTTCGACCTGATGCCGACGGCGACCGAGCAGGACTGGACCCACATCAATGCCCGCCTGGCCGCGATCCCCGATGCGCTGCGTGGCTATCGAGCAACGCTCGCCGAGGAGGCCGACCGCGGGCACGTGTCGGCGGTGCGCCAGTACCGCAAGGTCATCGAGCAGATCGGTTCCTGGACCGACCGCGACATGCTCGGCACCCTGGTCGCCGGCTGCGACATCGACGCCCTGAAGCCGGAGCTGCAGCGTCACGCCGTCGCGGCCAACGTCGCCTTCGACGACATCGCGTCGTTCCTGGGGCGCGAGCTCCTGCCGCGTGGCCGGGAGCGCGACGCGGTCGGCCGCGAGCACTACGCGCTCTGGTCGCGCTACTTCCTCGGCGCCACGATCGACCTCGAGGAGACCTACGCCTGGGGGTGGGAGGAGCTGAAGCGGCTCTCCGACGACATGACGGCGACCGCGGACCGGATCGTCCCGGGTTCGACGTACGCCGAGGCGGTGGCCCACCTCGAGGCCGACCCGTCGCGCCACGTCGCCGGCCGCGGCGAGTTCCGGGCCTGGATGCAGCAGCTCGCCGACCGTGTGGTCGCGGAGCTGGCCGACGTCCACTTCGACATCCCGGAGCCGATCCGCCAGGATCGAGTGCATGCTGGCCCCGACCAACGACGGCGGCATCTACTACACCGGCCCGTCGGAGGACTTCACCCGTCCCGGACGGATGTGGTGGTCGGTGCCCGACGGCATCGACGAGTTCTCGCCGTGGCGCGAGGTGACCACCGTCTTCCACGAGGGCGTGCCCGGCCACCACCTGCAGGTCGCCCAGACCGCCTACCGCAGCGAGGCGCTGAACCGCTGGCAACGCCTGATGTGCTGGTGCAGCGGGCACGGCGAGGGATGGGCGCTCTACGCCGAGCGGTTGATGGACGACCTCGGCTACCTCGAGGATCCGGCCGACCGCCTCGGCATGCTGGATGCGCAGAGCTTCCGGGCGGCGCGGGTCATCGTCGACATCGGCATGCACCTCGAGCTCGAGATCCCGCCGAACAACCCGTTCGGCTTCCACCCGGGCGAGACCTGGAACCCCGACCTCGGCCTCGAGTTCATGCGCCAGCACTGCGCGATGGAGGACGCCTTCCTGACATTCGAGATCAACCGCTACCTCGGGTGGCCGGGCCAGGCGCCGTCGTACAAGGTCGGTGAGCGGATCTGGCTCGATGCCCGCGCCCAGGCACAGGCCCGCGCCGGGGACGCGTTCGACCTCAAGACCTTCCACCGGCAGGCCCTCGACCTCGGCTGCCTCGGCCTCGAGCCGCTGCAGCAGGCGCTGGCCCGGCTCTAGTCCACGGTCGGATCCACCGTCGCGGCGGCCCGGCCGGGTGCCCAGAAGGCTGCCACGACCGCGACGGCCACCGCCCCTGCACCGACCAGCAGCGCCGCCCCGATGGCGCCGTCGTAGCCACTCGGCGTCAGCTGGCCGTCGCCGGCCAGGAAGACCGCCGTCAGCACCGCGACACCCAGGGCGACCCCGAACTCGCGGATCGTGGAGTTCGCCGAGCTGGCGATGGCGAACTCACCGTCGGGCAGCCCGTCGAGCACGGCCGTGGCGCTGGGCGCGAAGGTCAGTCCCATGCCGATCCCGGCCATCGCCAGTGCCGGCACGAAGGCGGGGTACGCCGCCGCGGTCTCGGTCAGCACCGCGAACCACACCAGGCTGGCGAACTGCAGCACCAGTCCGGTGACCAGCAGCGCCCGCAGCCCGGTCCGCGCGGCCAGCAACCCTGCCACCGGCGCCACGAGCATCGGTGCGGCGGTCCACGGGAGTGTGCGCAGGCCGGCCTCGAGGGGGCTGTAGCCCTGCACGATCTGCAGGTACTGCGACAGCAGGAAGACCGTGCCGAACATGCCGAGGGTGAAGAAGAGCCCGATCACGTTCGCCACCGTGAACCCACGGGAGCGGAAGAGTCGCAGCGGAAGCACCGCGTTGGTCCGGGTGCGGGCGTGGGCGACGTACGCCGGCAGCAGCAGTACCGACGTCGTCAACGAGCCCACCACGGTCGCCGAGCCCCAACCGTCGTCGTTCCCGTGCACGATCCCCCAGACGCCGAGGAACACCGCCCCTCCGAGCAGCAGGGTGCCGCGCAGGTCGACCGGGATCCGCGCGCCCCGTGACTCGGGGACGACCAGCAGCAGCAGCGGGACGGCCACCGCGGCGACCGGCACGTTGAGCCAGAAGATCGCCTGCCAGCTGACACCGTCGACCACGGCGCCGCCGATGACCGGGCCCAGGGCCACACCGAGTCCCGAGACCCCGCCCCAGATCCCGATGGCGACGGGACGCATCGCGGGTGAGACCGCCGCCGCCAGCAGGGCCAGCGACAGCGGCATGATCGCGGCCGCCCCGAGGCCCTGCACGGCGCGGGCGAGGATCAACCCCTCCGCGCTCGTGCTCAGGGCCGCCGCGATGGAGGCTCCCGTGAAGACGGTGATGCCGACGAGCATCATCCGGCGCCGGCCGAGCCGGTCACCCAACGTCGCCGCGGGCAGCATGAACGTGGCGAAGGCGAGCGTGTAGGCGTTGACGAACCACGCCAGCTGGCCGACCGAGGCCTGCAGGTCGACCATCACGACCGGGAGCGCCGTGGTCATCACCAGGTTGTCGAGGGTGGCCATGAACATCGGGAGCGAGGTGGCCACCAGCACCAGCCAGACCGGGACCCGCCGGGAACCGCGAGGCGGTACGGGCGGCGGGGCGATGGCCGGGCCGGTGGGGACGGGTGCGGTGCCGTCGATCTGGGTGAGGGACATGGTGAGGACTCCTGCAAGAAGGCATTGAATGATTACTAGAGTCGAGACGATAAGTAATGAAGTGATACCTTGTCAACCATGAAGCCCGCACCGGCCACCCGACTCAGCGGCGAGCGACGACGGACCTTGGTCCTCGAGGCCGCCACCCGCGCGTTCGCCCGCACCGGTTTCTCGGGGACCAGCACCGACGCCGTCGCCCGCGAGGCGGGCGTGAGCCAGCCCTACGTCGTCCGGATCTTCGGCACCAAGCAGGAGCTGTTCCTGGCGGCCTTCGAGCGGGCCACCGAGCGCATCCGGCAGGCCTTCGCCGACGTGCTCGCCGCCGCGCCGTTCGACCCCGACGACGAGGAGGACTGGGCTCGACTCGGGTCCGCCTACACCGAGCTGCTGGTCGACCAGGACGCGCTACTGGTGATGATGCACGGGTTCGCGGCAGGCGGGACCCCGGAGATCGGGACCGCGGCACGGCGCCAGATGGGCGCGATCTACGACGTGCTGCGCTCCTCCGGCTGCTCCGAGGAACAGGCCCGCGACTTCATCGCCCAGGGCATGCTGCTCAACGTGATGGTCGCGATGCAGGCTCCGCACCACGTCGACGAGGGCAGCGCGCTGAGCGAGCTCACGCACTGCGCCTTCGGTGAGGCACTGCACCTGGTCCCCGATCCCGCGTCCTGAGCCGGATGTCTAGGCTCGGGCGGTGACCCGACTCGTCCTCGCCTCCGCCTCCCCCGCCCGCCTCGCGACGCTGCGTTCGGCGGGCGTCGAACCGGTCGTGATCGTCTCCGGCGTCGACGAGTCGCAGCTGGTCGACCTGCCTCCGGCGGAGCTGGCCCTGCAGCTGGCCGAGCTCAAGTGCGGTGCGGTGGCGGCGCGCGACGACCTGCCCGCAGGTGCACTGGTCCTGGGCTGCGACTCCGTGCTCGAGCTGGACGGCGAGTCACTCGGCAAGCCGGCCGACGCCGACGACGCCGTACGTCGCTGGCAGGCGATGCGCGGTCGGGTCGGCGTGCTGCACACCGGCCACTGCCTGCGTGACGCCGGCTCCGGACACGTCGCGGCCGCGACCGGCTCGACCGCGGTCCACTTCGCCGACCTGTCCGACGAGGAGATCACCGCCTATGTCGCAACCGGCGAGCCGCTCCACGTCGCGGGTGCCTTCACCGTCGACGGCATCGGCGGCGCCTTCGTCACCCGGATCGACGGCGACCACCACAACGTGGTCGGGCTCAGCCTGCCCCTGCTCCGCGAGCTGGTCGGCGAGCTCGGCCACTCCTGGACCGACCTCTGGGCTCGGTAACGGACCGCTGGTGTCGCTCCTGCGCCGTCACAGCAGCGCACCAGCGACATCGGCGGTCCGTTACCCGACCTTGGCCTGGTCCGCCCGGTCGGGATGCGGGAACACGAACTGCCGGAACAGGACGAACCGGGCGGCGTTGGCCATCAGCAGGCCGATCACGTTCGCCGAGATGTTGTCGGAGATCGGGTCGTCGAGACCCAGCGAGTTCCGGCTGATCCAGAGGCAGATCATCGGGATCGTCATCGTCAGCAGGTTGATGCCCACGAACGCCACCACACCGCCGTCGGCGTGCCGGGCTTCGCGATCGCGGAACGCCCACTGCTTGGTGCCGTTGAAGCTGATGACCATGCCGACGGAGTTGGCGATCAGGTAGGCCAGCTCAGGCTGCTGGTTGAGCGGAGCGAACTCGCCGGTGTTGAGACCGTGCACGAGGAAGTTGAACAGCACGATCGCGACGATCGTCGCCACCAGACCGACGGCGAGGAACCTGCTGACCTCGCCGGCGAAACGTTGGCCGCGGTCCCCCATGGTGATGAATCGTATCGGCAGCGTCATTTCATTCCCCTGACGCCCGGCGTACGCCGGCAGTGGTGACTACTCGACCGGGAGACCCAGCCCGCGGGCGATCAGCATCCGCTGCACCTCGCTGGTGCCCTCGCCGATCTCGAGCACCTTGGCGTCGCGGTAGAAGCGGACGACGGGGTACTCCTCCATGAAGCCGTAACCGCCGAAGACCTGGGTCGCGATCCGGGTGCCGGTGACGGCCGACTCGGTGGCGTAGAGCTTGGCGACGGCGGCGGCCTGCTTGAAGTCCTTGACCGACGGGGCGCCGGAGCCACCCTGGTCGAGGGCGTCCTTCATCGCGGCCGCCTTGTAGGTCAGCATCCGTGCCGCCTCGAGCATCACCTGGAGGTCGGCGATCTGGAAGGCGAGGCCCTGCTTGCGTCCGATCGGGACGCCGAAGGTCTGCCGCTCGCCGGCGTACTGCAGCGACAGGTCGACGCAGGCCTGCAGGCATCCGACCGCGAGCGCGGCGATCGCGACCCGGCCGTCGTCGAGGGTGGCGAGGAACTGCGCGTAGCCGCGGCCTCTCTCGCCGAGCAGGTTGGCCTCGGGCACCCGGCAGTCCTCGAAGGAGAGGGGGTGGGTGTCGGAGGCGTGCCAGCCGAGCTTGTCGTAGGCCTTCTCGGCCGTGAAGCCAGGTGTGCCGGCGGGGACGATGATCGCCGACAGCTCGGGCTTGCCGCCCTCGCGCTCCCCGGTCTTGGCCGTGACGGTGACGCACGAGGTGACCTCGGAGCCGGAGTTGGTGATGAACTGCTTGGCGCCGTTGATGACCCACTCACCGTCGGCGAGCACGGCCTTGGTCTTCGTCGCGCCCGCGTCCGAGCCGGCACCCGGCTCGGTGAGGCCGAACCCGGCCAGCTTCTCGCCGGAGACCAGCTCGGGCAGCCAGGTCTGCTTCTGCTCGTCGGTGCCGTAGGTGAGGATCGGGTTGATGCCGAGGCCGACCGCGGCCTCCAGCGTGATGCCCATCGACTGGTCGACGCGGCCGATCTCCTCGATCGCCAGGCAGAGGCTGGTGAAGCCGCCGTCCTCGCCCGCCAGCCCCGCGCCGCCGTACTCCTCCGGCGCGGTCAGCCCCATCAGCCCGAGCTGGCCCATCTTCGCCACCACGTCGACCGGGAAGTGGTGGTCGCGGTCCCACTGGGAGGCGTGCGGCGCGATCTCCTTCTCGGCGAAGTCGCGGACCGTACGACGGAACTGCTCGTGCTCGGCAGACAACTCGAAGCTCATGGGCTCGACTCTACCCGTTTGGTTAGCGGTTGTTAACCTCGCGCGGGTCGGCGTGATGTGGAGCCGACTCGGCACCTCGTGCGTGCACATTCGTGCCGACTCGACGGGACCGGCTAAGGTTAGGCAGCCCTAACAAACCCCCGGAAGGACCGTCCGTGAAGAAGCGCGTGCTCGCGATCGCCGCCACGCTCGTCACCGCGACCCCGCTGCTCGGCGGGTGCGGGTTGCTCGGCTCCCCCGACCTGGTGGTCTACAACGCCCAGCACGAAGAGCTGATGTCGGAGATCGTGCCTGTGTTCGAGGAGGAGACCGGGCTCGACGTCGAGCTGCGCAACGGCAAGGACCTCGAGCTCGCCAACCAGCTGGTCGCGGAGGGCGAGGACTCCCCCGCCGACGTGTTCCTCACCGAGAACTCCCCCGCGATGAGCATCGTCGACAACGCCGGACTGTTCGCGCCGGTGTCCGAGGCCGCCCGGGCGACCATCCCCGACGCCTACGTCCCGAGCTCGGGCAACTGGACCGGGATCCTGGCCCGGTCGACCGTCGCGATGTACAACACCGACGCCCTGACCGATGCCGACCTGCCGGAATCGATCCTCGACTTCGCCGAGCCGGAATGGGCCGGCCGGATCGGCTTCTCGCCGACCGGCGCCGACTTCCAGGCCATCGTCAGCGCCGTCCTCGAGGCCGAGGGCGAGGAGGCCACCGCCGAGTGGCTGGCCGGCCTCAAGGAGAACGGCACCGTCCTCGACAACAACCTGGTGGTCATGCAGAGCGTCAACGAGGGCGACGTGGACGCCGGCATCGCCTACCACTACTACTGGTACCGCGACCAGCAGGAGTCCGGCGAGAACTCCGACTCGACCGCGCTCCACTTCTTCGACGGCCAGGACCCGGGCGCCTTCGTCAGCATCTCCGGCGCCGGCGTGCTCGCCACCAGCGAGCACCAGGACACCGCGCAGCAGTTCGTCGAGTTCCTCACCAGCATCGAGGGTCAGCAGGCGATGGCCGACTCCTACGCGCTGGAGTACCCGCTCAACCCCGAGGCGACCCTCGCCCCCGAGGTCAAGCCGTTCGACGAGCTCGAACCCCCGAACATCGACCCCGCCACGCTCAACGGCCCGCAGGTCACCGAGCTGATGACCCAGGCAGGCCTGCTCTGACAGCCCCCGGGATCCTGGTCGTCCCCCCCGAGCCACCGGCCCCGACCAGCCGCCGCGAGGCCTCCCGTCCGGCGCCGTGGCCGCTGCTCGTCGGCGGCGCGGCGGTGGCCGTCCTGGCCGTGGTTCCGCTCGGGTTCATCGCGACCTACACCCTGCTGATCGGCCCGACCGAGGCCTGGGACCTGATCGTCCGGCCGCGGGTCGGCCAGCTGCTCTGGAACACGGTCCGGCTCGCGGTCGGCTGCATGGCGCTGAGCGCGATGCTCGGTGTCGGACTCGCATTCCTCGTGGAGCGCACCAACGTCCCCGCCAAGGGCCTCTGGCACGGCCTGCTGGTCGCGCCGCTCGCCGTCCCTGCCTTCGTGAACAGCTATGCCTGGGTCTCCCTCGACCGCTCCGTGACCGGGTTCAGTGGAGCGCTGATGGTCATCACGCTGTCCTACTACCCGCTGGTCTATCTGCCGGTCGTGGCCAGCCTCCGCGGACTCGACCCCGCGCTCGAGGAGTCGGCCTGGTCGTTGGGCCACAGCCGGTGGCGGTCGTTCAGGTCGGTGGTGCTGCCCCAGCTCCGCCCGGCCCTCCTCGGCGGCACGCTGTTGGTCGGACTCCACCTGCTGGCGGAGTTCGGCGCCCTGCAGCTGCTCCGGTTCCCGACGTTCACCACTGCCATCTACGACCTCTACGGCTCCACGTTCAACGGTGCCGCGGCCAACATGATCGCCGGCGTGCTGGTGTTCTGCTGCCTGCTGCTGCTGCTCGCCGAGCTCCGGATGAGGGGCCGGCGTCACTTCGCCCGGGTCGGCCAGGGCGCAGCCCGGGCGGTGGTGCCGGTGCAGCTCGGCGCCTCGCGGGTGCCGCTCCTGGTCGGGCTGACCGGGCTGGTCGGGCTCTCGGTGGGCGTCCCGACGTACGCGCTGCTGCACTGGCTCCTGGTGGGGACGTCGACGGAGTTCCCGCTCGGCGAGCTGGCGGCCGCGGCCGGCAGCACGATCACCCTCGCCGCCGCCGGTGCTGCGGTGACCACGCTCTTCGCGCTGCCGGTCGCGTGGCTCGCGGTGCGCCACCGCAGCGCGGTCTCGACGGCCATCGAGCGCAGCACCTACGTCGCCAACGCACTGCCCGGCATCGTGGTCGCGCTGGCGTTCGTGACGGTCAGCCTGCGGCTGGTACCGGCGATCTACCAGACGTCGATCCTGCTCGTCGCCGCGTACGCCGTCCTCTTCCTGCCCCGCGCGGTGGTCTCGGTCCGCGCCGGGCTGGAGCAGGCACCGGTCGTGCTCGACGACGTCTCCCACAGCCTCGGCATCGGCCGGCTCGCGACCGCCCGCCGGGTGACGCTGCCGGTGATCGCGCCCAGCATCGGGGCGGGTGCCGCACTCGTCTTCCTGGCGATCGCCACCGAGCTGACCGCGACGCTGATGTTGTCGCCGATCGGCACCGACACCCTCGCGACCAGCTTCTGGTCGGCGTCCTCCGACCTGCGCTACGGAGCGGCCGCGCCGTACGCGCTCCTGCTCGTGCTGATCTCGATCCCCGCGACCGTGCTGCTCATGCGGCAAGGGAGACTGGACCGGTGAGTCGGATCGAGCTGGCGGGGGTCGCCTACGCCTTCGGCGACGTCCGGGCCGTGGACGGCGTGGACCTCGTGGTCCCCGAGGGCTCCTTCACCGCGGTGCTCGGTCCGTCGGGCTGCGGCAAGACCACGCTGCTGCGCCTGGTCGCCGGCTTCCTGGCCCCGCAGGCCGGCACCATCCGTCTCGACGACCTGGTGATCGCGGGCGAGGGCAGCTCGCTGCCGCCGCAGCAGCGTCGGGTCGGCTACGTCCCCCAGGAAGGCGCGCTGTTCCCCCACCTCGATGTCGCGACCAACATCGGCTTCGGACTCCGGAAGTCCGAGCGCCGCTCGGAGCGGATCGCTGAGATGCTCGACCTCGTCGAGCTGCCGGCGGCGTACGCCGACCGCTCGCCCCACGAGCTCTCGGGCGGCCAACAGCAGCGGGTGGCGCTGGCCCGGGCGCTGGCGCCCGAACCGCGGGTCGTGCTGCTCGACGAACCGTTCTCGTCCCTCGACGCCTCGCTGCGCACCAGCACCGGCCGCGCCGTGGCGCAGGCACTGGCGACCACCGGCACCACCGCCCTGCTCGTCACCCACGACCAGGACGAGGCGCTGTCCCTGGCAGACCAGGTCGCGGTGATGCGCAGCGGTCACGTCATCCAGACCGATGCCCCGCGCGATCTCTACCGCGCCCCGGTCGACCCCGAGGTGGGCGCGTTCGTCGGCGGCGCCACCGTCGTCAGCGCCCGGGTCGCCGACGGCCGGGCGACCTTCTCCTTCGGCTCCGCTCCCCTCGCTGCGGCGGCTCCCGACGGTGAGGCACGGGTGCTCCTGCGACCGGAGCAGATCCTGGTCCACCACCAGGGCACCGGCGCCCGCGTCGAGCAGGTCCACTTCTACGGCCACGACGCCTCGGTCCGGCTTCGCGTCCTGCCCGACGGGCCCGCGGTGGTCGCCCGCGTCTCGGGTCTCGAGGCGCCGGCACCCGGCGCGGAGGTCGGGATCGGGGTCACCGGACCGGTCGTGGCCTTCCCGCAGGTCGAGCCGACTGGCATAAGGTAAGGCTTACCTAATACGATGCGCAGGTGACCAGCCTGCTGCATCCTCTCGAGGTCGACGCGCCGCGCGTGCTCGACCTCGAACAGCACGCAGACCGACCTGCGCTCCACACCGCCGACGGCACCGTGACGTACGCCGACCTGGCCGCCCGGGTCGACGCGATGGCTGCCCGACTGGGTGACACCCGCCGGCTGGTGCTGGTCGAGGGTGCCAACACCGTCGAGTCGCTCACGGCGTACCTCGCGGCACTGACTCACGGCCATGTCGTCCTGCTCGCCCCGCCCGGCCACCCCGCTCGGCAGCTGGCCGACGTCTGGGACCCCGACGTCGTGGTCGGCGACCGGCTCGACGACCCGCTCGACATCCGCAGGGAGGGCACCGCGCACGACCTCCACCCCGACCTCGCGCTGCTGCTCAGCACGTCGGGATCGACCGGTGCACCGAAGCTGGTCCGGCTCTCCCACGACAACCTCCGCAGCAACGCCGCCAGCATCGCCGACTACCTCGACCTCACCTCCGACGACCGCGCGATCACCTCGCTCCCCCTGCACTACTGCTACGGCCTCTCGGTCGTCCACAGCCACCTGCTGGTGGGCGCCGGTCTGGTCCTGACCGACCACTCGGTCGTCGACGAGTGCTTCTGGCGGCTGGGCGAGGCGGCCGGCGCGACGTCGTTCGCCGGCGTGCCCTACACCTTCGACCTGCTGGAGCGGTCCGGGTTCGACGCGCACCGACTGCCGCGGCTGCGCTACGTCACCCAGGCCGGCGGCCCGCTCGCGCCCGAGCGGGTCCGCGACTGGCACGCCCGTGGCGCGTCGGCCGGCTGGGACCTGGTCGTCATGTACGGCCAGACCGAGGCGACCGCCCGGATGGCCTGGTTGCCGCCGGCACTGGCCGCGGACCATCCCGGCGCGATCGGCGTCCCCGTGCCGGGTGGGTCGTTCCGGCTGCTGACCCTCGCCGAGGACGACGAACCCGGTGTGGGCGAGGGCGTCGGCGAGCTGGTCTACGAAGGACCGAACGTCATGCTCGGGTACGCCGAGCGCTCGGCCGACCTGGCGCTGGGAGCCACCCTGGACGCCCTCCACACCGGCGACCTCGCCCGCTGCACCGACGGCGTCTGGGAGATCGTCGGTCGACGTGGCCGTCACGCCAAGGTGTTCGGGTTGCGGCTCGACCTCGACCATCTGGAGCAGCGGATCGACCGGGCAGCCGAGGTTCGCCTGGTCGCGGTCGACGACACCCTCCACGCCTTCACCACACGCTCACGGTTGGCCGACCGGCTCACCCAGGCACTGGTGACGGCCAGCGGGCTGCCGGCCAGCGCGATCCGGGTGACCACGGTGGCGGAGCTGCCGCGCACCGGCTCCGGCAAACCCGACCTGGCGGCGCTGGCCGCCCATGCCCGACTCCTGCGCGAGCCCGGTCCCACCGGTTCGGTGCTCGACGACTACGCGCTCGTCCTCGGCCGGCCCGACGCCCGCGCCGCCGACTCGTTCGTCAGTCTGGGCGGCGACTCCCTGTCCTACGTCGAGCTGGCGACCCGGCTCGCTGACCGGCTCGGTGAGCTGCCGACCGACTGGCACACCAGGCCCATCGCCGACCTCGCCGCGCCACCGTCGGCACGTCCCGGCACCCGGCTCGACACCAGCGTGGTGCTGCGGGCGGTGGCGATCCTGGCGATCGTGGGCACCCACGCGAACCTGTGGACCGTGGTCGGCGGTGCCCATGTCCTGCTGGCGGTCGCCGGGTGGAACTTCGCCCGCTTCCAGCTCGCCCCCGAGACCCGGCAGGGGCGGCTCCGGCACGGTCTCGCGTCCCTGGCCCAGATCGTCCTGCCCGCTGCCGTCTGGATCGGTGCAGTCGGGCTGGCCACCGGCTTCTACCAGCCCGCGACCGCGGGCCTGCTCAACGGCGCCCTGGGCAGCGACGAGTGGACCGTGCAGTGGCAGTTCTGGTTCCTCGAAGCGCTGGTGTGGACGTCCGCGGCAGCCCTCGCGGTCGTCGCGGTCCCGGCCCTGGACCGACTCGAGCGCCGAACGCCGTACCGCTTCGCGCTGACGCTGGTCGTGGCCGGGCTCGCGATGCGCTTCGCCTGGGTCGGCCTGACGGCGGGCGTCACCGGTCGCTACACGATCGGCGTGGTCGCGTGGTGGTTCCTGCTCGGCTGGCTGGGGACGCGGGCCGACAGCCCGGTCCGGCGGTGGACCGTCATCGGCCTCGCGGCCGTCGGCACCATCGGCTTCTTCGGCGACCCGTGGCGTGAGGCGATCGTCGTCGCCGGCATCGCGGTGCTGGTGCTCGCGCCGTCAGTGCGCGTGCCGCGCCGGCTGGTCGGCCCGGTCTCGGTACTGGCGTCCGCGTCACTGTTCGTCTACGTGACCCACTGGCAGGTCTATCCACACCTCGAGCACAGCGTGCCGGTGCTCGCGACCGCGCTCTCGTTCGCCGTCGGCGTCGGCTACTGGCGGCTGTCACGTCCCCTGCTGCGCGCTGTCGGCCGTCGGCTGCACGGTCGGCCCTGAGACGCACGACCGCCGCATCCCACCGGAGAAGGGATGCGGCCGTCGGCGTGAGGTCAGATGCCCGCCGTGGTGGTGATGAAGCTGCGGATCGAGTCGTTGTTGACCTCGCCGTACACGCCCGGGAAGCCCGGGGTGGCGCAGCCCAGGCCGTAGCTCACGATGCCGACCTGGGTGACGCGACCGGCGACGGTGCCGAACAGCGGGCCACCGGAGTCCCCCTGACAGGAGTCGCCGCCGATGGACTCGGCGCAGATCTCGGAGTCGGCCTGGAAGCCCATCAGCCCGTTGGTCGTGCAGTCGGCGTCCGCCACGGCAGAGACGTCGACCGACTTGAGGCCGGACGGGATGAACGGCGAGCCGAAGAACTCCGTGCCCCACCCGGCCACCGTCAACGAGGCGCCGTCGGCCTCGAGGCTGTCTTCGCCGACCGCGGTCAGCGCGACGCTCGGGGACGCGATGGGCGCGGTCACGTGCACCAGCGCAGCGTCGAAGGTGCCGGTGTCCTCGTAGTCCGGGTGGACCACGATCCGGTCGACGGCCAGTGTCTGGCCGGTGGCGAGGTCGTCGAGGTCGGTGCGCCCGACGCCGACCTGGATGTCGCCCGGCTTCGTGTCCACCAGGCAGTGGGCCGCGGTCAGCACCCACTGGCTGCCGATGACCGAGCCGCCGCAGAAATGACCGTCGGTGCCGTCCTGGCCCTTGCTCTGGATCGAGGCCATGAACGGGAACTCGCCGTCAGCAGCCTTCGAGCCACCGACGATGGCGTCCGCGGGCGACGCGGCCAGGGCACCGGCGCCGGCGCTGAGCAGCAACGCGGCGGCGGTGAGACGGGTGGCGACACGGACACTCAGACGCACTGGGAGACCTTTCGACGGGGAGCAGGTGCTCGATTCAACGAACGTGGGCCGCGAGGGTTACTCGGCCGACGGGCGATACGCTGCCCTGCGTGCCTGAGACGACGCCGCTGACGAAGGTCCTGATCGCCAACCGGGGCGAGATCGCCGTACGCGTGATCCGCGCGTGCAAGGACGCCGGCATCGGCTCCGTCGCGGTGTACGCCGAGCCCGACCGCGACGCCGTGTTCGTCCGGATCGCCGACGAGGCGCACAGCCTCGGCGGATCCACGCCGGCCGACTCCTACCTCGACATCGGCAAGATCCTCGCGATCGCCGCCGACACCGGCGCCGATTCGGTCCACCCCGGCTACGGCTTCCTCGCCGAGAACGCCGAGTTCGCCCAGGCGGTGCTCGACGCCGGGCTGATCTGGATCGGGCCGCCCCCGAGCGCGATCGAGAACCTCGGCGACAAGGTCAAGGCCCGCCACATCGCCGAGCGGGTCGGCGCCCCGCTCGCCCCCGGCACCAAGGACCCGCTCGAGAACGCCCAGGAGGCCGTCACCTTCGCCGAGGAGCACGGCCTGCCGATCGCGATCAAGGCCGCGTTCGGCGGAGGCGGTCGCGGTCTCAAGGTGGCTCGTGAGATGTCGGAGGTGGCCGACGCCTTCGAGTCGGCGGTCCGCGAGGCGGTCAGCGCCTTCGGCCGCGGCGAGTGCTTCGTCGAGAAGTTCCTCGACCGGCCACGCCACGTCGAGACCCAGTGCCTGGCCGACCAGCACGGCAACGTCGTGGTGGTCTCCACCCGAGACTGCTCGCTGCAGCGGCGCCACCAGAAGCTGGTCGAGGAGGCGCCCGCGCCGTTCCTCACCGACGACCAGGTCACCCGCCTCTACGACGCGTCGAAGGCGATCCTGCGCGAGGCCGGCTACGTCGGCGCCGGCACGTGTGAGTTCCTGGTGGCCAGGGACGGCACCATCTCCTTCCTCGAGGTCAACACCCGGCTCCAGGTGGAGCACTGCGTGTCCGAGGAGGTCACCGGCATCGACCTGGTGCGCGAGATGTTCCGGATCGCCGCCGGCGAGGAGCTCGGCTACGACGACCCGGAGGTCCGTGGTCACTCGATCGAGTTCCGCATCAACGCCGAGGACGGCGGCGCCAACTTCATGCCCGCCCCCGGCACCCTGACCGCGTGGAGCCCGCCGCAGGGCCCCGGCGTCCGGCTCGACGGTGGCTACGAGAACGGCGAGACCATCCCGGGTGCGTTCGACTCGCTGATCGCGAAGCTGATCGTCACGGGGCGTGACCGCACGCAGGCACTGGAGCGTTCCCGCCGCGCCCTCGACGAGTTCGTCGTCGACGGCATGCCGACGGTGATCCCGTTCCACCGGGCGGTGGTCGACGACCCGGCCTTCATCGGCGACGGGTCGACGTTCACGGTCTACACCACCTGGATCGAGACCGACTTCGACAACCAGATCGCGCCGTACTCAGGGGACACGGCCGACGCCGACGATGCTGGGTTCTCAGGGGAGCGGCAGCGCGTCACCGTCGAGGTCGGCGGCAAGCGGATCGAGGTCGTGCTGCCGGGTGGACTCGGCGGGCTCGCGACCGGTGGTGGAGGCGCGAAGAAGCCCAAGCGCAGCGCCGGCAAGAAGGCCGGTGCCGCGGCGTCGGGCGACTCGGTCACCAGTCCGATGCAGGGCACGATCGTGAAGGTCGTCGTCGAGGAGGGCCAGGAGGTCGCCGAGGGCGAGACCATCGTGGTGCTCGAGGCGATGAAGATGGAGCAGCCGCTCAAGGCCCACAAGGCCGGCACCGTCACCGGCCTCGAGGCCGAGGTCGGCGCGACCGTCACCAGTGGCGCGGTGATCTGCGAGCTCAAGGACTGACCTCGACCCTGTGGAGAGCGGGATGCAGCGGCGTCGCGTGCGGGGCAGGATGGTCGCATGGAACCGCTCGACCCGGTGACGGCGCTGAAGCGGATCGGAGGCGTCAGTGACGGCACCACCCTGCGCCGCGGATGCGACCCAGAGGCACTGCGGCTCGCGGTCCGCCAAGGACAGGTGCTCCACCTGGGTCGGAACAGCTATGCACTGCCCGGGGCTGACGAGGCCGTCTCCGCTGCGGTCCGGTTGCAGGGGACGGCCTCCCACCTGAGCGCCGCCCGCGCGTGGGGGTGGAAGGTGAAGCATCTCCCAGCCGTTCCCGTCGTCACCGTGCCGCGCAACCGCAAGGTCGAGACCCCGCGCCGCGCGGGCATCGACGTGAGGTGGGCCGACCTGTCGCCCCTTGACGTCGACGACCACCGCACCGCGCGTGCTCGAACCGTCGTGGACTGCGCGCGCTCATTGCCCTTCGACGAGGCTCTCTGCGTCGCGGACTCCGCACTCCGTGAGGGCCGGGTGGAACGAGCGGACCTCGCGAGGGCGGCGGTGCAGTCCCCACGCACGGGCCGCTCCCGCGCCGTGCGGGTGGCCGCGTGCGCCGACGGTCGCGCCGCGAACCCGTTCGAGTCCTGCCTGCGGGCGATCGCGCTGGAGGTCGAGGGACTCGCGGTGACGCCCCAGCTCCCGGTGCCTGGGATCGGCCATGCTGACCTCGGCGACCCCGGGCTTCGTCTTCTCATCGAGGCCGACTCCTTCGAGTTCCACGCACTCCGAGAAGCGTTCACCTACGACATCCGGCGCTACACCGCCATGGTGCGCGCAGGCTGGACCGTGCTGCGCTTCTGCTGGGACGACGTGATGAAGCGCCCTCGGCTCGTGCGCGACACGCTCGCTGACGTCGTACTCCTCCAGCGACGTGCCGTTCGACGGTGCGGGTCCTGCGCTGCGGCGTGAACAGCCTGCCCCCTGCGGTGAACTGCACGTTGCTGGGGGACGCCTAGGCTCGGGGCGTGACGACGCTGCGTGAACCTTCCGAGCGGGTCAGCCCGCGCGCCCGCCTGATGTGGACGTTGGGGGCGTTGGCCAACAGCGTGTTCACCTACGGCGTACTGCTGGTCCTCGGATACGTCTGGGCACCGTTCGAGGTGCGGTGGTGGGTCGCGGTGCTGGTGGCGCTGGCGTTCGCCGTCTACACGTTCGCGATGCCCCGCTGGCGCTACGCCGTACACCGCTGGGAGGCGACCGAGACGGCCGTCTACACCCAGACCGGCTGGTGGAGCATCGAGCGACGGATCGCTCCGATGTCGCGGATCCAGACCGTCGACTACGAGGAGGGGGCGTTCGCCCGGCTGTTCGGCCTCGCCTCGGTCACGGTCACGACCGCGTCGGCCGCCGGCGCCCTGGCGATCGTCGGTCTCGACAAGCACCTGGCCCGCGAGCTGGTCGACCAGCTGACGCGCCGCGCGGACGCCGTCCCCGGTGACGCCACGTGAGCGCACCCGACCTCCCACCCGACCCCTTCCCAGCTACCGGCCCCAGTACCGGTACCCGCTCCCGGGCCTCCCGAGGCGGAATGGCAGCGGCTCGACCCGCGGATGATGCTGGTCCACCCGATCCGCGAGGTCATGCGGTTCCTGCCGGCACTGATCGGCCTGTTCGTCGCGGGCGCCGCGAGCGGCCGGGGCGGCTGGTTCCAGGTCGCCGTCATCGTGATCCCGATCGGGCTGGGACTGGCGCGCTACTACACGACCCGCTACCGCATCCATGCCGACCGGGTGGAGCTCAAGCGCGGGTTGCTGAGCACCCACATCCTCTCCACACCGCTCGACCGGGTCCGCACCGTCGACCTGAGCGCCTCGCCGATCCACCGGATCCTCGGACTCTCGACGGTCCGGATCGGGACCGGCACCGGCGCCAAGCTCGGCGAGGACGGCCTCGACCTCGACGGGCTCCCGGCCGAGCGGGCCCGGGCGCTGCGCGCCCAGCTGCTCTCCTCCGTCGCACCCGCCCCGGTGGCCGACCCCGAGACCGGCGAGCCGGCACCGGTGGTGGCCGGCGAGCGACTGGTCGCCCGGTTCGAGCCCGGCTGGCTGCGCTACGCCCCGTTCACCTCGGCCGGGCTGGTCCTCGTCGCCGGCATCCTGGGTGTCGGCAGCCAGGTCCTCGAAGGTCTCGGCTTCTTCGACCGTCTCGACGGCGAGGCGATCGACGACACGGTGACCGGCCTCGGCGCGCTGGTCGTGCTGCCCGTGGCCCTGATCGCGATCGCCGCACTCGTCGGGCTCTTCTCCGTGCTCGGCTACCTGGTCGCCAACGGCAACTTCGCCCTCAGCCACACGCTGCCCGACGGGTCCTGGCACGTACGCCGCGGCATGCTCACCACTCGCGAGACCAGCCTCGACGACGACCGGCTGAGCGGCGTCGCGATCGGCGAGCCGTGGGGGCTGCGGCTGGTGCGCGGCGGCAGGCTCAGCGCCATCGTCACCGGCCTCGACCGCAGCGAGACCGGCAGCTCAGCCCTGCTGCCGCCGACGCCGCGGGCGCTGGTCGACCGGGTGGCGGCCGACGTGATCGGCACGCCCGACCCGGTGCAGGCGCCGCTGGTCGACCACGGACCGCGCGCCCGCACCCGCCGCTACACCCGCGCCCTGGTGCCGGCTGTCGACGTCGCCCTGGTACCCATCGCGGCTGGCGGTCGTGCGCCGGACCGGGCTGGCTCGCACTCCTCGCCGTACCGCCACTCCTGCTCGCCCTGGGACTGGGCTAGGACCGCGCCCGGTCCCTCGGGCACGCGCTGGTCGACGGCTGGCTGGTCGCCCGCTCCGGCAGCCTGATGCGCAAGCGCGACGTGCTCGCGACCGATGCGATCATCGGCTGGAACCTGCACAGCACCTGGTTCCAGCGCCGTGCCGGCCTCATCACTCTGGTCGCGACGACGGCCGGTGGCAGCCAGTCGGTCACGGTCATCGACGTACCCGAGGAGATCGCCGTCGAGGTCGCCGCCACCGCCGTCCCAGGTCTCCTCGACCAGTTCGCGGCCCCACCGCTCGGTGGTTGAGGTGCGAGCGGAGCGAGCCTCGAAACCCCCGAGCCCACAGCTCGCACCCCGCGGCACTCAGCAGTCGCCGCGCTCCACGCTGCGGCACTTGTCCTTGCCGCCGCGCCCGTAGCCGGTGTCGGTGCCGGACCCGCCGACGAGCAGGTCGTTGGCCGGTGTCCCGGTCATCTGGTCGTTCCCGCCGGCCATCCGGGCGCGGAGCGGGCCGCCCTGGATCGCCCACACCCGCTCGGGCAGGTCGACGCCGAAGAACGCCCACCGCAGCGGCCCGATGAACCGGTGACCCTCGAAGCCTCCGATGGTGCCGGTCGCCGCGACGTCACCGGTCGCGGTCGTCACGCCGGTCCGGTAGTCGATGGTGAACCGCGCCCCGGGCGACTGCTTCGCCAGCAGGTCCCCGTAGAACGCGATCGCGTCGTCGCCCCCACCGCCCTGCGCATCGGCGCCGGTGCCGGGCGTGACGTTCTGCCCGAGGTAGTCGTCGCCGGGTCCGAGGTCGACCGCGGTCGGCTCGGGGCTGAAGGCCTCGACGAAGTCGGCGCCGCGCCCGGTGCTGATCTGGTCGCGACCGGTCAGGGACGACACCAGGTCGCTGCCGGCCCCGGTCTCGACGATGTCGCGCCCCTCGTGCCCCTCCAGCCCGTCGGGATAGACCATGTCGACGCCGCCGCCGGTCGAGATCGTGTCCGGCCCGGCCCCGGCATGGACCCGATCGGCCCGGGGAGAGCCGGTGATCGTGTCGGCGTACGCCGATCCGAGCACGCCGTGCCCGCTGCCGAGCACGATCGAGTCGGTTCCCTCGCCGGTCGCCGTGCCCGTCCCGGGGGTGAGCTCGCCGGACAGGTCGACCAGGACGCCGACCGGGGAGTCGGCCCAGGAGTAGGTGTCGAAGCGCCGTCGGCTGTCCGCCTCGCGGTCGTCCCTGCCACCGTCGAGGAGGTCGTCACCGGCACCGCCGGCCAGCACGTCGCCGACGAGGTAGGTGCCGCCGGGCCCGTCGGCGAGGGCGTCGAGGCCGCCGTACAGCGAGTCGTTGCCCGCACCCCCGGCGATCCGGTCGGCACCCGGTCCGCCGCAGATCACGTCGTCGCCGCCGAGGCCGTTGACCACGTCGTCGCCGCCGAGCGCCACGATCACGTCGGCCTGCTTGGTGCCGGTGAGGGTGTCGGGCCCCCCCGTGCCGACGATGGTGGCGGGGAACTTGCCGCACCGGGGTGCCGCGGCCGCGGTGCTGCCGGGGACGACCGTGAGGAGCGGGACGGCGAGCAGGACGGGAAGGACCCCGGGAAGGGCCCTACGAAGGGCGCGCATGACGAGACTCCAGACAGGTTCGGATGGCCGCGTCCATGATCACCCGCGACCACCCCTCATCCCGGCCACTGGGCAGGCCGGGCGCGTCGCACCGAGACCCTCGATAGCCTCAGCGCATGTTCTCCAAGGTGCTCGTCGCCAACCGCGGCGAGATCGCGATCCGCGCCTTCCGGGCCGCCTACGAGGTCGGCGCCCGGACCGTGGCGGTGTTCCCGTACGAGGACCGTGGCTCCGAGCACCGGCTCAAGGCGGACGAGGCCTACGAGATCGGCGAGCGCGGACACCCGGTCCGGGCCTACCTCGACCCCGAGGCGATCGTGGACGTCGCGGTCCGCGCGGGGGCCGACGCGGTCTACCCGGGCTACGGCTTCCTCTCGGAGAACCCGACGCTCGCGGAGGCCTGCGCCAACGCCGGCATCACCTTCATCGGCCCGACCGCCGAGGTGCTCACGCTCACCGGCAACAAGGCCCGCGCGATCGCAGCGGCCAAGGCGGCGGGTGTCCCCACACTGGCCAGCATCGAACCGTCCACCGACGTCGACGCACTGGTGGCAGCCGCCGAGACGCTGAACCATCCGCTGTTCGTGAAGGCGGTCGCAGGCGGGGGCGGGCGCGGCATGCGCCGGGTCGACCACCAGTCCGGTCTGCGCGAAGCGGTCGAGACCTGCATGCGCGAGGCCGAGGGCGCGTTCGGCGACCCGACCGTGTTCATCGAGCAGGCCGTGGTCGACCCGCGTCACATCGAGGTGCAGATCCTCGCGGACGGGGCCGGCAACGTGATCCACCTCTATGAGCGCGACTGCTCGGTGCAGCGGCGTCACCAGAAGGTCATCGAGATCGCACCGGCGCCCGAGCTCGACCCCGACCTCCGGGACCGGATGTGCGCCGACGCGGTGCGGTTCGCGCAGGAGATCGGCTACCGCAACGCCGGCACCGTCGAGTTCCTGCTCGACCCCGAGGGCAACTACGTCTTCATCGAGATGAACCCCCGGATCCAGGTCGAGCACACCGTGACCGAGGAGGTCACCGACGTCGACCTCGTCCAGTCCCAGCTGCGGATCGCCTCCGGCGAGACCCTCGACGACCTCGGGCTCAGCCAGGACACCATCGCGCTGCGCGGCGCGGCGCTGCAGTGCCGGATCACCACCGAGGACCCGGCCAACAACTTCCGTCCCGACACGGGCCGGATCACGACGTACCGCTCCCCCGGTGGTGCCGGCGTCCGCCTCGACGGCGGTACGACGTACACCGGGGCCGAGGTGTCCGCGCACTTCGACTCGATGCTCGCCAAGCTCACCTGTCGCGCCCGCACGTTCGACAAGGCGGTCGAGCGGGCCCGGCGTGCGGTCGCGGAGTTCAGGATCCGCGGCGTCTCCACCAACATCGCGTTCCTGCAGGCGGTGCTCGACGACCCCGACTTCGCCGCCGGCGGGGTGACCACCTCGTTCATCGAGACCCATCCACACCTGATGACCGCGCGCGGCGCCGGTGACCGCGGCACCAAGCTGCTCACCTACCTGGCCGACGTGACCGTCAACCGGCCCCACGGGGCGGCACCGGTCGACCTCGACCCTGCGACCAAGCTGCCCACGCTCGACCTGCGGGTCCCCGCACCCGACGGCACCCGGCAGCTGCTGCTGGACGTGGGGCCCGACGAGTTCGCGCGGCGGCTGCGCGCGCAGGACCGGGTCGCCGTCACCGAGACCACCTTCCGCGACGCCCACCAGTCGCTGCTGGCCACGCGCGTGCGCACCCGCGACCTGACTGCCGTCGCCGGCCACGTCGCCCGGATGACCCCCGAGTTGTGGTCGATCGAGGCGTGGGGCGGCGCGACCTACGACGTGGCGCTGCGCTTCCTGGCCGAGGACCCGTGGGAGCGGCTGGCCGAGCTGCGCCAGGCCGCCCCCAACATCTGCCTGCAGATGCTGCTGCGCGGCCGCAACACGGTCGGCTACACGCCGTACCCCACCGAGGTGACGCAGGCGTTCGTGCAGGAGGCGGCCGAGACCGGGATCGACGTGTTCCGGATCTTCGACGCCCTCAACGACGTCGAGCAGATGCGGCCCGCGATCGAGGCGGTGCGCGCGACCGGGACCACGATCGCCGAGGTCGCCCTCTGCTACACCGGGGACCTGTCGAACCCGGACGAGACGCTCTACACGCTCGACTACTACCTCGATCTGGCGGAGCGGATCGTCGACGCCGGCGCGCACGTGCTGGCGATCAAGGACATGGCAGGACTGCTGCGGGCACCCGCCGCGCGGACGCTGGTGACGGCGCTGCGCGACCGGTTCGACCTGCCGGTCCACCTCCACACCCATGACACCCCTGGGGGCCAGCTCGCGACGCTGCTCGCGGCGATCGAGTCCGGGGTCGACGCGGTCGATGCGGCCAGCGCGCCGCTGGCGGGGACGACCTCGCAGCCCTCGCTCTCCGCGCTGGTCTCGGCCACCGACCACTCCCCGCGGGAGACGGGACTGTCCCTGGCGGCACTGTGCGAGCTCGAGCCGTACTGGGAGGCGACCCGCCGGGTCTACGCACCTTTCGAGTCCGGGCTGCCGTCGCCGACCGGTCGCGTCTACACCCACGAGATCCCCGGCGGCCAGCTCTCCAACCTCCGGCAGCAGGCGATCGCCCTGGGGCTGGGTGAGAAGTTCGAGCAGATCGAGGACATGTACGCCGCCGCGAACCGGATCCTCGGCAACGTGGTCAAGGTGACCCCGTCGTCGAAGGTGGTCGGCGACCTCGCCCTCCACCTGGTCGCCGTCGGCGCGGACCCGGCCGAGTTCGCCGACGACCCCGCGAGGTTCGACATCCCCGACTCGGTCATCGGTTTCCTCAACGGTGAGCTCGGCGACCCGCCGGGCGGCTGGCCCGAGCCCTTCCGCAGCAAGGCGCTGGCGGGCCGGACGTGGAAGGCACCGGCCGAGGAGCTCGACGAGGAGGCGCGTGCCGGGCTCGACGGCGGCCCGACCACGCGACGCCGTACTCTCAACCGGCTGCTGTTCCCCGGCCCGACCAAGGACTTCGAGGAGTCGCGGGAGCGGTACGGCGATGTCTCGGTCCTCCCGACCCTCGACTACCTCTACGGCATGAACCCGGGCGACGAGCACTCCGTCACCATCGGTGAGGGCAAGACCGTCCTGTTCGGGCTGGAGGCGATCAGCGAGCCGGACGAGCGCGGGTTCCGCACCGTGCTGGCCACCATCAACGGCCACATGCGCCCGGTCAGCATCCGCGACTCCTCGGTCTCCGCCGAGGTCGCCGCAGCCGAGAAGGCCGACACCTCCAAGCCCGGCCAGGTCGCCGCCCCCTTCCAGGGTGCGGTCACGCTCGCGGTCGCGGAGGGTGACTCAGTCTCCGCCGGCGACACCGTCGCCACGATCGAGGCGATGAAGATGGAGGCCGCCATCACCACCCCCGTCGCCGGCACGGTCGAGCGGCTCGCGATCTCCGGCACCCAGCAGGTCGACGGTGGCGATCTGATCCTGGTGGTCGGCTGAGTCGCAACGCGCCCAATCTGGAGGCAGTGCCCCACCCGGCCCGTCGATCTCGTAGACTGGGCTGCGCCCCGGCAGAACGGGGCGTGTGCCGAGACCGCGTGGTGCCCAGTCGGGTGCGATGGCCGCTGGTCTCGATGATCTGCAGGGGCGGCAGTCCCTGTGACCAGGACTGGTCGCTCGTGTCCACGGGTCGGCCGGTGAGCGGCGCTGGGCGACACGGTCGCCGCAGCGGTCGTCGTACGAGGAAGAGAGCCGTGAGTTGGCCACCAAGCGCGAGAACCGTTCGGGCGGCAGTCGGGGTGCCCGGCGCACCCCTGCCCGCAGGCGTGACAACGAGGGCATGATCCCCGTCCTCGCGAAGGCGGTGCGCGAGGTCGACATCGCCATCGAGCGTCACCAGATGACCTCCCGCCATCGCGCTCGCTACCAGGCGTCCGCGCTGCTCGCCCGGGTGGAGCGGGCCCGCATCCAGGCCGACGACACCCTCACCCAGGCGCAGCGCGACAACATGATGCGCCGCCTCGACGGGGTCGCCACCAACCTGGCGCGCACGGCGGCACGCGAGCCGTCGCTGTTCTCCCTGCTGCAGGACGACGCCGAGATCACCGACGCGACCCGCCAGCTGCAGCGGGAGATGCAGCTCGAGGCGGGACTCGAGCCCGCGCCCGAGGAACCGAGCACGTCCGAGGACGCGACCGAGCACCGCCCGGAGCGGAAAGCCCGGCCGCAGTCCGTGGTCGCCGCCCAGCTCGCCAACCCGTTCCTCGTCCCCGACTTCAGTGCGGCGAAGCCGAAGCCGAAGGGCCGCCTGGTCGGCTGGGAGCTGATCGGACCCGTGCTCAACGCGTTCGAGCACCCCGCGCCCGGCGCCTCCGCCTGCATGGAGCTCCCCGAGCCGCGGCCGCTCGCGGGCGTTCCGGGCAGCCTTGACCTGATGGCCCACCAGGCGAAGCTGCTCTCCGCCGTCGCCGACGGGCACCGAACCTTCCTGCTGGCCGACGAGCCGGGGCTCGGCAAGACCGCGCAGGCGCTGCTCGCCGCGCAGATCGCCAGCGCCTACCCGCTGCTGGCCGTCGTCCCCAACGTGGTGAAGACCAACTGGGCCCGCGAGGCCGAGCTCTGGACGCCCGGTCGGTCGGTGTCGGTGATCCACGGCGACGGCGACACCATCGACGGCTTCGCCGACATCGTGGTCGTCAACTACGAGGTCCTCGACCGGCACGTCGACTGGATCGGCGACCACGGCTTCCGCGGCATGGTGGTCGACGAGGCCCACTACATCAAGAACAAGAAGTCCCAGCGTTCCCAGCACGTCATCGAGGTCTCCGAGCGGATCCGCCGACGGTCGGCTCGGCCGTTGCTGATGGCCCTGACGGGAACCCCGCTGATCAACGACATCGACGACTTCCGCGCGATCTGGCAGTTCCTCGGCTGGATCGAGGAGCGCAAGCCCGGCAACGACCTGATGGCTGCGCTCGAGGACACCGGGCTGACCCCGGCCGACCACGCCTTCTACCCGGATGCGCGGCAGGCGGTGATCGACCTCGGCATCGTCCGCCGGCGCAAGGTCGACGTGGCCGCCGACATCCCGGCGCGCCGCGTCGCCGACCTGCCGGTCGAGCTCGAGGGCGCCGTCGGCCGTTCCATCGCCGAGGCCGAGCGCCAGCTCGCCCAGCGGCTGGTCGGTCGCTACCGGGCCGCGCTCGAGCACCGTCGTACCGGCGGTGAGGTCGACGGCATCGACCACGAGCTCGTACGCCGCGTCGCCGAGCGCGAGGTGGCCGAGGGCTCGGGTGAGAACACCACCGGCGACAACGTGTTCACGATGGTGCGCAAGATCGGCCAGGCCAAGACCGAGCTCGCGGCCGACTACGCCGCCCAGCTCGCGCGCAGCGCCGGCAAGGTCGTGTTCTTCGCCAAGCACCTCGACGTGATGGACGCCGCCGGGGCGGTCTTCACCAAGCGCGACATCCGCTACACCTCGATCCGCGGCAACCAGACCAGCAAGGTGCGGCAGGCCGAGATCGACGCGTTCGTCAACGACCCCGACGTCAAGATCATCGTCTGCTCGCTCACCGCGGCCGGCGTCGGCATCAACCTCCAGGTCGCCTCGAACGTCGTGCTCGCGGAGCTCTCCTGGACCAACGCCGAGCAGACCCAGGCCATCGACCGGGTCCACCGGATCGGCCAGACCGAGCCCGTGACGGCCTGGCGGATCATCGCCGCCCAGACCATCGACGCCAAGATCGCCGAGCTCATCGACGCCAAGGCCGGCCTCGCCGCCCGCGCCCTCGACGGCGCCGAGGAGGACACCGAGACCGTCGACGTACAGGTCGAGACGTTGGTGGCGATCCTCACCGAAGCCCTGGAGTCCCAGCTCGACTCAGCCTGACCCAGCGGCTACGACGGCCACCGGGTCCACTGCCCCTCGGAGATGACCTCGACGGCATCGTCGACGACCTGGATGGCGGTCTCGGCATCGGTCACGTACGCCGGCCCCTGGATCCCCGCCGCCCAGCTCTCCGCGTCGGCCATGGTGTTGCCCGGCATGCCCTCGCCGTTCACGTGCGGAAAGATCGAGAAGTCGACGAGCCCCAGCGTCTGATCCAGCGTCTGATCCAGCGTCTCGTCGCCACCGCCGGGCGGCTTCCACTGGACGAAGTCGTCCCCGACCCGGGGGGTCATCACCATGCTCCCCGCGCTCAGCCCCACCCAGACCGTCTCGCTCAGCGACGGCAGGAGGTCGGTCAGTCCCGACTCCCTCATCCAGTGGCACAGGTACATCACGTCCCCGCCGGCCACCAGCAACGCGTCCGTCTCCCGGACCAGCGGGACCCACTGGTCCCGGTCGATGCTGGGCAGCGCGGTCAGCTCCAGGACGCCCACAGACCTCCACCCCAGGTCGGTCATGGGGTTCTCGGAGCGCCCGCTGATGAACTGCCAGGAGCGCACCCCCGGACCGACCCGGGGGTGCCCGTACATCGCGGTCGGGATGCAGAGGGCGCTGGAGTCCGCGATCGGCTTGCCCAGGAGCTCGACGAGCGCGTTCTGGATGCTCGGGTTCGTGACGCCCGAGTCGGTGAGGAGAAGCTTCACGCCTGCCTCCGATGGTCAGCGGTCATGACGGTGCTGGACACTCGCGTCAGCCAATCTTCTCGAACAGGGACACGATGATCCCGTCCGGACCACGCACGTAGGCCATCCGCACGCTGTTCTCGTACTCTCCGATGCGGCTGACGAGGCCGTAGCCGTCCGCAGCCACCGCCTCGACGGCCGCGTCCAGGTCGCCGACCTCGAACGACACGTTGCGCAGGCCGATCTCGTTGGCCATCGCGGTGGGCGACCCGGGCACGTGGTCGGGGGTGACGAAGCTTGCGAGCTCCAGGCGGGACCCGTCGTCGGGGGGCCGCAGCATGGTGATCTCACAGCGAGCACCCGGGATGCCACAGACGGCCTCCACGAACTCACCCTCCACGGTTCCGGTGCCCTCGACCTCGAGGCCCAGCCCCACGAAGAACGCCGTGGCCGAGGCGAGGTCTGTGACGGTGATGCCGATGTGGTCGAAGCGTCGAACGTGGGTCATGGGCCTGTCCTCCGTTGGTTGTCGTGCCGATTCGATGCCGGAACGGGGCCGAGGTTGGATCTCAACGCCCTCCTGGAGATGGTGCGGATCGCGGAGCGGACCAAGCCTCTGGCTCGCCTGCTCTCAGTCGTTCGGTGGCACCTGGAAGGCGCGGACCTCGATCCGGCCACCGAGGGCCTTCGACGCGCGGGCGGCCCACTCCAGGGCGGCCTCCTCGTCAGCGACGTCGATCACCCAGAAACCTCCCAGGTACTCGGGAGCTTCGACGAAGGGGCGGTTGACGGTGCTCAGCGACTCACCGGTGTTGTCGACGGTGATCGCGCTCGAGGGCGGCATCAGCCCGCCCGCGAAGACGAAGGCGCCGGTGGTGGTCAGCTCCTCGATGATGGCGCCGGTGGCAGCCATGGCCGCCTCTAGCTCGGCCGGGTCCATGGTCTCCATGGTCGGCTCCTCCTCGGAGTCGTGCGGTACGGACAGTAGAAATTGGCTCATGGCTAGTACGACCGTCCTCCGTGCGAAAACTCATCGGCGCTTCGCCAGTGGCGTACCTCCGCCATCTAGGCTGTCGCGGTGAGTGACGTGCGTGACGAGGGGCCGTTCTTCCACGGCACGAAAGCAGATGTGCAGGTGGGTGATCTGCTCACCGCGGGGTTCAGGTCGAACTACCGGCCCGACATCGTGATGAACCACATCTACTTCACCGCGCTGTCCGACGGCGCCGGGCTCGCCGCCGAGCTCGCGGCGGGCGACGGTGCCCCGCGTGTGTACGTCGTGGAGCCGACCGGTCCCTTCGAGGACGACCCGAACGTCACCGACAAGAAGTTCCCCGGCAATCCCACCCGGTCCTACCGCAGCAGGGAACCACTCAGGGTCCTCGGCGAGGTGACCGACTGGACCCGGCTCACGCCCGAGGCGCTCCAGGAATGGCGCGACCGTCTGGCGGCGATCCTCGCCGATGATCGCGGCCAGATCATCAACTGATGCGCGAGTGTCAGCGTCTGGTCAGGACTCGCTGTCGGTCTTGAGGGCGTGGGCGAACCCGTCAAAGGAAGCCTGGAAGTCGGGCAGTGATCTGACGATCATGGGGGACAGCGGCCCGGTGAAGTCCTCGGCCATCGTGAACGTGCAGCTCCGCTCGTCCGTCGACTCGATGACGAAGCTGCGCCGGCCGGTGCACAGGCCCAGTGGCATGCCACCTGTCCAGGTCATCCGCCGAGGTTCCAGCATCTCGGTCACCTTCAGCGTGAAGCCTCGCTTCGGCTGCAGCTCGGAGACCAGTTCGATCTTCTCGCCGCTCTCGATACGGCCGGCCACCCGGACCACTCCGTTCTCGGCTCTGTTCCACCAATCCGTGTCGGTGAGCAGTTGCCAGACCCTCTCCGCGGGTGAATCGATGTGGACGGTGGTGCTCGTGGTCGTCGTCACTGGTGTGCCTCTTTCATGTTCGCTTGAGCGACAGCACAGGCGTTCGACGCCCGCTGGGACAGGAGCGCTGACCGCATCCTCGCACTCGTCGGGACCGAGGGAGGACACGTCGTGGACCACGAATCGTCCACAATTTGCGGCCCCTGTCGGTTGTCCACAGGGGCCGGATGGGTGTCGGTGGGCGGTGGTTGAGTGGGGGTCATGACAGCGCAGGTCGACGAGGCGAGAGCACCCGGTGGTGGCCGCGGTCGTCGGCCTGCGCTCGTCGCTCTCGGACCTGTCCCAGGCGCCGGTGTGGGGGTCTGTCGACGGCTGACACCGAGGCCGCCCTACTGGAGGCGACGGCGTTGGCGACGCAGGCAGCTCAGCTGCAGCTGCGGTTGCTGGCCCACGCGGAGCGGGTCGAGGTCGGTCAGTCGGTGGGGGCGACGTCGCCGGCGAACTGGTTCGCCCACGAGACGCGGACCACACGACCCGCCGCCCACCGCGCCGCCCGGCTCGCATCCCGACTCGACGAGGCCCACCGGGTCGTGGACGAGGCTCTCGCGGACGCTGCGATCAACGTCGAACAGGCGACCGTGATCGTCGACGCGGTCGACGGGCTGCCCGGCGAGGTCGATGAATCGGTACGGGAGCAGGCGGAGGCGTTCTTGCTGCGTGAGGCCGCCGACCACGACGCCCGCGCGCTGCGGATCCTGGGGCGTCGGCTGCTGGAGGTCGTCGACCCCGAGACTGCGGAGGCCGAGGAGGCCCGCCGGCTCGAGGCCGAGGAAGAAGCGGCCCGGGTAGCTGCATCGTTCACGATGTCCGACGACGGGCAGGGGAAGTGCCACGGCCGGTTCACCATCCCCTCGCTGCACGGGTCGATGCTCCGCAAAGCGCTCCTGGCCCTCGCCGCCCCGGCACGGCACCCCGACCGACCGGCCCAGACGCCGACCCGGCACCGGCTCGGTGAGGCGTTCATGGAGTATGTCGAGACCCACTCCCCAGACACCCTGCCCCACGCCGGAGGTGTCACCGCCACGGTGGTGGTGACCCTCGACCTGGAGACCCTGATGGGTGGACTGAAGGCGGCCGGGCTCTGCGACGGGACCCGGATCTCCGCCGGCGAAGCCCGACGGCTGGCGTGTGGTGCCGGGATCATCCCCGTCGTCCTCGGCGGAAAGTCCCAGCCCCTCGACGTCGGCCGCACCCGCCGCTTCCACACCAAGGCCCAACGCATCGCCATGGGAGTCCGTGACGGCGGCTGCACCGCCGACGGCTGCGACCGACCACCCGCCCTGTGCCACGCCCACCACGACCACCCCTGGAGCCAGGGCGGCGACACCAACCTCACCACCGGCCGGCTCCTGTGCCCGAGACACCACACTCTCGCCCACGACCGTCGATATCAGACAGCCTCGAAACCAGGCGGAAAGATCAGTTTCTACCGAAGGTGCTGAGGACTGGTCGCCAGCACGCGGGGTGCGTCTGGACTAAGAGAAGGCCGCCCATCTTCACGGGGAAGCGCCCGCACATGCCTGCGGGCTCAGGCGGTTATCGCAACACCTCGGCCAGTGCTTGTGATGGTGTCTTGAAGCCGAGGGTCTGTCGAGGTCTCTCGTTGAGCTCCAGGGCGATGGCGTCGAAGTCAGATTGAGTGAGCGTGCGGAAGTCGATGCGTCGGGGCAGGTACTGACGCAGCAGGCCGTTGGTGTTTTCGTTGCTGCCGCGCTGCCAGGGTGACTTGGGGTCACAGAAGTAGACCTGGATTCCGGTGTCGATGCTGAACCGCTGGTGGGCTGCCATCTCGTGGCCCTGGTCCCAGGTCAGCGACCTGGCCAGCTGGGCCGGAAGATCCTTGACGGCGGCGGTGAGTGCATCGGCGACGGTCTCGGCCTTGTGGTCGCCGTTGGGTAGCGCGACGAGCATCAAGAACCGCGTCGAGCGTTCGACCAGGGTCGCGACCGGGCTCATACCCTTGCCGAACACGAGGTCGCCTTCCCAGTGCCCTGGCACCGCGCGGTCGTCAGCCTCGGCTGGCCGCTCGCGGATGTTGAGGATGTTCGGGCGGCTCCCGCGGCCATCCGGCAACCGCAGCCCCTTGGGCCGTCGCAGCATCCGACCGGTCCGCAGGTAGGCGGCCAGCTCGCGGTTCAGCGCACCACGCGACTGCACGAACAGGGTGCGGTAGATGCTTTCGTGCGACACCTGCATCTCCGGATCATCGGGGTAGGTCAGCTTCAGCCACCCGGCGATCTGCTGCGGTGACCACCGTCGTTGAAGCTTCTCGGCCACGATGCCAGCCAGCACCGGGTTCGTGGCCAGCTTGCACGCCTTCGGCCGAGTCGCTGTGGCCCATGCCTGCTGGTCAGCCAGGACTGCTCGATACCGTCGACGACCGCCGTTGCCTGCGACCTCACGACTGATCGTTGACGGTGCGCGACCCAGCCCATGAGCGATCGCTCGCAGCGAGTGCCCGGCAGCCAATCCGCGGCTGATCTCTTCGCGTTCGGAGAAGCTCAATCGGCCGGCCGCTCGATGTCGTGGATCAGGCCTGATCCCGCCACACCGCACCAAGTAGCTCCGCACGGTGCTCGTCGGCAGCCCGAGTGCTCGAGCGGTCGGCTTCATCGAGTGACCGCCCCGCATCCGTCTCCAGATCTCATCGATGTCTGCAGGTGACAACCGCTGATAGTGCTGACGCGCCATCGCGACCTCCTTGAGTCAAGGAAGTGTTGCGATGATTCGTTGAGAGCGCCCCGATGAGCGGACGGTCACGGCAACTCTTGTGCCCACCCTGGCGTCTTACCCGAGTGAAGCGCTCCCTGGCCGCGGTCGCCGCGATTTGTCCGCTCCTGCTCTTAGTCGCCTGTGGTGCCGACGTATCTCGCGGGGCTGATGGGCCACAGGCTTCCTCGACTACGCCCTTGAACCCGACCCCCTCACCGACCTCAACGTCCGCAAAGCCAGCCAAGGCCGTTGAGAGGGTCATGCCTTGCGACCCTGGTTCGGGGTTCCCGCTTCAGAAGGCGGGATGCCCGGACCCGAGCCCTCAGACCGGGTGGGTGTCAGCGTCTAACGGCCACGTCTCCCTCTCGCCCTTCCGGACACTTGGAAACGACGCGGAGGGCGAGGCCTATGCGGTGAAACACGGGGAGGACTACCCGTTCCCCAATGACTACTTTGACGCCCCCATGGGAGCGAACCATCCACTTGCACTCACGGACAGCACCGTGTGCACCGGCATCATCCTGGTCGGCTACCGGGAGCCGCTGAAGGACCACGTCGTGTCCTGCAATGACCTTGTGACGGCCGCAGAGCGACGCCGTGTGCCGATTGCCGCATGGACCTCAGACGGCGAAGTCGTTCAAGCTTCGGAGTTGTACCGACCGTAGCTGTCACCGAAGTGCACGCTCATGCCGCGATCAGGTAGAAGTCGTGACAGGCGGGATGCAGCAGGTGGAGGATAGGTGTCGCCGCAGGTGCGGGTCGTCACGCGAGGAGAGCGAAGTGTTGGGGCGAGCGAAGTCAGCCATGCTTTCCTTACTTCGCACACCCCGCCGTCGGCGTCCACGGCAGCCTCGTTTGCTCTCCGGTCCGCGTCCCCCAGACCCGAGACGGACTCAGGCCTCGGTGGATCCAAATGCCCGGTTCATAGGTGAGCAGATGGGAAGCGGCGGCGGCGAAGGCTGAACGCCCGCTCATGCCGCAGAGCGTGTGCTTGGGAGGCGTCAGGCCCGCCGCGCCTCGGCAGCTCTCCTGGCGGCGATTGAGTCGGCCTTGGAGTACTCGAACCAAGACCCGAGGAAGAGCGAGATCGGGATCGCAGCCGCGACCAGTGAGATCGGAGGCACGTAGCCGCGGTCCAGAACAGACCACGCGGTCAGCAGGACGAAGACGCCTGTGTAGGCGCCGCTCACGAGGAGCGTCGGCCAACTCCGCGACCTCATCTGCGCCGCGGTGGGCGGGTCGGACATCGGCGGCGCCAACGGGTGGAAAAACAGCCAGGCCCAGAAGCCGATCCACGCTACGGCGCCGACAATACCCCGCGGTCCACCTGACCCGAACTGATCAAGGTTCCTGATCACCATGCCTGTGATGATGAACAGACCCAGCGGAATCCGTAGGCGCCCCCACCACTTCCGCATCCATTCTTCGGTGGTCTCACCCATCCGTGGAGTGTGCCACGAAGAGATGGCAGAGCGTGCGATGTCGATGCCCCCGGCCCGAACCGCTTGGCGACGAACTGCGAGAGACCGTAGGCGTGCCTTCGCCGCGCGCTCATGCCGCTGAGTGCGCGGTCGTGCCGAGCTCCGGGATGTCGCCCCTCCCGGGACGTCATACGATCCGGGCGCTATAACGCACGATCCGTATGACGTCATGGCAGTCCGGAGCCGCAATCCGCGCGCAGCATGTCTATCCGCCGCCTGCCGGGCGCACCTCGACTTTCACGCACATGCCGGGCAGCGCTCGCATACGACGATGTGGGCCAAGCACCCTGTTGCGGCGACCGATCAGCGGGAGATCGACTAGCCGCTGTGGACCTCGATGTAGTAGACGAGCGTCGCCCTAGCCCTAGCGTGGTCCGCATTCAAGAGCATCCCGTCTTTGGGACGGCTCGCCCGCAGCCTTTCGAGTACAAGAGCGACCATCGCCGGCAGGACCACGAGGAGTACAAGGAACGCCATCGCGACGAACAATCCTTCGGACATGACCCCTCCTTGTCCAAGGGTGCGCTCCGGCAGATGTTTCGTCAATGACACCCGGATCTAGCCGCTGACCGGTCATGCCGATGGGCGGACGTCGGGCAACTCCGGAGGTGCGGGGTGGCCGTGCCCGTCCGCCCACCGCGTGTAGATGGTGTGGATGACGTCGAGGTAGAGGTCCACGAGAGCCCCATCGGCTTCGGCGCCGAAGACCTCGGAGGAGGGCAGTTGCAGCGACGCACCCGAGGGAGTCTTGCGGAGCCGGCGCTGATGGAGGTCGAGTCCTACGCGACCGTGCATCAGCTGGTCTCCACGGTCTCCGGGCGCCTCGTCGACGGTGTGGGCACCGTCGGCGCACTGCGCACCCTCTTCCCGGCCGGCTCGATGACCGGGAAGCCGAAGCTGCGCACCATGCAGATCATCGAGGAGGTGGAGAGCAGTGCCCGCGGCGCCTACGCCGGCGCCTTCGGCTGGGTGTCCGCCGATGGGCGGGCCGACCTTGGGGTGGTGATCAGGTCGCTGACCACCAGCGGCGACGGGCGCTACCTGCTCGGGACCGGCGGCGGGATCACGGTCCACTCCGACGTCGCCGAGGAGTACGCCGAGTCCCGCTGGAAGGCGGAGCGGTTGCTGCGGGTCTTCGACGGACCCACGACGGAGTCGGCTAGGCCCGCCCGCGCACCGTCCACGCCGACGCCGTGACCTCGAAGGGCGCCGGGGGCAGCTGCGCCGCGCACGCGTCACGCACCCGCTGCCGGTCCGCCTCGTCCAGCCGGTCGACGTAGGCGCCGGCCGGCCCGACCCCGAAGGTGTAGGGCTCCCACCACTCCTCGAAGCTCTCGTACGGCACGGTCACGGTGAGCACCGTCTCGTCGAGGTCGCCCAGGCCGGCGTCCTCGAAGAGCTGGCCCAGGTGGCCCTCGCGTGAGCCGGCGGGGTCGCTCTCGTGGAGCGCGCCGGGGTGGACGTCCGCGACACCTCGCCAGAACGGCGACGACGGTCCTCGGCCGCCGCCGTGGTCCCATACCGAAGCGACCACCGGACCGCCCGGACGCGTGACCCGGGCCATCTCGCGCAGGCCCGCCACCGGGTCGCTCATGAAGTGCACCACCAACTGGGCCAACGTCGCATCGAACCCGTGGTCGGGAAACGGCAGCGCCTCGGCACTCGCCTCACGGACGTCCACGCCCGGCAGGCGGGCGGCGACGGCGGCGACGAACGACGAGGACGGGTCGATCGCGGTGACCTGGCCGGTGCCGGCGACGGCGACCAGCCGCGCGGTCAGCGCCCCCGGTCCGCAGCCCACGTCGAGCACTCGGTCGGTGGCCTGCAGGCCGGCCATCGCCACGAGCTGATCGGCCAACGGCTCGGAGTATCTCCCCATGAACCGGCCGTAGGCGTCGGCAGTGACGTCGAAAATCATCTATCCACTTTAGGGCTCGGAGGGGCCCGGCGGGAGCCCTCGGGGCCCCCGGTCAGCTGCCGCTCGTAGCGCGGCGCTCGGAGCTCGCGCCGTGCGGGGAGGAGGAGTTCGGCAGCACGACGGTGAAGCGGGTGCCTCCGCCCTCGCGGTTGTGGACGGCGACGGTGCCGGCGTGGCGTGCGACGACCTGGCGGACGATGGACAGCCCCAAGCCGGAGCCGGGCATCCCGCGCGACTCCCGGGCACGGTAGAAGCGCTCGAACACGTGCGGCTGATCCTCGGCGTCGATCCCCGGACCCTGGTCGTCGACGGTGAGCACGCCGGCCGAGACCCGCACCGTCACCCGGCCCTCGGGCGGGCTCCACTTCGCGGCGTTGTCGAGCAGGTTGGTGATCGCGCGCTCCATCGCCGCGGCCTCGCCGACAACCCACCACGGCGCCAGTGTGGCGTCGAAGGTCAGGCCGGGCGCGCGTCGGCGGACCCGGACCAGCGCGCGGTCCTCCAGCGCTGGCAAGGACTGGTCAGGCCGCAGCGCCATAGCTTGCCTGCTACCGGGTTGGAAGAGGACTACCTGGCTGAGCGGGGACTTCTTGACGAGGTCAAGGCCGCCTCCGCCGTCCGAGCCACTCGGCTTGATGAACTGATGCGGCTCTACGGAGACGCCGTTGATCAGGTGGAGGGCGCAGGCCCGGAGGACCTACTGACCCTCGACGGATTGGGGCTCCTGCTCTCGCCCGGAACAGTTGACGAGACCCGCGGCGGCGAAGGAGGAGAACCGGGAGAGCCGGGCGACCCTAAGAGTCACAGGTTCCGGTGCCTGAGCAAGACTCGAACAGGTCCTCCGCGCGTATAAGACTTGGACTGTCGATGATGAGACAGATCGAATCTTCTTCGAGGCGACTCCGGCAGGTCGCATCGCGTACGGACTGCCCGAATGACTGCGGTCCTACCGTCCGCAACTGCCAGGTAGCGTGCTCTTGCTGGCGATCAGGTGCTGACGAGGCGTCGTCCCCCGTTCAAGACCGGCTCCGACCGGCGACGGTGTCAGGAAAGCGTCAGCGACACCCCGGACACGAGCCACCAGCCGAGTGCCGCGCAGTTCGCGACCACCGTGATCCAGAAGACGGTGCGGAACGGCTGCTTGGTCGTCTTGTGCCGCAAGACCTGTCGCGCGACCAGTGCGCCCGGCCACCCGCCCACCAGCGCGAGGAGGTGGAGTGTCGACTCCGACGTCCGCCACGTGCCCTGCTGCGCTGCCGACTTGTCGCCCGCGTAGATCCCGAACGCGAACACGCTGAACCCAGCGTAGAGGGCCAGCAACCAGCCAGATGCCGCGTTGATCACCACGAGGCCGGCCAGGGAGACGAAGAAGAGCGTCGCGGTGGCCAGCGCCAGCAGGATCCCAGTGGGATCTCTGTGCGAGGTACGGAGGGGCCTCAGGTACTGCACCCCCGAGGCGCGCGGCCGGTTCCGCTCGTCCCAGGCGAGGGCGTACGTGACGGAGCAACCAGGGGCGGGCCTCCGGCTCCGGGGGAACGCGCTCACGTGCGCGAACACCCGCGGCCCGCCTCCCGTCGGCGTGATGAAGCCGAAGCCCCGTTCGTCGTTCCAGTCAGCCAGGACGCCCTCCTGGCGTCCGGCGGGCTCGTTCGAGGGCACGCGTTCGTCACCCGGCGGACGTGAGCGGGAACATCACCGCGAGCGTCGCCTGGATCTCGACGTGACGGGTCAGGAAGTTGCGCTCGTCCAGGCGCTTGTGACGCAACCAGGTGGTGACCTCCTGGTTGCACTTGCTGGCGTTGCAGGAGCCACAGGCGGGCGCGATGTTGTCGAGGGTGTAGCGGCCGCCGCGGGAGATCGGCAGCACGCAGTCACGTTGCAACGACGTCCCGACCGCGCCGCAGTAGGCGCACCCGCCCCAGGCCGCCTGCAGCGCAGACCACTGCTCGGGGCTCAGGTCGTTGACGACGCCCGCGATCCGGCGCTTGCGCCGGCGGGCGACGCGCGCCCGGCGACTGTTGCTGACGGCCACGTCGCGATCGTACGGCGACCCACGCGCCTGCCGATGGACGCTCGCCGCCGATCAATCCACGTCACTCACGCGTCGTCGTGGAGACGCAGGGTCTGCAGCCGGCGGCCGGCGTACGCCGTGGCACCGACCGTCACCACGACCAGCATGACCAGGCCGGTGCCGAACTCGACGGCTGCGTCGAGGCCGAGGGTGGAGGCGATGGAGCCGTAGGTCTGCTCCGCGACGGCCAGCGACCACTGCTGGATGCTCAACGCCTGGGCGCCGGGGACGATGCCGCCGATGAGGGACTCCCAGATCAGGGCGTAGATCAGGCCGACGACGACGGCGTTCCTGGTGATCACGGCCAGGCAGACGAAGACGGCGGCGTAGGCAAGGCCCGCGGCGAGCGCGCCGACGGTGTACGCCGCGGTGAGGCCGCCGAGCGAGCCGGTCATGATCAGGCCGGCGACCGCGATCGGGACGACGCCGAAGGCGCCGATGACGGCCAGCGCGACGGCCAGCTTGGTGATGATGATCGTGTAGCGGTTGAGGGGTTTGGCGAGCAGGTAGACGATCGAGCCCTCGTCGATCTCGGGGCCGATCGAGCCGGTGCCGGCGATCAGGCCGAGCAACGGCATCATGATCGCGATCCCGAAGGCACCGAGCAGGCCGGCCGCAGTGGACGCCTCGGTCCCGGCGAGGGCCCTGATCAGGACCGCGAGCGCGAGCAGCACCAGCGGCAGCAGCATCAGCACGACCGTGCGCCGACGGCCGAGCAGGCTGCGCGCGGTGAGTTGGGCAACGGTGGCGTTCATGGGGGCGGTCATCGGGTCACCAGGTAGGAGAAGACGCTCTCGAGGGACTCGTCGGCGGGATGGACCTCGAGCAACCGGATGCCGTGCTGGGCGGCCAGCCGCGGCAGCGCGTGGGTGAACGCGGCGAAGTCGGTCGCCTCCACCCGGACCAGGCTGCCGCCGGCGCCGTCGGCGACCAGCTCGACCGCTGAGGTGCTCGCGTCCGCGATCACCGCCGAGGCCAACGCCCGGTCGTCGTCGGAGCGGACGGTGTACTGGTGTGGCCGCTGCGTCATCAGTCGCCGGATCTCACGGAAGTCACCGGAGGCGGCGTGCCGGCCGGCGACCATGACCTCGATCCGGGCGGCGATCTGCTCGACCTCCTCGAGGATGTGGGAGCTGAACAGGATCGTCCGGCCCTCGTCCCCGAGCCGGTGGAGCAGGTCCATCAGGTGCAGCCGCTGCCGCGGGTCCATGCCGTTGAACGGCTCGTCGAGGAGCAGTACGGCGGGGTCGTGGACCAGCGCGGTCGCCATCTTGATCCGCTGCTTCATGCCCTTGGAGTAGGTGCGGATGTCGCGGTCCTGTGCGTCCGCCATCTCGACCGTGGCGATCGCCCGCTGCGCGGCGGACTCCGGGTCGGCCAGCTGGTGCAGCTTGGCGTTGGCCAGCACGAAGGCCCACCCGGTGACCGCGTCGTACATCTCCTCCCGCTCGGGCACCAACCCGATCACCCGGTAGATCTCGGGGTCGCGGTGGACCGGTCGGCCGTCGAGCGTGACGCTGCCCGCCGAGGGCGCGAGGAAGCCGGACATCATGTGGATCAGCGTCGACTTGCCCGCACCGTTGGGGCCGAGCAGCCCGGTCACGCCAGGGCCGAGCCGCATCGTGACGTCGTTGACGGCGACCACGTTGCCGAACCAGCGCGAGACCTGGTCGAGGACGAAGGTGCTCATGCGGTCGTCATCCGATCGCCCTACTGAAACGGGCGACCAGGCCGGCGTAGCAGGCCAGCACGAGCAGCACCACGACGACGCAGAACACCGCGGAGGCCAACACACCCGCCGGCCCGTTGGCCATGACCGACTCGGCGCCGAGCGGTCCTGCCATCACCCCGTCGACCATCGTGAACGGTGAGATGAGCCCGGCATAGCCGGCAGCCGCGTCGGTGCCGAACTCCTCGGCCAGCGCCCGGACCGTTGCCTGGACGCCTGAGAGCACCAGCAGCACGCCGACCACGGCCGCCACCCCGAGCCCGCGCCGCGGTGTCATCGCGGCGATCAGCAACCCGATGCCGGCGAGCAGCAGCGCCAGCACGGCCGCTCCACCGACCGCACGCAGGAAGTCGGGCACCTGCTCGTCGAGCGGCAGCTTCGCCAGTAAGGCACCGATGAAGAGCAGCGTGATCGGCAGCGCGGTGAGGACGAAGATCGCGCTGGCCATCGCGGCGTACTTGGCCTGGACGTACTGCTGCCGGCTGAGCGGCCGCGAGAAGTAGAGCGGCGCGATCCGGAACCGCAGGTCGCGCGACATGGCCGCTGGCGACTGCGACGCGACGAAGATCGTGATCACGAGCTGGAAGGCGAAGTAGTAGGAGGTGTACCCGAGCGGCAGCTCGCCCAGCCCGAAGTAGCCGGTCACGATTCCCATCGTGACTGCCGGCAGCACCATCACCGCCAGCAGCAGGAACGGCATCACTTTCGACCGCGCCGACCGACCGAGCCCGAACGCGCCGCGAAGGGTGTCGACGTAGAGAGAGCGCCGGATGTACGCCGCCCCCAGCCGCTGCCCGTCGTGATGGCGGTAGCCGATGTCGTGGATCGCGCCGGTCGGCTCAGCCATGGCTCGGCTCCCCCGTGAAGATCTCGGTCATCCGGTGGCGCTGGCGTTCCATCCGCACCAGGCCCAGGCCCAGCTCGGCGACCGCGTCCCGCACCACGTCGTACGCCGCCTCATCGGCGACGTCGACCTGGAGCAGCCGGCCGGCGGCCCGGACCTTCAGCCCGGCGTCGGTCAACCGCGCCAGCAGCGCGGCGTGGTCGCCGTCGACCTCGACCGCGACCACGGGCGTCTGGGCGGTGACCGACGCCGTGGTGGAGTGCGTGAGCAGCCGGCCGCCGTCGATCACGACGATGCCGTCGCTGACCCGCTCCAGCTCGCCGAGCAGGTGCGAGGTGACGATGACCGAGATGCCGAACTCGGTGCCGATCCTCCGGATCAGTCCCAGCATGTCGTCGCGGCCGGCGGGGTCGAGCCCGTTGGTCGGCTCGTCGAGCATCACCAGGCTCGGGTCGTGGACCAGCGCCTGGGCGAGCTTGACCCGCTGCCGCATGCCGGTGGAGTAGCCACCCATCGGGCGGTACCGCTCCTCGTAGAGGCCGACGTGGCGCAACGTGTCCGCGGCACGTTCGCGGGCCGCGGTGGTCGGCAACCCCGACATCCGGGCCATGTGCACCACGAATTCGGTCGCCGAGCTGTCGGGCGGCAGGCAGTCGTGCTCGGGCATGTAGCCGACCCGTTCCCGGATCGCCGGGCCGTCGGTCGTGACATCGAGGTCGAGCACCCGCGCCGTACCGGCGGTGGCCGGCAGCAGGCCGAGCAGGATCTTGAGCAACGTGGACTTGCCGGCGCCGTTCGCGCCGACCAGACCGGTGATGCCGGGCTCGACGTCGACGCTCAGCGAGTCGAGCGCCGTGACGCGACCGAAGCGCATCGTCAGGCCGTCGGTCCAGATCACTCGCTCACCGTGCCACACGCGGTCGCGGGCGTGCCGGTTACGGACGCCGACCGTCCGGAATCGAGGCTAGCCTCGCCGCATGGATCTCACGCCCAAGCTCGACCTGATCATCCTCGACTGCCCCGACGCGCTGGCGCTCGGCACGTTCTACGCCGAGGTGCTCGGCTGGGGCATGGAGGACGGTGCCGACCAGCGCTGGTGCACCCTGATCCCGCCCGGCGGTGGCATCTCCCCCGACAACCCGGACGGCCGCGCCACGCTCGCGTTCCAACGGATCGACGACTGGGTGGAGCCGACCTGGCCCGGCGGCGCCCACCCGCAGCAGTTCCACCTCGACCTCGCCACGCCCGACATGGACGCCTCCGAGGCGGCTGTCCTCGCCGTCGGTGCCCGCAAGCACGACCACCAGCCCTCGACGAACGACGGCTTCCGGGTCTACCTCGACCCCGCTGGGCACCCGTTCTGCCTGATCCGCGGCTGAGGTCTGGGGCCGCGCTCAGCGGACGCGGAAGGTGACCCAGGTCGACTTGAGGCCGAGGGCCGAGCGCATGGCGTCGCCGGAGACGGTGATGGTGGCCTTCGAACCGACCAGGCGCAGCGTGCGGACCCGGCCGCCCCAGGCGCCGTTGCCGTCTCGCGAGGGGACCACGATGCGCTCCAGGTTGCCCAGGCCCGGCCAGGCGGACTCGAAACGGGCGTCGGTGACCTTCTCCGACCAGTCGTGGTGGGGGTTGCCCGACCAGCCGTCGTACGGGTCTGCCTGGGCCGGGAGGTAGGGGACCGAGCCGGCCGAGGTCCAGCCGCCGCTGCTCGAGCCGAACTGCGTGAACGCCGGCCCGCCGTCGTACCGCAGGACCTTGCGACGGGTTGCGGCGATCGCCTGGTCGGAGGCTGGGTGCTCGGCGTCGACACCGCCGTAGACCTGACAGGACCAGGTGTCGCAGATGTCGAAGATCGAGGCGCGGGGGTGGGCGCGCTCGTACGCCGCGTAGGTGCGGGCCGCGACCGCCTGCGCCTGGACCGCGGCGGGCGTCCACAGCGCGGGGATCTCGAGCGGGACGACGCCCTTGAGGTACTGCTCGAGCTTCACCGTGTTCACCGTGACCCGGGCCGCGGGCGCGTCGGCGGGGGCGAGGGCGGCGAGCCGGCCGCGGTACGGCTTGGTGCCGGACGGCGTGACGAGGGTGACCGGTCCGCCGCGGACGGTGAACGCGCCCTCCCCCGTCAGCGTGCGCCACGCGTGCCAGCGGTCGGTGTAGAAGCTGACCCGGTTGCTGCCCTTGTTGGTGCGGACCACCCGCCACCGCGACGCGTCCTTGTCGGGGACCTCGAAGGCCTCACCGGAGCCGAGGTCCTTGACCTTGAGGCCCTCGCGCGCGAGCACGATCAGGTCATCGGTGGTGTCAGCGGTGATCTGGACCCGGATCCGGCCCTTCACCGTCCCCCACGTGGTGCCCGGGTAGTAGAACTCCGCGATCTCCGCGAACGACAACCCCTCGCGGGCCGCGCCCTCGGCGCCGTGCTGCGACATCCCGTGGCCGTGGCCGTAGCCATGACCCTTGATGGTGATGCTGGCCTGCTTCGGCACGTCCCAGGAGTCCGCGGAATACGCCGGGGCGGCTACGAGCGCGAGAGCGCAGGCAGCGACGGCGGAGACCAGGGAACGCATCCGCCGATGGTAGGTCGTCAGGACACGTCGGTGATGGTGAACAGCGTGGACGGGAGGTTCCAGTCGACCCGGAACGCATCGCCGTTGACGGTGTCCTTGAAGCCAGACCCGGCGACGACCAGCACCTTCTCGACGCGGCCACCGCGACGGCCGAGCCCGTCGCGCTTCACGATCCGGATCCGGTCGAGGTCGTCGTAGTTGTACTCCGCCTCCATCTGCGCCGCCGTGACCTTCCGGGTCCAGCCGTAGTAGTCCGAGGACCTGCCCTCGTAGCGGTCCCGCTTCGCCGGGAGGTACGGCTTGCCGCCGGAGACGCTGAACCCGCCGTTCGCGGCGGAGAACTCGGCGAAGATCGGCTTGCGGCGGTAGGTCAGCACCTGCTTCGCAGTGCCGCGCGTGGCCTTGTTCGTCGCCGCGTGCTCGGCCGAGGCGCCGCCGTAGACCTGGCAGAGCGCGCTGTCGCACAGGTCGTAGGCGACGTCGATCGGGTGACCCCGGCGCCAGGCGGCATAGCTGCGGGAGGCGACGGCCTGGGCCCGCAGCGCCTGCTGCGGCCACCCGGCCGCCATCTCGGAGGGCACGACGCCGCGGACGTACTGCTCGAGGCCCACCACGTTGACCGTCACCCGGTCATCGAAGTCGTCGATCGACGAGCGCAAGGCACCGCGGTAGGCGACCGTCCCTCCGGGGGTGATCAGGGACAGCTTCTTCTTCCCAGCCCGGAACTCGGCTTCCCCGGAGATCGTGCGCCACGTGGTCCACGACCCGTCGAGATAGGAGACCTCGTTGTCGCCTCCCGCCGTCGGCTGGATCCGCCAGCGCGTGGCGCCCGGCTCGTCGGCCGCCCAGCGGCCGCCGCCCACCGCGTTGACCGTGAGCCCCTTCACGTCCCGGACCACGAGGTCGTTGTCGTCGTCGGCCGACACGAGCACCTCGATCGAGCCACCGACCTTCGCCCAGCGGGTCTTCGGGTAGTACGTGCCGAGGATCCTGCGGTGCTTCACGCCCTTCCGGGCGGCCGAGTAGGCGCCGTACTGCGACATCCCCCGGCCGTGGCCGCTGCCGTCACCGGTGATGGTGATGACGGCGTCATCGGGTACGTCGAACCCCGGGTCGGCCGCGGCCGGCCCGGCCGGGACGACGAGCAGGGCAGCAACAGCGAGCGCGACGACATGCATCCCCCGAGACATGGCAAGCATCCTTACACGTGGTGCAAGCGCCTGGCTGCCTCGGCGATCGACCCGCTCATCGAGGGGTAGACCGTGAACGCGTGGGCGAGCTGGTCGGCGGTGAGCGAGCACGAGACCGCGATCGAGACCGGGTGGATCAGCTCGCTGGCGCGTGGTCCGACGATCACGCCGCCGACCACGATCCCGGTGCCGGGGCGGCAGAACAGCTTCACGAAGCCGTCGTGGTGGCCCTGCATCTTGGCCCGGGCGTTGCCGCTGAGCGGGAGCGTGACGACCTCGGCCTGCATCTCGCCCTCGTCGACCGCGCGCTGCGTGCAGCCGACGGTGGCGATCTCGGGCGCGGTGAAGACGTTGGAGGAGACCTGCGCCAGGTCGAGCGGCGTGACCGCGTCGCCGAGGAAGTGCCACATCGCGATCCGGCCCTGCATGGCCGCCACCGAGGCGAGCATCAGCACGCCGGTGCAGTCACCGGCGGCGTACACACCGCGGGCGGTGGTGCGCGAGACCCGGTCGACGGTGATGAACCCGCCGTCGTCGACCGCGACACCGGCCTCCTCCAGCCCCAGGTCGTCGGTCTTGGGGACCGAGCCGAGCGCCAGGAAGCAGTGGGAGCCCTCGACGGTGCGGCCGTCGGTCAGCGTCACCGTGACGGTCTCGCCGTCGCGGGTCACCGACTCCATCCGCGACTTCGAGAGCACGTTCATGCCGCGGCGGGTCAGCACGTCCTCGAGCACGCGCGCGGCGTCCGCGTCCTCACCGGGCAGCACCCGGTCGCGGGAGGAGACCAGGGTGACCTCGATGCCGAGGGCGAGGTAGGCGGACGCGAACTCGGCGCCGGTGACGCCCGAGCCGACCACGATCAGGTGCTCGGGCTCCTCGGTCAGGTCGTAGACCTGTTCCCAGGTCAGGATCCGCTCGCCGTCGGGCTGCGCGCTCGGCAGGGTGCGCGGCGCAGCGCCGGTCGCGAGCAGGACGGCGTCGGCCTCGAGCGTCTGCTCGCCGCCGTCGTTGAGGGCGACGACCACGGTGCGGGTGTCGGCGAGCCGGCCGCGACCCGCGACGACCTTGACCCCGTCGCGTTCCAGGCGCCGGACGATGTCGGCCGACTGGTCCGCGGCGAGTGCGAGGACCCGCCGGTTGACCGTGGCCAGGTCGACGGAGACCGAGGTCGCGAGGCCGCCCTCGGGGTCGCGGACGTCGACACCGAGCTCGCCGGCGTCGCCCATCTCGGTCATGACCTCGGCGGTGGCGATCAGGGTCTTGCTCGGCACGCAGTCGGTCAGCACCGCCGATCCGCCCAGGCCGTCGCTGTCGACGACGGTCACGTCGGCCCCGAGCTGGGCAGCGACGTGGGCCGCCTCGTAGCCGCCGGGGCCGCCCCCGATGATGACAACCTTCTCCGTGCTCATGTCTCCACCTTCGTCATTCGCCAGTCTCGCCGTCGATGAGCTCGCGCACCACGTCGAGGTGACCGGCGTGCCGCGCGTACTCCTGCAGCAGGTGGAACAGCACCCGCTCGAGTGTGGGCGGCTCGGCACCCTCCCAACGATCACCGGGGCGGCCGATCTCGGACAGGTCGTGGGTCTCCACCACCCGTCTGGTCTCCGCGGCCTGCGCCGCCAGGGCAGCCAGCACGTCGGTGAGGCCTTCGTCGGGGGCGACGTACCACCGGTCGTCGCGCCGGTCGGCCCACGGGTCGGCGACCGGCTGCCCCTCAAAACCCCAGATCAGCCAGCGGCGCTCCACGTGGGTCAGGTGCTTGACCAGCTCGATCGGCGTCCAGCCCGAAGGCAGCCGGCTGTGGCGCACGTCGGTCGCGGCCAAGCCCTCCACCTTGTGGGTGACGACGCCCCGGAAGTAGTCGAGGTAGCCGAGGAAGACCGCCGACCGGGACTCGGCAGGCAGCGTCGGCGAGGGGAAGGGCAGCCCGGTCACAGGTGGATCATGTGGCCGGCGATGCCGTGGACGGCTTCCTTGACGGCCTCGGACAGGGTCGGGTGGGCGAACACGTTGCGCGCCACCTCGTCGGCGGTGAGGTCCCACTTCTGGGCCAGCGTCAGCGCCGGCAGCAGCTCGGTGACGTCGGGCCCGATCATGTGGACGCCGAGGATCTCGTTGTAGGCCGCATCGGCGACGATCTTGACGAAGCCTGCGGTCTCGCCGAGGCCCTTGGCCTTGCCGTTGGCCGAGAACGGGAACGCGGCGGTCTTGACGTCGTACCCCTTCTCCTTCGCCTGCGCCTCGCTGTAGCCGAAGGACCCGATCTGGGGCTGGCAGTAGGTCGCCCGCGGCACCATGTCGTAGTCGACCGGCATCGTCTCCGCGCCGGCGATCGTCTCGGCCGCGACCATCGCCATCGCGTCGGCGACGTGGGCGAGCATCAGCTTCCCGGTGACGTCGCCGATGGCGTAGACGTGCTCGACGTTGGTGCGGCAGAAGTCGTCGATCGCGATCGCACCACGGTCGGTGGTCTCGACGCCGATCGCGTCGAGGCCGTAGCCCTCGAGCCGCGGTGCGAACCCGAAGGCGGCCAGCATCTTGTCGGCCTCGATGACCTCCGAGTCACCGCCATCGGCGGGACTGACGGTCACCTTGACGCCCGAGCCGGTGTCCTCGACGTTCTCGACCTTGGTCTTGAGCATGACCTTCACGCCGAGCTTCTTGTAGTGCTTGAGGAGCTCCTTGGAGACGTCGGCGTCCTCGGTCGGGACCATCCGGTCCAGGAACTCCACGATGGTGACGTCGACACCGAAGTTCTTCATGACGTAGGCGAACTCGACGCCGATCGCGCCGGAGCCGCCGATGATGAGGCTGCCCGGGAGCTCGCTGTCGAGGATCTGCTCCTCGTAGGTGACGACGTTCTCGCTGGTCTCCATGCCGGGCAGCATCCGGACCGTCGCGCCGGTGGCGATGATCAGGTCGGTGCAGGTGTAGGTCGTCCCGTCCACCTCGATCTCGGTGGCGGACTTGAGCGTGCCCCACCCGTTGATCTCGGTGACCTTGTTCTTCTTCATCAGGAAGTGGACGCCCTTGACGATCGAGTCACTGACCTCGCGGGAGCGCTGGTGGGTCGGGGCGTAGGCCATCGTCGCCTCACCCTCGATGCCGAACTCGTCCTTGCGATGGGCCAGCGTGTGCGCCAGCTCGGCGTTCTTGAGCAGCGCCTTGGAGGGGATGCAGCCGACGTTGAGGCACACCCCGCCCCAGTACTTGTCCTCCACCACGGCGACCCGCTTGCCGAGCTGGGAGGCGCGGATGGCGGCGACGTAGCCACCGGGGCCGGCGCCGAGGACCAGGACATCGAAGTGGTTGTCGCTCACACCCCTACCCTATGGCCCGGTGCCGTGCGCCGCGAACGGGGCTGGGCCACCGCTAACCTGCTCCCGTGACGCTGTACGCCGCCTACGGGACCAACCTGGATCCTGCACGCATGGGCGAGCGGTGCCCCCACTCGCCGATGCACACCTCAGGCTGGCTGACCGGCTGGCGGTTGACGTTCGGTGGGGAGGAGCACGGCTGGGACGGGGCGCTGTCGACGATCGTCGAGGACCCCATCGAGCAGGTCTTCGTCGCGGTCTACGACATCACCCGCGAGGACGAGCTCGCCCTCGACGGCTGGGAGGGCGCCGACCTCGGCCTCTACCGCAAGACCAAGGTGCGGGTCTCGACGATGACCGGCGAGCTGGTGGTGTGGACCTACGTGCTGGACGCCTACGAGGGCGGTCTGCCGTCGGCGTCGTACCTCGGCGTACTGGCGAACGCCGCCGAGGCAGCTGATGCCCCGGCCGACTACGTGGCCGCGCTGCGCCGCCGCCCCTGCCGCTCCGTCGGCCTCTGAGTTGAGTCGTGGGCCTGCGGCCCCCGAGTCGCAGAGGTGCGGCATCCGGCGTGCCGCCCGTCCGCCACTCAACTGCCGCGGACGCACGATTCAACGGGGCGGGTCTAGGGTGCGTGCGTGACCGAGACCCAGACCCTTGCCCAGGAGGCGGCCGACACCCTGGCCCAGCTCACCGGCGTCCCGCAGCACGACATCGCGCTGGTGCTCGGCTCCGGCTGGCTGCCGGCGGTGGACGCCCTGGGCGAGCCCATCGCGGAGATCGCGACGACCGACCTCCCGGGTTTCAGCGCGGCTGCCGTCGCCGGCCACAGCGGCAAGGTCCGCAGCATCCGCGCAGGCGACAAGAACCTGCTGGTGTTCCTCTCCCGCACCCACTTCTACGAGGGCAAGGGCGTCCGGGCGGTCGTCCATCCGATCCGGACGGCGGCCGCGGCCGGCTGCCGGGCGATCGTGCTGACCAACGGCTGTGGTGGGCTGAAGGAGACCTGGTCGCCGGGCACGCCGGTGCTGATCAGCGACCACATCAACCTGACCGCGACCTCTCCCATCGAGGGCGCGAACTTCGTCGACCTCACCGACCTCTACTCGCCTCGGCTGCGTGCCATGTGCCAGGAGGTCGACCCGAGCCTCGACGAGGGCATCTACGTCCAGTTCCCCGGACCCCACTACGAGACACCGGCCGAGATCGCGATGGTGCGGGCGATCGGCGGCCACCTGGTCGGCATGAGTACGACGCTCGAGGCGATCGCCGCGCGCGAGGCCGGCCTGGAGGTGCTGGGCATCAGCCTGGTCACCAACCTCGCCGCCGGCATCTCGGGCGAGCCGCTCAACCATGCGGAGGTCCTCGAGGCCGGCCGCACCGCCGCCTCCCGGATGGGTGGTTTGCTCGCCGAGATCGTGGGCAGGATCTGAGCGTGACGCTCACCCCCCGACTGGCGGCACTCGCTGCTGTCCTCCTGATAGCGGCCGGCTGCACCGGCGACGACGAGCCGGCCGACGTGGCCCGGACCGACCCCACCAGCGGCAGCACCACCGACGCGACTGACCCGGCCGAGACACCCACGAGCGACGCCATCGAGGAGCCGGCCCTGGTCTTCTACGGCGGCAGCGGGATGAGCTCCCACACCGTATGCGGCAGCCGAGCGCCGACGTACCTCAGCGTGTACGAGGAGTTCGACGTGAACCAGGAGGTCCGGCTCGGCAAGGCGACCCTCGTGGGTGGGGGCAGGCTCTTCGGAGAGGTGTTCGTGGCACCCACGAACCGGCGCGGACCCAACGATGGCACCCTGTCCATCGACGGAAAGCCCATCTGGGGCGGTATCGACAACCTCCCGGAGTGGCGCGACCGGGTCCCACTCCAAGGTCAGCTCGTGCAGCCCGGCGCGTACGGCGTCTTCGTCCAGGTGAAGCTGCGGCCCGACAGTGATCTCGAAGGGATCGACTTCAGCTACGTCGACAGCAACACGACCGGCTCGTCGCGCCTCGACGTATCGGCCTCCATCGTCCAGAAGTGCCGCGACTGACCCTCGCGCCCGAGGCGTCGGTCGTGTTTGAGTGTGCCGCATGAGCGAGGAGCACGAGCACGAGTCGGCCGGACTCCCGGACGCCGACGAGGTCAGCGACCAGGCGAAGGAGGAGCTCGAGCGGGACCGGCAGGAGCGGCTCGACCCCGACAACCGGCCCGATGGGGTCGAGGTCGACAACACCGAACGCACCTTCGACCCTGAGGCAGGCATGTTCACCGACCGTCCCGAGCACGCCGACGCCGACCGCCCCTACTCAGCCGACGACGAGGCCTGACCGCGGATGCGTGTTCTCGTCACCGGCGCCGCCGGCAGCATCGGCCGGGTGGTCACCCCCGGACTGACCGACCGCGGCCACGAGGTCGTCGGCCTCGATCTGGTCCCGAGCCCGCCCGGGCACCACGGGGAGTGGCACACCGCCGACTGCACCGACCCCGCCGCCGTCGACGAGGTCGTGGGCGCCAGCCGGCCCGCCGCGATCGTCCACCTCGCCGGCGCTCCCGGGGAGGGGAGCCTGGCTGAGTCGTTGCTGTCCCACACCCACACCACCGGTGCCCTGCTCGATGCGATGGTCGCCCACGACGTACGCCGGATCGTCTATGCGTCCTCCAACCACGCCGTCGGCCGCACCCCTCGGACCGAGTCGCTCGGCGTCGACACCCGACCCCGCCCCGACACGTTCTACGGCGTCGCGAAGGTGGCTGCTGAGGGCGTGCTCTCCCTCTACGCCGACCGCTACGGCATCGACGCGGTGAGCTGCCGGATCGGGTCGTTCCTCGAGCACCCCGAGACGCTCCGCAACCTGTCGACCTGGCTCTCGCACGACGACTGCGTGCGGATGGTGGAGGCGTCGCTGACCGCACCGTCCCCCGGCTACGCCGTGCTCTACGGCATCAGCAACAACACCCGCGCCTGGTGGGACCTCGAGCCGGGCCGAGCACTGGGCTTCGAGCCGCTCGACGACGCCGAGGACTGGGCGGACCGGATCCCGGCACGCGACGAGGACGACGTCGAGGCTGCGGCGGTGGGCGGCCCGTTCGCGACGAAGGAGTTCGAACGCCCTGCGTTCTGAGACCACCAGGCCTCCTGTAGAACTGCCGCATGGCTACCACTGCACTCGGCGGCACCCCCGCCCACACCGTCGGCGACCTCCCGGCCGTCGGCTCCCCCGCCCCCGCCTACACCCTCGCTGACGGCGCGCTCGCGAACGTCACGAACGCCGACACCGCCGGCCGGCGCACGCTCCTCAGCATCTTCCCGAGTGTCGGCACCGGCGTCTGCGCCGCCGGCATGCGGCGGTTCAACGAGCTCGCGGCCGGGCTCGACAACGTCACCGTGCTCTGCGTCTCGAACGACCTCCCCTTCGCACTGGCCGGGTTCTGCGGCGCCGAGGGCCTGGAGAACGTGCAGGTCGCCTCCGCGTTCCGCAGCGACTTCGGCATCACCTACGGGATGCTGCTGACCGACGGCAAGTTCGAGGGCCTGCTCGCCCGGTCGGTCGTCCTGATCGACGAGGACGGCACCGTCGCCTACACCCAGCTCGTCCCCGACATCTCCGAGGAGCCCGACTACGACGCGGTGCTCGCCGCCCTCGGCTGACCGGGCCGAGGACTACCCGGCCAGCGCCCGCCGCAGGCCGTCCTGGCAGCCGGCCATCATGCGGCCGTGGTTCCACGCCAGCAGCGGCCGCAGCGGCACCGCGGCCGCGCGCAGGGGGCGGCTCGCGAGGTCGACCTCCTGCTCGTAGTCGAGCCGGGTGTGGGGACCGTCGTCGGTGACCCGCCAGCGAACCGAGCCGACCAGGTCGCCGCTGATGGTCGTTTCGAGAAGCTCGGGCCCGCGATGGACCGCGGCCAGCAGCAGGTCCAGCGTGTAGGGCAACGTCGAGCGGCACACGACCCAGGCGTGGTCGTCGTCGACCTTCGCGACAGCGCGGACCTGCGGCCACCAGTCCGGGTAGTGCTCGAGGTCCAGCAGCAGCGCCGCCACGCGGTCACTCGGGGCGGCGATGCGCCAGGTCTCCCGGAACTCGAAGGCGCGGCTCATGCCAGGTCCAGCCGGCTCGTGAGGTGCTCGAAGGAGCGGGCCGCCGCCCGGCGTACGGCGGGGTCGGGGTCGTCGAGGAGGTCCCGCACGATCTCGACGTGCTCGGTGTCGCCGGCGACCGCCAGCGCACGCAGCGCGGCCGCGCGCACCCGCGGCAGGTCGTGGCCGGCCAACGCCGCCGCCCCGTCCCCCGCGCCGGCCACGTCGTGGGCCGCCACGACCTTCAGACACATCTCGGCCGGCCGCCAATGGGGATCGGCGAGCCCGGCAACGACCGCCTCCGTCGCTCGGTCGTCCTGCTCGTCCCAGACGTGCAGCAGTCCCCGGGCGCCCCAGGTGCGCAACCAGTAGTCCTGCCACGACGCCCGGTCGCGCACCGACTCGTCCTCGGACCAGTCGTGACCGGTCAACCACGGCAGCACCTCGAGGTGCTCCTCCCGGGAGGCGCCACCCATGAGGTCGACACAGACGGTCGTGAACGCGCCGCGACCGAGCCGCTCGGCCAGCTCGCCGATCAGGTCGGCCACAGGTCGTTCCCCCATGGCGCCATCATGACCGCTGCGGGTCTACGGTGCCTCCCATGACCGACACGTCCGACCTCCTCGCCCTGGCCAGCACCTGGGCCGCCGACGACCCCGACCCGCAGACCCGGGCCGAGCTGGCGCAGGTCGTCGCCGAGGTCGAGGCGGGTGGCGACCAGGCCGACCTCGCGGATCGCTTCTCCGGGACGCTGGAGTTCGGCACGGCCGGGCTGCGCGGAGCGCTCGGCGCCGGCCCCAACCGGATGAACCGGGTCGTGGTGCTGCGCGCGGCGGCCGGCCTGGCGGCGTACCTCCTGGCCGAGGGGGCGCGCCCCGGGAGCCCGGTCGTGATCGGGTACGACGCCCGCTTCAACTCCGACGTCTTCGCCCGCGACACCGCCGAGGTGATGAGCGGCGCCGGCTTCAAGCCGATGGTGCTGCCGAGGCCGCTGCCGACGCCGCTGCTGGCGTTCGCGATCCGTGAGCTCGGCTGCGTCGCGGGTGTGATGGTGACCGCCAGCCACAACCCGCCCCAGGACAACGGCTACAAGGTCTATCTCGGTGACGGCAGCCAGATCGTCCCGCCCGCCGACAGCGGAATCGCGGACCGGATCGCGGCGGTCGGTCCGGTGGCCGACATCCCCCGCGGGGACGCCGGCCAGCTGCTCGGCGACGAGATCGTCGACCACTACCTCGACACCGTCGCCGAGCTCGCCTCCGACGGCCCCCGCGACCTCCGCACCGTCTACACCCCGCTGCACGGCGTCGGCGGCACGTCGGTGCTGCAGGTGCTCGAGACCGCAGGCTTCGACGCCCCCCAGGTCGTCGAGCAGCAGGAGCACCCCGACCCGTTGTTCCCGACCGTCGCGTTCCCCAACCCGGAGGAGCCGGGGGCGATGGACCTCGCGATGGCGCTGGCCGACAACACCGGCGCCGACCTGGTCGTGGCCAACGACCCGGACGCCGACCGGTGCGCGGCGGCCGTGCCCGGGCCGCACGGCTGGCGGATGCTGCGCGGCGACGAGGTGGGCGCGCTGCTCGGCCACCACCTGCTCACGACCGGGAAACAGGGCACGTACGCCGCCTCGATCGTGTCGTCGTCGCTGCTGGGCAAGCTCGCCGCCGCCCACGGTCAGCCGTATGTCGAGACGCTGACCGGTTTCAAGTGGATCGGGCGCGTCGAGGACCTCGCGTTCGGCTACGAGGAGGCGCTCGGCTACTGCGTCGACCCCGAGCACGTCCGCGACAAGGACGGCGTCTCGGCGCTGCTGCTGCTCTGCGAGATCGCGGCCGAGGCGAAGGCGCAGGGCCGCGGCCTGGTCGACCTGCTCGACGACATCGCCCGCGAGCACGGACTCCACGCGACCGACCAGCTCTCGGTCCGCGTCAGCGACCTGTCGGAGATCGCCCGGGCGATGGAGACGCTGCGCCGTACGCCGCCCACCTCCCTCGGCGGCCTCGCCGTCGAGCGCGTCGACGACCTCAGTGAGGGCAGCGCCGAGCTGCCCCCGACCGAGGGGCTGCGCTACCGGCTGGCCGACGGAGCACGGGTGATCGTGCGGCCCAGCGGAACCGAGCCGAAGCTGAAGGCGTACCTCGAGGTCGTCGTCCCCGTCGAGGCCGGCGAGGAGGGTGGCGTCGACGCCGCCCGGATCTCCGCCGCAGGCCGCCTCGATGCCCTCCGCGCCGACATCTCGGCCGCCGCCGGGATCTGAGCGGTCCCCCCGGACCTGAGGGCTGGGTAACGGACCGTTGGTGCCGCTCCTGCGCCGTTGTGACGGCGCAGGAGCGCAGGCAAGGGTCCGTTGCCCAAGACCGCCGAGGACCGCAGCGTGGCTGAGGACCGCTGATTGTCCCGGGACCCCCGCGCGCGCCTATGCTGGCTGGGTGACAGCCACTCCTGTTCGACCCGATGCTCTTGCCTCGGGGGACGTCGCGGAGATCACCCGGAACGACGCCTCGCTGCGCCGTTTCCTGCACGGTCTCCCGGGCGTCGACCAGGTCGGCGCCGAGGCGCGGGCCGCGGGTCTGGGGACCCGCTCCATCAAGACGACGGCCAAGGCCTACGCCCTCGACCTCGCGATCCGGATGGTCGACCTGACCACGCTCGAGGGCGCCGACACCCCGGGCAAGGTCCGCGCGCTGGCCAGCAAGGCGATGCGCCCCGATCCGGCCGACCCGGACTGCCCCGCCGCAGCCGCGGTCTGCGTCTACCCCGACATGGTCGGCATCGCGAAGGAGACGCTCGGCACCTCCGGCGTCAAGGTCGCTGCCGTCGCCACGGCGTTCCCCAGCGGACGCGCGGCGATGGACATCAAGCTGGCCGACACCAAGGACGCGGTCGAGGCCGGTGCGGACGAGATCGACATGGTCATCGACCGTGGCGCGTTCCTGTCGGGTCGCTACCTGCAGGTCTTCGAGGAGATCGCGCAGGTCCGCGCCGCGTGCGGCAACGCGCACCTGAAGGTGATCTTCGAGACCGGCGAGCTGCAGACCTACGACAACGTACGGCGCATCAGCTGGCTGGCGATGATGGCCGGTGCCCACTTCATCAAGACCTCGACGGGGAAGGTGCAGCCCGCTGCGACCCTGCCCGTCACGCTGGTGATGCTGGAGGCCGTGCGGGACTGGCGTGACGCCACCGGTCAGATGATCGGTGTGAAGCCCGCCGGTGGCATCCGCTCGGCGAAGGACGCCATCAAGTACCTGGTGATGGTCAACGAGATCGCCGGCACCGACTGGCTCGACCCGGACTGGTTCCGGTTCGGCGCTTCCACGTTGCTCAACGACCTGTTGATGCAGCGGACCAAGATGGCCACTGGTCGCTACTCCGGTCCCGACTACTTCACCCTGGACTGAGGCACCCATGACATTCGAGTACGCCCCCGCACCTGAGTCGCGCAGCATCGTCGACATCAAGGCGTCCTACGGCCTGTTCATCAACGGTGAGTTCGTCGACGGCCACGGCGCGAGCTTCAAGTCGATCAGCCCCTCGACCGAGGAGGTCCTCGCCGAGGTGGCCGAGGCCGACGCCGCCGATGTCGACCTGGCCGTGAAGGCTGCCCGTCGCGCCTACACCCGGGTGTGGTCGAAGCTGCCGGGTTCCGAGCGCGCGAAGTACCTCTACCGGATCGCGCGGATCATCCAGGAACGCGGCCGTGAGCTGGCGGTGCTGGAGTCGATCGACAACGGCAAGCCGATCAAGGAGACCCGCGACGTCGACGTCCCGATCGCCGCGGCCCACTTCTTCTACTACGCCGGCTGGGCCGACAAGCTCGAGTACTCGGGCTACGGCACCACCCCGCTCGGCGTGGCCGGCCAGATCATCCCGTGGAACTTCCCGCTGCTGATGCTGGCGTGGAAGATCGCCCCGGCACTGGCCTGCGGCAACACCGTGGTCCTCAAGCCCGCCGAGACCACGCCGTTGACGGCGCTGCTCTTCGCCGAGATCTGCCAGCAGGCCGACCTGCCGCCCGGTGTGGTCAACATCGTCACCGGCGCCGGCGACACCGGTGCCGCGCTGGTCGAGCACCCCGACGTCGACAAGGTCGCCTTCACCGGCTCCACCGGTGTCGGCAAGGCGATCGCGCGCAGCGTGGCCGGCTCGGACAAGAAGGTCACCCTGGAGCTCGGCGGCAAGGCGGCCAACATCGTCTTCGACGACGCTCCGATCGACCAGGCAGTCGAGGGCATCGTGACCGGCATCTTCTTCAACCAGGGCCACGTGTGCTGTGCGGGCTCTCGGTTGCTGGTGCAGGAGTCGGTGGCCGAGGAGGTCCTCGAGCGGCTCAAGCGTCGCGTCTCCACGCTGCGCATCGGTGACCCGCTGGACAAGAACACCGACATCGGCGCCATCAACTCCGCTGCACAGCTGGGCAGGATCAAGGCGCTCGCCGACATCGGCGAGGCCGAGGGCGCGGGACGCTGGTCCCCCGCGTGCGATCTCCCGACCCAGGGCTTCTGGTTCCCGCCGACGATCTTCACCGGCGTCTCCCAGGCCCACCGGATCGCCCGCGAGGAGATCTTCGGCCCGGTGCTGTCGGTGCTGACCTTCCGGACTCCCTCCGAGGCGGTCGAGAAGGCCAACAACACCCCCTACGGCCTCTCGGCCGGGGTGTGGACCGACAAGGGCTCGCGGATCCTCAAGATCGCCAACGAGCTCCGCGCCGGCGTCGTGTGGGCCAACACGTTCAACAAGTTCGACCCGACCAGCCCGTTCGGCGGGTACAAGGAGTCCGGCTACGGCCGCGAGGGCGGCCGCCACGGACTCGCCGGCTACCTGAAGGGCGGGAACATCTGATGGGCCGCGTCGACGTGCGCAAGACCTACAAGCTCTACATCGGTGGCGCGTTCCCCCGTTCGGAGTCGGGCCACTCCTACCTCGTGCACGACTCGAAGGGACGCTTCGTGGCCAACGCCGCCAAGGCCTCGCGCAAGGACGCCCGCGACGCCGTCCAGGCAGCGCGCTCCGCGTTCAAGGGCTGGGCCGGCCGCACCGCCTACAACCGCGCGCAGGTCCTCTACCGGATCGCCGAGGTCATGGAGGACCGCCGCCCGCAGTTCATCGAGTCACTGCGCCAGTCCGAGGGACTCACCGAGGCCCGGGCCGGCAAGGCGCTCGACGAGTCGATCGACCGGCTCGTCTGGTACGCCGGCTGGGCCGACAAGATCACCCAGGTGGTCGGCAACGCCAACCCCGTCGCGGGCCCGTTCTTCAACCTCTCCACCCCCGAGCCGACCGGCGTCGTCGCCGTCGTCGCACCCGAGGACTCGAGCCTGCTCGGGCTCATCAGCGTGGTCGCACCGGTCATCGTCACCGGCAACGCCGCCGTCGTGATGACCTCCCACAGCCGACCCCTCCCCGCGGTCACGTTCGCCGAGGTGCTCGCGACCAGCGACGTCCCCGCAGGCGTGGTCAACATCCTCACCGGCAATCCCGCCGACACCGCGCCCTGGCTGGCCGCCCACATGGACGTCAACGCCATCGACCTCACCGGCCTGTCACGCGGCGGGGCGGACAACGCCGATCTCGCCACGTCGCTCGAGGTCGCTGCCGCCGACAACCTCAAGCGGGTCCGCCGCGCTCCCGCCACCGAGCCAGACTGGTCCGCCGACCCCGGCACCGACCCGATGACTGCCTTCCTGGAGATCAAGACCGTCTGGCACCCGATCGGCGTCTGACGACCGGCCGGGTTTCGCGGCGCGGGCCACGGGGCATGCTGGTCGCATGCACCTCGACCCGGGCGCCGTGCGCAACGGTTGGCAGCACGCGCAGAACGCCGACGACGAGATCGCCGACGCGCGCGGTCGGATCGCGGACGCGGCCGGCAGCGGTATGGGTGACCTGGCGGGCTGCCTCGGCGACGCGGCCTCTGACATGCGTGGGGTCCTCGAGGTCGTCTCGGCGGTGATCGCCGAGCACGGCACGAACGTCGAGGCGTGCATCGCCGACTTCCTGGCCACCGACGGCCAGAGCGCAGGAGAGTTCCGTGGGCTGGCTCGATGACCGCGTGAGCGACCTCCGCGGGGTGCTCGCGGACGTCCAGGACCTCGACCTCTGGCCGCCGTGGGATGCCGCGCAGACCCTGGTCGATCTCGTCGCCCGGGCCGTGGCGATCGCGACCCAGCCCCCGAGCCCCGACCCGGAGGACGTGCGCGACGCCACGGCCGCCTGGCGGATGATCGCCGCCGACGCCGACGCCGCCGTGGCCGACCTCGAACGCGTCACCGAGACCATCACCCCCGCGGTGTGGGAGGGCCAGACCGGGAACGCCGTGCGGGCGTCGACCGGCCGGCTCACCACACGCAGCGAGACGATCGGGCCTGCGGCCCGGGGCGTGGAGCAGGCGCTGACGACGCTCGCCACCGCGATGACCGAGGCCCGCAGCCGCCACGGGCAGGCCGACGACCAGCTCCGCGACAACCTCCACCTCAGCTGGGGGGACCTGTGGCCGTGGGAGCTGGTCGACTGGCTCCGGGGCGTCGTCGAGGGGGTGGTCCATGCCATCGAGGAGGCGATCGGCGCCTACAGCGACGCGGCACGGGCCGTCCGCGCCGCCGAACGCGACATCGTGGCAGCGATGGATGAGATCGACCTGCCCGACCACCTCCCCGACTCCCCCGGCATCAGCGCTGTCTCGGTCGTGAACGGGTGGGACGACGACCGCGGACCGCTCGAGGGCAGCACCCTGGCGCGGTACGACGACGCCTATGACGCCCTCTCGCCCGCGCAGCAGCAGGCGGTCCGCGATGCGCTCGCCGCGGCCGGCAGCGACCAGGAACGGGCCCAGATCATGGCCGGCGTCGCCGCCGGCCTCACCGGCGCCGGCCTCACGCGCTACGTCGACCGGCTCGGCGAGCTGACCCCCGCGCAGCTGCGCGACCTCGATCCCACCCGCACCGACGACGGCACCTTCACCCAGCCGGACCAGACGACCTGCGGCTCCTCGACGCTGGTGATGTCGCGGATGCGCAACGACCCGGCGTACGCGATGTGGATCCTGACCGGCTACGACCCGGAGACCGGCGAGACCGCACCGCCGGGGCAGACCGCGGCCGACCGCTTCGCCGAGGAGTCGCTCGCGATGCACGACCGCACCAACTCCCCCACCGACCGAGACGGCGACCTCCAGCTCCCGTGGCCCGCGGCGATCGGCACCCAACCGTGGGCACTGGCCAACGAGATGTCGGCCGACGGCGGCTCCGGCGTCCCCGGCACGGAGTACGACGTGCGGGTCGCCGACCCCGACGACCGAGGCGCCCACTTCGACGAGATCGCCGCGGCCAGCGAGGACGGGCACACCGTCCCGCTCTACATCGGCGACACGACCCGGCCCGGTCACGTCGTGCTCGTCACCGGGGGCGAGAACGGCACGCTCACGATCTTCGAGCCCGCGAACGGCGAGACTGTGACCGTGTCTCGGGACGACTTCGTGAACGGCGACCTCGGGGTCGCAGGATGGGACGAGCCGTGGTTCGCCGTCACGCCGCGCTGATCGCGGTGGCAGCCTGCCTGCTGGCCGGCTGCTCCCGCGGCGCGGAGGGCTTGCCCACCGGCCTGGACTTCCAGCGCGCCCAGACCGTGTGGTCCGACCCGTGGCTGGCGCCCGACCGGGCGCTGGTCCCCGAGGCGGGCTGGGGCTCGCCCGACGGCTACGTGCGGCGTGAGGCAGGCACTCGCACCACCGCCTACCGCGGCGGTACGCCGGAAGCCGTGCTGTCCCGTGAGGTGGCGGCCGCGCTGGCGCGCGGGTGGGTGCTCACCGGCGCCACGTGCACCGACCAGCACGCGGTCTCGCTCGCCCGCGGCGACGGCCTCGACAGCGGTGCGACCGCCGTGGCGGTCGCCACTCGCGAGGGCCGCGCTCTCGAGGTCGTGGTCACGGGCAGCGTGCCCCACCACCTCGACGGCTCGTGGCCGGCACCGGGCGCCGAGCTCGACCCCGCCGACACCTGCCTCAAGGGCGGCCCGGACACCGAGCTCGTCGACGTCTCGCTGAGCGAGCCGTTCGGAGAGGTGCAGGACACCGACGGCACCGAGTCGGAGTGGCAGCGCGACGAGGGCGGTCCCGAGCAGGCCCAGCTCCGCGAGGCGGTCAACGAGGACCCGTGGGTCCAGGAGATCGGGCTCAATGTCGGGTCCGCCGACCTGGCCGCGGATGACGCGATGCGTCGTGCCCCGACCGGCCGGGCCGAGGTCACCGGCACGCCGCTGACCGACCTCGTGGACGGGATGGGGGGCTGGGAGCTGACCTGGGCCTCGTGCGGCCGCGGTCGACCGACGGAGCTCACCGCCCGGTTCCTCACCGGCGTCGGCAGCGCGGTCGCACGGATCTCGGCGGTCGGCGACCGGGTGACGGTCAGCGTGGCGCTGCCGATGCCCGAGGCTCCGGTCAACGAGTGGGTCTCCGGAGTGCCGAAGCTCGACGCCGATGCGCGATGCCTGGCGGGGCCGCCCCCGGGAAGGCGGATCGTCACCGAGGGGATTCCGGTGGCGACGGTGGCGGAGTCACAGCCGATCGCCGACTGAGCATTGCCGCGTCATACCGTGACAGCGATACTGTCACGATGCGGACCAGCCGGACCCGACTCCCCCGCGACCACTGGCTGCGGCGGATCCACCAGCTCGACCCGGCGGCCGACCACGAGCAGATCTACGCGATCACGAGCCGTCACGAGTTCCCGTGGGACATGAGCCAGGCCCTCTCCTTCGCGCTCTTCCGCACCTACGCCGTCCCGAGCATCGGCGTGCTGCTCGAGCAGACCGGCGAGTTCACCGAGCGCACCCAGCGGCGGTACGACGACACGGCGCTCCTGCTCGACCACATCGGTGAGCACGGGATCGGCTCGGCGGAGGGCAAGCAGGCGGTGCGGCGGATCAACCAGATGCATGCGATGTACCCCATCGGCAACGACGACCTCCGCTACGTGCTCTGCACGTTCGTGGCGGTGCCGATCCGGTGGCTCGACGACCACGGCTGGCGGCCGCTGACCGAGCACGAGAAGGTGGCCTCGGCCCACTACTACCGAGCACTGGGCCGCCACCTGGGCATCAAGGACATCCCCGAGACCTGGCAGGACTTCACGACGGCCATGGACGCCTACGAGGTCGAGCACTTCGGCTTCGACCGGCGCTCGAGGCGGGTCGCCGACGCCACGCTGGCGCTGATGGCGACGTTCCCGCCGAACGACAGAGCCCCAGCGCGCGCAGTCGTGCGCTTCTCCCGCGCCTACATGGACACAGCCCTCCTCGATGCCTTCCACTACCCACGACCGACGCGCCTCGAGCGGTGGCTGGCCGACGCGGCCCTGCGAGTCCGCAATGCCTGGCTGCGGAGCCAGCCGCCTCGGCTGGCCCCCCAGCACGTACGCGACGGCGGCAACGTCCGGAGCCATCCCGACGGCTACGAGGTGGCGGCGCTCGGCACGTTCAGCAGATCAGGCACAATCTCCGGGTGTCCTCGACCTCCGCGCGCGTGATCGTGCTGGCTGGCCCGTCCGGTGCCGGCAAGTCGCACCTGGCGGAGCGGCTCGGGCTGCCGGTGCTCCGGCTCGACGACTTCTACAAGTCCGGCTCCGACCCCACGCTGCCGGTGATCGTCACCGGCGCCAACGCCGGACTCACCGACTGGGACCACCCCGACTCCTGGCTGCCCGACGATGCGATGACCGCACTCCGCCAGCTCTGCACCGACGGCACGGCCCGGGTGCCGGTCTACGACATCGCCCGCGACGGCCGGTGCGGTGAGCAGGAGCTCGACCTGGGTGGCCGGCCGCTCTTCATCGCCGAGGGGATCTTCGCCCAGGAGATCGTCCCCGCCTGCGCCACGGAGGGGCTGCTCGCCGCGGCGTACTGCGTCACCCAGCACCCGTTCGTCACGTTCTGGCGACGCCTCACCCGCGACCTGCGGGAGCACCGCAAGCCGCCGCTGATGCTGGTCCGCCGCGGTTACGCGCTGTTGCGGGCACAGCGCGACGTGGTCCGGCACGCCGTCGCCCTGGGCTGCGAGCGCGTCGGCCCCGAGCGGGCCTACACCGAGATCCGTGCCCTCGAACCGGCGTCGCATGGTTGAGGCGCCCCCGCCGCCGGGGTGGTGGAGTCGCCGCCTCGAAGGACTCCTGATGACCCTGGCTGTGCTGCTGGGCGCTGCACTCTCCGTGCTCGCGGCCCTCAACCAGCCCTACAACCAGAACGAGTGGGCGCAGATGGCGCCGTACGACTCCTGGGACCCCAGCGTGGTCACCAGCGGCACCCGGCAGCCCCCGCTCGACCCGATCCTCGGCGCCCTCGTGCAGCACCTGCTCGGCGTCGGTCAGCTCCAGCAGCGGGTCGTGCCGGTGCTGGCCGGCGTCGGCTCGCTGATCTTGGTGGGACTGCTGCTGCACCGGCTCCGGCTGCACCTCCACGGCGTCGTCGCGCTGTGGTTCATGGCCACCGCACCCCTGTTCGTTCGCTACAACGCCTACACCCGCCCCTACGCGCTGCCACTGATGCTGATGCTGCTGTGTGCCTACGCCGGGAGCCGATGGCTCGAGGACGGACGCCGCCGCTGGCTCGCGGTCGCGATCGGGGCTGCCTTCCTGCTTCCGCTCACCCGCGTCCCGGAACCGGTGGCCTTCCTGGCGTCCTCGGTGGTCGTGCTCCTCGTGGGCGGGTGGCGCCACTGGCTGCCTCGACTCCGGGCATGGCAGCTGGCCGGCGGGATGGTGGTGGCGATGGTCAGCGTCGGCGCGCTGGCGACCATCCGGCTCAGCGGCGCCACCGCCGCCCGGACCGGCCAGTCGCTGATCGACCTCAATCCGGGCCGGGCGCTCGACCGGTTGCCGACCGGGCTGCGTGAGCTCTGGAACTTCGTGCTGCCGCTCTACGGCGACTGGTTCCCGTGGTGGCCGATCACGCTGCTCGTCATCGGGCTGGCCCTGCTGCTGCCGGCGGCCAGGCGGGTCCTCACCTCGAACCTGGGCGGGTCCTGGTGGTGGCTGCCGCTCGTGCTCGGGCCACTCGCGTTCCTCGTGGCCTATCACACGGTGAACCCGTACCCGCTCGACCAGCGCCACTACCGGATGCGGTTCGCCTCGTTCTGGGTCCCGTCGCTGACTGTTCTGGTGGCGCTGGCGTCCTACGGGCTCAGCACCGCCCTGCGCCGCGTGGGCGGAGGGACGGGCCGCTGGACCGGCCCGCTGCTGGTGGGTGCGCTGGTGGCCACTCAGCTCCCGATGACCGCCTACGTCCTCACCCGCAACGACACCATCGATGTCGGGGCAGCCACGGCGCTCGTGGAACGCGAGGTCCCCGACGACGCTCTGGTGATCTACGACGGACCGGCCCGGGTCGGGTACTGGCGCCAGCCCTTCTTCGGCGGGCCCCGCTACTTCGAGGACCAGGACCATCCTCGCGTGCTGGCCAACACCACCAAGATCGCCGGCGGCCAGATCAGGGTGACCCCGAACGCCGGCCCGGTCTACCTGCTGCTGATCGACGGCGCGTGCGTCTCCAGCGTGGTGTGCGACGCTCCGGAAGCCGACTGGGACGGCGAGGTCGACGGCTTCGAGGCGATCCAGCGTGTCGATCGGTTCACCCTCTACGCCCCCGCCTCCGGTCAGTCCGGTCGCGCGGGGGTGATCGAGGCGATGGGCGCGCTGGCCGAGGCCTACGGTCCGGGGTTCGGCGTTCGCAACCTGCTGGCGAAGGCACGGCTGCTCGACGACGACGGTCGCCGCGAGGAGGCCAAGGCCCTTCTCCTGCAGGCCTGCGACGAGGTACCTGCCGGTCTGGCGGACGCGTGCGACGACGAGATCCGCAAGCTGCGGCCCCTCGAACCGCGGCAGTCCCGAGCAGCCCGTCAGCCCCCCAGTGAGGCGTAGCCTGGCTTGACGACGTCGTCGATGAGCGAGAGCCGCTCGTCGAAGGGTAGGAACGCCGACTTCATGGCGTTGATCGTGAACCACCGCAGGTCGGCCAGCGTGTAGTCGAACGCCTCGACCAGCGACCACATCTCGTCGGTCATCGACGTCTGGCTCATCAGCCGGTTGTCGGTGTTGACGGTGACCCGGAACCGCAGCTTCGTCAGCAGCCCGATCGGGTGGTCGGCGATGGTGTCGGCCGCCCCGGTCTGGATGTTGGACGCCGGGCACATCTCGAGCGGGATCCGCTTGTCGCGGACGTACGCCGCCAGCCGCCCCAGCGTCGCCGTGCCGTTCTCGTCGACGGTGATGTCGTCGATGATCCGGACGCCGTGGCCGAGCCGGTCGGCCCCGCACCACTGGATCGCCTGCCAGATCGACGGCAGCCCGAAGGCCTCACCTGCGTGGATGGTGAAGTGGAAGTTCTCGCGCTGGAGGTACTCGAACGCGTCGAGGTGGCGGGTCGGCGGATAGCCGGCCTCGGCACCGGCGATGTCGAAGCCGGCGACGCCCCGGTCGCGCCAGACGACCGCCAGCTCGGCGATCTCGTTGGAGCGGGCCTGGTGGCGCATGGCGGTGAGCAGCTGGCGCACCACGATCCGTCCCCCAGCCGCGGCCACACCCTCGTCGAAGCCGGCCTGGACGGCGGCGACGACCTCGTCGAGGGTCAGCCCGGACTCCACGTGCTGCTCGGGCGCGTAGCGCACCTCGGCGTAGACGACGCCGTCCTCGGCGAGGTCCTCGACGCACTCGCGCGCGACCCGCCGCAACGCGGCCTCGGTCTGCATCACCCCGACCGTGTGGTCGAAGGTCTCGAGGTAGCGCACCAGCGACCCCGAGTCGGCCGACTCGGCGAACCAGCGGCCCAGGGCCGCGGCGTCACCGGTCCCTTCTGGAAGCTCGTGGCCGCACTCAGCGGCGAGCTCCAGCACCGTCTGCGGGCGCAGCCCGCCGTCGAGGTGGTCGTGGAGCAGCACCTTCGGTGCGCGGTGTACCTGGTCTCGGGTGGGAGTGCTCACCCTCCTATCCTTCCAGTCATGCGTACCTTCACCAGTTTCGACGAGCTCACCGACGCGATCGGCCAGGATCTCGGCACCAGCGAGTGGCTGTCCATCGAGCAGGACCGGGTCGACCAGTTCGCCGAGGCGACCGGTGACCACCAGTGGATCCACGTCGACGTCGAGCGTGCCGCGACGGGCCCGTTCGGCGGCACGATCGCCCACGGCTACCTCACGTTGTCGCTGATCCCGTTGCTCGGGACGCAGGTCTTCACACTCGAGACCCCGGGCGCCAAGCTCAACTACGGCGTCAACAAGGTGCGGTTCCCGAGCCCGGTCCGGGTCGGTTCCCGCGTCCGCAACACGGTCTCGGTCAAGGAGGTCACCGATCTCCCCTCGGGCAAGCAGCTCGTGCTCGGCCACGTCATCGAGATCGAGGGGCCCGACGGCGAGCTGCAGGCCAAGCCCGCCTGTGTCGCGGAGACCGTGGTCCTGCTCCTCCCCTAGGACACGTCTCTAGAAGGTGCGGGACCAGCAGCGCTGCTCGCCGTACGACGCGAAGCCGAGGCGTTTGAGGATCGGGGCCGAGGTGGTGTCGACCGCCTTGACGAGGGCGAACCGGGCGGTGGTGGTGCGGGCGTCCTGGAGCCGCCGGGAGACCAGGGCGCGGTAGGCGCCCCGACCGCGGTACGCCGCGAGCACCGCGCCGTCCCAGAACCGGAGCGCGTCCCCGTCGACCGTGCTCCCACCGGAGCCGACCGGCTCGCCGTCGAGGTAGGCGACGTAGCTGCGGATCAGCCGCTCGGACTCGGGCTGCTCGACGGAGCGGGTCAGGTCCTCGACCTGCGCCTCGGTCGCGGACGACATCGCGAAGACCTCCGCCTGGATCCGCCCGGCGAGCTCCACGTCGGCGCGACTCGCCGCCTGGACCACGGTGACGTCGTCGGTCGCCGGCAGCTCGGTCTCGACCGGCAACGCCAGCACCTCGAGCCGCTCCACCATCTCCATCCCGAAGGCCGAGAGGGTGGCCTCGGTGCCACGCGGGCTGGTGCGCCCGTCGACCCACCAGCGCAGCGTGGGGCGACCGGCTGCGCGGGCGTGGTCGAGCGTCTCACCCAGCACGTCGGCCACCGGCCGCTCGGTGGCCGACCACTGGACGCTGGAGTAGTCGCTGTAGTGCGTGAGCCGGTAGTCCTCGGTGACCACCTCGGTCGCGTCGACCGGGACCCAGATCCACCGCGCCGCCGCGGCCCGGACGGCCTCCGGGTCCAGCGCGGGCACGTCGGTCACGTCAGCGGGCGACGCGAGTGTGGATCAGCGGCGTCGCGGCGTACGACGACGCCTCACCGATGTCGTAGCCACCGTCGAGCGAGGCGAGCGCCCGGTCGAAGCGAGCCTCGTCGTCGGTCAGCAGCGTGAACAGGGCAGCACCCTCGGTCACGGAGTCGCCGGGTCGCGCGTGCCAGACCACGCCGGCGCCCGCCTGCACCGGGTCCTCCTTGCGAGCCCGTCCGGCCCCGAGCCGCCAGGCGGCCATCCCGACCGCCATCGCGTCGAGCCGGGTGAGGACGCCCGACGACGAGGCCAGGACCTCGTGGGAGTGACGAGCGGTCGGCAGTGCGGCGTCCGGGTCGCCCCCCTGGGCGCGGATCATCGCCTGCCAGGCGTCCATCGCCCGTCCCGATGCCAGCACCTCGGCCGGGTCGACGTCGTCGCGTCCGGCACCGGCGAGCATCTCGCGAGCCAGTGCGACGGTCAGCTCGACCACGTCCGAGGGTCCGCCGCCGGCCAGCACCTCGACCGACTCGGCGACCTCGATCGCATTGCCGGCGGTGTTGCCCAAGGGGGTGCTCATGTCGGTCAGCAGCGCGACGGTGTGGACGCCGGCGTCGGTGCCGAGTGCCACCATCGTCTCGGCCAGCTCCTGCGCGGTGTCGAGGTCCTTCATGAACGCGCCGGTGCCGACCTTCACGTCCAGCACGAGCGCACCGGTGCCCTCAGCGATCTTCTTGGACATGATCGACGACGCGATCAGCGGGATCGCCTCGACGGTGCCGGTCACGTCACGCAGTGCGTAGAGCTTCTTGTCGGCCGGCGCGAGCCCGTCGCCGGCCGCGCAGATCACCGCTCCGACCGACTCCAGCTGGGCGAACATCTCCTCGTTGGAGAGCGCCGCTCGCCAGCCGGGGATCGACTCGAGCTTGTCGAGAGTGCCTCCGGTGTGACCGAGCCCGCGTCCCGACAGCTGGGGTACGGCGACTCCGCACGCAGCGACCAGCGGAGCCAGCGGCAGCGTGATCTTGTCGCCCACGCCGCCCGTGGAGTGCTTGTCGGCGGTCGGCCGCGACAACGCCGCGAAGTCCATCCGCTCCCCCGACGCGATCATCGCGCCGGTCCAGCGGGAGATCTCGCGCCGGTCCATGCCGTTGAGCAGGATCGCCATGGCCAGCGCCGCCATCTGCTCGTCGGCGACGTCGCCGCGCGTGTAGGCGTCGATCACCCAGTCGATCTGGCTGTCGGACAGCTCAGCACCGTCCCGCTTCGCCATGATGACCTCGACTGCGTCGTGCATCTTCCTACCTCCCGCTCGACTGGACTGGCACCCTACGGAACCCCCGCAGCACGAAGGTCCCCCGGCTCTCTGGTTCGCCCGCCAGCGCCAGGTCGGGGAACCGTCCGAACAGCGCGGCCACCGACTCGACGAGCTCCATCCTCGCCAGCGGCGCGCCCAGGCAGAAGTGGACGCCGACGCCGAACGCCAGGTGGGGGTTGGGGTCACGGGCGACGTCGAAGGTGTCGGGCCGGTCGAAGACCGCCGGGTCCCGGTTGGCCGCGCCGAGCAGCGCCGCGATCTTCTGGCCCTTCGCCACCACGACGTCGCCGACCTGCACCGGCTCGATCGCGGTGCGCTCGAAGAGCTGCAGCGCGGAGTCGAAGCGCAGCATCTCCTCGACCGTCAGCGCGACGTCTGCTCCCGGCACCAGCCCGTGCCGCAGCATCGCGGCCAGCCCGTTGCCGAAGACGTTGACCGACGCCTCATGTCCCGCGTTGAGGAGCAGCACCACGGCGGCGACCTGCTCGTCCTCGGTCAGCTCGGTGGCGGCGAGGTCGCTGATGAGGTCGTCGGCCGGCCGCGCACGCCGCTCACCGATCAGCTCACGCACCAGCGCCGCGAAGTCGGTCGCGGCGGCCACGGCGGCGTCGGCCACGGCAGGGCCGGGCGACGGCTCGTACATCCGCACGATCGCCTGCGACCAGTCCCGCAGCGACGGCGCGTACGCCGCCGGCACCCCGAGCAGCTCGGCGATGACGAGCACGGGGAGTGGTTCGGCGTACTCCGCGACGACGTCGAAGTCACCCGGATCGACCTCGTCGAGGAGCTGGTCGGCCAGCGCCCGCACCCGCGGCCGCAGCCGCTCCACGTGCCCACGGGCGAACGCGGACGCGACCGGGCGCCGCAGCCTGGTGTGGTCGGGCGGCTCGTTCTCCATCATCTGGTTGCGGTGGAGCAGGTTGAACGGCTCCATCACGTCCCGCGGTTGCCGGTCGGTCCACAGCCGGCCCAGGGTGCGGGTGCGCTGCACCGTCGAGACGGTCGCATGCGTGAACGTGAGCCAGGACTGCGACGGCTCGTGCCAGGCGACCGCGTGCTGCTCCCGCTCCGCGGCGAGGAACGGGTAGGGGTCGGCGATGACCTCCGGTGCGGTCAGGTCAAGCGAGGTTGTCGGGGCCGAAGGCATCCGGCAGCACCTCGTCCATCCGTCGGATCCCCGAGACCGTCATCAGCAGCAGCTCCGGTCCGCCGTTCTCGAACAAGAGCTGCCGGCAGCGCCCGCACGGCATGATCACCGCGCCGTGGCCGTCCACGCAGACCGCATGGGTCAACCGACCGCCACCGGAGGCGTGCAACGACGACACCATGCCGCACTCGGCGCACAGACCCACGCCGTAGGCCGCGTTCTCGACGTTGCAGCCCACCACGACCCGACCGTCGTCGACGCGGGCAGCGGCGCCGACCGGGTAGTGCGAGTACGGCGCGTAGGCGTGGCCCATGACCTCGACCGCGGCAGCGCGCAGCTGCTCCCAGACCGGGTCGGTCACCCGGCGCTGCCCTTCCGGTAGATCTGTCCGTCCGCCTTGGGCATTCGTAGTCGTTGAGCGGCGAACGCGAGCACCAGCAGGGTGGCCAGGTAGGGGGTCATGCCGGTGAACTCGCGCGGGACCTCGTCAGTGACCAGGAACCACAGCAGGAAGAGCCCACCGAAGACGCCGAACACGATTCCCTGGGTCCGCTGGGCCCGGTAGAAGCGCCAGGCCGAGAACGCCACGAGGCCGATCGCCACGAGCAGCAGCAACGCGTGGATCGTCGCCGACGAGCGCAGCGGCAGGCTGTCGGTGTACCCGAACATCAGGGAACCGGTCAGGATGCCGCCGGGCCGCCAGTTGCCGAAGATCATCGCGGCGAGACCGATGTAGCCACGCCCACCCGTCTGGCCGGTGACGAAGCCGCTGGACGCGACCAGGGCCAGGAACCCACCGCCGATGCCGGCGAAGGCGCCCGAGGTGACGACGGCGATCCACTTGTAGCGGATCACGTTGACGCCGAGGCTCTCGGCGGCCTGCGGGTTCTCACCGCAGGAGCGCAGCCGGAGGCCGAAGGCCGTCCGCCACAGCACCCACGCGGTCACGCCGACCAGGGCGAACACCAGGATCGTGAAGACGTTCAGACCTGTGGTGAGCGCGGTGACGGCGGAGGCGATGTCGGAGATCAGGAACCAGTCCCGGTCCGAGATGTTGCGCGCCGCGTCCGAGAGTCCGGGCACGGTGAAGCTCGGTGGTCTGTCCAGGCCGGTCAGCTGCTTGACCCCGCCACCGCGCAGGTTGGAGAAGTACGCCTCGGCCAGGAACTTCGACGCCCCCAGCCCGATGATGTTGATCGCGACGCCGGAGACGATGTGATCGACCCCGAAGGTCACCGTCGCCAGCGCATGGAGCGCACCGCCGATGGCGCCGAGGAGCGCCGCCCCGAGGATCCCCACGAAGGGGCCGTAGAAGTAGGTGAAGTACGCCGCCCCCCAGGTGCCGAGGATCATCTGCCCCTCGAGACCGATGTTGACCACACCGGCGCGCTCGGCCCACAACCCACCGACGGCCGCCATCAGGATCGGGCAGGTGGCGATCAGGGCCGCCCGCAGGCTCCCCGGCGAGTCGATCTCGTTGACACCGGTGATCACGCGCACCGCGGAGACGGCCGCCAGCGCCAGCAGCCCGATCAGGAGCCAGCGGTAGCGGGAGAGCGCGGACCGCTCGGGCGTCACCGTGGGCTCGGTCAGGAGAGTACTCATGCGGAGACCTCGTCTTCCTGGGCGGCCGGGCCGGCTTCGAGCTGGCTCTTGACGGCGTTCTGCTCAGCCGCGACCCGGCGGCGCCGGACCACCTCGTAGGCCACGACGACGGCGAGCACGATGACGCCCTGCGTGATCTGCACGACGTTCTGGGAGATGTCGGTCTCGATCGTCAACCGGTTCGACTGCTCGTTGAGGAACGCGAAGAGCACGGCGCCGAAGAAGATGCCGAGCGGGCGGTTGCGCCCGAGCAGCGCGACCGCGATGCCGGTGAAGCCGAGGCCCGCCTGGAAGGTGGTGCCGTAGCTGTGGGCGGATCCGAAGTAGGCGGGCATCCAGATCAGTCCGGCGATCGCACCGGACAGCATCATCGAGATCACGATCATCCGGTTGACCTTGACGCCGGAGGCCACCGCGGCGGTCTCGGACATGCCGGTGGCACGCAGGTCGAAGCCGAAGCTGGTGCGGTTGATCAGGAAGGAGAAGCCGATGCCCGCCAGGACGGCCAGGATCGCGAGTGTCCAGATCGACCCGTCCCGGTCGAGGAACGGGGTGAATCCGTCGAGCTGGCTGCCCTCCTCGAGCACGGTCGTTCGCCGCGAGTTCCCGGCGCGGTTTCCGTAGGTGTTCAGGAAGTAGCCGGTCAGCGTGACCGCGATCGCGTTGAGCATGATCGTCGAGATCACCTCGCTGACGCCTCGGGTGACCTTCAGCAGCCCCGCGATCCCGGCCCACGCGGAGCCGACCGCCATCGCCACGACCAGGCCGAAGATGACGTTGGCGTACCCGGGCAGCAGTGCCGCTCCGGTGACGACCGCGGCGACGTAGGACGCCATGACGTACTGGCCCTCGACGCCGATGTTGAACAGGTTCATCCGGAAGCCGACCGCCGCGGCCAGCGCGGACAGGAAGATCATCGAGGCCTGGTTGACGATGTTGACGTAGACCCGGTCTGCCGGGAGGTCGAGGATGATCGACCAGAAGTCTGCCGGGCTGCTCCCCGCGAAGAGGATGAGGGCACTGGTGATCACCATCGCCGCCACCACGGCGATCAGCGGCGCGAGCAGCGCGTTCAGGACGCGACCGATGACGTTCATGCGGACTCCTCCTCGTTCGCGCCGCCGGTCATCGCCGTCCCGAGGTCCTGGGGCGTGACGGTCTGGGGGTCGAACTCGCCGACCAGCCGGCCGCGCAGGATCACCCTGATGGTGTCCGACAGCCCGATCAGCTCGTCGAGGTCGGCAGAGATCAGCAGTACCGCGAGGCCCTCGCGGCGAGCCTTCTTGATGTGCTCCCAGATCGCGGCCTGGGCGCCGACGTCGACGCCCCGGGTCGGGTGGGCTGCGATGACCAGCACCGGATCGCCACTCATCTCCCGGCCGACGATCAGCTTCTGCTGGTTGCCGCCGGAGAGAGCACGGGCGAGGGTGTCGATGCCAGGAGTGCGGACGTCGTACTGATCCACGATCCGCTGCGTGTCTTCGCGGGCGCCCTTGCGGTCGACCAGGAAGCCCTTGGTGGCCGGCGGCCTGGTCTGGAACCCCAGGACCCGGTTCTCCCACAGCGGGGCATCGAGCAGGAGGCCGTGGCGGTGACGGTCCTCGGGGATGTAGCCGATCCCGGCCCGGCGCCGGTCTCTGGTGCCCCACCGGGTGACGTCCTGGCCACCCACGGAGACCGCTCCGCCGTTCGGCTTGCGCATGCCCATGATCGTCTCGACGAGCTCGGCCTGTCCGTTGCCCTCGACCCCGGCGATGCCGAGCACCTCGCCCCGGTGGATGGTGAGGTTGATGTCGGTGAGCAGCGCACGACCGAACGAGTCGATGAGGCCGAGGTCGGTGACCTCCAGCAGCACCTCGTCGGTGACGGTGGACTCTGCGGTCGCGGGCGACGGCAGCTCGGAGCCCACCATCATCTCGGCCAGCTGATGCTTGGTCGTGTCCTGCGGCTGGGCCTCGCCGACGGTGGTGCCACGTCGCATGACCGTGATGTCGTCGGCGATCGCGAGCACCTCGTCGAGCTTGTGGGAGATGAAGAGGATCGTGTGCCCCTCGGCCTTGAGCTCGCGCAGGTTGCCGAACAGTGCGTCGACCTCCTGCGGGACCAGGACCGCCGTCGGCTCGTCCAGGATGATGATCTGGGCGCCCCGGAAGAGCACCTTGAGGATCTCGACTCGCTGTCGCTCGCCGACGCCGAGGCTCTCGACCAGCTCGTCGGGGTCGAGATCGAAACCGTAGGCCGCGGAGATCTCGACGATCTTGGCGCGAGCCTTCTCGCCGATCCCGTGGAGCTTCTCCGCACCGAGCACGACGTTCTCGAGGACGGTCAGGTTGTCGGCCAGCATGAAGTGCTGGAAGACCATCCCGATGCCGTGGGCGATCGCCTCGGTCGGCGAGGAGAAGCTGACCTCCTTGCCGTTGACGACGAGCACGCCCTCATCGGGCTTCTGCACGCCGTAGAGGATCTTCATCAGCGTCGACTTGCCCGCGCCGTTCTCGCCGACCAGGGCATGCACCGTGCCGCTGCGGATGGTGATGTCCACGTCGTGGTTCGCGATGACACCGGGAAACCTCTTGCCGATGCCTCTGACCTGAACGGCGTCCACGGCAGTCGTGTTCATAACTCTCCTTGCGGGAAGGCCTGATCCAGATGGCACGGACCCGGGGTCACGCTACCGCGCGGCCCCGGGTCCGGGTGCTCAACCCCTGAGTGGATCAGGGGGCGTCAGGAACCTCGATGTCGCCGGACTTGATCTGCTCGGCGAAGTCGTCGATCTGACCCTGGACGTCCTCGCTGAGGAAGTCACCGGACGTGGAGTAGCCCACGCCGTCAGCAGCCAGGTCGTAGGTCTGGTAGCTGACCAGCGGCTCGTCGTCGGCCACCGACTGGATCATGTTGAAGGTCGCCGTGTCGACGCGCTTCAGCATGGAGGTGAGGATGTGCTCCTTCGCCTGGTCGCTCGCGCTGAGGTACTGGTCGGAGTCGACTCCGATCGCCCACATACCGTCGCCCGCGGCAACTGCGGCATCGAAGACGCCGGCACCGGAACCGCCCGCGGCGTGGTAGACCACGTCGGCGCCGTCCTGGTACATGGCGTCGGCGGCAGCCTTGCCACCCGCCGGGTCGTTGAAGCCCTTGAGGTCCGTCTCCTCGATGTAGGTGACGTCCACCTCGATGGCCTCGTCGACCGCGGCCACACCAGCGACGTAGCCGGCCTCGAACTTCTTGATCAGGTCGACGTTGACGCCACCGACGAATCCGACGTGGTCAGACTCGGTGGTCAGCGCAGCGGCGACACCGACGAGGAACGAGCCCTCCTGCTCGGCGAAGCCGAGGTAGGCCACGTTGTCGTTGGGCTCACCGTCGGGGTCGAAGCCGTCGACGACCGCGAAGTTGACCTCCGGGAAGTCGGGGGCCACGGCGTTGGCGGCGTCGCTGTAGGCGAAGCCGACTCCGACGATCGGGTTGTGTCCACCCTCGGCGAGCGAGCGGAGGCGGTCCTCGCGGGCCGACTCGGCCTCGCCGTCCTGGGCCTCGGCCTCGGTGCAGGTGGCGCCGACCTCGTCGATCGCCTTCTGCATGCCGACCGCGGCAGAGTCGTTGAACGACTGGTCGCCTCGGCCACCCACGTCGTAGGCCAGACCGACCTTGGGGCCGTCGCCCTCCACGTCACACAGGTCCTTCGGGGCAGTGCCCGTCGATCCCTCATCATCTTGGGCGCAACCGACGAGTGCGAGTGCCAGCACTGCCGAGGCCGCTCCGATCTTGGTCAGACGACGCAAGATGCCTCCTCAAATAGGTGCGCGCCGTGGAACGGGCGCGCGAACAGGCACACCCTATGCACCCGAAGGGGTGGCGCAAGGGCACCTCGTCATAATCGCCCGGGTTGTTACCGAGCGGTGACCAACGCGTGCATCGCCGCTTCAGCCAGGACCCGCGCCGCGATCGCCGTCGACCGCTCGTCCACGGTCAGATTTCCCTGGTGGAGGTCGTACGTCGGACCCCCCGGGGTCCGGGTGCCGAGACGACCCATGGCGCCGGGGACGCGCTCGACGTACCAGCCGAAATCCTCACCGCCGAGGCTCTGCGTGGTCGAGACGTGACCGGCGGGTCCGAGCACTCGTCGGACGGCATGGCCGAGCGCCTCGGCCGAGGCTGAGTCGTTCACCACCGGCGGGACGCCACGCTTGTAGTCGATCTCGGCGGTGACGCCGTAGGGCGCCACGATCTCGTCGATCAGCACCCTGACCAGCGACTCGACGTCGGCCCACGCGACCGAGTCGAGCATCCGGATGGTGCCGGCCGCGAGGCCCGCACCGGGGATCACGTTCGGGGCGGAGCCGGCCCGGACCACGCCCCAGACCACGCTGGCGCCGGCCCGCGGATCCAGCCGGCGGGACAGGATCGCCGGCAGCTCGACGACGAGCTTGCCCAGGGCGAAGGTCAGGTCCTCGGTGAGGTGGGGTCGCGAGGTGTGGCCGCCGCGGCCGGTCAGCCGCACCGAGAGCGCGTCGGCGGCCCCGGTCAGCGCCCCCTCGCGGACCCCGACCTCGCCCACGTCGAGACTCGGGTCGCAGTGGAGCATGAAGATCCGGTCGACACCGTCCAGGGCTCCATGGTCCATCAGCCGCAACGCACCGCCGGGCATGACCTCCTCGGCAGGCTGGAACAGCAGCCGGACCCTGCCGGGAAGGTGACCGCGGTGGTGGGCCTCGGCCAGCGCGAGCCCGGCTCCGACCAGGCCCGTGGTGTGGACGTCGTGACCGCAGGCGTGGGCCACGCCCGGTGTGGTGCTCGCCCAGGGCAGGCCGGTCGTGTCGTCGACGGGCAGCGCATCGAGATCGGCCCGCAGCGCGACCCGCGGTCCGGCATCGCCGATGTCCGCGAGCAGCCCGGTGCCCTCGATGCGGGTGACCGCGATCCCGGCGGCCTCGAGCCGCTCGGCGACGATGGCGGTGGTGCGGGTCTCCGCCCACGACAGCTCAGGGTGGGCGTGCAGGTCCCGACGCAGCTCGACCAGCTCGTCGCCGTACTTCTCCACGACGGAGTCGATGGTCGCGGAGGCATCGGTGGTGTCGGAGGGTGGGTTCGGCATCGCCTCTTGAGGTTAGTTCACCCGTTCGCGCACGGGGGAATCGCCTGCCCACCGACACGGCGAGGAGCCCCGGGCACCGTCTGCCCGGGGTCCCTCGCCGCTCGGGTCAGCCGATCACTCCGGCGCGGTGTTCCAGCGCAGGACCTTGCCGGCCGGTGGCGAGCTGCCGTCGTTCGTCAGGTCGGTCTGCGTGGCGTAGACGTAGCCGTTGCTGAACTCGACGTCGCCCGGGAACGGCACCTCGGCGAAGGGCTCCGGCTCGCCGCCGAACGGCACCTTGAGGATGGTGCTCGCGAAGAGCATCGAGATGTAGGCGTCGCCCGTCGGGGAGATCGCCAGACCCGTGGGGCTGACCAGCCCGCCGGTGAGCTTGCTCAGGCTGCCGTCGACCGGGCTGATCTGGTAGATCCGACCGGTGGGCAGGCCCTCGCCGGGCGCACCGGGCAGCGAGGTCACGTAGAGGTTGCCGTCGGGTCCCAGCTCGACGTCGGTCGGCACACCCTCGGAGCGGTAGGTCTTGCCGATGACGCACTTGTGGAGGCCGAACTCCCGTTTCATGGCACGCGTGACCTTGACCTTCGTGGCGGGAAGCACGGCGACCGTGCTCACCCCGGCCTCGGTGACGGCGAGGATCGAGTTGCCGGCGGCGTCGGCGACATAGGTCACGCCCTCACCGAGCGCCGTCGCATAGGGGTGGGACTCCACGATTCCCCGGTAGGGACGCAGGAAGCGTGGCACCTTGCTCAGGCAGCGCTTCCCGGACTTGAGGCCGTACTTCCGGACGGCGTCGGGGTTGTTCTGCTTCTCGTACCGGTAGAGGTTGGCGAGCTTCGTCGGCGCGCCGTCCCCGGAGACCTGCCAGAGGTTGGCGTTCGGGCGCTTGCGGGTGCCGCCCGTGGTGGCGAAGGTGACGTCGTCGCCGGTCGCCGAGACGGCGCCGACCTCGCTGCCTGCCTCGTCGGCGTAGACGAGGCTCTGTTCCCCGCCCGGGGCGACCTTGGTCAGCATGCTGGCGAAGTTCTGGGACACGTAAGCGGTGCCGTCCTCACTGACGGCGACGCTCAGGGGCGTGACGAGCCCGTCGGCGACGGTCTCCTCGACGGCTGCCTGGGCGGGTGTGAGCGTGGTTCCGAGCAGCGTGAGCGCTGCTGCTCCGACCGAGATGCTCCTGGCGCGACCTCGCATGTGAATTCCCTCCGTTGGTGATGATCGTCACAGTTTTCACCGAGTCGGTCGCCTGCGGAAGATCCCACCGTTCCCCGGTGGTCCAGCTGTCTGGACCAGTCAGTCCGACTCGCGCCGGTCGTAGGCCGCCACGATCAGGTCGGCCGCGACCGGGGCGTTGAGCTCGCCGGCGAGCACCCGGCGTCGGACGTCGTCGCGGATGGCCGCCACGGCGGGCGACCGACGGAGCCGGTCGGCCAGCTCGTCGCGGACGAGGGCCCAGGTGAAGTCGAGCTGTTGTGCTGCCCGCTTGGCCTCGAGGCCGGCCTCGCCGAGGTGGTCCCGGTGTGACAGCACCCGCTGCCAGACGTCGTCGATGCCGTCGCCGGTCAGGCCCGAGCAGGTGACGACCGGCGGCGCCCATTCCCCGCGGCCGCGCACCATGCGCAGAGCGCCCGCCAGTTCGCGGGCCGCCGAGCGGGCCTCGCCCTCCCGGTCGCCGTCCGCCTTGTTCACGGCGATCACGTCGGCGATCTCCAGGATGCCCTTCTTGATCCCCTGCAGCTGGTCCCCGGTACGGGCGAGGGTGAGGAACAGGAACGTGTCGACCATCCCGGCCACCGTGATCTCGGACTGGCCGACGCCGACGGTCTCGACGAGGACCACGTCGTACCCGGCTGCCTCGAGCACCGTCATCGCCTGGGTGGTGGCGCGGGCGACCCCGCCGAGGGTGCCGGCTGCGGGCGAAGGGCGGATGTAGGCGTGGGGATCGACGGCGAGCGCCGCCATCCGGGTCTTGTCGCCGAGCACCGAGCCTCCGGTGCGGACGCTGGAAGGGTCGACCGCGAGCACGCCGACCCGCTTCCCCGCCGCTGTCAGCCGGGTCCCCAGCTGCTCGATGAACGTCGACTTCCCCACGCCCGGTACGCCGGAGATGCCGACCCGTACCGCGTCTCCGCGGTCGAGCAGGCCGAGCAGGTCCCGAGCCGCCTCGCGGTGGCCAGGCTTGGACGACTCCATGAGCGTGATCGCCCGGGAGACCGCAGCCCGTTGTCGCGCGTGCACTCCCGCGGCCAGTGCCTCGACGTCAGGCGCCATCCGTCGAGGCTCCCTTCGGTCGCACCTCAGGAACCGTGCCCCAGCTGGTCGGCCAGCTTGTGGAGCAGGTCGAGCGCCGACTCCGCGATGACCGTGCCGGGCAGGAACACCGCGGCCGCGCCCATCTCCCTCAGGGTCGGGACGTCATCGGGCGGGATCACCCCGCCGACGACGACCATGATGTCCTCGCGACCCAGGTCGGCGAGCGCCTGACGCAGCTGCGGCAGCAGCACCAGGTGGCCGGCGGCCAGGGACGAGACACCGACGATGTGGACGTCGGCGTCGACGGCCTGCTGGGCGACCTCCTCCGGCGTGGAGAACAACGGCCCCACGTCGACGTCGAAGCCCATGTCGGCGAAGGCGCTGACCACGACCTTCTGACCGCGGTCGTGGCCGTCCTGGCCCATCTTCGCGACCAGGATGCGGGGCCGTCGACCCTCGTTCTCCTCGAACTCGTCGGCCGCGTCGATCACCAGCCCCACCGGGCCCTCGCTGCCGGACTCGTCGCGGTACACCCCGGAGATGGTACGGATCACGGCCCGGTGGCGGCCGTACACCTTCTCCATCGCACCGGAGATCTCTCCGACCGTGGCCTTGGCGCGCGCTGCGGCGACGCTCAGCTCCAGCAGGTTGCCCGAGCCGTCCTCCGCGCTGCGGGTCAGGGCATGGAGGGCGTCCTCGACCTCGCGGTCGTCGCGCTCCTCCCGCAACCGCTCCAGCTTCGCCAGCTGCTGGCGGTAGACGTCGTCGTTGTCGACGCGACGAATGTCCAGCTCGCCTCCGTCATCGAGGGTCTCGAGCCGGAAGGTGTTCACCCCGATGACCTGCTGGTGACCGGAGTCGATCCGCGCCTGGGTGCGGGCCGCCGCCTCCTCGATCCGCATCTTCGGGATGCCCTGCTCGATCGCGGCCGCCATGCCGCCGGCCTCCTCGGCCTCGCGGATGTGACCCCACGCCCGCTCGGCGAGGTCGTGGGTGAGGCGCTCGACGTAGTAGGAGCCGGCCCACGGGTCGATCGTCTGCGTCGTACCGCTCTCCTGCTGCAGCAGGAGCTGGGTGTTGCGCGCGATCCGCGCCGAGAAGTCGGTCGGCAGCGCGATCGCCTCGTCGAGGGCGTTGGTGTGCAGCGACTGGGTGTGGCCCTGGGTGGCGGCCATCGCCTCGATGCAGGTGCGGCCGACGTTGTTGAAGACGTCCTGGGCGGTCAGCGACCAGCCGCTGGTCTGGCAGTGGGTGCGGAGGCTGAGCGACTTCGGGTTCTGCGGCTCGAACTGGCGCACCAGGCGCGACCAGAGGGCGCGGGCGGCGCGCATCTTGGCGACCTCCATGAAGAAGTTCATGCCGATCGCCCAGAAGAAGCTGAGGCGCGGCGCGAAGGCGTCGACGTCGAGGCCGGCGTCGAGGCCGGCGCGGAGGTACTCGACGCCGTCGGCGAGCGTGTAGGCCAGCTCCAGATCGGCCGTCGCCCCGGCCTCCTGCATGTGGTAGCCGGAGATCGAGATCGAGTTGAAGCGCGGCATCCGCTCGGCGGTGAAGGAGAAGATGTCGGAGATGATCCGCATGCTCGGCGCCGGCGGGTAGATGTAGGTGTTGCGGACCATGAACTCCTTGAGGATGTCGTTCTGGATGGTCCCCGAGAGCTGTTCCGGCTTCACCCCCTGCTCCTCGGCCGCCGCGATGTAGAGCGCCATCACCGGGAGCACCGCACCGTTCATCGTCATCGACACCGACATCTGGTCGAGCGGGATGCCGTCGAACAGCTCCCGCGCGTCGTAGATCGAGTCGATCGCCACCCCGGCCATCCCGACGTCTCCGCGCACCCGCGGGTGGTCGGAGTCGTAGCCGCGGTGGGTCGCGAGGTCGAAGGCGACGCTGAGCCCCTTCTGGCCGGCCGCGAGGTTGCGCCGGTAGAACGCGTTGGACTCCTGCGCCGTCGAGAACCCGGCGTACTGCCGGATCGTCCACGGCTGGGTCGTGTACATCGTCGGGTACGGCCCGCGCAGGAACGGGCTGAGCCCGGGCCAGGTGTCGAGCGCGTCGAGCCGCTCGAGGTGCTCGGGGCCGTACACCGGCAGGATGTCGATGCCCTCCGGGCTGGTCCACGGGTCGCCGCTGCCGGTGGTTGAGGTGCGAGCGGAGCGAGCCTCGAAACCCCCGGCACCCCCCAGCTCCAGCCCCGCGAAGCTCTCCGGCACGCTCACGACAGCATTCCTCTCGTCCGGCGCAGGAAGTCCAGCGCGTCCATCCCGGCCCAGCACTGGTCGTCGGCGCCGACGTCGGCCTTCCCGGCCACGACCACGTGCCGGGCTCCGGCCTCGCGCAGGGCGGTGACCAGGGCGGCGCCCCACTCGGCGTACGCCGCGTCGGGACCGGCCAGGCAGACGACCGGCTGGCCGTCGTACGCGGCGAGCACGGACTCGACGCCCTCGGTCGGCCCGGCCAGGGCGACCGGGACTCCCCCGGCCGCGAACAGGTTGGTGGCGAAGCCGGCCCGCACGGTGTGCGCCGCGACGGTGCCCATGGTCGCCAGGAACACCGGGGTGGTGACCGGCTCGTCGCGCAGCTGCTCGAACGGCGCGCCCCAGCGGCGGACGCCGTCACCCTCGCCGGGGCGCTCGGGCAGTGACTCGGCCAGGTTCGGGAACTCGGTGAGGCCGGTGATCGGCCGCTCCCGGGTGGCGATCGCGGCGTCGCGACGCGTGACGACGTCGGCGACCCGGGCCTCGAACGCGTCGGCGCCCTCGGCCTCGATCCGCCCGAGCTCCTCCCAGGCGGCCAGGGTCACGTCGTCGGTCAGCTTCTCCACGGCGTACGACCCGCCGGCAGGGTCGGCGACCCGGCCGACGTGGGACTCGGAGATCAGCAGGGGTGAGGTGTTGCGGGCGATCCGCCGGCCGAAGGCGTCGGGCTCGCCCAGCGGGCTGTCGAACGGGACGACGGTGACCGAGTCGGCGCCGCCGATGCCGGCGCCGAAGGTGGCCACGGTGGTGCGCAGGAGGTTCACCCAGGGGTCGTACTTGCTCATCATCGGCCGACTGGTGACGGCGTGGATCCGCATCGGGACGTCACCGCCGCCGCTCAGCTCCAGCATCCGCGCCCACAACCGCCGCGCGGCCCGGAACTTCGCGATCGTCGGGAACTGGTCGTCGGTCGCCGCGAGCCGGAACTCCACCAGCCCGGCCGCCTCGTCGACGGAGAACCCGGCACCGGTGAGGGTGCGCAGGTACGACGCCGCGGTGGCCAGCGCGTGGCCGAGCTCCTGCACGTCAGAGGCGCCGCGGTCGTGCACCGCCGTGCCGTCGACGACGGCTGCGAGCACGCCGGCGGCACGCGCCAGCTCGGCGATCTCGACGAGATCGTCGGCCCCGGCGTCGGCGCCGAGGTTGGTGCCGTCGGCGGGGTCGACGTAGGTGAGCAGGTCGAGGAACGCCCGCGCCCGGTCGGGCGTCGTGCGCTCCAGCACCACGGGCGCCAGGTCGAGCAGGACGCCGTCGAGCAGCGCCGGCAGGTCGGCGGAGGCGTCCACCCACAGCGAGGTGGCCCCGGTGTCGAGATCGGCCAGCGCCTGCTCGCGGTCGGCCGGCCGGGTCCGGACGCCCCAGCCCCCGACCCGGGTCGGCCGGCCGGACGTGGTGAGGCCCTCGAGCAGCTCCGGCGTACCGAGCGGCGTGACCGCGATGTCGTCCAGGGTCGAGCGGGTGAGCGCCTGCTCGACGAGGTGGTCGGGGTCGTCGTCGCCCAGCCGTCCGGCCTTGCGGAGCACCGCGGCGGCCGCGGCCTCCCAGTCGGCGCGGTCGTGGTCGTCCTCGGGCGCGGCGAGCGCGAGCGAGCCCTGCTCGGGCTCCAGCTCGGTGGGCTCGTCCAGCCCGCCCTCGACGGACTCGTCTGACGTCATAGTGCGAACGATAGGAGGGCGGTCACCGCGCGGGCCACCGAGTGTGACCCAATCGCTGTGGGGCTAACGTTTCTCGCGTGACGGGCGAGGGCGGGATCGTGGAGGCGGGCCTGCTGCTGCGGCCGGCGGTTGCGACGGACGCGACACGATGGCTGGAGCTGCTCCGCGACCCCGACCAGCAGCGGTACGGCGCACCGGCCTTCGTGCCGGTCCCCACCGACGAGGGCGAGCTCGAGGAGCGGATCGCCGGATCCGCGACCGCCTGGGCGGAGGGGAAGCCCGGCACGCTGGTAGCGGTCGCCGAGGAGGCGCCCGACCTGTTTCTGGGCGACATCGGCTGGCGCTGGTCGCTCCACGAGACGTTCGGGATCGCCGATCTCGGCTACGGCACCCACCCGGATGCCCGCGGCCGGGGAGTGGGCCGTCGCGCGATCGTGGCCCTCACCCGGTGGTTGATGTCGCCGGAGGGCCGCGGCCTCGAGCGGGTCCAGCTCGACCACAGCACCGAGAACGCCGCGTCCTGCCGGGTGGCGCTCGCCGCCGGCTTCGAGCGCGAGGGGGTGCGTCCGCGCTACCTGCCGCTGCGCAGCCCCGACGGCGCCGTACGCCGTCACGACGTGTGTCTCCACGGCAGGATCGCGCCGCCCTGACCGAGTGCCGACCGGCCATGGCCTGCCGGACGGGTTTCCCCAAACCGGTCGCGGATCCCCCCGTGCAGGTTCACTCTGGGGCTGTGAAACCCCTGCTCGCCGCCACCGCGATCCTGGTGATGCTGGTGGTTGCTGCGGTCCAGGGCGGAGTGCTGAGCGCGACCGGCGAGGGGCCGCGGGCCCGGGACAGCAACGTCCGGGTGGCCGCCACCGATGACGACGCGGCACCGGCGGGCAACCCCGCCGCCCGGGCGTTCGTCGCTGCGAAGAAGGAGTGGACCGCGTGCGTCGCGGAGGCCGGGGCCTGCGGCACCAAGCCCCACCCGCACGACTTCGCGGGCAAGCACGCCAAGAAGGACAAGTCCGGCAAGAAGGACAAGAAGGACAAGGTGCACGGCACCCCGGCCTGGGCTGGTGGCCCCGATCACCGTTCAGCGAAACCGCCGGGCCACGCCAAGCGCGACTAGCCCTCGCCGGCCGCGGACGCGGGACGCGGCCGCGCCGGGCAGCTCGACCACTTCCCCGGCACGACCGCGCCCGGTCTCGACCCCGTCACTCCATGATCCGCAGGGCCGCAATCCAATTTCAGGACGTCGGGGCCGCCGGGGAATCGGAGAAGTAGCGGTCGAGCGCGTCCGCGACGACCTGGTCGCGGGAGACGTGGGCCCGCGCCGCGGCCTCGGCGACCTGCTGCTCGAGGCGGGCGGGGATCGGGACGGGGGCGCCGGCCTCGGCAGCCGACCGGTTCCCGAAGAGCGCGAGGGCCAGGGTCACCACGGTGCCGAGCACGTCGAGGATCGCGAGCACGCCCAAGAACCGGAACGAGCCGTCGGAGGCGTTCTCGGCGACGATCATGATGCTGACGATCACGGCGACCGCCGATGCCAAGCCGACGGTCGCCCAGAGCACCACCCGGACGCGGGACCGGTCGCCGGCCAACGCCAGCAGCAGCGAGAGCTGCGCCAGCGTGGCGGCCAGGGTGAGCCCGACGCCGAAGAACTTGTAGAGCTCGCCGTCGTAGTTGTCGCCCCAGACCATGAACAACGCGATGGCGGACGGGAGCAGCACCACGATCCCTCCCGTCGCGCCGACGACCTGGAAGCGGGTACCGGAGGTCGCGAGGTAGCAGAGCATCGCGACGCTCGTGGTGCCGACGATCAGGGTCGTCAGCAGGACCCGAACCTCCGCTTCACCGAAGCTGCCGCCACCCAGGAGGGCGATCACGCCCATCAGGGCGGCGAGGCTGAAGGAGCCGATGGTCAAGGCGACGACCAGGCGGCGGATGGGGGCGGTGTCGGACGTTGTCTCACTCATGTCGCCAGTGTCCCGCCCGGAGGTCATGCCCGCGATGAGTCCCCGTACTCGACCAGCCGCCCCGGCTGCCGACGGCTTCGATCACCGTGGCCGACCAGGAGTCCTTCCAGCAGCCGTTCCCACCGGGCCGCGATCCGGTCGACCGAGAAGTGCTGCGCCCGGTCGATGGATGCCTCGGAGAGGCGACGGCGCAGGTCGGGGTCCTCGACGATCCGCAACAGCGCGTCACTGAGCGCGGGGATCGACCTCGGGGGCACCAGGATCCCCGAGCGCCCACCGCGGAGCAGTTGTCGGGGACCGGTCCTGCAGTCGAAGGACACGACCGGAAGCCCGGCGGCCATCGCCTCCAGCACCACCATCGGCATGCCCTCGAAGCGGGAGCTGAGCACGAACGCCGACGCCTCCCGGAGCCGCGGCTCAAGGTCGGGAGTGAAACCGTGCAGGACTACCTGGTCGCCCAGTCCGGCCGCGTCGACCTGTGACCGCAGCTGTCCGGCCAGCGGGCCTCGACCGTGGATGTGCAACGACCAGTCAGGGTGGGCGCGCGCCACCGGGCGCCAGGCCTCCACGACCAGGTCGAATCCCTTCTGGCGCGCCAGACGTCCGGCGGCGATGACGACCCGATGATCACCGGGGGCCGGTCGGTCGGACGGCATGACCGAGTTCGGCACGGCGTGGACCGGCACGTCGTCCCCGAGGAGGCGCCGGTAACGACGGGCATCGACGGGTGTCAGCGTCACGACGGCGTCGAGTCCGGGGAGGATCTTGCGGTAGGCCGTCCGCATCCCGGCGCCGGCCCGGTGCAACCCCACGTGTTCCTGAGCCACCCGCAAGCCTCGGGATGACAGCTGGGCGAGCGCGAGGTTGAGGCCTGACCGGGTCCCGAGGACCACGTCGGCATCCGAGTCGCCCAGGTACCGACGCAACGCTGCGTCGGTGAGGGCGGAGTAGCGCAGCGCCTGGTCGTCGTGCGGACCCACCAGTCGACTCGGGCGTCGGCGTGCCGCGGCACGGGCGACGGCACGCAGGGTCGGAGTACCGCGGGGCCTGGCGTCCGCGACGCCCGGTTCCCCCAGCAAGGTGCGGATCGGCACGCTCACCGGCGCCGGGAAGCTGAGCGTCGGCCGGTCCGAGAACAGGCTGATGATCCGCACGTCGTGACCACGCGCCGCCAGGGCCTCACTCATCGTGAAGACGGTCCGGACGATGCCCCCACCGGCGGTGGAGTCCAGGAGCAAGTAGTCGATACGCATTGGCCACCCCTGACCCGACCGTAGGCGCGGGCCAGGGGGAGCGACAGCCGTCCGATGGTGCCGGTACCTACGAACGACGGTGGTGGGTGAGGAGGGTCAGACCTCGTGCCGGCCGTCGGTGTCCTTGTCGCGCATCCCGATCTTGTTGCCCAGCCACACCAGCGGGTCGTACTTGCGGTCGGCCACACGTTCCTTCATCGGGATGATCGCGTTGTCGGTGATCTTGATGCCCTCCGGGCAGACCTCGGTGCAGCACTTGGTGATGTTGCACAGCCCGATGCCGGCCTGGCCCTGGGCCAGCGTGCGCCGGTCCTGGGTGTCGAGCGGGTGCATGTCCAGCTCGGCGTACCGGATGAAGAAGCGCGGGCCGGCGAAGGCCGGCTTGTTCTCCTCGTGGTCACGCACCACGTGGCAGACGTCCTGGCACAGGAAGCACTCGATGCACTTGCGGAACTCCTGCCCGCGCTCGACGTCCTCCTGCATCATCCGCCGCTTGCCGTCGGCGTCCCGGGGACCCAGCTCGACACCCGGGAGCTCCCGCGCCTTCTTGTAGTTGAAGGACACGTCGGTGACCAGGTCGCGGATCACCGGGAAGGCCCGCATCGGCGTCACGGTGATGACGTCGGACTCCTCGAAGTCAGAGAGCCGCGTCATGCACAGCAGCCGGGGGCGGCCGTTGATCTCGGCGCTGCAGGAACCGCACTTCCCGGCCTTGCAGTTCCAGCGGACGGCGAGATCGCCCTCCTGGGTGGCCTGCAGGCGGTGGATCGCGTCGAGGACGACCTCGCCCTCCGAGACTTCGACGGTGTAGTCGCGCAGCTCGCCGCCGTCCTCGTTGCCACGCCACAGTCGCAGCTTCAGGTCATATCCCATCAGTCACTCCTCGAAGTAGTGCTTGAGCTCGTCGGGCATGACCGGGAGCGGTTGCTCCGTCAGCGTGATCCCGGTGCCGGTCTCGTCGAGCCGCACGACCAGGTTCTTGGTGGCCCAGTCGGGGCTGGGCTTCGGGAAGTCGTCGCGGGTGTGACCGCCGCGAGACTCCTCGCGTGCCAGCGCCGCCTTCGCGATCGACTCCGAGACCAGCAGCATGTTGCGCAGGTCGAGCGCGAGGTGCCATCCGGGGTTGTACTGCCGGTGCCCGCCGACGGTCATCGTCGTCGCGCGCTCCTTGAGCGCCTCGATCGCGGTCATCGCCTCCTCGAGCTCGGGAGCGGTCCGGATGATGCCGACCAGGTCGTTCATCGACTGCTGCAGGTCCGACTGGATCGTGTAGGGGTTGTCGCCGCCGTCGACGTTGAACGGCGAGACGGCACTCCACTCGGCAGCCTGGACGTCGACGTCCCGGACGGCGGGTCGCGACTCGAGACCCGAGGCGTACGCCGCCGCCGCCTCGCCGGCGCGTCTGCCGAAGACGAGCAGGTCGGAGAGGCTGTTGCCGCCCAGCCGGTTCGAGCCGTGCATGCCGCCCGAGCACTCCCCGACGGCGTAGAGACCGGTGACACCGGTCAGCTCGGTGTCCGGATCGACCTCGACCCCGCCCATGACGTAGTGGCAGGTCGGCCCGATCTCCATCGGCTCGGCAGTGATGTCGACGTCGGCGAGCTCCTTGAACTGGTGGTACATCGACGGCAACCGCTTGCGGATGAACTCGGGGGTACGCCGCGAGGCGATGTCCAAGAAGATGCCGCCGTGCGGTGACCCACGGCCCGCCTTGACCTCGGAGTTGATCGCCCGCGCCACCTCGTCACGGGGCAGCAGCTCGGGTGGCCGGCGGTTGTTCTTCTTGTCGTCGTACCACCGGTCCGCCTCCTCCTCGGTGTCGGCCGTCTCGGCCTTGAAGAACTCCGGGATGTAGTCGAACATGAACCGCTTGCCGTCGGCGTTCCTCAGGATTCCGCCGTCGCCGCGCACCGACTCGGTCACCAGCAGCCCCTTCACCGAGGGCGGCCAGACCATCCCGGTCGGGTGGAACTGCACGAACTCCATGTTGATGAGGGACGCCCCGGCCCGCAGCGCAAGGGCATGACCGTCGCCGGTGTACTCCCACGAGTTCGAGGTGACCTTGAAGGACTTCCCGATGCCACCGGTGGCCAAGATGACCGACGGGGCGTCGATGGTGACGAATCGGCCGGTCTCCCGCCAGTAGCCGAAGACGCCCGAGATCGGGCCGTCCTCGCCGTCCTTGAGCAGCTCGGTGACGGTGCACTCCATGAACACGTCGATCCCGATCTGGACCGCGCGCTGCTGGAGGGTGCGGATCATCTCCAGCCCGGTGCGGTCGCCGACGTGGGCGAGCCGCGCGTACTTGTGCCCGCCGAAGTCGCGCTGGCTGATCAGCCCGTCCTCGGTGCGGTCGAAGAGGGCACCCCAGTCCTCGAGCTCCATCACCCGTTCGGGAGCTTCCTGGGCATGGAGCTGGGCCATCCGCCAGTTGTTGAGCATCTTCCCGCCGCGCATGGTGTCGCGGAAGTGGACCTCCCAGTTGTCCTCGGGCCACCGGTTGCCCATGGCGGCGGCGATGCCGCCCTCGGCCATCACGGTGTGGGCCTTGCCGAGCAGCGACTTGCAGACGATCGCGGTCTCGGCGCCCGCCTCGTGGGCGGCGATCGCCGCGCGCAACCCCGCTCCCCCGGCGCCGACGACGACGACGTCGTAGGTGTGCCGCTCCATGCCGCCTTCGGAGTAGTACGACATCTCGTTGCCAGTCATCTCGTGGCGCGCCATCAGAAAAACCTCACGTCCTCGATGCGGCCGGTGGCCAGCAGATAGATGTAGAGATCGACCAGTGCCACCGAGAACAGCGAGTACCACGCGTAGCGGGGGTGGTGCTGGTTGAGCTTGGAGACCCAGGTCCAGAGCTTGTAGCGGACCGGGTGCTTGGAGAAGTGGCGCAGCCGCCCGCCGACGATGTGGCGGCAGGAGTGGCACGAGAGGGTGTAGAGCCAGATCAGGACGACGTTGATGAGCATCAGCAACGTGCCGAGCCCCATGTGCCCCCATTCCTTGTCCTCGTTGCGGAAGGCCAGCACGACATCGAAGGACAGGATCAGGCCGACCAGCACCGCGGCGTACCAGAACCAGCGGTGGGCGTTCTGGAAGATCAGCGGGAAGCGCGTCTCACCCGAGTACGCCTGGTGCGGCTCGGCCACGCCGCACGCGGGCGGGCTGAGCCAGAACGAGCGGTAGTACGCCTTGCGGTAGTAGTAGCAGGTCATCCGGAACCCGAGCGGGAACACCAAGATGATCAGCGCCGCGGACAACGGGAACCACCCGAATGGCTGGCCGAAGTCGCTGGCACCCTCCACGCAGTCACCGAGACAGGGCGAGTAGAACGGCGAGAGGTACGGCGAGGCGTAGTAGTCGCGTCCCATGAAGGCCCGGACCGTGGCGTAGACGACGAACGCGAAGAACACGACGAAGGTGGCCAGCGGGGCCAGCCACCACCGGTCGTTCCTGAGAGTCCGATCACTGATGCTGGCCCGGCCCGGGCCGGTCACTCCGGTCGTCATGTGTCCCTCTCGGTCGGCGCCGGCGGCGTAACGGGTTGCAGTCTGGCCTGACTCACGCTGCATGTGAAGGACGGGGTTCCACCAGAAGGCATCCGACGCCGTTCCCGACCGAGGCGGAGTAGGGTCGCGCCGTCAGGATGGCGGCTCGGGCCGAACTGCCGGGAGGGTGGCTCATGAGCAGAGCGACCATCGTCGTGACCGACGACGATCCCTTGGTCGCCGAGGCGATCACCCGCGACCTGAGGCAGAGGTTCGGCGCCGACTACCGGGTCGTCCGCACCACGTCGGGCCCTGAGGCGCTGGACGTGCTGGGTCGGCTGGCGCTGCGCGACGAGCCGGTGGCGCTGCTGGTGACCGACCAGCGGATGCCCCAGATGACCGGCGTCGAGATGCTGGCCCTCGCGCGGGCGCAGGCGCCGGGGGCGAAACTGCTGCTCCTCACCGCCTATGCCGACACCGACGCGGCGATCACGGCGATCAACGACATCGGTCTCGACTACTACCTCCTCAAGCCGTGGCACCCGCCCGAGGAGCGGCTCTACCCGGTCGTGGAGGACCTGCTCGACGACTGGCGGCGCGAGCACCCCGAGCACGACCCGGTGGTGCGGGTGGTCGGGCACCGGTGGTCCGACCGCAGCCACGAGGTCAAGACCTTCCTCGCCCGCAACCACGTCCCCTACCTCTGGCTCGACGTCGATGAGCCCGATGGCTCCCGGCTGGCCGAGCTGGCCGGCGCCGGTGCCCCCGACCTGCCGCTGGTGATGGTCCCGGACGCCGAGCCGCTCCGCGCACCCACGGCGCTGCAGGTGGCCGAGGGGCTCGGTCTGCGCACGCGCGCCGAGCAGCCGTTGTACGACCTGGCCATCGTCGGCGGCGGCCCGGCCGGACTGGCGGCAGCCGTCTACGCCGCCTCCGAGGGACTGCGCACGATCGTGCTGGAGCGCGAGGCCCCGGGTGGCCAGGCCGGGCAGAGTGCGGCCATCGAGAACTACCTCGGCTTCCCGCGCGGGCTCAGCGGCTCGGACCTGGCGCAGCGGGCGATCGCCCAGGTCTCGCGGTTCGGTGCCGAGATGCTGCTGGCACAGGAGGTCGTCGGCTTCGAGTCCCGCGGCCCGGTGCGGGCTGTGCTGCTCGGCGGTGGGGCCGAGGTGGAGGCGCGGGCCCTGGTGGTCGCCTCCGGCGTCTCCTACCGGCGGCTGGTCGCCGACGGCGTCGACGCACTGACCGGCAGGGGCATCTACTACGGCGCCAGCGCCAGCGACGCCGTCCAGCTCAACGGCGAGGTGGTCCACGTCGTCGGCGCCGCCAACTCCGCAGGACAGGCGGTGCTGAACTTCGCGCGCCACGCCTCCCGGGTCGTCATGCTGGTGCGTGGGCCGTCACTGGTCGCGAGCATGTCGAGCTACCTGATCGAGCGGATCGTCGCCACGCCCAACATCGAGGTCCGCTGCCGCACCGAGGTCGCGAGCGCCGCGGGCGAGGAGCATCTCGAGACGCTGACCCTCACCGACCGCGACACGGGGGCGCAGGAGACCGTCGAGGCGGGCTGGCTCTTCGTGTTCATCGGCGCGTCCCCCCACACCGGATGGCTCGGTGAGGACGTGGTCCGCAACGAGCACGGATTCGTCGTGACCGGCCAGACGCTGGCGCTGGTCCCCTCCTCCACGTGGCCGCTCGAGCGGGCGCCGTACGCCCTCGAGTCGAGCATGCCCGGCGTGTTCGCGGCCGGGGACGTGCGTCAGGACTCGATGAAGCGGGTCGCCGCGGCCGTGGGTGAGGGCGCGATGGCGGTCCACCTGGTGCACCGCTACTTGGAGAGCTCGTGATGAGGCTCGAGGATCTGCGAACGATCCCGCTCTTCGACGGACTCACCGACGACCAGCTGGCCGACCTGGCGTCGGGCTCGGACGAGGTGGCCGTGGACCCCGGGGGCGAGCTCTTCCGGGAGGGCGAGCTCGCCGACTCCTGGTGGGTCCTGGTCGACGGGGCCGTGGAGCTGGCGAGACGATCCGGTCGCGAGGACACCGTCGTCGGCGTGATGGACGTGCCGGGACGCTGGGCCGGCGGTTTCCGCGCCTGGGACCCGCACGGTGTCTATCTCGCGACGGGTCGGGGCGCCCGGCCAGGCCGCATGTTGCGCGTGCCGGCCGAGCTGCTGCGCGCCCGCCTGGAGGCGTGGTTCCCCCTGGCGGTCCACCTGATCGGCGGCCTCTACAGCACGGCCCGGTCGATCGAGTCGACCGCGCGTCAGCGCGACTCGCTGGTCACCCTCGGCACGCTGGCCGCCGGGCTCGCCCACGAGCTCAACAACCCGGTCGCTGCCGCGAGCCGCTCCGTCGATGCCCTGGAGGCCACCTGCGACACCCTGCTCTCGTCGCTGGCGGGACTGGCCGACGGACACCTGCACGCCCGCCATTTCACCGCGCTCGACGATCTGCGTCGTCGGCTGATGGACTCAGAGGCGGACACCGACGCGAGCGCCGACCCGCTGGCCGCGGCGGCAGCCGAGGAGGAGCTGGCGGGATGGCTGCGTCGCCACGATGTCGGCGAGCCGTGGCTCCTGGCCGGTCAGCTGGCCGACGTCGGCGCTGACCTCGCCTGGTGCGAGGAGGTCTCCGAGCTGGTACCGGACGCAACGCTGGTCCCGGCCCTGACCTGGGTAGCGAGCACCCAGACCGCCACCCGGCTGCTCGGCGAGGTACGCGAGGCCACCGGCCGAGTCTCCCACCTGGTGACCGCCGTGCGGTCCTACACCCAGCTGGACCGGGCGTCGTTGCAGCCGGTCGAGGTCACCGACGGACTCGACAGCACGCTGGTGATTCTCGGCCACAAGGTGCGCGAGGCCACGGTCACTGTCGTCCGGGACTACGACGACGACCTCCCGCGGATCGAGGGGTTCGCCGGCGAGCTCAACCAGGTGTGGACCAACGTGCTGGACAACGCGGTCGACGCGATGCCCACCGGGGGCACGCTCACGGTCGGCGTCCACGCGCTCGGCGACGCGCTCGAGGTGGTGGTGGGCGACACCGGTCCCGGGATGCCCCCCGCGGTCGCCGCCCGCGCGTTCGACGCGTTCTACACCACCAAGGAGGTCGGGAAGGGCACCGGACTCGGCCTCGACATCGCCCGGCGCGTGGTCGTGGAACGCCACGGCGGTGAGATCACCATCGACTCGTCCTCCGCCGGTACCACCAGCGGGTACGGCTGCCGTCGACCGGGGCCGTGGGGCCCTAGCGACCGTCCGGGTCTGCCTCCACCTCGGCCACCCAGTCGAGCACCAGCGTCACGAAGGCGTCGGGACGCTCCATCGACGGCAGGTGAGCGGTGTCGGGCCACACCACCTGGCGCGCGCCTGATACGCCGGTGAGTACCTCGGTGGCCGCCCGATCGATGGCGTCGACGTCGAGCGTGCCGCTGAGCACGAGGGTGGGGGCGTCGACCTCCGCCAACCGGTCGAGGGCGGGTGGGTCGAGCTCGGCCTCCTCGACGTCGTCCCAGTCGGCGGTCAGCTCGAAGGCCAGGCGTTGCATCTTCTCGACCAGGCCGCGCACCGCAGGATCGACGCGGTCCGGCGGTTGGCCGGGGCCGTCGACCCAGGTGGCCAGGTTGACCTCGACGGCCGCCGCGAGGTCACCACCCTCCAGTGCGGCGCTCTCGGCCAGCACGAAGGTGCGCAGCTGGTCGGTCATCTCGGGGATCAGCGACCCGCCGGGCGCGGCCAGCAGCAGCGAGGCGACCAGGGCGGGTTCGGTCAGCGCGACCTCGACGGCGACGCCGGCGCCGAACGACGCCCCGACCACGTGCACCCGCTCGATGCCCTCGGCCGCCAGCACGTCGAGGACGTCCTGGTACGGCGCCAACGCGCCCGTCGGGCGCCCGGTGGAGGCACCGAAACCACGCAGGTCGACGCGCAGCACGTCACGGTGTTCCTGCAGCCGGTCGAGCACCGGATCCCACATCCGGCGGTCGGCGACCCCGGCATGCACCAGCAGGACCGGCACGTCGCCGGTGGGGCCGGATCGGTCGAAAGCGAGGACGTCCATGGGCTCATTCAAGGAGCCCGGGGCGTGGTCGGCAACCGGATTGCCCGGCTGCGGTCCTGGGGCCGCCAGCGTGCGCCGGACGTGCCGCGATTTTCCTGCGTCGCGCCTCTACCGGAAACCGGGTTCGGGGCCTACGGTGGCGACACAGGATGCGCATCATGAAACGGAATGCGCCATGCGCAACATGAAGGTCAGAACTCCCCGCGGCACGCCGCGCGCCGCCCGCCGGTCGGCAACGCCGCGCCGTCCCGCGACCGCGGCGCTGGTCGATCTGCTGGAACGCCCGCGCTTCGAGGTCCTGCCGACCGCCGGGACCGCCGATCTGGTCGCCGCCCACGTGCCAGGGGGCCGGATGCTGACCGTGACCGCGTCCCCGAACCGGGGCCTCGAGGCCACCCTCGCCCTGTCGGTCGAGCTCGCCGCACGGGGCTACGACGTGGTGCCGCACCTGGCCGCCAGGATGGTCACCGACGCCGCCCACCTCGCCGACATCGTCGCTCGCCTCCAGGAGGCGGGCGTCTCGAGGGTCTTCGTCCCCAGCGGCGATGCCCAGCAGGCGGGGGCGTACCCCGACGCGGTCGCGCTGCTGACGGGGCTGGCGGAGCTGGGCTCGCCGTTCCCGCACGTCGGCATCACCGGGTATCCCGAGTCGCACCCCACCATCTCCGACGACCTCACGGTCCAGGCGATGTGGGACAAGCGCCGGCACGCGACCGAGATGGTCAGCAACCTGGCCTTCGACCCACGGGTCGTCGAGACCTGGCTGGCCCGGGTCCGGCAGCGGGGGGTCTCGCTACCGCTGTGGCTGGGTGTGCCGGGTCGCGTGGACCCCACCCGCCTGCTCGGCGTCGCGACCAGGATCGGCGTCGGCGACTCAGCCCGGTTCCTGGTGAAGCACCGTCGGACGCTGGCGCGGCTCGCGGCACCCCGAGGCTTCGACGCCGAGTCCTTCCTGCGGCGGCTCGCACCCACGCTGGCTCGCGACGAGTCGGTCGTCGCCGGTTTGCACGTCTTCACCTTCAACCAGATCGCCGAGACCGAGGCCTGGCGGGTGCAGCTGATCGCCCGGCTGCACGAAGGGGGTGCCCGCTGACCCTTGCCTCCCGTCCCGTCCGCACCACCGCACCACCCCGCCACCTCCGACCCGTCCGCGGGTCCGTCCACCAGGAGCACCACATGAGCCAGAACATCCCGTCGGTCGACCAGTCGGACCGACGCGTCCCCGTGAACCTGCGCCAGTCCGGTTGGACGCCGGTGCAGATGCTCATCGACACGCGGGTGCGCAAGTCGCCCTACTGGCACCTCTCCGCCGAGGCGGGATGCTGGCGTGCGTCGGTCTACAACCGGATGTACCACCCCCGTGGCTACGTGCGGCCCGAGGACGGCGGCGCGATGGCCGAGTACGAGTCCCTGGTCAACCACGTCACGATGTGGAACGTCGCGGTCGAGCGGCAGATCCAGGTCATCGGCCCGGATGCGGCGGACTTCGTCAACTTCGTGATCACCCGGGACGCGACCCTGATCCCCCCGATGAGGGCGCGCTACGTGATCTTGTGCAACGAGGCCGGCGGCATCCTCAACGATCCGGTCCTGCTGCGTGTCGCCGAGGACGAGTACTGGTTCAGCCTCTCCGACTCCGACCTCCTGTTCTGGCTTCAGGGTGTCAACGTCGGCCGCCGCTTCGACGTGGACATCAACGAGATCGACGTGTCCCCGGTGCAGATCCAGGGCCCGAAGTCGGTGGCGCTGATGGCCGACCTGTTCGGTCCGGACATCGCGGCCCTGCCTCCCTACGGACTGCACGCGGGCTCGGTCGCCGGGTGCGAGGTGATCGTGTCCCAGACCGGCTTCTCCGGCGAGAAGGGCTATGAGATCTACCTCCGCGACGCCACCCTGCACGCAGAGAAGATGTGGAACGCCGTGCTCGAGGCCGGCGAACCGCACCAGTTGGCGGTCATCGCACCCGCTCACCACCGCCGGATCGCCGCCGGGATCCTCTCCTGGGGCCAGGACATGGACGCCGAGACGCTCCCCTTCCAGGTGAACCTCGGCTACCAGGTGCCTCGGTCCAAGGCCGCCGACTACGTCGGCAAGGCGGCACTGGAGGCCGCGCGGGCCGCGATCGAGGCCGGACGTCCGCCCTTCACCCACACGTTGGTGGGCCTGCGGTTGGGCGGCAAGCCGATCGACGACTACGCCCCCGACTTCTGGCTGGTCGGCGACTCCGAGGACGGCGAATCGTTCGGATACCTCACTTCACCGTGGTACTCACCCGAGCTCGAGAGCAACATCGCCATGGGGTACGTACCGACCGCCGCGAGCACGCTCGGCACCCGGCTGTGGGTCCACCTGCCCGACCAGTACGCCGAGGTCCCGGGCAGCCCGGTGCCGGCCGAGGTGGTCGAGATGCCGTTCCGCCCCTCGGTCAACCCCAACCAGCGCGAGCTGCTGAAGGCACGCGGCCTCGATGCCGCCGTCTAGCCCCGGTCCCGGCCCGGACCGAGGGGACGGGCGCATGCTCAGCGACGTGGAGATCGCCGAGAACGCCGAGCTGTGGCCGATCAGCAGGGTGGCGGCAGAGCAGCTCGGCGTCCCGGAGGAGGCCCTGGTCCCGTACGGACGGCACATGGCCAAGGTGGACCGTGCCTTCCTGGCCACCCTCGACGACGCCCCGCTGGGCAAGCTCGTGCTGGTGACCGGAATCTCGCCGACCCCGGCCGGCGAGGGGAAGACCACCACCGTGGTCGGGCTCACCGACGGTCTGCGCCGCATCGGGGTGAAGGCGGCCGCCTCACTCCGGGAGCCGAGCATGGGGCCGGTCTTCGGCCTGAAGGGGGGCGCGGCCGGTGGCGGCTACGCCCAGGTGGTCCCGATGATCGACATCAACCTCCACTTCACCGGCGACTTCGCCGCCATCGCCACCGCCAACAACCTGCTGGCTGCGCTGATCGACAACCACCTCCACCACGGCAACTCCCTCGACATCGACCCGCGAACGATCACCTGGCGACGGGTGATCGACATGAACGACCGGGCGCTGCGTGACGTCGTCGTGGGGCTGGGAGGCACGGCCAACGGGGTGCCCCGCGAGGACGGCTGGGACATCGTGGTCGCCAGCGAGCTGATGGCGATCTTCTGCCTGGCGACCTCGCTGACCGACCTCAAGGAGCGGATCGGCCGGATCGTGGTGGCGCACACCCGGGCGAAGGTCCCGGTGACCGCGGCCGATCTGCAGGCGCCGGAGGCCATGACGATCCTGCTGGCCCAGGCCCTGCAACCCAACCTGGTCCAGACCCTCGAGCACTCCCCCGCCTTCGTGCACGGCGGGCCGTTCGCCAACATCGCCCATGGCTGCAGCTCGGTGCTGGCGACACGCACGGCGCTACAGCTGAACGACGTGGTGCTGACGGAGGCCGGATTCGGGGCCGATCTGGGAGCCGAGAAGTTCTTCGACCTCAAGTGCCGGCTGTCCGGGCTTCGCCCCGACGCGGCGGTGGTGGTCGTCACGGCCAGGGCGTTGAAGTACCACGGCGGCGTACCCGCAGCCGAGCTGAAGGAGGAGAACCTCCCAGCGATCCGGGTCGGGGCCGCCAATCTGCGTCGCCACCTGGAGAACCTGCGTGACGTGTTCGGCGTTCCGGCGATCGTCGCGATCAACCGGTTCCCGCTCGACACCGATGCCGAGGTCGGCCTGGTCCGCGAGATCGTGGCGGCCATGGACGGCCAGGCGTGGGAGACCACGCACGTGGTCGACGGCAGCGCCGGGGCCGCCGACCTGGCCGAGGCCCTCTCGAACCTGCTCGACAAGGACGAGGTGGCGTTCACCTACTGCTATCCCGACACCGGCGACATCGTGGAGAAGGCGAACACCGTGGCGCGCCGCATCTACCGGGCTGAGCGCGTCACCTTCGGGGCCCGGGCCCGACGCCAGCTCGACTCGGTCGTCGCCGACGGCTTCGGGCACCTACCGGTGTGCTTCGCCAAGACGCAGTACTCCTTCTCCACCGACCCCTCGGTGCGCGGGGCGCCCGAGGGACATGTGATCGACGTCCGGGAAGTGCGGCTCAGCGCCGGCGCCGGGTTCGTGGTGCTCGTGACCGGAGACGTGATGACGATGCCCGGGCTGCCGACGGTGCCGGCCAGTGCGCAGATGTCCATCAACGGCGAGGGACAGGTGCGAGGGCTGGCCTGATCGTTGCGTCATACGCAGACCGTTCCGTCATACGCAACACACCAGTAGGGTATCCGCCATGAGCGATGTCGTCGACCAGAGCCGGGACGTGGGCCTCGTGCAGTCGGTGGACCGAGCCATCACGATACTCGAGATCCTGGCCAGGACCGACGAAGCCGGAGTGACCGAGGTGGCGCGCGAGCTCGGCGTGCACAAGAGCACCGCCTTCCGGCTGATCGGCACCCTGGAGGCACGGGGGCTGGTGGAGCAGGGCGACCACCGGGGGAAGTACCGGATCGGGATGGCGCTGGTGAGGATGGCCGGCACCTCCGCGGCACGGACCGACGTCGTCCGCGTGGCGCGGCCCGTGTGCCGACAGCTCGCCGCCACCACCGGCGAGACCATCAACGTCGCCGTCCTGATCGGCTCCGCGGCGCTGTACCTCGACCAGATCGCCGGCGAGGCCGCCCTGCAGCCCCACAACTGGGTGGGGCAACGCATTCCGCTCCACGCGACCAGCAACGGCAAGGTGCTCATGGCTCACCTCGACCCCGGCCGGATCGAGGACCTCCTACCCCGCCTGGAGCCCTACACCTCCCGCACGATCACCAGTCGGACCACGCTGGACCGGCAGCTCGCCGAGATCCGCGACCGCGGCTACGCGACCGCGGTCGACGAGCTCGAGGAGGGGCTCAGCGCCGTGGCTGCGCCGGTCCGTGACGCTCACGGCGAGGTCGTCGCCGCCCTGAGCGTCAGCGGATCCACCTACCGGATGGACGACGCCACCATCTCCACCACCGTCGAACCACTGATGGCGGCGGCGGCGGAGATCTCGATCGCGTTGGGCTGGTCCGGCCCGCGGCCCTGAACCGGCCGGCGGAGAGCATTGACACGCGAGCTCCGACATCCGAGAGTGGTCGTGTCTCGCATGACGCGTGTCGATGCGTATTGCGCAACATGCGTTCCCGTCGTTTCGGAGGTCCCCCATGGCGCTACCCGAGTCGGCGAAGGTCGTCGTGATCGGTGCCGGCATCGTCGGCAACAGCCTCGTCCACCACCTGGCGCGACTCGGGTGGCGCGACATCGTGCAGCTCGACCAGGGACCGCTCCCCAATCCGGGCGGTTCGACCGGGCACGCGTCGAACTTCATCTTTCCCGTCGACCACTCGCGAGAGATCACCGACCTCACGCTGGACTCCATGCGCCAGTACGAGGAGCTCGGCGTCTTCACCCGGTGCGGGGGCTACGAGCTGGCCCGTACCGAGGAGCGGATGGAGGAGCTGCGCCGTCGGATGTCCAGCGCCCGGGCCTGGGGCATCGAGGCTGAGCTGGTCACGCCCGAGCAGGTCCGCGAACGGGTCCCCTTCCTCGAGACCGAGGAGCTGCTCGGCGCGTTCTGGACGCCCTCGGTCGGCGTCGTGGACTCGTTGCGGGCCGGGACCCTGATGCGCGAAGGGGCCGAGGCCGCCGGGGCCCTCACCGTGGTGCCGAACGTCGAGGTCACCGGGATGGACGTCGTCGACGGCGCCGTCCGCGGCGTCCGCACCGACCGCGGCGACATCGCCTGCGAAGCCGTGGTGATCGCCTGTGGCGTGTGGAGTCCGGCGCTGGCCGCCATGGCGGGGGCCTCGATCCCGTTGACCCCGGCAGTGCACCAGATGATCAGCGTGGGCCCCATCCCCCAGTTGGCCGAGACCACGGGCGAGATCACCTTCCCGATCGTCCGCGACATGGACTCGCTGTGCTACGAGCGGCAGCACGGCGCCGACATGGAGGTGGGGTCCTACGCCCACCGGGCGATCCTGCACCTGCCCGAGGAGATCCCTTCCCTCGACCAGGCGAAGCTGAGTCCCACCGAGATGCCGTTCACCGCCGATGACTTCGACCCCCAGCTGGAGACCGCACTCGAGCTGATGCCGGACGCCCTCGGCGCCGAGGGTGCCGAGATCCGCTACGCGATCAACGGACTGCTCTCGCTCACGCCGGACGGCGCTCCCATCCTCGGTGAGACCCCGGAGGTCCGGGGCCTGTGGTCTGCGGCGGCGGTGTGGATCAAGGAAGGACCGGGCGTCGGCCGGGCGGTGGCGGAGTGGATGACCCACGGCTTCTCCGAGATCGACATCCACCACAGCGACATCGCCCGGTTCCACGACCACCAGCGGACGCGGGAACACGTCCGGGCGCGCACCTCGGAGGCCTTCATCAAGACCTACGGGATCGTCCACCCGGGTGAGCAGTGGAACTCCGACCGTGGCAAGCGGCTCGCGCCGATGCATGCCGACCAACGCCAGCGTGGCGCGGAGTTCTTCGAGGCGGTCGGGTGGGAGCGACCCCAGTGGTACGCCGGCAACGCGCCGCTGCTGGCCGAGTACGGCGATCGGGTGATGCCCCGCGAGCACGAGTGGGACAGCCGCTGGTGGAGCCCGATCATCAACGCCGAGCACCTCGCGATGCGAGAGCGGGCCGGCATCGTCGACCTGTCGGCCTTCGCCCTCTTCGACGTGGTGGGCCCCCAGGCCCTCGACGCCGTACAGCGCACCGTCGTGGCGCAGGTCGACGTGGCGCCGGGCCGCGTGGTCTACACCCCGGTGCTCGACGGCCGGGGCGGGTTTCGCGCCGACCTGACGGTGATGCGGCTCGGCCACGACCACTTCCGGGTCGTCACCGGCGGCGCCCACGGCATGGCCGACCGCAAGTGGTTCGCCGATCACGCCCGCGGGTACGCCGCCGCCGTGGTGGACCTGACGACGGCGTACACGACGATCGGGCTGTGGGGGCCCCGCGCCCGCGACGTCCTCGGCGAGCTGACCACCGCCGACATCAGTCACGAGGGTTTCGGGTTCCTGAGCTGCCGGTCGATCGAGGTCGGCAGCCTGGCGGTGCTGGCCTCGCGGATCTCCTACGTCGGCGAGCTGGGGTGGGAGCTCTACGTCCCGATGGAGCAGGGCGCCCAGCTCTGGCACGCCCTGCACGAGGCCGGGTCGGCTCACGGCGCGGTCCCCGTGGGCATCGGCGTCTACACCGGCAGCGGGCGGCTGGAGAAGGGCTACCGGGCGTTCGGTGCCGAGCTCGACGGCGAACGCAGCATCGTCGAGGCCGGCATGGGGCGGCCGAAGGTGAAGGCCGCCGACTTCACCGGACGTGAGGCCTACCTCAAGCAGCGCGAGCAGGATCCGATGCGCGTGCTGTGCACGCTCGCGGTCGACGACCACACGTCCGCGTCGGGGACCAAGCGGTACATGCTCGGCGGGGAACCGATCCTCACCCGCGACGGCAGTCCGCTCACCGACGGGCACGGGCACCACCCCTACGTCACCTCGGCCGGTTCCGCGCCGAGCCTCGGCCAGCACCTGCTGATGGCCTACCTGCCGCCCGAGGAGGCCGCGGTCGGCAGGTCGCTGGCGGTCTCCTACATGGAGGAGCTCTATCCCGTCACCGTCGTCAGCGCCGACGCGACACCGGTGTTCGACCCCGACAACGAGCGGATCCGCTCGTGACGCGAGTACTGGTGGCCATCAAGCGGGTGGTGGAGTCCTCCGGCGAGGTGGTGCTGACCCCGGACGAGCAGGGGATGGACGGCAGGTTCGCCGGCTACACGATCGGCGAGCACGACGCGTGCGCCACCGAGCTCGCGATCCAGATCGCCGAGTCCACGGCGGGGACGGTGACGGTGCTGAGCGTCGGGACGACCGAGGCAGTGGAGCAGATCCGCTCCGCCCTGGCGCTGGGGGCGGCTGCCGGTGTCCTCGTGGAGGCCGACCCGGTCGCACTGGGGCCAGCCGACGTCGCCGCCGAGATCGCAGCCGTGATGGCGGACGCGCGAGAAGCCGGCGCACCCTTCGACCTGGTGCTGCTCGGCAACGACGCCGCCGACACCGGCGACTTCCAGGTCCCGGTGAGGCTGGCCTACGCCGCCGGACTCCCGGTCGTGACCGGTGCCAGCCGCGCTGAGGTCGGCGACGGCGTACTGGTGGCGCAGGTGAAGGGACCGTACGGCGAGGAGACCTACGAGGTCCCGTTGCCGGCCGTGGTCTCGGTGCTCGAAGGCGGAGTCGAGCCGCGCTACCCCTCGCTGCGGGGGCGGATGGCCGCCAAGAAGGTGGAGGTCCAGATCCGCACCGCGACCGGGTCTGCGACCGGGAGCGGCCGGGTCCGGTGGCACGTACCCCCACCCGCGCCGAGCACCACCCAGGTGCTGGGCGAGGGTCCCGGCGCGGCCCCCGCAGTGGTCGACGTGCTGCGCGGGATGGCGGTGGTCCCGTGATCCTGGTGCTGTGCGAGGTCGACCCGGTCACCTCTCGGGTCGACGAGGTCTCACTCGAGACGTTGGCGATGGCCAGGAGCCTGTCGGCGACCGGCGGCGACGTCACGGTCCGAGCCGTGGTCGTGGGTCCCGTGACCGATCCAGACGGGATTGCCGACGTACTGGGTCGCCACGGCGCCGCCGAGGTCCGGCACGCCACCGGCGACGGGGTTGCCGCCTTCGGCGGCGCCGCCTGGGCGGCCGGCGTGGAGGCGGTGCGGGAGGAGACCGGGTCCGTCGCCGTGCTCGCCGGCGGAACTCCGCGTGGCAACGAGGTGATGGCCCACCTCGCGTCGCGGCTGGGGGTGCCGATGGCGGCCAACGTGGTGGCCTTCGAGGGCCTCGCGCCACTCACGGTGCGCCGCCAGGTCGCCGGCGGCGGCGCACTCGAGGAGATGCGGCTCGAGACCCGGCCGGCGGTTCTCACCGTGGCGGGCCACTCCTGGCAGGCGGAGGAGTGCGCCACGGCCGCCGCCCACTGGGTCGAGACCGAGGTCGCGGTGCCGGCCGCCGACCTGGTCGCCAGGGTGGTGCGCACCACCGACGCCGCGCCCGACGAGTCGGGCGCCCTGACCTCGGCCCGCATCGTGGTCGGTGCCGGCCGCGGCGCGGGCGGACCGGACGGCTTCGGACCGGTCACCGAGCTCGCCGAGCTGGTCGGCGGCGTGGTCGGAGTGACGCGGGTGGTCACCAGCCTCGGCTGGCGCCCCCACCATGAACAGGTCGGACAGACCGGCAGCCGGATCTCGCCGGACCTCTACATCGCCTGCGGCATCAGCGGGGCGATCCAGCACTGGGCGGGCTGCGCATCGTCGAAGGCGATCCTGGCGATCAACACCGACCCGGAGGCGCCGATGATGACCCGGGCGACGTACGCCGTCGTCGGCGACATGCACGAGGTGGTCCCGGCGGTCGTCGAGGAGATCCGTCGACGCCGCTGACGCCTCTGTGAGCGCGGGGTATCTCACACGCCCCGCGCGCGCTCCCGGGGCCGCGGGACGGTAGCGTTTCTGATCGTGGCAACTCCGACTCTGGTCAAGGGTGCACGATCGACCCGCTCGACCATCGCGCTGAAGATGTTGATGGCGGTGAGCGGCCTGGCCTTCGTCGGGTTCGTGCTGACTCACATGTACGGCAACCTCAAGGCCTTCGCCGGTCACGACGCGTTCAACGAGTACGCCGAGCACCTGCGTGAGATCGGTGAGCCCCTGCTCCCGCACAGCGGCCTGCTCTGGATCCTCCGGGTCGGCCTCATCGTCGCGCTCGTCGTCCACGTCTACAGCGCGGTGACCCTCTGGCGACGCGCCGCCTCCGCGCGCACCGTGAAGTACGTCGTGAAGAAGAACACCCACTCCACGGTCTCGTCCCGCTGGATGCGATGGGGCGGGGTGACAGTGCTGCTGTTCCTCGTCTGGCACCTGCTGAACTTCACGATCGTGAAGGTCAACCCCACCGGCGGACCGACCGACGACCCCTACAACCTCCTGGTCGACTCGTTCCAGAGCTGGTGGCTGACGCTGATCTACCTCGTGGCCATGGTTGCCCTCGCGATGCACCTGCACCACGGCGTGTGGAGCTCCGCGCAGACGCTGGGCCTCACCAACAACGCCAAGGCCCGCCGCAACGCCAAGGCCCTCGGAGCCAGCCTGGCCGTGGTCATCGCCGGCGGCTTCTCGCTGGTCCCGATCTTCGTCCTCGCCGGCGTCATCGACTGAGGAAAGGTGCCACAGAGCTCCCATGACTGACATGCCCGACACCACCAACACCTTCGACCCCTCCCACACGCTGGGCCCCGGCGAGGGCCAGGAGCACGACGACGCCGCCGGCTTCTACGTCCACGGTGACCCGATCCAGGACACCAAGGCACCGAGCGGCCCCCTCGAGGACCGCTGGCAGACCCGCAAGTTCGAGGCCCGGATCGCCAACCCGGCCAACCGCCGCAGGCTCTCGATCATCGTCGTCGGCACCGGACTCGCCGGCGCCTCGGCGGCCGCGACGCTCGGCGAGGCCGGCTACGTCGTGAAGTCGTTCTGCTACCAGGACTCGCCGCGCCGAGCGCACTCCATCGCCGCGCAGGGTGGCATCAACGCCTCCAAGAACTACAAGGGCGACGGCGACTCCACCTACCGGCTCTTCTACGACACCATCAAGGGCGGCGACTACCGCAGCCGCGAGTCGAACGTCTACCGCCTCGCCGAGGTCAGCGCGACCATCATCGACCAGTGCGTGGCGCAGGGCGTCCCGTTCGCCCGCGAGTACGGCGGCCTCCTCGACAACCGCTCCTTCGGCGGCGTGCAGGTGTCCCGCACCTTCTACGCCCGCGGCCAGACCGGCCAGCAGCTGCTGATCGGCGCCTACCAGGCGCTGGAGCGCCAGGTCGCGGCCGGCACCGTCAAGACCTACGCGCGCCACGAGATGGTCGAGCTCGTCGTCGTCGACGGCCGGGCCCGCGGCATCATCGTGCGCGACATGATCACCGGCGAGCTGGAGACGTACTTCGCCGACGTCGTCGTGCTGGCCTCAGGCGGCTACGGCAACGTCTTCTTCCTCTCCACCAACGCCATGGGCTGCAACGTGACCGCCACCTGGCGGGCTCACCGCAAGGGCGCCTACATGGCCAACCCCTGCTACACGCAGATCCACCCGACCTGCATCCCGGTCTCGGGCGCCCACCAGTCGAAGCTGACCTTGATGAGTGAGTCGCTGCGCAACGACGGCCGGATCTGGGTGCCGAAGAACAAGGCCGACTGCGACAAGGACCCGCGCGAGATCCCCGAGGAGGACCGCGACTACTACCTGGAGCGGATCTACCCCTCCTTCGGCAACCTGGTCCCCCGCGACATCGCGTCCCGGCAGGCCAAGAACATGTGCGACGAGGGCCGCGGCGTCGGCCCCGAGGTCGAGGGCGTACGACGGGGTGTCTACCTCGACTTCGCCGAGGCGATCGACCGCCTCGGCCGGGAGGCGATCGAGTCGAAGTACAGCAACCTCTTCGACATGTACGCCCAGATCACCGGCGAGGACCCCTACGAGGTCCCGATGCGCATCTACCCGGCGGTCCACTACGTCATGGGCGGGCTCTGGGTCGACTACGACCTGCAGTCGACCATCCCCGGCCTGTTCGTGACCGGCGAGGCGAACTTCTCCGACCACGGCGCCAACCGGCTCGGGGCCTCCGCGCTGATGCAGGGCCTGGCCGACGGCTACTTCGTGCTGTCGAACACGATCCGCGACTACCTCGCGGACGGTCCGTTCGACCGGGTCCCCGAGGACCACCCCGCGGTCCTCGAGGCCCAGCAGTCGGTCCAGCAGCGCATCGACCACTTCATGAACAACAACGGCACCCGCAGCGTCGACTCCTACCACCGCGAGCTCGGCAACATCATGTGGGAGTTCTGCGGCATGGAGCGGACCGAGGACGGCCTGAAGAAGGCGATCGACCTGATCCGCACCCTGCGCAATGACTTCTGGCGCAACGTCAAGGTCCTCGGCACCGCCGACTCCATGAACCAGTCGCTGGAGAAGGCCGGCCGGGTCGCCGACTTCCTCGAGCTCGGCGAGCTGATGTGCATCGACGCCCTCAACCGGCGCGAGTCGTGCGGCGGCCACTTCCGTGGCGAGTCGCAGACCGAGGACGGTGAGGCCCTGCGCCACGACGACCAGTACGCCTACGTCGCTGCCTGGGAGTGGTCCGGCGAGTCCCCCGACAACGAGATGGGGACGCCGGTGCTGCACAAGGAGAACCTGACCTACGAGTTCGTCGAGATGAAGCAGAGGTCCTACAAGTGAAGTCACCCCACCGCGTGAGGATCATCCGATGAAGCTGACTCTCAAGATCTGGCGTCAGTCCAACACCGCCGACGCGGGCGGCATCCACACCTACGACGTCGAGGACATCTCCCCCGACATGTCGTTCCTCGAGATGCTCGACGTCCTCAACGAGCGGCTACACGCGGAGGGTGAGGAGCCGATCGCGTTCGACTCCGACTGCCGCGAGGGCATCTGCGGCGCCTGCTCGCTGATGATCAACGGCGAGGCGCACGGGCCCGAGGTCACGACCAGCTGCCAGCTCCACATGCGTTCCTTCCACGACGGCGAGACGATCACGGTCGAGCCCTGGCGTGCCGACGCGTTCCCGGTCCTCAAGGACCTGGTCGTCGACCGCTCGGCGTTCGACCGCATCATCGCCAGCGGCGGCTACATCTCGGTCAACACCGGTGCCGCCCCGGACGCCCACGCCACCCCGGTGCCGAAGGACAAGGCCGACCGCGCCTTCGACGTCGCCACCTGCATCGGTTGCGGAGCCTGCGTCGCGGCCTGCCCGAACGGGTCGGCGTCGCTGTTCCTCGGCGCCAAGATCACGCACCTCGGTGAGCTGCCCCAGGGTCAGGCCGAGCGCGACAGCCGGGTGGTCAACATGGTCGCCCAGCACGACGCCGAGGGCTTCGGTGGCTGCACCAACATCGGCGAGTGCACCTCCGCGTGCCCCAAGGAGATCCCTCTCGACGTGATCTCCCGCCTCAACTGGGACCTGCACGCCGCCATGCGCCACGGCCACTAGGGCCGCAGCAGGGGACGCTCCGTCAGAGGTTGCCGCGGAGGTCCTGCTCGCGCTCGATGGCCTGGAACAGCGCCTTGAAGTTGCCCTTGCCGAAGCCGAGCGAGCCGTGCCGCTCGATGAATTCGTAGAAGACCGTCGGCCGGTCGCCCATCGGCTTGGTGAAGATCTGGAGGAGGTAGCCGTCCTCGTCGCGGTCGACCAGGATCTTGCGCTTCTTCAGCTCCTCGATCGGGACCCGGACGTCGCCGATCCGCTCGCGCAGCGCCGGGTCGTCGTAGTAGCTGTCGGGCGTCTCGAGGAACTGGATGCCGTGGTCACGCAGGTTGTCGACGGTGCGCAGGATGTCGTTGGTGGCGAGCGCGATGTGCTGGCAACCCGCCCCGTCGTAGAACTCGAGGTACTCGTCGATCTGCGACTTCTTCTTCGCGATCGCCGGCTCGTTGAGGGGGAACTTCACCCGGTGGTTGCCGCTCGCGACGACCTTGGACATCAGCGCCGAGTAGTCGGTGGCGATGTCGTCGCCGATGAACTCCGCCATGTTGGTGAAGCCGAGCACCTTGTTGTAGAACTCCACCCACTCATCCATCCGGCCCAGCTCGACGTTGCCGACGCAGTGGTCGATGGCCTGGAACAGCCGCTTGGGGTGGCCCTCGCGACGGGTGACCGTCGTCGTCGCGGCCACGAAGCCGGGCAGGTAGGGGCCGTCGTAGCGCGAGCGGTCGACCAGGCTGTGCCGGGTCTCGCCGTACGTCGCGATCGCGGCCATCCGCACGGTGCCGTGCTCGTCGGAGATGTCGTAGGGCTCGTCGAGGATGGTGGCACCCACGGACCGCGCGTGCTCGATGCACCTGTCGACGTCGGGCACCTCCAGCGCCAGGTCGACCACGCCGTCGCCGTGCTTGCGGTGGTGGTCCAGCAGCGGCGAGTCGGGGGTGACGCCACCGGCGATCACGAACCGCGCCGAGCCCGACCGCAGCACGAACACCTTGGCGTCGCGCAGCCCGTTCTCCGGGCCGCGGTAGGCCTCGAGCTCCATGCCGAACGCGAGCTGGTAGAAGTTCGCGGTCTGGGTGGCGTTCCCCACCACGAAGCAGATCGCGTCCATGGCGGTGACCGGGAACGGGTCGCTGGTCGCGTCGTACTCGACCAGCCCGACGAGCTGCTGCAGCTGCTCGAGGGTGAGGCCGGCCTGCTCCTCCTCGTGGGTGAGGACGGTGAGCGTCGAGTTCGTGGTGGTGTCAGTCATGGCGCCAGCCTGTCTCGGTCTGGCAACTTGTGCAACAGTACGCCCTAACACTGTGCAGGTTGCCCACTGAAAGAGGCCGCATGGACGCTCTCGACGGCAAATTGTTGGCCTTGCTCAACCGCGAGCCGCGGATCGGCGTGCTGGAGGCGTCACGACGACTCGGCGTGGCCCGCGGCACGGTGCAGGCGCGGCTCGACAAGCTGACGGCGAGCGGCATCATCACCGGCTGGGGTCCGGAGCTGTCGTCGGAGGCGTTGGGCTACCCGGTGACCGGGTTCCTCACCCTGGAGATCCGGCAGGGCGCCGGACACGACACGGTCGCCCGCCACCTCGCCAGCATCCCCGAGGTGCTCGAGGCGTTCACCATCACCGGCGCCGGCGACATGTGGGCGCGGGTGGTGGCCCGCTCCAACACCGACCTCCAGCGGGTCATCGACCTGGTGCTCAACGATCCCGCGATCGTCCGGTCCTCGACCGTGATCGCGCTCGCCACCCAGGTGCCGTTCCGGGTGCTGCCGCTGGCGTTGAGCTGACCGCGAGCCGGCTCAGCGGAGCAGCTGGGCCAGCCGGTCGGCGGCCTGGGACACGATCGGCCCGAGCTTCGGGACGTCGAGGTCGACCAGCGTGACCACCCCGACGCTCGCCTCGAGGCCGGCGACGCCGCGCACCGGGGCAGCCAGGCCGCGGGCCCCGGGCTCGAGCTCCCCCGCGGTCGCGACGTACGGCGTCCCGCGGTCGTCACGCAGCTCGAGGATCGCCTTGCCGGCGGCTCCCCGGGTGAGCGGGTGGCGGGCGCCGACGCGGTAGCTGACGTGGAAGTCGGTCCAGGACGGCTCGATCACCGCGAGCGCGAGCGCCTCGTCACCGTCGGCGACCGTCAGGTGGGCCGTGCAGCCGACCCGCTCGGCGAGCTGGCGCAGCACCGGGATCGCGACGTCGCGCAGCACCGGCTGGACAGCGGTGGCGAGGTGCAGCACCCCGAGCCCGACATGGAGTCGGCCCTGGCCGTCACGGCGGATCAGCGCGTGCTGCTCGAGGGTGCTCACCAGCCGGTAGACGACGGTGCGGTTGATCCCGATCGCCTCGGCCAGCGCGGTGATGGAGAGCCCCTGCGGGGCGGCTGCGAGCGCCATCAGGACCCGGATCCCGCGATCCAGCGTCTGGGATGTCTCAGCCACCATGACTGGACTCTAGTTGGCCCGGTGTCACGACGTTCGACGCGCGGCCCAGTCACGGACCCGGTCGATCCGGGCCTGCAGCTGGTCGGCGTTGGCGATCGCCGCGGCCGGCCCGCCGCAGTCCTTGCGGAGTGCGGCGTGCGTGATGCCGTGGGCCTGGCCGGTGCGGTGGTGCCAGGCGGCGACCAGGCCGTTCAGCTCCCGGCGCAGCACCGCGAGCTGCTCGTGGGTCGTCACCTGCTCGATCGAGTCGGCGGCAGGTTCCGGGCGCCGTCGAGCCGCGCGCTCCTGCTGCCGGGTGTGGAGCAGGGCACGCATCTGGTCGGGCTCCAGCAGGCCCGGGATGCCGAGGAAGTCCATCTCCTCCTCCGAGCCCACGTCCACCTCGCCGGAGTGGCCGAACGAGTCGCCGTCGTAGAGGACGTGATCGAAGCGGGCCTCGGAGCCGAGCGCCTGGTAGCCGGGGAACGCGAGCTCGTCCGACGCGCTCTCCCCCGCCTCGGCCGAGGCCAGCAGGTCGCGCTCGGCGGCGAAGATGTCGTCCTCGTTCTTGATCGTGCGCCCGAGCACGTGGTCGCGCTGCGCCTCGAGCTCCGCGGCGTAGCCGAGCAGGGTCGGCACCGACGGCAGGAACACCGAGGCGCTCTCGCCACGGTTGCGGGCGCGCACGAAGCGACCGACCGCCTGCGCGAAGAACAACGGGGTCGCGGTCGTCGTCGCCCAGACCCCGACGGCCAGGCGCGGCACGTCGACGCCTTCGGAGACCATCCGGACCGCGACCATCCAGCGCTTCTCGTTGCCGCTGAACTCCGAGATCTTCTTCGAGGCCGCCTTCTCGTCCGACAGCACCACGGTCGGCTTCTCCCCCGCGATCGTGGCCAGCAGCGCGGCATACGCCCGTGCGGAGTCCTGGTCGGTCGCGATCACCAGTCCACCCGCGTCGGGGACGTGGCGGCGGACCTCCGAGAGCCGCTTGTCGGCCGCCGCCAGCACCGACGGCATCCAGGATCCCTCGGGATCGAGGGCGGTGCGCAGTGCCTGTGCCGTCAGGTCCTTCGTGAGCGGCTCGCCCAGCCGCGCGGCCACCTCGTCGCCGGCGCGGGTGCGCCACTGCATGTCGCCGGAGTAGGCCAGGAACATCACGGGCCGTACGACGTGGTCGGCCAGCGCGTGGGCGTAGCCGTAGGTGAAGTCGGGGACGCTGATCCGGACGCCGGCGCCCTCCTCGGGCACCGGCTCGTAGGTGACGAACGGGATCGGGTTGACGTCGGATCGGAACGGCGTACCGGTCAGCGCCAGCCGCCGGGTCGCCGGCTGGAACGCCTCACGCACTCCCTCGCCCCACGACAGCGCGTCGCCCGCGTGGTGCACCTCGTCGAGGATGACCAGGGTCTTGAAGCGTTCGGTGCGGATCCGCATCGCCAGCGGGTTGACGGCCACTCCGGCGTACGTCACGGCGATGCCGACGAAGTCGGTCGACGTCTTGCCCTTGCCGGCGCTGTAGGTCGGGTCGAGCGGGATGCCCGCCCGGGCGGCGGCCTCGGCCCACTGGTTCTTGAGGTGCTCGGTCGGCGCGACGACCGTGATCCGGTCGATGACGCGACGGCCGATCAGCTCGGCCGCGACCGAGAGCGCGAAGGTCGTCTTGCCCGCACCAGGCGTCGCGACCGCCAGGTAGTCGCGGGGCGACCGGTCGAAGTAGTCGTGCATCGCCGCGGTCTGCCAGGCCCGCAGCGACGTGGCCGTCCCCCAGGCCGCACGGTCTGGCCACGCGGGTGAGAGGGGGACCGGCTCGAGCCGTCCCGTCACTCCCCTGATCCCTGGCCTGATCCGTCCGACTTCATCTGCTCCCAGATCTCCTTGCACGCCGGGCAGACCGGAAACTTCTCGGGGGCACGGTTCGGCACCCACACCTTGCCGCAGAGCGCGATCACGGGCGTGCCCATGACCATCGCCTCGGTCAGCTTGTCCTTGGGGACGTAGTGGGAGAAGCGTTCGTGGTCACCCTCGTCGGTCGGGACCGTACGACGGTCCTCGATCGTGTCGGTGCCGGGGCCGAATCCGAGGGAGGTCATGATCGCGCAGTCTAGTTCAGGTCCGGCTAGTTCAGGTCCGGGTCTACCGGGCGTGTGGAGTGCCAGGCGAGTTCCCCCGGCTGGCGGCGCATCACGTCGCGCCACAGGTCCGTGCTGTCCTCGCGGAACACGTCCAGCGGCTGCGCCGGGACGACGTACCAGCTGCCCTCGTCGATCTCCCCGTCGAGCTGGGCTGCCCCCCAACCGGCGTACCCGGCGAAGATCCGCATCGCCGCCAACGAACCGTCGATCAGCTCGACCGGGGTGTCCAGGTCGATGACGCCCAGCGAGCCGTGCACCTCGCGAAAACCGACCGGCACGTCCCCGGTGTCGCGCAACCAGCCGATCGCGAGCGCGCCCTCCGTGCTGACCGGGCCGCCCTGGAACAGCACCTCCGGCTCGGCCACCACTTCGCGCCAATCGGCGAGGACCTCGCTGACCGCGACCGGGGTCGGCCGGTTGAGCACGACGCCGAGCGCGCCGTCGTCATCGACGTCGAGGAGCAGCACGACGGTGTCGGCGAAGTTCGGATCGAGGAGCTGGGGCGTGGCGAGGAGCAGCATTCCCGCCCGCAGTTCCTGCCTCGCTCCCCTCATGCGTCCATCATGACCGAACCGGCGATGCCGCACGAGTGGCTTGGGTCAGGCAGCGAGAGCCGCCTTGAGCCGGCCGATGAAGTTCGGGGCCGCGTGGGCGCCTGGAGGCCGGACCAGCCGGTGGCCGGCGCGTGCCTTCTCCTCGATCTGCGCGCCCACGCGGGCGCCGCCGGGGTCCGCGATGCCGGCCTGTCCGGCCATCACCGCCAGCCAGGCGTGCTCCTTGTCCGTGGCGACGGCCATCGCGTCGGCCATGGCCTCGTCCAGCGGGTGGTCACGGTGACGGTCCACGACGGCGCGGATCCCGGGAAGCTCGTCGGCGGTCGCCTGCCAGGCCGTGACGACGGCCCGTTCGAGGTCGAGCGGCTGGTCCATGAGGGCACGGTCGATCTGACCGGCGAGCCGGGTGTGCCAGCGCAGCTGCAGGGCGCCGAGCAGGTCGAGCTCGTCGGTGAACGCCGCACGAACACCGGCGACGTCCATGGGGAGCACGCCGTCTCCCCGGGCATCGGCGGCTGCGGACACGGCGCGGAGGATCTCCCCGCGGGACTGATGGGCGTTCCAGGTCATGGTCGGCTCCTTCGGTGGGTCGAGAGGGACTCACATACCGGTAGTACGTACTCAGAGTACGTAGCCGTACTCACGGTATGCAAAGTGCGGCGTGGGTGATCTGACCCACACGGGACCCACCTCCTCGCCTACACTCCCCCGAATGAGCGAAGGGTCCCCATGAGCAAGGCGACGGTGTCCAAGCTGGTCCCCCGGGTGCCGTCCCGACGCCAGCGGTACTCCGCGGCCACCCGTCTCGCCCTCATCGACGTGGGCGAGCAGCTGTTCACCGAGCACGGGTACGCCGCGGCGTCGCTGGACGCCATCGTGGCGGGCGCCGAGGTCACCAAGGGCGCGCTCTACCACCACTTCAGCGGCAAGCAGGCGCTCTTCGAGGCGGTCTTCGAGCGCGTCGAGAGCGAGGCCGCACGCACCATCCAGACCTCCCTCGACGGCCACGACGACCCCTGGAACAAGGCGCTGGCCGGCCTGCGGGCGTTCCTCGAGGTCGTCCAGCAGCCGGGCTACCGACGGATCGTGATCCTCGAGGGCCCGGCCGTGCTCGGCTACGCGCGGTTCCGCGAGCAGGAGGAGCGCTCCACCTTCGCCAACGTGCTCGACATCGTCGGCTCGGTGCTCGAAGCCGGCGAGTGGGAGCTCGACGACGCGATGACCGAGACCTTCACCCGGATCTTCTTCGGGGCGATGTCCTCGGCCGGCGAGTCGGTCTCGACCTCCGCGGACCCGGTCGCGGCGGCGATGCGCGTCGAAGCCGCGATCACCTTCATCCTCGCCGGCATGCAGGCGCTCGCCGACAGCGGCGCTGAGCTCCCCCAGTCCCCGCCCGCCTGAGCCAGCGGCGGGGGCAGCGGTGGGTCAGGGACCGAACCCACCTCGGAAACGGTGCCTCACTCACCGCCGAGGTGTCGCGGTCAGTTGAAGTTGAGCGTGCCGCCGGTCTGCGGAACCAGCTCGACCCAGGTGTGGCCGGCCGGGACGGTCAGCTTGCCCTTCTTGGTCGACAGGCTGATGGTGTCCTCCAGACCGTTCTTCTCCCAGGTGCCGGTGACGACCTTGCCGTTGTGAAAGAGGAAGGCCGGGCCGGTGCCCTCGAGCTTGGTCTCGGGCACGGGGTTGCCGGCGGGGTCCCGGTAGCCCGCGTCGCCGACCTGGACCCGCAGCACCAGCACCGTGTCGGTGGGGAACTCGTCGCCGTCGGCGGCGTAGGAGTTCTCGTTGACGTAGCCACCGCCGCGGAACACCCAGTTGGTGGTGTGGCCGCCGAACCCGGCCGCGATCGTGGTGGCCTTCTTGCCCTTCGGCAGGTCGGCCGCGTCGCCCCAGGGCAGGTAGTTGTCGGGCCGGGCTTCCTTGGTGTCCTTCTGGGCGTCGAGCAGCGTGCTCAGGTTGGCCATCAGGTTGTACGGCGAGCTGCGGTCGCCTGCGCGGGAGAACCCGGCAGCGCCCTCACCGAAGAACTTGATGCCGGCCTGGCTGATCCGCTGGATCGTGACCGGGGCGGCGCCGCTGGTGACGACCTGGGCGTCGACCGGGGACACGATGCCGATGTCGCTGGCGCGCATCGAACGCACCGGGCCGACCGTCCCGGGGATGTCGGAGTAGAAGAACACCGCGAGCCGCGTCATGCCGCCCTCGACGAGCTCCTCGACGACCAGGTCGGCCGAACCGAGGCCGAGCTGGGGAGCGCTGGAGGAGGTGTTGTCGATCTTGGTGACCATGACCGGGTGGGTCTTGGCCGACGTCTCGTCCCCGTCGACGTCGAGGCCCGTGAGCGGCCAGGTCGAGAGGAACTCCGAGCCTGCGGCGATCTCCTGCCCCGGGACCCCGGCCTCGTCCTCCGCGGGGGTCTCGTCGTCACCCCCACAGGCAGCCAGCACCAGGCTGGTCGCGAGGAGGGTGGCGGCAAGTCGGGCAGGGGCGGTGAGGCGGTTGCGACGCACGGTGGACAACTCCGTTGTGTTCGAGGGTGGTGCGGGGACAAGTGTGCGGGCCGGTGAAGCACGCCCGGGTGAGGCGCGCCTGAGTCAGCCGAGCTTGGCGCCACCGTCGACGTACAGCGTCTGGCCGGTGATGTAGGAGGCTTCGTCGCTGCACAGGAAGGCGGCCGCGGCCGCGATGTCTTCGGGGAACCCGACCCGGCGGACCGGGTTGGACTCGGCGCTCATCGCGCGGAACTCCTCGACCGGGATCCCCAGTCGTGCTGCCGTCGCGTCGGTCATGTCGGTGGCGATGAAGCCCGGACCGATCGCGTTGGCGTTGATGCCGAACGGGCCGAGCTCGAGGCCCAGGGTCCGGGTGAAGCCCTGGATGCCCATCTTGGCGGCCGAGTAGTTGGCCTGGCCGCGGTTGCCCAGCGCCGAGACGCTGGAGAGGTTGAGGATCTTGCCGTACTTCTGGGCCACGAAGTGCTTCTGGGCGGCGCGGGTCATCAGGAACGCGCCCTTCAGGTGGACGCCGACGACCATGTCCCAGTCCTCTTCGGTCATCTTGAAGAGCAGGTTGTCGCGGGTGATCCCGGCGTTGTTGACCAGGATGTGGACGCCACCGAGCTCGGCGACGACCCTCTCGATCGCGGCCTCGACGCTCGCCGCGTCGGTGACGTCGCAGCCGATGCCGACATGGCTCGTCTTGGGGTGATCTGCGCCCGGAAGAGCGGCCGCCACCTTCTTGGCGGCACCCTCGTCGAGGTCGATGACCGCGACCCGGGCGCCCTCCTGCGCGAACCGCTGTGCGGTGCTGTAACCGATGCCGCGCGCGGCTCCGGTGACTACGGCCACGCGTCCGTCGAATCGACCCATCTCAGCTCCATCTGTTCGGGGGTAGTGCGCAGATCACTGTAGGACTGCAGCGAGCCGCGCTGCGAACTGGCTCGCCTCCTGGGCATCGGCGTACGCGGTGCGCGGCCAGAAGAACCCCCGCAGGCCGTCGCCCTTGGTGCGCGGCACCACGTGGAGATGCAGGTGCGGCACGGACTGGCTCACGGTGTTGTTGACCGCCACGAAGCTCCCCTGCGCGCCGAGCGCCTCCTTCATCGCGGTGGCGAGCCGCTGCGCGAGCGCGAGGAAGGGGTCCCGCAGCGCGGCGGGCAGGTCTGGCAGCGTGTCGACGTGCTCGCGCGGGACCAGCAGCGTGTGGCCCTTGAAGACCGGCCGGGTGTCGAGGAACGCGACGAAGTCGTCGTCCTGGTAGGCGATGTGGGCAGGGATCTCCCCCGCCACGATCGAGCAGAAGACGCAGGACTTCTCACTCATGTCAGTGGCAGACGGTGGTGCCGCAGGCCCGGGCCTGCGGTGCGATCACGCGACCGCTGCGGGCCGGGACGTCGAAGTGGTGCGCGTCCTGGGTGCCGTAGGTCCAGCGCAGACCGTGTCGCGCCATCAGCGCGACCACGGCGTGCTCGCGCGAGCGCCAGGCCACGCGCGGGTGCGAGCGCGAGACCCACCACGAGTTCGGCAACCACCCACCGGACGCGCGGTAGGGGTTCTCCCACGGGTTGATGTCGAGCGAGCGCCCGTACGAGTGCGGCGATCGCACGCCGGGACGGCCGACCACGTGGCGGCAGTTGAACGCCGAGGTGTTGCCCGAGGCCATCGAGCGGTAGTCGTCGGCGCCCTGCAGTCGCCTGGACCACCCGAACCGGTCGACGCGGTACATCGAGCGGATCGGCAGCTTGCGCGCGTACATCTCGGCCAACGCTCCCCGCATGTTGTCGACGGCGTCGACGTGCGCGACGACCTCGCCACGGTGGCGGTAGCCGTCGTAGGCCCAGTAGTTGATGCGCAGCAGCCGCAGGCTGGCACGGCCCACCGGGCAGCCGCGGTGCCAGGTGCGGCCGGTCATCTGGTTCCAGACGCCGTTCGGGATCCGGGTGACCTTCGGGTTCGCACCGTCGCCGACCGCGCGAGCCTGGTCGGGAAGGTTCACGCGGGGCCGCGGTGCCGCATTCGGCAGGTTCACCGGTACGCCGGGCGGCAGGTTGTCGACCCGGTGGATCGGGCTCCGGTCGCGTCGCACCCAGTCGAGGCCGGGAGCGACCACCCGCCACCGCGTGTCCACCCGGGGCCGGACCTCGAGCGCCGCCGCGCCGTCCTGGTCGGTGCGGACCCGTCGGACCCGGTCCCACTTCTTCTGGCCGGCATCACGCCGCTGCACCTCCACCCGGCCCTCGACCGGGAGGCCGCTGGCGGTGCGCCACCGGATCCGGAGCTCCACCGATTCCTCGTCCACCACGCTGCGCGGACCGCCGACGGTCACGATGCTCGTGCGACGCTCGATCGGGGCGAGATAGGTCCCGGAGGTGGCCGGCTCGTGGGTGACGTCGCCGGCGTACGACGCCCGGAAGGCGTTGTCGTGGGCGTCGCGGGCGAGGGTCTGGCTCAGCTCGGCGCGTCCGGACTCGTCGGTGACCAGCACGCCGACCTCCGACCAGGTGCCGTCGATTCGCCGCTCCAGGAGCACCTGGGCGTCGGCCACCGGCGCCGGTTCCTCACCCGACACCAGCGTCACCCCGATCGGGGTCTCAACGTCGGCGTACCGCCGGACGCTGTCGAGGGTGAGCGTCGTCGGCTCCAGCTCCAGGGTGTGGGCGTGGGCCGAGGACCCGGTGCCCGCCAGGAGCAGGCCGAGTGTGAGCGCGAGCAGTCTCCCGAGGACCATGGGGCGATTGTGCCCGTTGCGGTCACCGGTGGCGTCGGGGCTCGCTGTCGTGGACGCGATGGACCGCGAGGGCCAGTGCCACGAGCAGCCCGACGACGAACAGCCCGACGACCCACTGCGGGACGCCGGCGTACATCACGCCGGTCGAGGTGGACCACATCCAGAACGCACCGACCCCGAGCGCAGTCAGACCCAGGACAGCCACCGTCAGTCGTGCGGCGAGCGTGGGTGGTCCGGGGTCAGTCATGGCGCTCAGCGTGGGGCGTCGACCGCACCACCGCACCGAGAACGGACGAATTCCACCGGAACCTTTACTTCACGGTACGGCCGGATGATCTGAGCGGACTATGGCGCCGGGAACCGCTCGAGCGGACACTGACGAGATGGCGCACATCATCAGGGCCGGCGAGGGCGAGGTGCTGGGGTCGGAGAGCGGGTGCCGCGACCGGTTCCTGGTCGACTCCAAGGACTGGGGCGGCCGGTTCGCCGTGGTCGAGCACCTGCTGGCTCCCCACTCGATCGCCGCTCCGATGCACCGGCACACGCTGGAGGACGAGTTCAGCCTGATCCTCGAGGGCGAGGTCTGGTTCCACGCCGCGGGAGACGAGCACGTCGCCGCCGTCGGCGACCTGGTCTTCAAGCCGCGCGGCGAGTGGCACACCTTCTGGAACGCGTCCGACCAGCCATCCCGGGTGCTGGAGATGATCAGTCCCGGCGGCCTCGAGGAGGCGTTCCGGATCATCGACACGGCACCGGACGACCTGGACCTCGGCCCGATCATCACGCCGTACGGGTGTGAGGGCGACATGGAGGCGACCCAACCCATCCTGGAGAAGTACGGGCTCACCTTCGGGTGACGCGCGGTCTCAGCTCCAGAGCGAGTGGTAGGCGTTGAGAGCCTGTTGCCCGCCCAGATGGGCGTAGAGCACCGTGGAGTCGCGAGGGATCTCGCCGCCGGAGACCAGGTCGACCAGGCCGGCGAGCGACTTCCCCTCGTAGACCGGGTCGGTGATCATCGCCTCGAGCTCGGCCCCCAGCCGCATCGCGGCCATGGTCGAGTCGACCGGGATGCCGTAGAGGTCGCCGGCCCAGCCCTCGAGGACCGTGATCTCGTCGTCGCGCAGGTCACGACCCACCTCGATCAGGTCAGCGGTGTGCCGCGCGATCCGGGTGACCTGGTCGGTCGTCTTCGCGAGGGTCGCCGAGGCATCGATACCGAGCACCCGGCGACGTGAACCGGTGAGCTCCTCGAGCGCAGCGAAGCCCGCGATCATGCCGGCGTGGGTGGACCCGGTCACCGTGCAGACGACGATCGTGTCGAAGAAGACGTCGAGCTGCTTCTCCTGCTCGGCCAGCTCGAAGGCCCAGTTGGCGAAGCCGAGGCCGCCCAGCGGGTGCTCGCTGGCGCCGGCCGGGATCGGGTACGGCGTGCCGCCGGCCTCCTCCACCTCCCGGAGCGCGTCCTCCCAGGACTGGCGGATGCCGATGTCGAAGCCGGAGGGGTCGAGCCGGACGTCGGCCCCCATCATCCGCGAGAGCAAGATGTTGCCCACCTTGTCGTTGACCGGGTCGTCCCACGGCACCCACTTCTCCTGCACCAGCCGGGCCTTCAGCCCGAGGTGGGCGGCCACGGCCGCGACCTGCCGGGTGTGGTTGGACTGGACCCCACCGATCGAGACCAGGGTGTCGGCACCCCTGGCCAGTGCGTCGGGGACGATGTACTCGAGCTTGCGGATCTTGTTGCCGCCGTACGCCAGGCCGCTGTTCACGTCCTCCCGCTTGGCCCACACCTCCGCGCCGCCGAGGTGCTGGGTCAGCCGGGCCAGCCGGTGGACCGGGCTCGGACCGAAGGTCAGCGGGTGCCGTGGGAACTCATGCAGCTTCACACCCCGATCATGGCGCCGAACGACCCTCCCGGTCACCCCACGATCTCGTCGCCGGCGATCAGCCAGCCGCCGTCACCTCGTTCCAGGTGGATCCGACGTACCTCCTCGTCCTCTCCGTCGTAGAGGAGCGTCACGTCGACCGCGCCGGCGCCTGCAGGAACGGTGTCCTGGACGGTCACGTCGTCGATCGTGGACCAGAAGCCTTCGTAGCTCTCGTAGCTGGTGTCGTCCTGGTAGGACGGGGCGAGCCTCGCGTACCCGCTCTCCGTGTCCTCGGGGAGGTCGGCGTAGTAGTCCTCGACGAAGGCGACCCGGCTCCCGCCGGCGGGAGCATCCGCGCTGGGTTCGGTGGTCTCCGGCTCGTCCGCCGGCGTGGACTCCGGCGGGTCCGGGGTGACCGCAGACCCGTCCGTGGTCGCCGACGAGCCGTCCGACGGCTTCTCGGCGACGGTCGGGGAGTCGTCGCCGGGGAGGAGCATCAGCGCAGCGATCGCCACCACCAGGAGCGTGACCAGGCCGGCGACGAGGAGTGGCCCACGACCTCGTCTCCTCGGGTGCGCCTCGGCGGGGTTGAGGACGGGAGGCGAGGGCGTCGGCGCAGCTGCGGCCGGTTCCGCCGCCGCCGCGGCCACTGGAGCCCGGGTCTCCTCGCGGGTGTGATCTGGGACGGCGTGCTGGTCGTGCACCCGGTGCAGGGCTTGCGCCGCGTCCTCGATCGACCAACGGGATTCGGGGTCGCGGTCGAGCATCCGGCTGATCGGCTCGGTGAGAGAACCGGCGCGCTCCGCTACGCGCGGCTCCTCCTCGGCGATGGTCGCGAGGACCGCCAACGCGTTCGGGTTGCTGTCGTACGGCGGCCGACCCTCGACTGCCGTGTAGAGCGTCGCGCCGAGCGCCCACACGTCGGAGGCCGCTCGTGGTTCACCACCGCGGGCCACCTCCGGCGCGAAGTAGGTCGGGGTCCCGGTCACCATGCCGGACTCGGTCAGGGTGTCGTCCCCCGCCGTCCGAGAGATTCCGAAGTCGGAGATCTTCGCGCGGTCGTCGTCGGCGATGAGGATGTTGCCGGGCTTGACGTCACGGTGGACGGTGCCACGCGCGTGAGCGGCGGCCAGACCATCAGCGACCTGGGCGCCGATCCAGGCCACCCGGGCCGGGGGCAGGGCGCCCTCCTCGCGCACGATCTGCGCGAGCGTGCGGCCCTGCACGTACTCCATGACCAGCCAGACGTGGCCGTCTTCCGCGACCGCGTCGTAGACCGAGACGACGTTGGGATGGTTGAGCGCGGCGGTGGATCGCGCCTCACGCAGCGCCCTGGCCCGGTCGGTGACCGATTCGCCGGGCATCAGGCCGACCTGCTTGACCGCGACCTCACGGCCGAGGCGCTCGTCGACACAGCGCCAGACGCTCCCCATGCCACCCCGCCCGGCCTCCTCGAGGACCCGGTAGCGGCCGGCGATGATCCGCGGAGGTGAGGACATGGCGTGGAACGTACCCACCGACTCTCCCTCGAAACCACCCCCCTGGGCATGAAGGCCGGCTCCGGGCTGGCTGGCACGATGCGACCGTGGACATCGTCACGGACCTCGCGCCCAGCGGAACCCTGCGGGCCTCGATCAACCTCGGCAACCCGGTGCTCGCTCAAGGGTCGGCCGCGCGACCGAGCGGCGTCACCGTCGACATCGCCCGCGCAGTTGCGTCTCACCTCGACGTCCCGGTCGAGTTCACCTGCTTCGACGCCGCACGCCAGTCCTTCGAAGCGATGGTCGAGGGCCGGGCCGACATCTGCTTCCTGGCCGTGGACCCGGCGCGGGAGGAAGAAGTCGCGTTCACCGCGCCGTACGCCGTGATCGAGGGGAGCTTCGTCGTGCCCGGCGGGTCACCCCTGAGCTCGGTGGAGGACGTCGACCGTCCCGGTGTGCGGATCGGGGTCAAGCACGGGTCGGCCTACGACCTGTTCCTGTCACGCACGGTGCAGCACGCCGAGCTCGTCCGCGGCGACGAGGGCACCACCGTCTTCATGGACCAGCAGCTCGAGGTGGGTGCCGGCATCCGGCAGCCCGTGCTTGATCTGGTCGCGACACATCCGGGGCTCCGGGTCCTGGAGCCGGCGTTCATGGAGATCCAGCAGGCGGTGGGGACCGCCAGGTCGAAGCGTCAGCAGACCAAGGAGTTCCTGAACCGGTTCGTGGAGGGCCTGAAGGCCGATGGGTTCATCGCCGACTCGCTCGAGCGCTCCGGCCGACGGGACGCCAGGGTCGCACCGGCTGGGTCATAGCTCCTTGCGGAAGTGCACGTCGGCGGCGTCCGCGGTGGGCACTCCTTCCCACCGGAAGATCTCGCGGTAGCCGTGGCGTTCGTAGAAGCCGGGCGCCTGGAAGGTGAACGAGGTGACGAACACGTGGGTGCATCCTCGCGCTCGGGCCTCGCCCTCGAACCGGGCCAGCAGGGTCGTGCCCAGACCCGCACCACGTGAGTCCTGATGCACCCAGGTCATGCCGATGCCGGCAGCCACGCCCCACGTCCACCCACTCGCGCCAGCAACCAGCTGGCCGGGACCGTCGAACAGCTGCACGGTCAGCTCACGAGCCGGTGGGACGTCACTGGTCGCAGCCGCATTGAACTCGTCGAGCTCGTCCGACAGTCGCTGGTCGAGCTCGGGAAGGGCCTCCCCGACGACGACGCTGTAGCGAGAAACTTCGGGGTCCGCGACGTGGCCAGGATCGGTCATGAGAACGGATGGTGCCATGACCGGGTGCCTCGGCGTAGGCCTGGTGAGCCCTGGCAACACCCCGGAAGACACGAGAGCCGCTCCGACGTGATGTCGAAGCGGCTGTCGTTCAGAGGGCTGTCTGGCTGGTGGAGCTGGCGGGAATCGAACCCGCGTCCTCGAGCGTCGAACCAGGTCTTCTCCGGGTGCAGTCTGTATTGATCGCTTTTCTCGGCCCCGGCGCTCGCACAGACACGTCGCCGACAGGCCCAGTCAGGAAAAAGTCCCACTCACCCCTCCTGACAGGAGATGAGCAGCTAGTCCTCTAGATGAGGCCTGGGTCCGGGACGAGGACGGGTGCCCGGTCAGACCCTTCGATCACTGCCTCAGGCAGCGAGAGCGAAGTCGTTGCGATTGGAGTCGGCAACTATAGGTTTCCAGCGATCGTTTACGAGATGACGCTGGCTTCTCGACCCGCTTCCCCTGGAACTAACGTCCCAAGTCGAAACCGATCAGCCCCTCTGGAGTTGTCAAGCAGTTCAACTGTACGGGTCAACGCCCACGAGGTCACACCCATTCCTCGGCAGAAGGGCGGCGGCGTTCTCCCAGCACACGGCCCGGAGCCAGTCCTCGCCCAGGTCCAGCCGCTCCAGCGCCTCGAGCTGGGTGGCGTAGGGGTAGGGGATGTTCGGGAAGTCGCTGCCCAGATAGACCTTGCCCGCGAGGCCGAGGTCGCGCAGCCGCGGCAACAGCGCAGCCGGGTACGCCGCGCCCATCTCGGCGAAGAAGTCGGTGAACGCCATCGTGGTGTCGAGGCCGACGTGCTCGTAGCGCTCGGCCAGGTCCAGGAACTCGGCGTACTCGGGCGCCCCCGCGTGGGCGATCACCAGCGGCAGCCGCGGATGGCGCGTCAACAACTCGGCCACCGGTTCCGGTCCGGTGAACTTCGTCGCGACCGGGCCGCTGCCGGCGTGGATGACCACGGGGGTACCGGCCTCGGCCAGCAGCCCCCACACCTCGTCCAGCAACGGGTCGCGGACGTCGAACGCCCCGACCTGCACGTGCACCTTCCACACCTGGACTCCGGCGGCCAGCCGGACTGCGACGTACGCCGCGGCGTCCGGCTCCGGGAAGAAGGTCCCGCAGCACACTGCCTCCGGCACCCGCTCGGCGAACCCGGCGGTCCAGTCGTTGAGGAACTCGGACATGCCCGGTCGGTGCGCATAGGCCAGCGCGGTGAAGCGGCGTACGCCGAGGCCGCGGAGCACCTCGACCAGCGCCGCCTCGTCGTCGCGGTAGTGGAGCGGCCACGGTCGGCCGATCAACGGCCCCGCGGCATCGAACTGCGCCCTCACCTTGGCCATCACCCGTGGTGGGAGGAAGTGCGTGTGCAGGTCGAAGAGTGCCGGGGGTTTCGAGGCTCGCTGCGCTCGCACCTCAACCACCGGCCCGACC